>JBAQJS010000047.1:0-176770 GCA_049300435.1 Candidatus Acidiferrales bacterium | reverse complement strand
TTGGCTCCCCGGGCTAGATTCGAACTAGCAACCCTTCGGTTAACAGCCGAATGCTCTACCATTGAGCTACCGGGGAACGGGCAAGTAGACTTTTAATTTACAACAACTTGCGAGCTCGTGCTAGTCTCCTCTCTGTCGCTTGGGGTCCAAATGGGGTCCAACAACGGTTTCAACTTGGCCATTTCAGGCGCGTGATGCTGACGCAACAGCTTCGTATAGTGGTCAATCATCCTGTCGGATGAATGTCCGCACCAGTCGCGAATAACTTGACGGCTCACCCCGGAATATACGAGATAAGAAATCCGTCCTCTTCGAAACGCGTGCATTCCAACGCCGGGTTGGACGAGGTTCAACTCTTCCAAGATGGGGTAGAGCTTGTCCTCCCGCACGTTTGATAGCCGCAACGGTGTGCCGTTTCGCGTCTGAAAAACATAACCGAACCTCCTGCCCATCAAATGCTTCTTGAGTTCCGCAGCCACGGAGGTGTCGATGGGCACCGTTCGGGTTCTGTCTTCGTCCCCCGTGTCGCTTTTCGAGGTGTTTTCTTCCCCCTCAAAAACTGAGCGGCGGATGGTAATGGTCTGCTCGTCCAAATCGACGTCCGTTTCAACCCTCAAGGCGAACAGTTCTCCGGCCCGTGCTCCGGTACCAGCCGCCAAAGCGAAGAGTGAGCGATACATCTGAGTTTTCGCTCGGTTCACGATGGCCGCCATCTGCGCAACCGTAAAGTGCGGCGGCGCTTGTTGCACTGTTTTTGGGGGCGCGACCTTCTTCCATTTGACGAGCCACGGCGACAGGACGGGATTGCCGCTCTGTGCCATTTCATCCAACTGAAAGTTATAGATCGCGCGCACAATGCCGAAGAGGTTCCTGATGGACTTGCGAGAGAGACCTGCACGCTGCCAAATCTGAATGAGCCCGCGAACGAGAGGGTATGTAACTTCCTCGAGCGGGGTGTCTTTCAAGTGCGGAAGCACGTGCTTGTTCAACTCGCAAGACATGCTGCGTTGAGATGAACGTTTTTTGTTGACGATGAGGTGACGATCTATCCAGCCACGTGCTGCCAGACCGAAGGTCAAGACTGGCGATTGTGAACGGGCAAGGTAACGAGCATCGTTGATGCCTTGCCCTTCGACAAACTTCGCCAGCCATCGTTCGGCTTGCGGCTTCGTGATCTGGCTGATGTTTCCGATGATCACCGTACGTCTGACCCTCTTGTTTTGGCCTGCCACATCGGCGCGGTATCTGCCGATATACTTGGACCCTTTTCTGTAAACGGAACCACTTTGTCCGGATCTGCGAGACATAGATCTCCTGTCTCGTTGATTCGGCACCGTAACCGTCATTACGGTATCGGGTTTTGAATTCGGACGCAATGGTTCCTGAGACTCGCTGGTTCTCTCGCTGCGTTGCTTTTCTATCTCTCGCTGGCCGGTGCCGAATCGAGAGACTTCGATCGGCTGCCGCCTTGTCGTTCCTGCTCGTTCTGTGCTTGTGCTTTTATCACCGTGTAGCGGGCGTAATATTCCGGGTCCGCCTTGTCTTCTGCGCGGTAATCGGCGATGCGCTTGACCACCAGTTCAGGATCGTCGCCGCGCGCGAGGGCACGCTTGGCGTACGCCCAATCCCGCTCGGATTGGCTCTTGTGATCGGTTTGCATGAAGCGCCCGCGCGGGTGATCCTCGCTGAGATGTCGCGGCGCTTCGGGTGAGCCTTCCTCTATGGCGAAATCGCGCGGCGTGTGGACCGCGTCGCTCTCTTGGTGCGCCTGGACGATAAATTCTTCAGTAAGTTTGCGGTTTGCGAATCCCGGCAAGCGGAGCACGCGTGTCGAGTCGGTGGCTGCGGTGTCGCCACCAAAGTGGTTCGCCAGGTCCCGCAAGAGAGCTTCTGCTTCGTTCTGACTGAACCCACTCACTTTCCAGACGACCTGATGCTTGCCAGGTGAGGTATCGAGGACATAGTTGAGGGCTGGAACTGCGGAAGAATTTCGAATCGCTTCCAGGGATTCGTCGCCCTTTCTGTCGAGATCGAGATAGACGTGACGGATATCCCCTATATGGTCCTTGGTGCGGCTGTAAGCACCCTCTTTGATCGGATTCATCCCAATGAAGGCGTCTGAACCTGAGGCGTTTTGCGCTGCGAGCCATTCCTGAAACTCAGAGCCTGCTATCGTTTCGGCCCTGGCGATCCGCTGAACCGTCCTGCCGGTGCCGCGATGTCGTACCAGGATCGCGACGTTATCGTCGGGCTCGAAGAGCTTTCGGATGTATTCGGACGGGGAGAGCGATTTCGGCGTGAAGGAGGTGTCCCTGCTCATGGCTGCTCCCGTCCGGTTTGGAAGACGGCGCCGTAATCGAACAGGTCTGCATCGGGGTCGTATCCGTTAATGAAAAGGACTTCGGAAATGTATCGGCGTCCAGGCCGCCGCTCGACCTGGATGACGACATTGAGTGAGTCAGCGATGTTCGTTTTGATCGCGCGATAGGGAAGGTCCACGCCGCTTTGCAGAACACAACTCGTGAAACGCGCGAGACCTTGTTGTGCCGAGTTGGCATGGATGGTGGACAGCGTGCCGGAGTGCCCCGTGTTGAGAAGCTGCAAGAGATCGAAGGCCTCGCCTCCACGCACCTCCCCGAATTACGCGATGGTTATGTGTGCAGCTGGTGCGAGATCGATCGCGGGAGGCTGATGGTGATTCCTCATGCGCACGCGCACCGCGAAGTGCGCACCTTTGATTACCCGACCGAAGCGGAAATCGTGGGGCGCGTCACAGGCGTCGCCATGCGCATTGTCGGCGACCGGCCCCCGGAACCCAGACAGCCATCCCGCGAGAAATAACGGAGAGCCCCTCTGCCCTTGCGGGGACCGGCGCCTTGTGACGCCAGTCCCCGCCGGGTTTTGGGGTGATTTACTTGCGGACCGGTTTGGTCTTGCTGGTTTTGGTCGCTTGCTGATTGAATCGATGGCTACTCCAGCTCCGAGGTCGCCGCTTTCACAGCTCCCGCCGAAGTACGTCGAGTACACCAACGCACTACCTGTCGAATTGAGCTTCGTTAGGAATGCGTCCCAGGAAGGGTTGTTGAGCGAGGTTTGCAGTGCCCCCGAGGTCGTCGGGAAGTCGCTGGAGGATGTCGAACCAGATACGTAGGCATTTCCGTTGCTGTCCACCGCGAGTCCGTTGATAACCTCGCCTTCGCTTCCGTTGGTGCCGCCCAAGAATGTGGAGTAAATAAGCGATTGGCTCCCTGTCATGGTCGGATCGAATTCAGCGGCAAACGCTTTTCCGCCTGCGCTATTTGTCGTTTGATACGCGCCCGAGGTGATTGGGAAATCGGAAGATGTAGTATCGCCGCCTACGTAGATTTGTCCTGTGGCACTGAGCCCAATCGCGCTTCCCATACCCTTTTCTACAAAGCGCCGTGTGCGATACATTCCGCATCTGGACTTCTGGGGAATGTGATTCAAATTTCTCAAGAAAATGACACTTCGCTCGCCGCGAGCCGAGCGAAAAAACGAAAGTCTCATGACCCAGGCTTTCGATTGAGCTTCAGAACCTTGATGCGCGAAGCCAAAGTTGTTGGCTTCATGCCGAGCAATTCTGCGGCACCTCCTGGTCCGAAGATCCTGCCGCCAGTTTGCTTCAGCGCGGCAGCGATGCCGTCGCGTTCCTGGCTGACCTGACCGGGGTTTTTTATACCAGCGGGAGTGAGAGAGAATTCACTCTGGAGGGAAGCTGGTATGCCGATGAACAAATACAAGCCGGAACAGATCGTGACGTTGTTGCGGCAGGTTGAAGTGGAACTCGCCAACGGGAAAACCACTCCGCAAGCCTGCAAAGAAGCCGAAATCACCGCGCAGACCTACTACCGCTGGCGGAAGGAATTCGGCGGATTAAAACTCGATCAAGCCAAACGTCTCAAGGAGCTGGAGCGTCAGAACGCTAAGCTGAAGCGACTAGTGGCGGAGCTGGCTTTGGAGAAGCAAATTCTGAAGGATGTGGCAGAGGGAAACTTCTAAGCCCTGAGCGGCGACGTGGCGCGGTCAGGCATGCACGCGAGAGCTATCGAGTATCAGAGCGGCATGCCTGCCGGCTGCTGGGGCAGTGGAGAGGGACCCAACGCTACGAGGTAATCTACCGAACGGACGAAGATGCGTTGACGCGAGACATCGTGACGCTGGCCAGCGAATACGGACGGTACGGCTACCGGCGGATCACCGCACTGCTGCGGAATCGGGGCTGGCATGTGGGCAAGGATCGAGTGCAGCGGATCTGGCGGCGCGAAGGGTTGAAAGTGCCACAGAAACAAAGGCCGAGAAGGAGGCTGTGGCTCAACGACGGATCGTGCCTTCGCTTGCGGCCGGAGCGAGCGAACCATGTGTGGAGTTACGATTTCGTGAGCGCGATGACGTACGACGGCAGGACGCTGCGGATGCTAACGCTGATCGACGAGCACACGCGGGAGTGTTTGGCGGTTCGGGTAGTAAGAAAGCTGGGGAGGTACGAAGTGATTGAAGCGCTGGCGGATGTGATGCTGTACCGGGGAATCCCGGAGAACATTCGCTCGGACAATGGCCCAGAATTCGTGGCCGAAGAACTGCAGAAGTGGTTGGCCAAGGTGGGCACGGGGACGCTGTACATCGAACCGGGGAGTCCCTGGGAGAACGGCTATTGCGAAAGCTTCAACGGAAAGTTGCGAGACGAGTGCCTGAACGGAGAGATTTTCTATTCGCTGAGGGAGGCACAGGTGGTAATCGAGAAATGGCGGGTGGTCTATAACACGCTGCGTCCGCACTCGGCGCTGGGCTACAGGCCACCGGCACCGGCAGCGTTCGCGCCGCAAATGGCGGCTCTCCGGTCGCCTACGGCTCCCTGCGAGCCGCCATTTGCATCCTTACCGATGAGGTTGTGATGTAAACTCTCTCACTCGCCGTGGTACAAAAACTCGGGCTGGTCACGTTGCGCAAGCTCGTCGGCTGATTCTTCGCTGATATAGCATCGGTCGAATCCAAAGCTTTGCAGTTGCTCCGAACGTGATACCAGGAGTCCTGCCTGCTCCAGCTCGCCAACAGAAAGAGACCTCGAGGGCAGAACGTATTCGATCGCCGAAACGCCGAGATTCATAAGATGACTTGCAGTAGCGAAGCCTATGTTCCCACATCTGTGCAGTGGTATCGAGGAGCAGCTTTGGCTTTTAGCGACACTCCATCGCAAAATCGGAGGATGAATCTCGATCCGATCCCAATGCTGACCAACGCCATCGGACCATCAATGGGACCTGAACTGCTGCTCACGAGGCAGGTGTCCCCCGACTTGAGACCTGGAGTACAGACTGCGGGCTTTCAACGCGCCACAGTAGCCTTGCGAACGGACTTATGGGGCGTTGGTTGGACCAGCAGTGACGAGGGCACGGCTCTCCTTCGACAAATGATGCCTTGAGAATCCCTTCCCGCCCTATGGGATGTTCGCTAACGCTACGATTCGATCTTCAGGTTGAGCATGAGCCACTACACATATCGAGCGAGAAATTCCGTTTGATTTCGCAATGGGGGTTTGTGTTTGTGGCGAGTCTTATACCGGTGAGTGCATCCCTGCAAGTGTCGGAGCTCAGGTCTGCGAGCTGCTTATTGGTCTTTCTTCTTCAGATAATTCAGCAGCTGCCGGAGCACGAACATCCAGAAAGTACGGACATGGGAGGTCACTGGGCCTCCTTGGGTCGGTTTGGGTCGAAAGTTGGGTCCATCCAGAGGGTTAATCGGGGCTAAATCGGAGGGCTAAGCGAAGTCTGATCAATGAGTTACTGCTATCCTACACGCCCACAGTAGGAGTGACCCTTATTCTAAAGCATTTCCGCGCGCACCGAAATCCATTCCTTCGCTTTTCGGTCATCACCGTACCAAAACTGTACCACAAGGGATCTGGCCGCTGCGATAGACTCGGCGAAGAATGGATACGACGACCAGTTGAAAAGTGTCCAACGTGGCATGGGTGAGCAGGGGCTCGATTTTCGTCTTCACCTTTGATGTTCCCGATCACAACCGCTTACGCCGAGCTGGGACCAGCTAAGCCGATCGTCTAAGTACGGTTGGCCATTTTTGAAGCCATGTGCAGGAGAAGTCCGCGATCGTTGTCATTCATGCGAGAGAGTAATTTGGTGAACGACCGAAGTTCGGCTTCTTGCCATTTGTTGCGCGTATTCCCCGCCTTGGATGCGGGAATGTCCGGCTTCTTCACTCGTGCGTCGTCGGTGAAAAGGCGATACATCGGAACTGCCAGAGCGCGCGCCAATTTTTCCAGAGTACCTATAGATGGAACCGTGTGGCCGTTTTCCACTCGGGAAATGTAACAGCGCAGTAAACCCGTGCGCTTTTCGATGTCGCCCTGAGACAGATTCTGCACTTCTCGCAACGTCTTCAATTTTTCACCAATGACCAATCAACCCCTCCGGTCTGAATGATACACCGTGTTTGGGAACGAAACACGAAGAACGCCACCCAAGACGGTAGCGCGAAGCGATGCATGACACATGCCGTTCGCGCGAGCATACTAATTGAAGGAATGTGTTCCAAGATCAGGGTATATCCGACTCGTGTGAACCCATTCGAAGCGCTGGTCAACAAGACAGTGCGGACGATGACATTTGGGGTCCAAAATGGAGTCCAACTTGCCCGTTCTAGGCGGCCAATTCCGTGGTTACACAGTGCCGAATCAACGGTTTGTGGGATTTTTAACAGCCGAATGCTCTACCATTGAGCTACCGGGGAACGGTTTTCTTGTCGGCGAGTTCTCCTCATATTACGACACAGGTGCTGGTTCTGCAATTGTCGAGTGCAGGCCCTATATTCCCGTTGCCGCGCGTCGTGATAAAACCCTGCAGTGAAATCGAGCTTTCCAACCGGCATCATTCGCGCGAATTGCGAAGCATCCGAATCTTCCCGCGCAAATCGTGCCGCGCATCGCCGCGCAACTTGCTCTCGCCGTTCCGCCCTCACCCACTCCCCAAATTTGCACGGATTTGCAAATGTCGCACTACCCATCCCTGAATTCGTGAAAATCCGCTCCCCAAATCGCGCCGCGTAAGAGACAATTGTTTGCTGCCGATTCGGAAAAAGCAGCGCGGGATGTCGTTCTGTTCGTTATGTGCCGTTGGCTGCCGAGTTGCGCAGTTTGTCGGATGCCGCCAGCACCGTGCGCCGATGGCGCCTCCGCAACATCTAGGAATTCTCGCGTCAGCGCGCCGAATCGGAAGAGGTTCCGCTCCCATTCCGCCCGCAAAGTTTCGCGGCCTGGGAACGGAGCCGCAACAAAACTTATATGACCCGGAGATCAGGGTGAGGTGCAACGATTGATGGCTGAAAGTTCAGATCCCGTCGAGCAATTTCCCAACTTGCCCGCTCGCATCCGCGGCCTGGGGCGCCTTGCGTATAATTTGTGGTGGAGCTGGCACCGCCGGGCGCGCGAAATGTTTCCCGCGCTCGATCTGCAAGCCTGGCGCGAAAGCGACCACAATCCCTTGCGGATGCTCGCGTTGGTGCCGCAGCAGGCCCTCGAGGACGCCGCGCTCGATCCGGAGTTTCTCGAGCGCTTCGATGCGGTGATGGCGGAGTTCGATGCGGACATCGCCTCGCAAACCGGCTGGTTCACCGCGGAATACGGCGTTCCGCATGCCCCTCTCGCCTATTTCTCTGCCGAGTACGCCTTTCATCATTCCCTTCCGCTCTATGCCGGCGGCCTCGGAGTGCTGGCCGGAGACTACATCAAGGAATGTAGCGACCTCGCCATTCCCATGGTCGCCGTCGGTCTGATCTATTCCCGCGGTTACCTTTCCCAGCAAATTCGCGACGACGGCTGGCAGGAAGACGACGAAAAAACCCTGGACCGCACCTACGATCCCGTCAACGTTGTGCGCGACGCAAGCAACGAACCATTGAAAGTCCAGGTCCCTTTTTTCGATCCGCCCATTCACGTGCTCGTCTGGCGCGCGGACATCGGTCGCGTCCCCGTCTATCTCCTGGACACCGAAGTCGAAACCAATCAGCCCTGGGACCGCGCCATCGCCCATCGCCTCTATACCAATGATTCCGAACAGCGCCTGCGCCAAGAAATTGTTCTGGGAATTGGCGGAATGTGTGTCCTCAAGGCTCTCGGCATTCATCCCGCAGCCGTGCACATCAATGAAGGTCACCCCGCCTTTGCGTTTTTAGAGCGCGTGCGCGAGCTGGTGGAATCCGGCGCGACCTTCCCCGCCGCCATCGCCAAAATCCGCGAAACTTCCGTCTTTACCACCCACACGCCGCTCTCCGCCGGCACGGACGTTTTCCCCTTCCCCTTGTTCGAGAAATATTTCAGCAGCCATTACGACAAATTCGGCACCGACCGCAATGGCTTGCTGCAGCTCGGAACCAATCCGTCGAATCCGGACGCGGGCTTCAACATGACCGTCTTCGCCCTGCGCATGTCGAAATTCTGCAATGCGGTCAGCAAGAAGCACGGCGACGTGGCCAGGGAAATGTGGAAGAATCTCTGGCCCGGGAAAAAAGCGGAAGAAGTCCCGATTACTTCCATCACCAACGGCGTCCATCTCCTCACCTGGATGGATCCCGAGTGGCTGCAGCCTCTGTTCGAAAAATACCTCGGCCCCGGCTGGATTCGCGACCAGGATCAATCGAAAATGTGGGAAGCGGTTGACCGCATCCCGGACAACGAGCTCTGGTGGCGGCGCAATCGCTTGAAATCCCTCTTGCTTGACGTGATCAACGAACGCGCCCGCGAAGAGTGGCAGAAGAAACGCGTGCGCGCCGAAAGTGTCATCGCTTTTGGCGCCTTGCTCGATCCCGAGATTCTCACCATCGGTTTCGCGCGCCGCTTTACCAGTTACAAACGCCCGGACCTGATCCTGCGCGATTTAGACCGCCTCAAGCTCATTCTCACCAACCCCTTGCAACCGGTGCAGATCATCTTCGCCGGTAAAGCTCATCCTTCCGACGTTGCCGGCGCCCAGCTGATCCAGAAAATTTTCCATCTCGCGCAGGATCCCAATTTCGCCGCGCGCATCGCCTTCGTTGAAAATTACGACCAGTACCTCGCCCAGCGCATCGTCCGCGGCGTGGATCTCTGGCTCAATAATCCGCTGCCTCCCCTCGAAGCCAGCGGCACCAGCGGCATGAAAGCCGGCGCCAACGGCGTCCCCAGCATTTCCATTCTCGATGGCTGGTGGCTCGAGGGCTTCAACGGCGAAAACGGCTGGGCTTTCGGCGGCGACCCCGTCGCAGGCGACCGCACCGACGCTGACGCCGAGGCGCTCTACCGCTTGCTCGAGGAAAAAGTCATCCCGCTCTACTATCGCCGTCCCGACGACGAGATCCCGCACGATTTCGTGCGCGTCGTCAAGGCCTCCATCAAGAGCGTCGCGCCGCGGTTCAGTTCCCGGCGCATGCTGAAGGAATACGTCAGCCAGTTCTATCTGCAGGCTCTGGGTATTCGGAAATCCTAGGCAGGGAAATGCTTCGGTAAGGGCAGCCTTACTGCAGCTTCTGCGTCGCGGCGTCGTGGCAGATCAGGTTTTCGAATATCGCCAGCACGTGTTGCCGGTACTGCACGATTCTTTCCAGCAGCGGCCGCAGTTGCGGCTCGCGCACCGTTTCCTTGTCCCACTTGGCTAGGACGATCGCCGGCACCTGTATGTCCTTGCGCAGTTCCTCGGCCGAATGTCCGCGCAGAAACAGCCCGTAAAAAAAGGCCGCCTCTCGCTGCGGGTACTCGAATTCCTGCAGCGGGTCTTCGATCGGGTTTGCCAGCGTCGCCATAATGGAAAACCGCAGTTTACAGATTTCAATGCCGGCGTCAAGAGGCCACGGCGCGAAATAGCAAATAAACTTCTCACTGCGCCCCCGCATTCGACGTCGCTTGTGGAACGAAAGTTGC
Source organism: Candidatus Acidiferrales bacterium (assembly GCA_049300435.1). Classification (GTDB taxonomy): domain Bacteria; phylum Acidobacteriota; class Terriglobia; order Acidiferrales; family UBA7541; genus Palsa-295. The sequence goes on along the minus strand of JBAQJS010000047.1, from coordinate 166,845 downwards.
TCCCAGATTACGGGCCCGTTTCGCCTCTGGCCATTCCTCCCGTTGCGCCGCTGCCACAGCAACCCGCGCTCCTCAGCCGCGCCGTAAATAGCGCAAAATCAGCGCCGAAACGGCCCGCAATTCCTCGGCCGTCATCCTTGCTAGCGTCGTTGTGAATCTTTGCATCTTCGCGCCGCACTCCGCCTCCGTCGCAACTTCTTCCCGACCTCCGGGTTAATCCATCATGGCCGTCAGCCCGCCGTGCCGTTTGGGACACACTCCGGGCCGCCGCGCCATATTTGTCTTAACACTGCACCCCAGGAGAAGGCTTGGGCCCCCAGGCCTTCTCGCTCTTGCTCCCACCGCGAACGGCCCGCAGTTGTTCATTCGTGTCCCCGCGCAATTCGCGTGAAACTTTCCGTCGCCTGGAGCGTTAACCTAAGTAGGGGCCAAAGCGTCAAACGACAAGGAGTCGAACGACGATGCTAGCCAAATTGCTCGGCGCCATCACGAATCGGAAATTCGCAATCATCCCACTGGCTGTCGCGGCGCTGTCGCTCGCGCCGTCTCTGCTCGCCCAACAATCGCAGAATCCCTCGTCCTCTCCCGCGCCGGCCGCGGACTCCATGCCCGGCATGGATATGGGCAACGCCCAGCGCGGCGCGGACAACAACTCCGACGCCGCCAAGGCCGCCAACGACGCCATGTCCGATCACGACATGGACGCGGACATGAGCGCGCACATGTTTATGACCTCGCTGCGCCCCGCGAATCCGGCCGATGAAAAACGCGCTGCTGAAATCGTCGCGCAGCTCCGCCCGGCCATCGAAAAATACAAGGACTATCGCGTGGCCCTTGCCGACGGCTTCCAGATTTTCATGCCGAACGTTCCGCAGCGGCATTATCACTTCACCAATTACGCTTACGCCTTCGAAGCTGCCTTCGAGTTCAACCCCGCCCAGCCCACCTCGTTGCTTTATAAAAAAACGAAAGACGGCTACGAGCTCGAAGGCGCCATGTACACCGCCCGCAAGAACGCCACGGAAGAAGATCTGAACGCGCGCGTTCCGCTCAGCGTCGCCCGTTGGCACAAGCACACCAATCTCTGCCTTCCGCCTAAAAGCGTTTCCTTGCAGCAGGTGAATTTGAAGGAATTCGGATTCCGCGGCTCCATCGCCACTCAGGAAGCCTGCGAGCAGGCCGGCGGCCGCTGGTATCCGCAGATCTTCGGTTGGATGGTCCACGTGTATCCTTATGAATCGGACCCGGCCAAGATCTGGGCGCACTAGCGCTACGCTCGCGAAATATGCCTGCAACGTTTGACGCCGCTCGCAGAATCGCGCTCTCCCTCGACCGCGTCGAAGAAGGCATGTCCTACGGCACGCCGGGATTCCGCGTAGCCGGCGCCCTGTTCCTCCGGTTCCATCAGGATGGCGAATCGCTCGTCGTGCGCACCGATTTCGAGCAGCGCGCCGAATTGCTCGCAGGCGATCCCGCCACCTACTACATCACCGAACACTACCGCAATTATCCGTGGGTCTTGGTGCGCCTCTCGCACGTCCGCGCTGACGCGCTCCGCGATATCATCCGCATGGCCCACAAAACAGCCGCCGCGGAGAAGCGCCACGCGCCCAAACGCGGTGCAACAAAGCGTCGTCGCGCCTGATCTGGCCGTCGTAGCGGCGCACCTCACTCCGCGCCTCCGCCGCCCCGCTTACCGGCGTCGCTCCCGCCACCGCCCTTAAAAATTCACGGCTGCTTTTCTCCCGCCTCGCGCAAACGTCCCGCCGCCTCTTCCGGCGTGATGTCCCGCTGCGGCGCCCCCAGCAATTCATACCCCACCATGAATTTCCGCACCACCGCCGACCGCAGCAGCGGCGGATAAAAATGCGCGTGGAAATGCCACTCGCTGTGCGCCTCCCCGTCCGTAGCACGCTGGTGCAACCCCATCGAATAAGGAAACGCAGTGCTGAAAAGATTGTCGTAGCGCGCCGTCACCCGATGCAATATCTCCGCCAAAGCCTCGCGCCCCGCTTCCGACAATTGCTCCAGCGACCCCGCGTGCCGCTTGCTGACCACCATCGTTTCAAATGGCCACACCGCCCAGAACGGCACCACCGCCGCGAATTCCTCGTTCTCGCAAACCACCCGCTGCGCCTTGTCCCGCTCGATCTTCAAATACTCGCACAACAAACAGTCGGAATGCTGCCGCTGGTACGCCGCGAAAGCCGCCTGCTCCTTCGCCGGCTCATTCGGCACGGTCGCGTTCGCCCAGATTTGCCCGTGCGGGTGCGGATTGCTCGCGCCCATCATCGCCCCGCGATTCTCGAAGATCATCACGGAGTTAATCCCTCTCTCGCTTCCCAGCGACCGGTACTGCTCGGTCCACGTCTCCACCACCGCGCGCAGCTCCGCCGCGGACATTTTCGCCAGCGTCAAATCGTGCTGCGGCGAAAAGCAAACCACGCGGCAAATCCCGCTTTCGGCTCTCGCCACCAGCAATCCCGAAACATCTTCTTCGCCCGGCTCGCCGCCCGGCCGCAGCGCCGCGTAATCATTTTCGAAAACAAACGTCCCCGTGTATGGCGGATTGCGCTCTCCGCCCGCGCGAGCGTTCCCGGGACACATGTAACATTCCGGGTCGTAGCGCGGCACGCTCTCCGGCGCCGCCGCTTCCGTCTGCCCCTTCCAAGGCCGCGCGGTCCGTCCCGGCGACACCAGCACCCAGTCGCCCGTCAGAGGATTCAGCCGCCGGTGCGGCTGCTTCTCGAATTCAAAAGGCGCCACGCCGCGCTCCCGCCCGATTCGTTTTCCGCGCCGCCGCTTCTGCCGTCACTCTCGCACCTCGCCCACTCCATCCGCCGCCCGTACAATATAGATGTCCGGCGTCCGCCCCGTCGCTCGCTGGTATTCCCGCGCAATCGCCGCTCCGAACTCCGCCACCGCGCTCGCGCGCACCAGGCTGATCGTGCATCCTCCAAACCCGCCGCCCGTCATTCGCGCTCCGTACACGCCTTCGATTCCGCCTGCAATTTCCACCAGCAGGTCCAGTTCCGCGCTGCTCGCCTCGTAATCCTCTTTCAGGCTGCGATGCGATTCGCTCATCAGCCGTCCAAACGATTCCGGATCGCCGCGTTCCAGTGCGCCGCGCGCTTCCAGCACCCGTGCGTTTTCGCCGATCACGTGGCGGCTCCGCCGGTACGCCGTTTCCGGCAGCAATTTTGCAAATCGTTCCAGATCCGCCGGCGCCACGTCGCGCAGCGCCCTCACCCCGCTCATCTGCCCCGCCAGAATCCGCGTGGCCGTCTCGCAATCCGCCCGCCGCGCATTGTATTCGCTCGCCGCATGATCGTGCTTCACCATGCTGTTGCACACCACGAATTGCGCATCCGGAAAGAGCCCCAGCAGTTGATATTGCAGCGACCGGCAATCCAGCAGCAGCGCATAATTCTCCCTCCCGCAGCAGGCAATCATCTGGTCCATGATTCCGCAGCGCGCTCCGGCGAATTCGTTCTCCGCCCGCTGGCAAATCTTCGCCAGCTCCACCGGACTTCGCGCTATCCCGAAGATTTCCAGCAACGCGTAGCCCGTCGCCACTTCCACCGCTGCCGAAGACGAAAGCCCCGCTCCCATCGGCACGTTTCCCTCCACCAGCAGGTTCGCGCCTCCAATCTCCGCCCCGGAAATCCGCAGGCTCGCCGCCACCCCGCAGACGTACGCGCTCCAGTGTCCCAGCGCGTGCAAGTTCAAATCGCGCAAATCCATTTCCGCGTGCTCACCCACGTTCCGCGAGTAAATATGCACGCGCGAATCGTCGCGCGGCGCTGCCGCCACCCATGTGCTCAAGTCCATCGCCACGGGCATCACGAATCCGTCGTTATAATCCGTATGCTCGCCGATTAAGTTCACCCGCCCCGGCGCGCGGAATGTCCGCGCCTCCTGCCCGTACAATTCCCTGAAATGCGCGCGCAGCTCTCGCGCTTCCGAATGCGCTAGATTGGGCAGCCCAGCGTCGTTGCCTCTCAGGTTTTTTGGCATGGTTTCAAATCGTAGGCGGCCGTCGTTCCGGCACAATGCGCGCAACGTTCTCCGCCGCTGGTGCGGTCAAACGCAGCGGGCACGGCCGTCATTATATGCAATCGGTCGCGTGGAACATCCTCAAGTTTTCCACCCTTGTCGTGAATTGCGCCCGAAAACCCCTGCTGCTACTGTTGCTCGCGTGAATCCCGCGCCGCTATCTTCTGCCACTAGCGCACCGCCACAGCCGCGCCCCACCCTGCGCCGCGATTATCTCTCCTTCATCGAAGATACCGCGCTCACTCTCGGCGTCATGGCGCCCAGCGGCACCTGCGGCGTCGTCCTCCCGCTGCTCATCGCCAAGGGTGGCAACGCCACCTGGCTCATTTTCCTCTTCACCCTTGTCGCCTTCTCGCTGGTCATGTTCTGCGTGCACCGCTTCGCCGCGCAATGCGCTTCCGCCGGCTCGCTCGCCGCGTTTGCCGGCTCGGGCCTCGGCCGCGGGGGCTGCCTGCTCGCCGGATGGACGTACATCGCCGCCATGGGGCTCAGCGCCGCCGGCACCGCCCCTTCTTCCGCCTATTACGCCGACCTTTTCTTTCGCCAGCTTACCGGCGCGCCCGCATCGTTTCTCCGCGCCGCGGCCATCACTGCCATCGTGGTGATTGCCGCCTGGATCATCGCGCACCACGACATCAAACTTTCCACCGAAGTCATGCTAGCCATCGAACTCGGTTCGCTCGCCGCCATCATCCTCATCATCTTTCTCGCGATGCGTCACGACTCTGCATGGCTGGACCGCCCGCAGCTCCGTCTGCAAGGCGCACAATTCTCCGGTTTTCAATTCGCCGCGCTCTTCGGATTCATGACTCTCGCCGGCTTCGAAAGCGTCACCACTCTCGGCGACGAGGCCTCGCACCCCCGCCGCACCATTCCCCGCGTGATCGTCAGTTGCCTGCTTCCCGTGGGCTTCCTCTATCTCGTCATGATTTACTGCCTCACCGCGCTCGCCCGCAAAAACGGCCTGGCCCTCGAGCAGCTCAACGCTCCCTTTGACGCCATCGCGCGCTCCCTGCATCTCGCTTCCTTCGGGTACCTCAGTTCCATCGGCATCGCCCTCAGCTATTTCGCCTGCACCCTGGGCGCGCTCAATGCCGGCGCCCGCGTCCTCTATTTCCTCGCGCAAAAGAAACTTTTCGCGCCCAGCTTCGCCTCCGCGCACCCGGTCAATAAGACGCCGCACCGCGCCATCGCCCTGCTCGCCGCCATCGCCATCGCCTGTCCCGTAGTCCTGCTCCTCTCCGGGGTTCTGCTTCCCGACTGCATCAATTACCTCACGCAAATCGCCTCGTACGGTTTCATCTCCGCCTATTTCCTGGTTTGCCTCGCGCTGCCCTTCTTCCTCGCGCGTCAAAAAATGCTCCGTCGCTTCGATGTCGCCGTAAGCGTCGCCGCCCTCTTGATTCTCGCCGCAGTCCTGGCCCTCAGCGTCTTCCCGGTCCCCGCCGCCCCCTGGCGCTACTTGCCCTACTTGTTCCTGTGCGCAGTCCTGACAGGCATAGCCGTTTCCGCGATGTACGCCCGCAAAGCCAAATCCGGCGCACACGCCTAGCATTCATCCAACTACCCATCGCGGAAGAGAGGCGTGGCCAACCCACCTCGTAAACGGCTGTTGCGGAAATGCGGCGGAAACCGTGCCTCACCCCGCCGCGGTCGTCAACAGCTTCTCCACCTTCGCGTCCAAATCGCCCGCCACTTTCAGGGCCTCCGCGTTCCGGTACGGTGCCAGAAAACTGGCCATGGTGTCGTAAGACAGGTGCACTCCGTCCTTCCGCTCGTCCACCAGAATCGTAACCGGCGTGTAGGATCCGGCGTCCGGCACTTTCTCCACGAGCTGTTTCATGATCAGCGGATTCCCGACGATAAACCGCAGGCTGCGCGCCGCCTTCTCGCGCTGTTCCTTGCGCAGGATGTCGCCCAGGTCGTAACGCGTGAACTCCATCAGGCCCGTTTTCTCCACCACCGGCTGGATCACCTTTTCCAGCTCCGCGTAATTTTTTGCCGCCGCAAGGTCGCCGCGGAATTTGACCATGTCGGTGTGTCCCATGCCGTCATTGAGCTTGGCCAGCACGTCTTCGAACGATTTCGAAGAAACCACGCTGAATCGCTGCACCTGGATCTGTTTCGTCGCCATTTTGCTCCCTTTCTCTTTTCAATTTTCCGGGATGCGCGCCCCGGAAAGCTCCAGCGCGATTTCTGCGGCCGCGCCGTGTGCCGCTCGCCCCGAAAAAAAACCAACGGCTCGCCGCCGTTTGGCGAGCCATCCTCCTTTTTCGATGCCCGAACCGGTCCCCGCGAACCATCCCGCGCCGCTCTCGCCGCGCCCCCACTCCCGGGCTGTCCGCGCCCTCCGGGGATTGAGGCCAGACCGCAAAATGTTATAAGCTCTGCCCATGGTCATCAGCGAAAGGCTGAAGCGGCTGCGCGAGGCGCAAAACCTCTCCCAGGGGGATATCCAGGAGCGCACCGGCCTGTATCGTTGCTACCTCTCGCGCCTGGAAAATGGCCGCACCGTTCCCTCCATCGAAACGCTCGAAAAGCTTGCGCGCGCTCTCAACGTTCCGCTGCACCAGCTTTTCACTGACGATGAGACTCCCGTCAAAAAAGTGCGCGTCCTCAAGAAGCAGCCGGACACGATCTGGGGCTTCGACAAGCGAACCACCCGCCAGTTGCGCCTGCTCGCCAAGCAGTTCGCACGCATGGACGGCAAGCAACGCTGGCTCATTCTCCGCACCGCGGAAAAAATCAATCGCGAGGGTCACCTCTAATCTTCAGCTGCTGTTCTCCCGCCGGGCTTGCTGCGGCCTGCTCAGCCTCCTGCGGGATCGCCAAAGTGGACTTGCGAACAACGATGCCTGCTTCGCTCTTAACCGGCATTCCGGCGATTAGAAAATGACGCAAGTCATTGAAAACAAAGGGCGGGGTACGGTTCTAATCGGCAGGTTTGTGACGATTAGACGAATCCGGATGGCGCTTCCCAGCCTGCTCTCGGAGCGAACATAAATGACCTCAATTCCTCCCCTCGATTACGCGGCTATGCTCGCGGTGGCCCTCCAGGAAGCCCGCATGGGCCTCGCTGAAGGCGGCATTCCCATCGGCGCGGCCATCTTCGATTCGACAACCGGCAAGCTCGTCGCCTCCGGGCACAACCGCCGCGTGCAGCAAGGGGATCCATCGGTGCACGGCGAGACCGACGCCTTCCGCAACGCCGGCCGCCAGCGCAGCTATCGCCGGCTCGTCATGGTCACGACGCTTGCGCCCTGCTGGTATTGCAGTGGCCTGGTTCGCCAGTTTGGTTTTGGCACGCTGGTGGTCGGCGAGAGCCGCAATTTCCAGGGCGGAGTCAAATGGCTGCGCTCGCTCGGCATCCCGGTGATTGACCTGGATTCCGCCGAGTGCGTCGCGCTGCTGGGGGATTACATTCGCGCGCATCCCGAAGTGTGGAACGAAGACATCGGCGAAGAGTAGAGCGGCGACAAGCGTTTCCCGAAATGCCGGCAGACGCCTTCCGACGCAGCGCCGTGGCGTCAGCGATATTTCGATCCAGCGCAGCGAGCCACGACGCGATGCGCTGCACGCTCGCGCGCGGCGGCGCTACGCGATTTATATTCGCAACGCCCTCACGAACGCCACCAGCCATGGATCGGAATTGCGCGGGGCGATCAGTTGCACGCCTGCGCCGCTGGCGCTGGGCAGCGTCACTACCGGCGCGCCGGCCAGACTCATCGGCGCGGTGTAGCGCAGGATGGCGCGGCGCGACGCCAAGTGCTCGGCGCCCGCTGCCAGTTCGTGCAGCGCGGCGGAGGGCGCGATAAAGAAGTCGAACGCGCCGAGCTGGGCGTCCACGCGCTCGCGGAATCGCGCGTGCCGCGCGCGAAACTCCGCCACTTCAGCCGCCGTGAGTGAAGCGCCCCACGCAAGGCGCTCGGCGATCGGCGCGGGAAAGTGCGAAAAGTCTCCGCCGGTGTGCGCGCTATGAATCGCCGCGGCTTCGTGCGCCGTGATCGCCGAGTAGATCTCCAGCGCCTCATCCCAGTAGCTCGTGTCCACGGGAGTAATGGTGGAACCGCGTTCCGTGAGCTTTCTTTTCCCGTCCGCGAAGCCCGCGAGCACTACCGGATCGCAATCGTGCAGAAAATCGTCGCGCACCGAGGCGATGCGGAAGCTCGTCGTGGTCATATCCGGCGCGGCCCAACCAAACAACGCTTCGGCCAGCAACGGCGCATCGCGCAGATCGTCGAAGAGCCAGCCCAGCGCGTCAAACGTAGGAGCCAGATGCACCGCGCCACGCCACAATCCATTCTTGTGCGCCAGATCCACCGACGCGCGATAGCCAGCTAGTCCGCACAAGGACGCCGGAAGGCGCACCGAGCCGCCCGTATCGGTGCCGATGGCCGCGAGCGCCGAACGTTCCTGCACGCTGGCGGCGCCGCCGCTGGAAGAGCCGCCGGTGAGCCGCCGCGCGTCGCGCGGCTGCAGGCAATCGCCGTAGTCGGGATTTTCTCCAGTGATGCCGTAGGCCAGAGGATGCATGTGCGTCTTGCCGATGATCAGCGCGCCCAGCGAGCGCAAACGAGCGGCCACGGCGGAATCTTCGCGTGCTACGCCGTTGCGCCCGGCGTAGAAGCGCGAACCCAGGCTGGTGGGAAGCCCCGCGACATCGAAGCAATCCTTAATGGAAACCGGCACGCCATACAGCAGCGGCTTGCGGCTTTCCGGGAATCGCCGCGGCAGCGCATCCGCTTCCGCGCGCACTTTGTCGGCATTGAGCGCGATATAGACGTTGCGCCCGGCGTTGCTATTGGCGCGCGCGAGCGCCTCTTCGACGACCTCGCGCGGCGTAATTTGGCGTTGTTTGAGTCGGTCGCCGAGCTGTTGGATCGGACTCGGCGGGGGAAGTGCGGGCATGGACGGCATTCTAACCGCAGCCGGCGCGCGCGGACGGATGGAATTTCCGATCGCGCGGGAAGAGCGCAGAGGACTGAGCAGGAACGGTTGCCTGGATGGCCTCCGTTCCTGCTCGCATGGGTTGGACTAGAACTGAAGACTGAGAGACATCTGAATCTGGCGCGGGCTGCCGATGGTCTTGTTCACGATGCCCAGACCGTACGGACAATTATAGAAACTGGTGTTCGTGGAATTCGGGCAGGCATTGGGCAGCGGAGTCGTGCCCTCGATGGGGAAGCCGTCGTAATACTCGTTCTGCTCGACGTCATCAATGGGGAGGTCGAAGCTGGCGGTGTTGGTCAGGTTGAAGACGTCGAAGCTGTAACGCAGCGAGACTCGCTCCGAAATCTGGGTGTTCTTCACGATGGAAATGTCCGTGCGCTTCTGCCACGCCTGCCGGAAGATATTGCGCTGGCCGGTGGTGAAATTGGTTTCAAAAGTATCGCCCGGAGGAATGGCGCCGTTCAAGTCGCCGGGGCTCAGCAAGGGCAGCGTGAAGCAGGCCGCATTGAGCGCCGGTGTGCCGAAGGCGCCGGAGACGCCGGTCAACGCGCTTTTCGGAGTGCATCCGGCAGCGAGGGGCACGATGGGGTTGGTGATGCCGTCGGAAACTCCGTAGAAAACGCTGCCGACCGCGCCAGAGTAATCAATGATGCTGTAAGGCTGGCCGCTTTGGATCACGGCGATGCCCTGCACGGCCCAGCCGTCGGCGACTTTTCCTTTCCAGGTGGATTCCGAGAAGGGCTTGGGCAACTGATAGACGTAGTTGAAGGAAATAACGTGGGTGCGATCGAAGTCCGAATTGCCGTACGCGGAGCGGAGATCGAGCGGGTTATTGCCGTTGTAGAAAAGGCCCATCCCACTTTGCTCATCCAGGGCGTGTGAGTAGGTGTAGGAGAAGCCCGCTTGCAGTCCGTGGCTCAGGCGCTTTTCCACGTGGACCTGCAACGCGTTGTATGCAGAAACGCCCGCCGCGGTGTAAGACTCCGACTCACCGGAGTAGCCGAGATAAGGAACGCGCAGGTCGGTATTGCCGCCTTCGTAGGTCGCCAGCATCGTGCCTTGGCCGCCGGGCAGAGCGATCGGATTGCCGGTAACGGGATCGAGAACGGTGTATCCGTAGGTGTATTGCTGCCCGTGAAGAGGAGCGGTGGGAGTGGCAATTCCGGGTTGATTGAAAGGGATGGGAATCACTTCATGACGGCCGAAGTTGCCGACGTAACCGACGTCTATCGCCAGATCGTTGCGCGGCTGCCACTGCACGTCGAGGGTCTGGTTAAGAGTGTAGGGAAGTTTGTTGGCGCGGTTGTAATCGGCGAAAGAAAAGAGCGGCTGGCCTTGCGCGATTCCGGCGGCGATGCCTTTGCCCGGCACGCCGGTATTCGGCAAGTAGGAATCAATATCGGCCGGATTTCCGGTGGGAGGAGGTCCGAGCGCCGCGCCCCAGGGATTGGAGAGCGAACCGCCGGTGGGAGAAGTGGGATCGCAAGTGGGAATGTAACCCTGATAGTAATTGGCGAGCAACGTAGTGCAGTTCTGCGCGCTTACGAAGGGCGGCGTCTGGTTCACACCGAATGGGCCGGCGGTGACGATGCCGGAGGCGAAGCCTGGTGAGAGGTAGGTGAAGAGCTCGCCGCGGTCGTAGTAGATGCCCCAGCCGGCACGAACCACCAGCTTGTTCGCAAACCGCTTGGGGCTCCAGGCCACGCCCAGGCGCGGCGCCAAACCCCACTGGCGGCCGGTAAGCGTGGATGAGCTGACGCCCGCAGTGGGAAATTGCGGATTGTTTCCGGCGATGATGAAACCGTTGGAATTGAGCGTATCGGTGGCGGAGTCGTAGCTGTAAAGCGACGGATCGAAATTATAAAGGCGCCCGTTTTTTTCCTTGAATCCCCCGTGGTAATCCCAGCGCAGTCCGGCGGTGACGCTCAAATTGGGGCGGAGCTGGAATTTATCCTGAACGTACTCGCCCGTCTCATTGGAGCGGTAATAGCGGTTGGCATTGCCTTGCAGGAACTTGGTGGCGACGAATCCGTCGGTGGTGTAGGGAGTCACCAAGCCTTGCACGAACTGCGAAAAATCCGCGGAGCCGATGATCCCCGAATTGGTCCGCTCATCGCGCGTGTTCAACTGCGTGTAGGAGAACAAACCGCCGAAGGTGAGGGTGTGGCGGCCAAAAGTCCAAACGGCGTTGGCGGAGGGCATGAAGCGATTTTGAAACACTCCGGTGAATGCGCCCTGCGACGCGCCGCCCTGGCCGATGGCCAGAGTGGCGTTCTCGACGGGATTTTCATAGGGCGTGCAAGGCAGAGATGGCACGGGAGGATTGGGGCAGCCGGTGTTGTAACCTGCTTCGTTTCCGTAAAAGTCCACGACGCTGATGCCTGGAAAGACCGAGGAGTTGAAAGTGTTGATGCCCATTTGCTGGGGCGTGAAGGGCTGGGCCACGGTGCTGTAAACTTTTTCGCGGATGAAACCGAAGACCTCAGTGACGCTCAAGCTGGGCAGCAGCGTCTGGGTATTGGTGATGGACGCCACCTGGCTGCCCGCGTCCAAGTGCTGGTTGAATCCCGCGACGCTGGAGTAAGCATACGGAGCGACGCTGGGATCGTGCTGGTAATAATATTTCAGGGCCAGAGTGTCTTTGGAATTGACGTTCCAATCCACATCGCTGACGGCCTGATCGGCGATGAAGTAAGCGGTGCCGGGGGTGATGGCGTTCTCGGGGAAGCTGACAGTGGGAGTCTGGCCGTCCGCCCAGGGAATCATGTACTGGCCGTTGGGCAGCTTGTATTGAAAGAGGCCCAGAGCGACGGGGCTGATGTTGGCGGGCGTGATGTTGCTGCCGAAGGCGGTGTTGGAAATAGCGGCGAGGCACGGCGCGAGCGTAGCGGTCGCACGATCGGAGCCGCAAGCGGGCACGCCGTCAGCGGCATTTCCGGTGGGGGTGAAATCGAAAGGAACAGTGGCGCGGCCCAATCCGATTTCCTGGTCGGAGCTGTGCACGTGCTGGTAGGAAAGATATCCGAAGAGCTTGTTCTTGATGATGGGGCCTCCGGCTGCGCCGCCCAGAGTGTAGCGATGCAGTTCGGGGACCTTGTCGTTGCTGGGGATATTGGGGTCCTGATTGAAAAAGAACGGGGCGGCGTTGAGCCAATCGGTGCCGCGATGCAAATAGGCGGTGCCGTGGATGTCGTTGGTGCCGGAGGCGGTGCTCATATCAATATGCGCGCCGCTGGTGGAACCCTGTTGCGCGTCGTACATGGAAGTATTGACGCGCAGTTCCTCGATGGTCTCCGGGGCGGGCGTGGGCAACGCCTGCCCGATGGCCAAATAGGGCGATGCGGTGCTTTGAATGACGGCGGCGCTGGTGCTGGCCGCACCGCTGACGCCGGTGTTGTTCACGATGCGGGCGGAGGCCACCTGGCTGGTGCTCTTGCCATTGAAAAGATTGCTGGCGTCCACGCCGTTCAGCAGAAATGTGTTGCTGGTATCGCGCTGGCCGTTGGCCCAAATGGGCTGATTGCCCAGCCCGGCATTGGCGCCGGTGCCGGCGGGAAGTTCCGCGTCCACGCCGGGAGAAAGAATGGCAAGCCCGGTGAAACTTCCGGTGGGCAGCGGAATGGCTTCGAGCTGGGCTTTATCCAAAATGTAGCCGTTGGTGGTGTCCACGGCGTTGAGCAGCGGATTTTCTTCCACGGTGATGGTGGTGCCCACCTGGCCGACTTTCAGCGAGGAGTTCACGGTGACGGTGCGGTCGGCCTGCACGGTAATCGAAGGGACTTTCTGGCTCTCGAAGCCGACGTGGGTGAAGGTGAGGGTGTAGGTGCCGATCGGCAAATTGGAAAACTCGTAGGAGCCGGTGGAACTGGTCTTCTGGGTGCGCGTTAGCGTGGTCTGGTCGCCGACGATCGTTACGGCAGCGTCTGCCAGGACGGCGCCCGAAGTGTCGGTGACGGTTCCGGTAATGCCGCCTAGAGTTTGCTGGGCAAGGGCGCCCGGTGCGACAGCGAAAATGATGCAGACGCACAAAGCGAAAGAAAAAACCGAGCGCCGGACCGTCTCAAGCATGCGTTCCTCCGATTAATGCGGAAACACTCCCAGGCAAAAGCGCCGTCCGAGCATGCGCACGGTGACTTCGTTGCTTTTAAGCCGAAAAACGCAGCCCAGAATCGCGCTATCACCCCAAAGATGCAGGGAAGGTACGCCCATTCGCGGCGCGGGCGAAGAATTTTTAATCTATTGCTGGTATCAGGAATTTCTATGAGTGCCGCGGACGAGACGCCGCGCGTCCAGGAGCGAGCGGGGCGGCTGGATTTTCGCGGGGCGCCGGAATGTTGCGCGCGGCGGCGCGCCGCTGCGTTACCATCGGGCGTTCGCAGGAGAGACGATGACGCTGCGCGCCACCAAGCTGGCGATGATTTTTGCCGTGGCTCTGTTTTATTTGTTCGTGGTGTTCAACAATCTGGCGGATTACGATTCGAATTACCAATTCGTGCGCCACGTGCTGATGATGGATTCTACGTTTCCGGGGAATCACGGCATGTGGCGCGCGTTGAACCCTCCGGCGTGGCACACCGGTTTTTATTTAGCGATCATCGCGTGGGAAATCGCGATCCTGGTCTTGTGCTGCTGGGGAGGATGGCGGCTGGCGCGGGCGCTGCGGGGAAGCGCCGAGGAATTTCACCGCGCGAAAAGCATATCCATCGTGGCCCTGACGCTCGCAATGCTGGGGTGGCTGGTGGGTTTTCTGACCGTAGGCGGCGAATGGTTCCTGATGTGGCAGTCGCGAACGTGGAACGGGCAGGATGCGGCGTTTCGCATGTTTGCGGTGACCGGCATCGTGCTGCTGCTGGTGGCGCAGCGGGATACGGAAGAGCAGCCCTAGGATTTTTCGCGCGGCGCATTCTGGGCGCGACGGTGTAGCAGGAACCAGGCAAGCCCCGCGGCCAGATAGACGAGATAAATGTAAGGAAGCTTGCCGTAGGGCCCTTCGGGAACGGGATAGAGATTGCCCGCGAGTGCGAGCAGCATGGCGAGCGCGGCGAGCCAGGGAATGATTTGCGCGCCGCGCCGGAAGGCGCCGTGGTGACGCAAATAGCGCGGCAGCGCAACGCAGACTAAGCCGTAGGCCACGATGAAACCGTAGGTGGCGAGCGAGCCGAGCCAGCCGTAAACGTCCAGCCCGCTGGCGCCGCGCGCCGCGAGCACCGCGACCGGCAGCACCGTGGCGATTCCGGTGACGATGATGGCGAAGCTGGGCGTTTCGTTGCGCGCATGGGTGGTACGCAGCGCGCCGTGCGCCAGGCCGTTGTGCGCCATCAGCAGAAGCACGCGGGCCGCCGCGGTGATGCAGGCCAGCGTTCCGGCGAACATGCTGACCAGCGCGCCAACGTCAATCAAGATTCCGAACACCGGCACGCCACCCACGGCGGCGATCACGTGCATCGGCGCAGGACTCGCGCCCAGATTCTGCCCGGCGGTGCGGAAGCCGAGAACTTCGGTGTAAGCGCAGACGGTGAAGAAGGCGCCGCCGATGAGCGCGGATTGAATCACGGCGCGCGGAATGGTTTTCAGCGGGTTGCGCGCTTCGGCGCCCAGGGTGGTGGCGCTTTCGAAGCCCACGAAGCTGAAAAGCGCGAGCACCAGGCCGAGGCGCAGGCCGCTGCCGGTCATGCCGCGCAATTTCAACTGCTCCGTATCCAAGTGCCAGCCGTGCCGCACGAGCACCAGCAGCAGCACGACGACGATGACCGCGACGGAAGCGGCCTCCATCCACAACATCAGGCGCGCGGAGATTTTCACGTCGCGATAGGCAATCCAGATGCACGCGCCGGCGCCGGCGAGCGCCAGCAGGACGGCGGAAACTTCGTGGCCGGTGGCGTCGCGCAGCAGCAGATTCGCGAAATGATAGAAGCCGCCGATGACGCTTGAGCCGGTGGCGACGTAGGCAAGCAGCAAGCTCCACGCCGCGGTGGCGCCGAGCCACGGCGGCAGAATCATCGAGGCGTAAGTGTAGAGCGAACCGGGCGAAGCCGAATAGCGCGCAAAACGCGCGATGCACAGCGCCACCAGGAAGACGGCGACGGTGGCGAGCAGGTAGGCGAGCCATGTGCCATTGCCCGCGAGCGCGCAGACCAGCGGAATCGTGGCCGCGGGAGTGGTGGTGGGCGCGATTGTGGAAATGGATTGTGCCAGAGTTTCGAGCGGGGAGAGCGCGCCGGTCCGCAGACCGTATCCCGCGGATTGAGGACTTCGCTGGAGAGGTGAACCGCCGGGCGGTGAATTGCCGGTCTCGGCGGATTTTGCGGGTGCGTGCATGGCGTACCATACAGGCACATCAGTGAGGGCGCAAGAGACAGGTCTCCAGCGCGTGCGGAGCTGGCTGGGCTGATCGGGGGGCACATGTGTAAAGTTGGCGGATGTTTTGTGAGCGCGTTGCTGTTGCTGGCTTTCTGCGTGGAAAGTTTTCAGGCGCGGACTGCCGCGACCGCGGCGCCGCTCCGGATCAAAGCCGTGGTGGTGACCATGTTCGAACGCGGCGAGGATAGCGGCGACGCGCCCGGCGAATATCAATTGTGGGTAGAGCGCGAGCATCTGGATGAAATCCTGCCGCTGCCGGGCGGCTTTCATCATGTGCGATTGAATGAAGATGGCGTGCTGGGGCTGCTGACCGGCGTGGGAACGGCGAAGGCCGCGGCGTCGGTGATGGCGCTGGGCCTCGACCCACGATTCGATTTTTCGAAAGCGTACTGGATCGTTGCGGGGATCGGCGGCGGGGATCCGGCGGATGTGTCACTGGGCTCGGCGGTGTGGGCGGATTACGTGGTGGATGGCGACCTGGCGTACGAAATTGACGCGCGGCAAATTCCGGAGAGCTGGCCGACGGGCTACGTGCCGTTGCGCCGCGGAACGCCGTACGAGCAGCCCGCGCGTGTGGATTACGGCGAAGCGTACACGCTGAACGCGTCGCTGGTGGATTGGGCGCTGCGCCTGACGCAGGATGTGCCGCTGGCGGATTCGGATGTGCTGCGCAAAGCGCGCGCGCGATTCACGGGATTTCCGAACGCACAGAAGCCGCCGTTCGTTACGCGGGGCGCGACGCTTTCGGCGAGCACGTTCTGGCACGGCTCGAAGTTCGACGAGTGGGCCAACGCCTGGACGCGCTACTACACCGGCGGGCAGGGGAATTTCATGACCGCGGGGATGGAAGACAGCGGGACGATGCAGGCGCTGACGTTCTTGAGCGCGGCGGGCCGCGTGGACCTGAAGCGCGTGCTGGTGCTGCGGACGGTGAGCAATTACGATCGCGAGCCGCCGGGAGGTTCCGCGGCGGAGAGCTTGCAGGCGATGGTCGCGGGGAATTATTCGGCGTATATGCAATCGTTGGAAGCGGCGCAGGCGGTGGGCGATAAGGTGGTGCGCGATCTGGTGGAGCACTGGCCGGAGCGCGAAGCGATGATTCCGCGCTGACTTTCGCGCTGAAAGTTATGCAACGGCGCGCCGGTGCAACGGTGCATTGGCGCTGCATTGGCGCTGCATTCCGGATTCGTTCCATACAGCTTATGGCATTGACGGCAGCGCGGCTGCGGCCTATAGTTGCGCACTTTTAGCACGGGAGAAACGGCTTGCTCGAACGCATCTTCCACCTCGCCGAAAACGAAACCACGGTGCGCCGCGAGCTGCTGGCCGGACTGACGACGTTCATGACCATGGCGTACGTGGTGGTGGTGAACCCGCGGATTCTGTCGGAAGCGGGCATGCCGGTGGACGGCGTGCTTTTTGCGACGTGCATTTCCGCGGCGCTGGCCACGCTGGTGATGGGATTGTGGGCGAATTATCCCATCGCGCTGGCGCCGGGAATGTCGCTGAACGCGTACTTCACTTATTCGATCGTGATCGGGCGCGGAGTGCCGTGGCAGACGGCGCTGGGCGTGGTGTTCCTGTCCGGACTTTTGTTTCTGGCGCTGACGCTGACGAACGTGCGCGAGCACATCGTCAACGGGATTCCGGATTGCCTGAAGCACGGCACGGCGGCGGGCATCGGGCTGTTCATCGCGTTCGTGGGATTGCGCAACGCGAAGATTATCGTGGCGAATCCCGCGACGTTCGTGGCGTTCGGAAAAACGTCCGACCCGCAAGTGCTGCTGGCTGCGGCCGGGGTGATCCTGATCGCGATCCTGATGATCCGGCGCGTGGGCAGCGCGATTTTACTGGGCATTGTGGCCATCGCGCTGGCGGGCATTCCGTTGGGCCTGGATCATTGGCCCGCGCATCTTTTTTCACTGCCGCATCCCTCCGGCACATTCCTGAAACTGGATTTGCGCTCGGCCACGCGGCTGGGCCTGGGAGAATTGGTGTTCGTATTTTTCTTCGTGGACCTTTTCGATAACGTGGGCACGCTGGTGGGCGTGTGCGAGCAAGGCGGATTTTTGCGCGACGGCAAGCTGCCGCGCGCCAGCCGCGCGCTGCTGGCGGATGCGTTGGGCACGCTGACCGGCGCGCTGACCGGCACATCCACGGTGACGAGCTACGTGGAAAGCGCGGCGGGCGTGGCGGCGGGCGCGCGCACAGGCCTGGGCAACGTCGCGATCGCCGCGCTTTTCTTCATCGCGATGTTCTGCGCGCCGCTGGTTTCCGCGATTCCCTCCTACGCCACGGCGCCGGCCCTGATTCTGGTGGGCGCGCTGATGTGCGGCTCTGTGGCCAAAGTGCGCTGGGACGATTTCAGCGACGCGTTTCCCGCATTTCTTACGCTGGTTGCCACGCCGCTGACGTTCAGCATCGCCACGGGGCTGAGCCTGGGCCTGCTTTCTTTCACTTGCCTGAAGATCGGCGCGGGAAAACACCGCGAAATCAGCCCGCTGATCTGGGTCCTCTCCGGGATTTTCCTGCTGCGCTTCGCGTTTCTCGGCATGGAGTAGCGCGCCGGGCCACGGAAGCCCCTTAGAATTCGCCTGGAGATACTGTAGAAATCAAACAATCGCTTTTCAGCGAAGGCGCGCGCACGCTAAGCTGTTGCCGTTCGAGCGCAGCGCTCGACGCCCGGAAATGATGCAGCTCTCTTCGACTCTCGCGCAAAACCACTGGATTCCCGTCGCAGTTTTTCTCGCCACTTACATTTTGATCGCGGTGGAAAGCGGGCGCGGCAGCCATCTGGACCGCACGGCGGCTGCGTTTTGCGGCGCGGTAGCCATGGTGCTAGTGAGCGCGGTGCCGCTGGCCGCGGCGTACCAGGCGATCAACTGGGACACGCTGATTTTTCTGCTGGGCATCATGATTCTGGTGGCCCACTTTCAAATTTCCGGCTTCTTCGACTGGATTGCCGTGCACGTGGCGGCGGTGGCGCGCACGCGCTTCCAGTTGCTGGCGCTTCTGGTATTCACCACCGGAATCCTGGCAGCGTTTTTCGTGAACGACACGATTTGCCTGATCTTCACGCCCATCGTGCTGGTGGTGACGGAAAGGTTGGAAGTTCCGCCCGTTCCGTACCTCATCGCCGTGGCCACCTCCGCGAATATCGGGTCGGTGATGTCCGTGACGGGCAATCCGCAGAACGCGGTGATCGGCGTTTCGGCGCATTTTTCGTTCCTGGGATTTCTGGCGCATCTGGCGCCGGTTTCGTTTGTGGGCATGGCGATCAACGTGGCCGTCCTTTCGCTGCTTTTCCGCGACAAGATTTTCGGGCATCCTTTGCGGCGCCATGCGCCGTCGTACCCGGTGAAAATCGAGCGCCGCTTGCTGATTAAATGTTTTTTCGCGGCGGCGCTGGTGATCGTGCTGTGGATTCTGGGCTACTCGTTTCCGCTGGTGGCGATTTCGGTGGGCGCGTTCATCCTGGTGATCGGGCGGGTGCGGTCGCAAAATATCTATCGGCGGCTGGATTGGGAGCTGCTGCTCTTTTTTGCGTCGCTCTTCGTGGTGATCAAGGGATTCGAAGTGTCGGGAGCGCTGGAGCGCGTGATCGGATATTTTCAGTCCGGGCTGCACGGCAGCATCACTTCGCAATTATTCGCGGTGAGCGGCGTGATGCTGATCCTTTCGAACTTGGTGAGCAATCTGCCGGCCGTGCTGCTGTTCAGCCCGCTGGTGCCTTCGTTTCCCAACACGCATTACATCTGGCTGGCGGTAGCCTGCACGAGCACGCTGGCGGGAAACGCCACGCCGTTCAGTTCGGTCGCGAACCTGATCGTGCTACAGCAAGCCGGCAAGAAAGTGAAAATCACGTTCTGGGAGTTCGCGCGCGTGGGGCTGATCGTGACGTTCATCACGACCCTCGCGGCGATCGCAATTCTCGCCGCCGAGCACTGGCTGCTTCCCGGCAGGTAAGAGATTCTGATTGACCGGCTGTCTCGTTCTCAGCAGCCCGCGACCTAGGCGCTTGCCTCACGGTCTTCGGGCCACACCTCCAAATCATATCGGGTTCTCAGATACCGAACGTGGTCAGAAGAAGACTGGCGTTCCCAGTCCG
Source organism: Candidatus Acidiferrales bacterium (assembly GCA_049300435.1). Lineage (GTDB taxonomy): Bacteria > Acidobacteriota > Terriglobia > Acidiferrales > UBA7541 > Palsa-295. Next base: position 147,371 of record JBAQJS010000047.1, on the reverse strand, counting down.
CCCATAGCTCGCGATAACTCATGGGAATCAGCTTCACCGGTGACTGCGCGACCTTGGCAGCCAAATCATCAGCTTCAGCACGATGTTGACGGCATTCTTTCCAGGTTTCCCCATTGCGTGGTTCCCAATAAAGATAAACGAGCCGTACTTCACGCGGTTTGTAACAGCTAAACAGTCCAAAGGCATGTTTTATGATTTGAGCGGCATCGAGGAATCGGTACCGATTTTGCGCTTCACGCAGCTGCATCATCTGCTCGAACCAAGGCAGGTGTCCGTGGGATGGCCGCAATTCGTCGTACGAAGGCGAGAAAATAGCAGATGTACGTGTCATCCATTCGGTGCATTTCGATTCAACAGCCACGAGTAAGTCTCCCTCGGCAAGCAGGTCCAAATGCGGTGGCGTGCGATGCGGCCAGATTGGGCATGTAACCTCAAAATGTACGGAGTGGAATCCGGAAATGCCCTGAAATACTAACGACGAGGGAGATCCGATCCACGGGCCGAATGTATTCACGACTAGCGTCGCCGAAGAGTGGGCCGCGCACAATTTTCCGTCGAGTTCTCGCCCAGCTCCCTTCGCAAAATCGCGGCCGATCTCGTTCAGCGGTAACCTATTCGAGAGGTTGTCTTCCCAGCTAGACGCGTACCCGCGTTCGTACTGCACGGACGGCGCCGCCTTCCTCGCGCCATCCAACAGAGCCTTATATGAGCAATCCAGTAAGCTCTGGTTCACTGTTTGCTCCAGACCGACGATATCGCCTTGGGATCGTTGCTAAACCCGCCCATACTAGTGGCACTACCGACCAGAGACAAGGATTCTTCTCTTGTTGGCGATAACACAGTTGGGGGATCGCTTTCGCACGTACTTCGTTGACGGAAGCGCCTGGCGACCAGTATACTTGGAGTTTGTCACTAGCTTCGGGAGGCAGCATGTACGCCGTAATTCGCACTGGGGGAAAGCAATACCGCGTCGAGCCGGGCAAGACCATCCGGGTCGAGCGGCTGGAAGGCAACGTCGGCGGCAAGGTCACGTTCGAGGAAGTGCTGGCCGTGCGCAACGACGACAAGAAATTCGCTTCGGCAGCGGACATCGCCAAGGCCAAGGTGGTGGGCAAGATCGTGGCGCAGGATCGCGGCCCGAAACTGCTGACTTTGAAGTACAAGACGGGCGGACAATACAATATCAAGCGCGGCCACCGGCAGAATTACACCTCTGTCGAAGTCAGCGACATCCAAATTTCGTAGGGGTTTGCCATGGCACATAAAAAGGGCGGCGGATCATCCACTAACGGACGCGATTCGCACGGACAGCGGCTGGGCATCAAGCGTTTCGGCGGCCAACTGGTGACCGGCGGCAGCATCCTGATTCGGCAGCGCGGCACGCGTTACAAGGCGGGCAAGAACGTCAGCCGCGCCAAGGACGACAGCCTGTTTGCCACCATCACCGGCGTGGTGCGCTTCGAAGACAAGGGCGCGCACGGCAAGTTCATCAGCGTTTTCCCGGCGGAAGAATCGGCGGTGGGCGGAGCGGATCGCGCTGCGTCTGCCACGGAATCCGCGGCAGCCAACTAGCGATTCGCTGTTCGATACGCGCTCAGTCTCCCGGGCGCGTATTTTTATTTTTGCTTCCAGCCCTGGCGCAAGCATACTTCGTGGTTTTCCAAATCAGGTGACCCGTGTTTGCGGATGAAGCCAAAATTTCCATCAAAGCCGGCGACGGCGGCAACGGCTGCGTCGCCTTTCGCAGGGAGAAGTACGTCCCGCGCGGCGGGCCTTCGGGCGGCGATGGCGGCAAGGGCGGGGACATCTACATCGAAGCCAATCCGCACGACAATACGCTACTGCGCTACCGTTACAATCGCGAATTCAAAGCCGGACGCGGCGGGCACGGCGAAGGCTCGAATTGTTCCGGCAAATCCGCGGACGATCTGGTGCTCAAGGTTCCCGTCGGCACCGTAATTTTCGATTTAAACACGGGCGAACAACTTTTCGATCTCACCCAGCCGGGCCAGCGCTTCCTCGCGGCGCGCGGCGGGCACGGCGGGCGCGGCAACGGCAATCCGCATTTCGTCCGGCCGTGGCACCAGGCGCCGCGCGAGCATGAGGATGGCAAGCCCGGCGAAGAGCTCACTTTGCGCCTGGAATTGAAGTTGCTCGCCGACGTCGGCCTGGTCGGTTTTCCAAACGCCGGAAAATCCACGCTGATTTCGCGCATCTCGGCGGCGCGGCCCAAGATCGCGGCGTATCCCTTCACTACGCTCGAACCGCATCTGGGCGTGGTGTCCGCCGACCCCGACGCAGCGCCGGGGCACGGCCGCACCTTCGTGGTAGCGGACGTTCCCGGGCTGATCGAGGGCGCGCATGAAGGCGTGGGCTTGGGCACGCGCTTCCTGAAACATTTGGAACGGACGCGGCTGATCGCGCATCTAGTGGATACCAGCGATGCGAACGAGCGCGATCCGATCCGCGATTTTGAGATCATCATGCACGAGCTGGCGTCGTTCAGCCCGGAGCTGGCGGAAAAGCCCATGATCCTGGTGGCCACGAAGCTCGACGCGACCACGAACCGCGACCATCTGGACGAGCTGCGGGCGTTTGCCGCCGAGCGCGGCCTGGAATTTCACGCGGTTTCTTCGGCCACGGGCGAAGGCATCGTGGAATTGGTTCGCGCGATGGCCGATGCGCTGGACCGGCTTCCCAAGCCCGCGCTGCCCGCGGAAACACAGGAAACCGCCGACCAGGCGAATTTTGTCGCGCACGTTGCGCCAGACGACGCGCCGGGCGGTGCACCGCACACCGGCGCCGAACCGGAGCCAGAAGCAGCCCACGCGACGCCTCCCCGGGAGGAGAGTTGACCCCACCGACCGCGCATAGAGGCCACGGTTCCGCGCATCGCCGTTCCGTCGCGCTTTTTGGCGGCACGTTTGATCCCGTTCATTCCGGCCATATTGCGGTGGCGCAAGCGGCGGAAAAGCGCTTTCACCTGGACGCGGTGTATTTTGTTCCGTCGTCGCGCCCGCCGCATAAGGCCAAGCCCGCGCTCACTCCTTTTCTGCATCGCTACACCATGGTGGCGCTGGCGTGCGCCAATCATCCGGATTTTTATGCGTCGCTTGCCGAAGCGCCCATGGACGGGGCCACGCCGCACGTGTTTTACACTTTCGATACCGTGCGCCGCTTCCGCCGCGAGCATCCCGACGATCAGCTCTTCTTCATCGTGGGCGCTGACCAGTTTCTGGAAATCCCCACCTGGAAGAATTACGAAGGATTGCTGGATTCCTGCGATTTCATTATCGCCAGCCGGCCCGGATTTCGGCTGGAGGCATTGCGCCTGGTGATTCCGCCGGAAAAGTTGGGGCGCACGCGGTCGGACGACCCCAACAAGATCGTGCTGCGCAAATCCACGATTCACTTGCTGACCACCGTGTCCAGCCATATCTCCTCGACCGAAATTCGCAGCCGGCTGGGCCACCAACAATCCATACATGGGCTTGTGCCGCCAGCCGTGGAGGGATACATTCTGGGACAGGCCCTTTACCGGTGACCCCTAACACTCTCGATTCCGAAATTCTACTGGCCGTAGAAGCCGCGCAGGAAAAACAAGCGCTGGATGTTTCCGTGCTGAATCTTTCCGGCGCAGGCGCGTTTGCGGATTATTTTTTGCTTTGCTCCGGTTCCAGCCAGCCGCAGATACAGGCCATCGGCGAAGCGATCGAAGAGCGGCTGCACCGGCACGGGCGGCGCGTGGCGCATCGCGAGGGCAAGTCCAGCGCGGAGTGGGTGCTGCTGGATTACGGATTTTTCGTGGTGCACATTTTCAGCGAACGCGCGCGCCAGTATTACGACCTGGAACGGCTGTGGCGCAATGCCGAACGCATCTCGTTTACCGAATCGCCGGGCCCGGCCGCGGCTCGCCCCAATTCCCGCGAAGAGCGGCACAACGAATCCGAGAGCAACGCCACGCAGCAGTGAGCTTCCTGCAATGAGCGCATGCCGATGAGCCCTTCCAACCAGGACTCCGCGATGGCCGCTGCGACAATTCCCTGGATTGCCGCCGACACGGCCGCGCTGCGCGTGCTGGAAATGGCCGAGAAGGTCGCCGGCGCTTTCACCACCGTATTGATCACCGGCGAGAGCGGTACCGGCAAGGATCAACTGGCGCGCTGGATTCACCAAACCGGCCCGCGGCGCGACGCTCCATTCTTGAAAATTGATTGCGCCAGCCTGCCCTCCGAGCTGGTGGAATCCGAGCTTTTCGGACACGAGCGCGGTGCCTTCACCGGCGCGGTGGCGCGCAAACCGGGGCGGCTGGAAATGGCGCAGACCGGAAGCATCGTGCTGGACGAAGTCGCCGCGCTCGCGCCGGGGATGCAGGCGAAACTGCTGCGCGTGTTGGAAGAGCGCACGTTCGAGCGCCTGGGCGGCACGGAAACGCTGCGCATGGAAGCGCGGCTGATGGCGCTGACCAATACGGAGCTGGCGAAGGCCGTCGCCGCCGGGCGCTTCCGCGAGGATCTTTTCTTCCGGCTCAACGTGTTGGCGATTGTGGTGCCGCCGCTGCGCGAACGGCGCGGCGGCATCGCGGAGCTGGCCGCGCATTTTCTGGCGCGCCTGGGCCCGGTGCACGGCCGCGCGGACGCGGCGTTCGATCCGGCGGCGCTGCGTTTGCTGGAGGCGTACGATTGGCCGGGCAACGCGCGCGAGCTGAAGAACGCCATCGAACACGCGCTGGTATTCGCGAAGCAGCCGCAATTGTTCGCCGAGGATTTTCCGGAAATTGTGCGCGCGGGCAGCGGCGGGCAAGGCGCGGGCGGCCCGCTGCGCTCGCTCGAGGACCTGGAGCGCGAAGCCATCCGCGCCACGCTCGAGGCCATGCATTACAAGATCGGCCGCGCCGCTGAAATCCTGGGTATCAGCCGCAAGACGCTGCTCGAGAAGCGCAAGAAATTCGGGCTGCTGTAACGCCGCACCGCGCCGAAAATGAAGATTCGCCTGATCATGCTGGGCAAGACGCGGCGCGAGGAAGCCCGCGCGCTGGTGGCAGATTATGTGGAACGCATCCGGCATTACGCGGAGATCGAAATCAGCGAACTACGCGACGCGGGACCGGCGGCGCTGCGCAGGCTGAAAATCGAACCGGCGGCGACCGTGGTGCTGCTCGATGCCGCCGGGAAGCAGTTCACTTCGCAGCAATTCGCGCGCTGGCTGGGCGAGCTGCGCGACCGCGGCGCGCGTGAGCTGGTTTTTTTGTGCGGCGACGCCGAAGGCTTTCCGCCGGAGCTGCGCGCCGGCGCGAAGCAGAAAATCTCGCTTTCGACGCTCACCATGCCGCACGAATTCGCGCGCGTGATATTGGCGGAGCAGATTTACCGCGCCTTCGCCATCCTGGCCGGGCATCCTTATCCAAAATGAGCGCGCGGATGAGGGCGCATCGGCGGCGTCTTATGGGAGAATACTCGCACCATGGGAATCAAGATCACGCACGACGCCGGGACGCCAACCGCTTCCGTCGAATTCATGATTACGCAGCCGCTGCCCGATTACGATCTGGAAGAAACGGAAGCGCCCATTCCGCGCGACGTGGATCCCATGCTCGCTTCGCAGGGATTCAAGGATTTGCTGGATGAGGCGCGCACGGTGCTGGAGCGCGAACTGACGGGGAGCAACCTGGAAATCGCGCAGTTGACCGGAGCGATCTGCCACGACCAATCCGTGCACCGGCCGGGAATCTGGCTGGTCTTGCGCGAACGCGGAGCGGGCAAAGAAATGTCTGCGGCGGCGCGGCAGCAGGTGGCGCGGATCGCCGAAGCTGTTCGAAGTACTTTCAGCTTGTCCTGAAATTGCAAGAAAATGCCGCCGAGACGCGGAGGGCGCCGGGAGCCCTCGCCAAGTAATGCAGAGGCTCTCCCGGCGTGCTCCCCGCTTCTGCGCAAACGGTGCTTTCGCAGTTCGTGTCGCGACGATTCTTCGCTACTTCGCTTCTGCAATCTCCACGGACGCTCGCGTCTGCTCCCAATCCATGCGCAGAGCCGCGCCGTTGCCCACTTTGTCCAGAGCGATCGTGAAATTCTCGACGGCGGCGGGCAATGGCGAAACTTTCATGTCCACGCGCAGCAGGTCCTGCACCTCACCGGGATAATCCGTGCCCCAGAGCGGGGCGCCCTTGGCGTTCTTGGTTACCTTGCTGACGATCAGCGTCCACTTGTCCTGGCTCGGAATCGCGAAAAGCGTGTAGGCGCCCGCCGGAACAGTCTTGCCGCCCACGGTTACGGCGGTGTCGGTGACAAACGTGGTGGCTTCGTTGGCGCCGGCACGCCACACTTCCCCGTAAGGAACCAGCCCGCCGAAAATCTTGCGGCCTTTGGCGCGCGGACTGGAATAGTCCACGGTCACCGTCTTGCCGTCGGCGAAATGAAACTCCGTCTGCGCCGGCGGGCTGGGCCGCTGGCTCTTATCCTGTTGCGCCATGCTATGCACGGCCAATACACCGACGCTGAATACGATCGCGCTACAACACAGCAAGAATCTCCGCATGTTGTCGTCTCCTCTTGAAATTAATTCATCGCCAGACCGCCCGGCATCAGAACGCTCCGCGCACGCTGGGACCACCCCCCATCATAGCCGACTTTAGAGGCGGTGGAGTCGCGGGCGAGTGGCGAGCGCAGGCGCTGCGCGATGTGTCACAGTGACACGGCATATTATGTTGGCGCGTCATCTTGAGACGGCGCGAATCCACGGTGGAAATCGCGCAAATTCCCATATATTTTGCTGTTCTTTCGGCCAGCTAATCAATTCGGCGAGCCGAGCCGGTATTACAGAAGTATTACAAACGGCCGCGCCCCCGGCTGCTACTCTAAGGGGGTTGTGAACACCACAATGCGCCAATCTGAGGCCCTCATGACCCAGTCACTGGAAGTCTTGAAGAAAACATCGAAGAACGACGGCGAAATCAATTGGGTGACTTCCACATTTATGGGGCTGTTTCATGTGGGCGCCATCGTGGCTCTGTTTTTCTTTTCGTGGAAGGCGCTGTTCGTCGCGATATTTTTGTGGTGGATCGCCACCAGCCTGGGCATCGGCATGTGCTATCACCGGCTGCTCACGCACCGCGGCTACAAAGTTCCGAAGTGGCTGGAATATACGCTGACGGTTTTCGCCACGCTGGCGCTCGAGGGCGGGCCCATCTTCTGGGTAGCCACGCATCGCATTCATCATAAATTTTCCGACCAGGAAGGCGATCCGCACTCTCCCGTGGATGGCACCTGGTGGTCGCACATGGGCTGGATTCTCACCGGCAAGTCCATGCATCACGACACCACGACGCTTTCGCACTACGTTCCGGACCTGGCGCAGGACAAATTCCACGTCTGGATCACCAAGTATCATTACGTGCCGATGATCGTGCTCGGAGTGCTGTTGCTTGCGTTTGGCGGAGTGCAATACGTGCTGTGGGGAATCTTCCTGCGCACGGTGATCGGCCTGCACTTCACCTGGCTGGTGAATTCCGCCACACATAGCTGGGGCACGCGGCGGTTTCAAACGCACGATCTTTCTACCAATAGCTGGTGGGTGGCGCTAGTCACCTGGGGCGAGGGCTGGCACAACAATCATCATGCGCATCCCGCTTCGGCGCGGCACGGCCTCACGTGGTACGAGGTTGACTTCAACTGGTACGTGATTTGGGCGCTGGAGAAGATCGGCCTGGCCAAGAAAGTCTATACGGCGAAAATTTCGCAAATCAAGCGCGCCAATCAGGCCGTCGTGGCCAAGACGCTCACGCGCGAAAATCCGCGCGCGCTAGCTCCCGCCGAGATGTAAACCCGCGTGTTGCACGGCCGCGAGCGATTTATTCGGCGCGGCCTTTTCGCTAACGGTGCGCACACGCAGATGAGCGTGTCACTTCCACCCAACGGGTCGCACCCTCCTGCTTCTTCGCGGTACAATCCCACTTAGATACCCGTGCAAATCGCCAGCCGCAGAAAGACGATCGCCTTCTTCGTGGTGCTGGGCTGCTCCCTGGTCGCCCTGGCCATCGCCCTCACGGTAGGCTGGACCATCCTCAACTGGCGCGAAGGCGTGCTGCTGTTTTTTGGCGTGATTTTTTTCGCCGCAATCATCGCCGGAATGATTCTGAACACCATCTTCCTGGTGCGTGAAATCCGCCGCAACGAACAGCACGACAGCTTCATCAACGCCGTGACGCACGAGCTGAAGACGCCCATCACCTCCATCCGCCTCTATCTCGAGACCATGCAGCGCCGCGAGATTGACGAAGAGCAGCGCCAGCAGTTCTACAATTTGATGTTGCTGGATTCCGACCGCCTGCTGGGAACGGTCGAGCAGGTGCTGAAGGCCGGCGAAGCGGGCTACAAGCGCGGAAAACGCCACCACACCGATCTGGATTTCAGCGAGTTGGTGCGCGAATGCATCGAGCTAGCGCGCGTGCGCCATCATCTGGCTCCCGGCGTTTTGCATTTCGATCCCGCGCCGCCCGCCGCCGGCGCCGCCGCCGCGGTGATGCTGCGCGGCGACCCCGCCGAACTGCGCACCGCCGTCTCGAATTTGCTGGATAACGCCGTCAAGTATTCGCGGGACAAGGTGGACGTCTCGGTGCGCATCGAGGATCTCGACGAGGAGCACATCGCGCTGCACGTCACCGATTGCGGCGTGGGCATTCCGGAGCCCGAGCTGAAACGCATTTTCAAACGCTTTTACCGCGTTCCCGGACGATCCAGTTTTCAAGTCAAGGGAACCGGGCTGGGCTTGTTTATCGTGCGCGCCATCGCGCGCGCGCACGGCGGAAAAGTGTATGCGGTCAGCGCGGGCGAGGGCCACGGCGCCACCATTTCGCTGGAATTGCCGAGGAACGTAGCGTGAGCCGCGTGCTGGTGGTCGAAGACGAAGCGCACCTGGCCAAGGGATTGCGCTTCAACCTGGAAGCCGAAGGCCACTCCGTGGAAGTTTCCGGCGACGGCGAATCCGCGCTGGAGCGCTTGGTCGCCCAGAAAGAGGGATTCGACGCCGTGGTGCTGGACGTGATGCTGCCCGGCCAGGACGGTTTTGCGGTGGTTTCCGCGCTGCGCAAGGCGCGCAATTTCGTTCCCGTGCTGATCCTGACGGCCCGCGGCCGTCCGGAGGACGTGCTGGAGGGATTTGCTGCCGGCGCGGATGACTATCTTCCCAAGCCGTTCCAATTGCCGATATTTCTGGCGCGTCTGCAAGGCTTGTTGCGCCGCAGCCAATGGCTGCGCGCCGAGAGCGCGCAGGCGCCGGCCCGCGCGGCCGGCGCAAAGGGAGCCGGGGCCGATTCCGGCGCGGCCGAAAACGCTGCGTCCGATTCCGAAGTGTTCTCGTTCGACGGCAAGACCATTGATTTCGGAACGCTGGAGCTGCGCGCCGGCGGCGTTACCATCCAGCTCACGCTGATGGAGGCAAAGCTCCTGCGCCATTTGATTCGCAGCAAGGGCCGCACCGTCTCGCGCAAATCCATTCTCGAAGACGTCTGGGGCCTGCACGAAGACACCGACACCCGCGCGATAGACAACTTCATCGTCCGCCTCCGCCGCTATATCGAACAAGACCCCTCCAAGCCGCTGCATCTGCTGACCGTGCGCGGCGTGGGCTATCGCTTCCTCGCATGAGCACGATTCGTCTCTCCCGCGTCTCTTGACGTTTCGATATCCTGCGCTCACTATTCTGGACTGCATTCCTGAGGATCGTCGCGCATGCCGGAAGGGAAAGGACTGCTGATCGTTTACACCGGGCCGGGCAAGGGCAAGACGACTTGCGCGCTGGGCACGGGCTTTCGCGCCGTGGGGCAGGGTCTGCGCGTGATGATGGTACAGTTCATCAAAGGCTCGTGGCACTATGGCGAGCTGGACGCCGCGAAAATGCTGGGCGACGATAAATTTGAAATTCGCCCCATGGGCCGCGGATTCGTGAAGATCGGCGGCGCGGAAACCGATCCCGAAGACGTGAAAATGTGCGAAGACGCCTGGGAATTCGGCCGCGCGCAGATTTACAGCGACCGATACGACCTGGTGGTGCTGGACGAGATTAATTACGTGATCAGTTATAAAATGCTGGAAGCGGAGCGCGTGGTGGAATCGCTGCTGCAGCGCCCCGAACGCGTGCACGTGATCTGCACCGGGCGTAACGCGCATCCCAAGCTGGTGGAAGCCGCGGATTTGGTCACCGAAATGCGCGAAGTGAAGCACCCGTACACCAAGGGCATCCTGGCGCAACGCGGCATTGATTATTAACGGCGGATATTGATGACGCTCCTTGGGCACACGGCAGTTAACCCAGTTTTTGTAGCGGCGGCCTTCGGGCCGGCGGTTTTGTCTTGCTCTGTTCAGCGGAACGCGAGAGCCTCCACTCATGGCTTGGTTTAAGCGCGAAAAGAAGCCAATCGAAAATCCCACGCCGGTGGAGGAGCGCCGCGTGCACACCGAGGGCATGTGGACCAAGTGCGGCTCCTGCCGGGCGATCATCTGGAAAAAGGATCTCGAAGCGAATTGGGAGGTCTGCACCAAGTGCGACCACCATTTTCGCCTCAGTTCCCGGCGCCGCCTGGAAATGCTGCTGGACGAAGAGCCCTGGACGGAAATGGACGCCGAGCTCGCCTCCAGCGACCCGCTGCATTTCACGGACACCCGGCCCTACGCCCAGCGCTTGAAGGAAGCGCAGCGCAAGCTGGGCATGAATGATGCGATCATCTCCGCCGAAGGCCGTTTGAACGGGCGCCCGGTGATTTGCTGCGCGATGGAATTCGGGTTCATCGGCGGCTCGATGGGCGCGGTGGTGGGCGAAAAAGTGGCGCGGGCGATTGAGCGCGCTCTGGAGCAGAAACGTCCGCTGATTATTGTCTCCTGCTCCGGCGGCGCGCGCATGATGGAAGGCGTCGTCAGCCTGATGCAGCTCGCGAAGGTTTCCGCGGCGCTAGGGCGCCTGGACGAAGCCAAGTTGCCCTTTATTTCCATACTCACCGATCCCACCACCGGCGGCGTCACCGCCAGCTACGCGATGCTGGGCGATTTGAATATTGCCGAGCCCGGCGCGCTGATCGGCTTTGCCGGTCCGCGCGTGATCGAGCAAACCATCCGGCAGAAATTGCCCGAGGGCTTTCAGACGGCTGAATTTCTGCTCGAACATGGTTTCCTCGATGCCGTCGTCCCGCGCAAGGAATTGAAACCGTACATCAGCAACGCCCTCGATTTCTTCGTCGGTTAACGCGGATGACGTACGAGGAATCCGTTCGCGCGCTATTTTCACTGGGCAGAGAGCTGGCCGCGCCGCAACAGGCCCGCGTGCAGAAATTCGGCCTCGGCAATATCACCATTCTCGCCGAAGAACTCGGCCGGCCGCAGCGCGCCTCCCCCTGCGCGCATATTGCCGGGACCAACGGCAAAGGCTCGACGGCCGCGATGCTCGAATCCATCCTGCGCGCGGCGGGACTGCGCACCGGGCTGTACACCTCGCCGCACCTGGAACGCATCAACGAGCGCATCCGCATCAAGGGCGAAAATATCTCGGATAATGATTTCGCGGCGGCCTGGTCCCGCGTTCATTCCTCCATCGAATCGCTGATGGCCGCGGGTAAGCTCGCGGCGCATCCCACTTTCTTCGAGTGCGTCACTGCCATGGCGTTCCTGGCCTTCGCCCAGCACAAAGTGAATTTCGCGATCTACGAAGTGGGGCTGGGTGGGCGACTGGATGCGACGAACATCGTCGAGCCCGCCGTAGCCATCATCACGCCCGTGGACTTCGACCACGAAAATTATCTGGGCCACTCGATCGAAGAAATAGCCGCAGAAAAAGCCGGCATCATCAAGCGCGGCGCGCGGGTGGTGAGTGCGAGCGAACGCCCCGAAGCTCGCGCCGTGATTGCCCAGCGCTGCGCTGAAATGGACGCGCGCCTGGTGGAAGTGCACACAGCGGCGCATCTGGAGAACGTGCAAAACTCGGACGGACTCTATCGCGCGGTCGCGGCGTTCACCGACGCGCCCAAGAAACTCACCCTCGCACCTTCGCTAGCGGGCCGCTTTCAAATCGGCAATGCCCTTACCGCGGCGGTCGCCGCCCGCCTGCTCGCCGAGCGCGGTTTTCCGATTCGCGATGGAGCGATCGAGCGGGGCATCGCCACGGCGCACTGGCCGGGGCGCCTCGAACGCCTCGCCTCGCATCCCGATCTGTATCTGGACGGCACCCACAATCCGGCAGGCGCTCGAGAGTTGCTGAAATTCTGGCAGGAGAATTACGCGGGCCGCCGCATTTTTCTGGTGTATGGCGCCATGCGCGATAAAGCCGTGGACGAAATCTCCGGGCTGCTATTCCCGCATGCGAGCGCCGTGGTGCTCACCGAACCGCACCAGCCGCGCGCCATTTCCGCGCCGCTGCTCGGCGAAATCTCCAGCCACGACGCCAAGCGAACTTTGATCGTGCGCGATTCCAGCGAGGCACTGGAAACCGCCCTGCAATTGGCGGGTCCCGAGGACGCGGTGTTCGCCACCGGCTCGCTGTACCTGGTGGGCGAATTGCGCGCCTATTGGGGCAAGCGAGCGGCGGGCGGCCCCTCCGCGATAAGCAGCCGCAACACCCCGCCGAAGACTGCGTAAATCGGCCGAAAGCCCACTGGTTTTGCATCCGCCGCACGGAAGCGCGCGGCCGCCACTCAGCACTCTCCCAAGAACGCGCACTCATGCCAATTGCGGACACCGCTCCGTCCCATCCACGAACACCGTTTCCCACCGTCGCACGCCGCAAAATTGTTACGGAAGAATGACGCCTTTCTGCGGAACAAGTGGGCCATTTTCTTCGTTTATTCATGTGATACGGATAAGCAAAACCGCGATTCGTGCGTCTAAGGGTGGTAAGCGGGAGGGTTCCATGAGGCAAGACGCCAGAAGGCAAAAGCTGGAATCGTTCGGCCGGGCGCCGGCTCTGCTGTGCGCCGCGCTGCGGCAATTCCCCAAGAAAATGTGGACCTATAAACCGGCGACGGATCGCTGGAGCATTCACGAAATCATCCTGCATCTCGCCGATAGCGAAGCCAACGCCTACGTGCGCTGTCGTGCGTGCATCGCTGAACCGGCAGCCGCCGACTCCATGCGGTTCAATGCCTCGCGCTGGGCTCTTTCTCTCGGCTATTTTCATCAGAGCACCCACGAAGCGCTGGAAATTATCCGCCGCCTGCGAAAGATGACCTATCAATTGCTTATGGCCCTGCCCGAGGAGGTCTGGGAGCATCGCATCGCGCATCCGCGCGATGGCTCGATCACCCTGGCGCGCTGGGTGGATCTGCAGGAGCGCCACATCCCGCATCACCTGCTGCAGATTCGCGAGAATTTCGAGCAGTGGCTGCAAACGCATCCCCCGCGGCGCCGCCCTGCGCCGCCGCTCGCTCCGCAGAATTCGCCGCACATGCTTTCCGTGCCCGCCGGCATCCGCTAGCCCCGCCTTCGCTGCCGCCGGGCCTTCGTGCCCCTTGCCCCTGCTGGGCCAACGAGAGAGAATGGGCCACGCTGTGCGGTTCGGCGGGTTGGGCCTGCTCAGCGGCAGACGGGGAGGATAGCCGTGGCTGAAAATCAGATACCGGAACAGAAGAACAATTTGATCATCCGCGTGCCGTTGTCGTCCGACGGTTATGTTTCCATTTATTTTTCGAGCAACGATGGGCGGCTGATGGGCGAGCGGGAGTGGTGGCATCTGAAGCAGGTGATTGAGTTGGCCAGCAAGGCTTTCGTGCAGCCCGAAGAGCGGGCGCAATCCGCCGCGGCCGGCGCTTAGAGAACGCGGCAACGGGCCGCGGATGGCATACGGTGCACGAGCGTCGCGGAACGCTGCGCCGTTGATTGTTCACAGCCTAAAATCCGTGAAGGAGTTGCGATGTATCCTGAAGAATACGTTCGACCGATGCGCGACGAGCTGACCAATATCGGCTTTCGCGAGTTGCGCACGCCCCAGGAAGTGGATGCTGCGCTGCAGCAGGAAAAGCGCTCGGTGCTCGTGGTCGTGAATTCGATCTGCGGGTGCGCCGCTGGCCGGGCGCGTCCGGCGGTGGCCATGGCGCTGGCGCACAGCGCGCGCCCGGAGATTCTCACCACCGTTTTCGCTGGACAGGATCTGGCTGCCACCGAGCGCGCGCGCGGCTATTTCACGGGATATCCTCCGTCGTCGCCCAGCATTGCCCTGCTGCGCGAGGGCAAACTGGTTTTCATGCTGGAGCGCTCGGCCATCGAAGGGCGCGACCCGCGCGCCATCGCGCAGGATCTTACGCAGGCGTTCGACCGCTTCTGCGCCCCGATTGCTGCCCCAGCCGGCCAGTAGCGCGCTTTTTCGCCGGGGCAGAATCGCCGGCGCGGCCGGTGCTGGCGCTGCGATGCCGGAACAGGAGATTGCTGTGCCTGCCGCACGATGGTAGGATGGGCACTTCATGAGCCCGGCGCCAACCTCCAAAATTCGCGTAGGTATCCCCTATCGCACTAGAAAAGAAGAAGTTAGCAACAAGCGGGATTCCTATGACAAGTATGTCGCGGCCGTCCGGTTGGCGGACGCCGAACCCGTCGAAATCTCGCTTTGCCTCTCGCCGACGGAGTTGCTGAGTCTGGCGCGCTCCTTGGATGCTGTGGTGCTGCCGGGCAGCCCTGCGGACGTCGAGCCATCGCTTTTTCACGCCGCGCGCCATGCGAAAACAGCCGAAGCCGATCCCGACCGCGAGCGCACCGATTTCGCGTTGCTTGATCATGCCGTCGCCGAGCACAAAGCGGTGCTGGCCATCTGCTACGGCGTACAAAGCTTGAATGTCTTTCTCGGTGGCTCGTTGGTGCAGGATGTGCCCAGCGAGTTCAATACCAAAATCCAGCATGCCTGGACCGGCCACGTCGGCCCGGAGCCGCACCACGACGTCGCTCTGGACGCCGGCTCGCGCCTGGCGCAACTGGCCGGCGCGAACCAGGCGCGGGTGAACAGCTCGCACCATCAGGCCGTTTTGCAGCCGGGGAAAAATCTTCGCGTCGTGGCGCGCGCGCCCGATGGCGTGATCGAAGCGGTGGAATGGACCGGCGACGCCAACTGGATTGTGGGCGTGCAGTGGCACCCCGAGCGCATGGTTCCGGCGGACGCACTTTCGCAGGCGCTCTTCCGCGAACTGGCCGCGGCGGCCGCCATGCGCAAGGCGCCCGTTCATTCCTAGGCGCGGCTGGGCCTGCATCGGAAAGCCGGTGTCAGCTCTGAATCTGAACCTTTACGTTCTAACCGTGAGCTTTCGACTGGGAATTTTTGACTCTGAACTCTTAACTTCGACTCGCAACGAAGTTCGACTTCGCGCCATTTTCGGGGGACCAATGATCTCGCTCGCAGGCAAGGCCGCACTGATCACCGGAGGCTCGCGTGGCATCGGCGCCGCCACCGTCAAGCTCTTCGCGCAGGCCGGCGCGGACGTCGTCTTTAATTTTCATCGCAGCAAGGAAGCGGCCGCGCAGGTGGAGCAGGAAGCCCGCAAGCACGGTACGCGCATCGAATCCATGAAGGCCGACCTGGGCAAAATGGCCGATGCCAAGAAGCTCGTGGATTTCACCCGCGAGCGCCTCGGGCGCATTGACATCCTGGTAGCCAACGCCGGCATCTGGAACGAGCAGGACGCGCCCATCGAGAAAATGACCGAGCGCGAATGGGATGAGATGATGCGGGTCAATCTCAAAAGCGTCTATTCCGTGATTCATTTCGCCGCGGCGCACATGATCGCGCAGAAAAGCGGCCGCATCGTGGCCATCAGTTCCACCGCCGGGCAGCGCGGCGAAGCGTTCCACACGCATTACGGCGCCACCAAGGGCGCCATCATCAGCTTCGTGAAGGGCCTCGCCGGCGAGCTGGGGCGCCACAACATCATCGTGAATTGCGTCGCGCCCGGCTGGGTGGATACCGATATGTCCGCCTCCGTGCTGCGCAATAAAAATGGACTGAAGGCAGCGCTGGCGCCCATTCCGCTCAAGCGCGTGGGCACCGCCGAAGAAATCGCTGGCCCTATCCTTTTCGCGGCATCCGATCTGGCAACCTTTATCACCGGAGAAGTGATCAACGTAAACGGAGGTTCAGTGCTGTGCGGATGATCTCCCGAATCATGCTCTCGTCAGCAGGAAAAGCCCGCAGCACGGGCGCGCGCCCCAGCACGCTCCGCGGGCTGACGTTTGCGCTGCTGCTCGCGGGCGTCGGCCTCGCCGCATCGCCGCGCGCCGCCGCGCAGGACGATGAAGTGATGCTCCCCGAGCAGAGTGCCGCCAAAGCCAAGCAGATCCTGCAGCTGGCGATCGAGGGGCTAGGCGGAGCCACTTATCTCAACGTTCGTGACGTGACCTGCGAGGGCCGTCTTGCACAGTTTGGACATTCCGGGGATCTCAATGGCCCGCCCGTGCATTTCGTGGACTACTCGCAGCCGCCCTTCAAAGACCGCACTGAAAATCTTCCCAAGCGCAACATCATCGAGGTGTTCAACGGCGACAAAGGCTGGAAGCTCGATCGCGGCGGCGTTTCCGAAGCAACCATCACCGACCTGGCCACCTCGGAGGAAGACACCAAGAAGGATATTGACAACATTTTGCGCCATCGCATCCACGAGCCGGGCATGATTTTCCGCTACGCCGGTCCCGACGTGGTGGATTACCAGGAAGCCGATTGGGTGGAGCTGGTGGACAGCGACAATCGCACCATCCGCATCGCCATCGCGCGCGATACCCATCTGCCCATCCGCAAAGTGGTGGACACGCGCAGCGCCAATACCCGCATGCGCACCGAAGAAGTGGAATTCTATTCCAACTACCAACCCATTGACGGCATAGAAACGCCGTTTCAAATCACCCGCCAACGCAACGGCATCAAGATGTACCAGGTCTTCTTCGACAAATACGCTTATAACACTGGCCTTTCCGATTCGCTCTTCACCCGGGAATCCCTCGAAGAGCGCTGGGCCAAAGTCGGCAAAAAAGATAAAAAGTCCAAAGACAATTCCAGCGCTAAAAACAATGACAAGAATTGACGCCGAACCGCGATAAAAGTGACGCGATGCGAGAAACCTTCTTCAAATTGTCGCACTCCGTTAGCAGGCTGCGAGGAAGTTCGGCCGTTCCGCCGGGAATTATCAGCCTAAAAAGCTTGCAGCAATCCATGCGAAACGCCCTTCGCGACGGCGGCACAGGATTCCTGCCGATACATAGTCTCGCCGCCTAATGCCATCAAAGCCGCGCCCGCCGGACTCGACCCGGCTATAACGTCTGCCGATTCGCGCGACGAGAAAATGAACTGCTGCTCCCTCCGCGTCTCTGTGGCCCATTCCGCGCGCGGCGGAGTATAATCGCCGGATGCCAATGACGCACAAGAACGACCAGATGCACGGCACCACGGTGCTGTGCGTGCGCAAAGATAACAAAGTGGTGCTCACCGCCGACGGCCAGGTCACTCTGGGCGACGGCGTGATCAAGCACAGTGCGCGCAAGACTCGTCGCATCTACAACGATAAAGTAATAGCAGGCTTTGCCGGCAGCACCGCCGACGCGCTCTCGCTCTTCGGCCGCTTCGAAGGTAAATTGCAGGAATTTCACGGCAACCTCGCGCGCGCCGCCGTCGAGCTAGCCAAGGAATGGCGCACGGACCGTTCCCTGCGTCACCTGGACGCCCTGCTGATCGTCGCGGACGTGAAATCCACGTTCCTGCTCTCCGGCAATGGCGACGTGATCGAGCCGGACGACGGCATTTGCGCCATCGGCTCCGGCGGTTCCTACGCACTGGCCGCCGCGCGGGCGCTTTCCAAGTTCACCAAGCTCAGCGCCAAGGATATCGCGGCGGAGGCCATGCGCATCGCCAGCGAAATCTGCATCTATACGAACGACAATTTCAGCGTGGAAGAGCTATGACGGAGAAATCGGAGAAAGACATGGTCATCTATTTGTCCGGAAATGAATCGCAGACTCCCGAGCCGGAGCCGCTTCCGTCGTTCGACGAACTCACGCCGCGCGAAATCGTCGTGGAGCTGGATAAATACATCGTCGGCCAGAATCTCGCGAAGAAGGCCGTAGCGATCGCTCTGCGCAATCGTGTCCGCCGTCAGAAGCTTCCGCCGGAATTGGCCGAAGACATTCTGCCGAAGAATATCCTGATGATCGGCCCCACGGGCGTAGGCAAGACGGAAATTGCCCGCCGCCTGGCGCGCCTGGCCGGTTGCCCGTTCGTGAAAGTGGAAGCCTCGAAGTACACCGAAGTGGGCTATGTCGGCCGCGACGTTGAATCCATGGTCCGCGATCTCGTCGAAACTGCGATTGACATGGTGCGCGAGGAAAAGCTCGACGAAGTCGCCGAGCGCGCCGAACAATCCGCCGAAGACCGCCTGCTCGATCTGCTGCTGCCGCCTTCGCCCATGCCTTCGGACACGACGCCCGCGAGCGAAATTCAGCGGCGCGAGCAAGTAGCCCGCACCCGCGACAAGCTCCGCGCTCAGTTGCGCGAAGGCAAGCTCGATCAGCGCATGGTCGAAGTAGAAGTCCGCGAGCGGCAAATGCCTTCGTTCGAGATCATCACCAATCAGGGCGTCGAGGAGATGGACATCAACGTGAAGGACATGCTTTCCGGCATGTTCGGCCAGCAGAAAAAGAAGCGCAAAATGACGGTTTCCGAGGCCTTCGACTACCTGATCCAGGAAGAAGAGAATCGCCTGATTGATATGGATCAGGTCACGCGCATCGCCGTGGATCGCGTCGAGCAGATGGGCATTCTGTTCATAGACGAAGTGGATAAGATCGCCGGCCGCGAATCCGGGCACGGCCCGGACGTCTCCCGCGAAGGCGTGCAGCGCGACATCCTGCCCATCGTCGAAGGCACCACGGTGAATACGCGCTACGGCATGGTGCGCACCGATCACATTCTATTTATCGCGGCCGGAGCGTTCCACACCACCAAGCCCTCGGACCTGATTCCCGAGCTGCAAGGGCGCTTCCCCATTCGCGTCGAGCTGACCTCGCTCACCGAAGCCGATTTTATTCGCATCCTCACCGAGCCTAAAAACGCGCTCATCAAGCAGTACATCGCGCTGCTGGATACCGAGCCGTTCAAGCTCACCTTCACCGAGGACGCCATCGCCGCCATAGCGAAGTTCGCGGCCAAGGTGAACGAGCACACCGAAAATATCGGCGCGCGCCGCCTGCACACCATTCTGGAAAAGGTGCTCGAGGAGATTTCCTTCGAGGCTCCCGAGATGAAGAAGAAGTCGTTCAAAGTGGACGCTGCCTACGTGCAGAAGCAGCTCGCCGATATCGTCAAGGACCAGGACCTCAGCCGTTACATTCTTTAGAAATCAAAAAATGGAAAATCCCAGCGGGGCGCCCACTCCTCACCATTCGCCGGTTTTGAATTCGCGCCTCTCTGTTTTCCGTTTCCTGTCTTATCTCTGTGCCTCCGCGCTTTTTTGCGCCTTTCTCTGCGCTGGATGCGGCGCTCCCGGCGAGCCCATAGCGCGCAAACCGCAGGTCCCGGTGGCGATCACCGACCTCGCGGCCACGCAACAGGGTAATGAAGTGATCCTCACGTTTACTCTTCCCAAGGATGCCGTCGAGGGCCGCCCGCTGAAGCGGTCGCCGGCCGTCGAGATATACCGTGATTTCCAGGCCGCTCCCGTGAGTCCCAATGCCGCACCGGCCGCTGCCTCCCCCGCTCCGCCAGCGCTCGCGCTGCTGGTCACCATTCCCGCGGACATGGTCAGCCACTTTGCGAATAAACAGGGCGTGCGCTATCCGGACGCACTCACCACGGGCGATTTTACCGCCCATCCGAACGCGTACGCCGTCTATTCCGTGCGCACCAGCACTTCGCCGAAGAAAGCGTCCGCGGATTCCAATATCGTCTCCGTGGCCGTCGAACCCGCCGCCGCGCCCATTGACGACCTGAAGCTTGAACTCACGCACGCCGGCGCGGTGCTCACGTGGACGCCGCCGCAGAAGACGCTCACCGGCTCGGTGCCGGCGATCGTGGACTATCGCATCTATCGCACAGCGATGAGCACCGAGATGAGCGCGGAGACAAGCGCCAAGCCGGCCGGCGCTGCCGGCGGCCAGCCGAGCGCAGGAGCAGCGCCGCAGCCTGGCGGCGCGCCCAAGGCCACGCCGCCGCTCGCACTCATCGGCGACAGCCCCGCCCCGCCGTTCCGCGACCTGCAAGTCCAGTTCGGCAAGAGCTACGTTTATTCCGTTCGCAGCGTCGCGCAATACGGCCCGCTACAAGTCGAATCTGCCGATTCCAATCTGGTCACGGTTGCCGCGCGCGATACGTTTCCTCCGGCTGCGCCGCAGGGATTGGTGGTCGTGCTGGTTCCCGCGCAGGGCGCCTCGCCCGCTTATCTCGATCTTTCCTGGTCCATCAGCGTGGAAAACGATATCGCGGGCTACAACATCTATAGAAGCGAGCAAGAAGGTGCGCCCGGGCAGAAGCAAAATCCGCAATTGTTGCTTACTCCCGCGTTTCGCGATATGAATACTGTGCCTGGCCGCCGCTACCTCTACACCGTCACCGCGGTGGACCGTGCCGGCAACGAAAGTCCCGCCAGCGCGGCCGCCCCCGGCGAAGTACCCGTTCCAGCTCCCACGGCAGCTCCGGCCGAAGCTCCGAAGCCCGTTCCGGAAGACGAGCAGCCTAGACCATGACCGATCCAGCGACCACCGCGCACCCCGTCGCCGCTCCGGCGCAGGCCGCGCTCAAGGTGGCCAGCCCGGCGATTCGCGTGGGCCTGTACACCGGCTCGCTGCTGACCATCGTGATGGTCGGCTCGCTGGTCGCCGCGAACCGCTTGTCCTGGCTCGATAATCGCGCCCTGGAGCGCAACGGCGCCTCCTACGGACTTTTTCTGCTGGCGATGCTTATTCCGATTTTCCGCTTCCTGAATCGCCCGTTGCGGATGTTTTTCTCGGCCATGTTGGCCTGGGGAATTTTCGTGATCGCCTACGACATCGCCGGAATGTTCTTCCACAGCCTCTTTCAGGCGCTGCGCTCGCCCTTCGACGCGTTCATCGAGGGCGCGGTGGTGTACGGCGTTTGCGCGGTGGGCTCCTGGGTCGGCGGCATGGTGCTGCTGACGCGCCATCACCGGATTGCCCCGCGGCGCCGCCGCACCGATTTTTTCTCGACCCACCACCGATGAAACTCTGCCGCTTTCAGCCGCTGGAATTCGACGCCAAGCAGGTCAGCCGCTCCGTGCACCAGGTCCGTCCGAATCCGCGCGCCGGAATCGTCGAAGGCGACCGCGTCCATGAAATTCAGGGCGAGCTTTGGGGCGCGCGCGCGCGCACCGGCAAGAGTTGGCCGCTCGGCGCCATTAAGTTCCTGCCGCCGTCCGCGCCCAGCAAGATTGTCTGCGTCGGCCGCAACTACGCGGAGCATGCCAAGGAAATGGGCAACGATGCGCCTTCGCTGCCGCTGATTTTCTTCAAACCGCCGTCTGCGATCATCGCTCCCGAAGAACCCATTGTGCTGCCGCGCATTTCCCAGCGCGTGGATTACGAAGGCGAACTGGCGGTCGTCATCGGCCGCCGCTGCCATCTTCTGAACGCCGATGAAAATGTCGGCCCCTACATCCTCGGCTTCACGTGCCTTGACGACGTTACCGCCCGCGACTTGCAGAAACTGGACGTCCAGTTCACGCGCGCCAAGGGCTTCGACACGTTTTGCCCCTTCGGCCCCATCCTCGAAACGCAGCTCGATCCTTCGAGCGTCACCGTGGAGACCTTCGTGAACGGAATCAGGAAACAGTCTGGACACACGTCGGGAATGATCTTTTCCGTTGATGCTATAATTCGCTTCATTGCGCAGGTAATGACGCTCGAGCCGGGCGACTTGATCGCCACCGGCACGCCCGCCGGTGTGGCTCCGCTGGCCGCGGGCGACGTCGTCGAAGTCAGCGTCTCCGGAATCGGCACGCTTAGAAATCCCGTCATCGCCGCGCAAGATTGACCCGCACAAGAAAAGGCAGGCGTTGAAAGATCTTCTGAATGACTGGCATGATTGGCTTCCGCTAGCCGGAATTGCGCTGGTGGTCCTTGTCGGAGTCGTGTTGTGGCTGCGCCGCAAGCCGGAAGACCCGACCGACATCGAACGCCAGCGCCGCGCCTACCTGAATCGCGTCGGCCGCATCGTCGAGGGCCAGGTGCTGGAAATCGTCGAACACCCGCGCGAAGCGCGCGAGCACGGCGCGAAACAGCCGGGGATGTTCCAGAAGCACCCGCTTCCTTCGTCTTCCTCCAACGGCGCGCAGAAGCTGCTCTACTACACCTATTCGATTTCCGGCGTGACTTACGAGACCGCGCAAGACGTTACCGGCCTCGAAGAAGCTAGCCACCTCAGCCGCGTCGCCGCGGGCCAGACCGCCAGCGTGAAGTACGACCCGTCGAATCCCAGCAACTCCATCCTGCTCGCGGACGACTGGTCGGGCTTGCACTGACGCGCTGAAGACAACTCCCTCCCCAGAGATGGTACACTTTTACTTTTGTGGAGGACTCATTTGCCCAGACTTCAGCGCCTGCTCTTGGTAATTGTGCCGATGCTTGCCGCACTCGCTGTCCCTCTATCGGCCCAGCAAGATTCCGCATCACGTGCCGCGCCGCCCGTCGTTGATCCCAGCCTGTATTCCGCGATGCGCTGGCGCCTGATTGGTCCTTACCGTGCCGGCCGCGTCTCCGCCGTCGCAGGCGTTCCCGGCAATGCTGCTATCTACTACATGGGCACGCCCGGCGGCGGCGTTTGGAAGACGGTCAGCGGCGGCACGGTCTGGAAGCCCATTTTTGACGAGGAGCACGTCGCCTCCATCGGCGACCTCGCCGTCGCTCCCTCGAATCCCAACATCATCATCGTTGGCACCGGCGAGCAGACTGCCGGAGATGGCGTTTACCGCTCCACCGACGCTGGCGCCACCTGGACCAACATCGGCCTGAAAGATTCGCGTTTCATCAGCACCGTTCTCATAGACCCGCGCAATCCGAGCATCCTCATCGTCGGCGTTCTCGGACATCCTATCCTCGGCGTCGGTGCGCCCAGTGAAAATCGCGGCGTGTACAAGACCACCGACGGCGGCAAGACCTGGACTAAGACTCTTTATAAAGACCAGATGGCCGGCGTCTCCAACATGGCCGCCGATCCCGAGAACCCCCGCATTCTCTACGCCGCTCTTTGGAAGCCTTATGATTACCACCTCGGCCCCGCCGATCCCTCCGCGCAGGATTCCTGGATCTATAAATCCACCGACGAAGGCTCTACCTGGAGCCCCGTTTCGGAATCCGGATTGCCCTCCGACCCGCGCGGTCGCGTTGGCCTTGCCGTCGCTCCGGGCAGCAAAGGCCAGCGCGTTTTCGCCATCATGGACCCGGGACTTTTCCGCTCCGACGATGGCGGCGCGCACTGGCGGCAAATTACCAAGGACCCACGCGTCACCGGCAATCTCTACATCTGCCGCGTGTATGTGGACCCCAAAAATCCCGACGTCGTTTACGCCATGCAGACCACCACCTATCGTTCCACCGACGGCGGCAAAAATTTCGTCGCCTTTAAAGGCGCGCCCGGCGGCGACGATTACCACGTCCTGTGGATTGATCCGCAAAATCCCCGGCGCATGATTCTCGGCGTGGACCAGGGCACCACCATCAGCCTCGACGGCGGCCTCACCTGGAGCAGTTGGTACAATCAGCCCACCGGCCAGCTCTATCACGTCACCACCGACAACCAGTTCCCCTACATTTCCTACGCCGCGCAGCAGGATAGCGGCACCGTGGCCGTTCCCAATCGCAGCGACTACGGCGAAATCAGCTATCGCGACTGGTTTTCCATTGGCGGCTTCGAATTTTGTTACATCGCGCCGGACCCCGCGAACCCCTCCCTCGTCTATTCCGGCGGCTGGTACGGCAGCATCCTGCGCTTCGACAAAACCACCGGCCAAATCGTGCACGTCTTCGTACGCGGACCGAAAGACCGCATGTCGCAGATGCCTCCGCTGGTTTTTTCGCCGCAGGATCCGCACACGTTGTATCTCGGCGCGCAGTACGTCTTGAAAACCACAAACGGCGGCGCTTCGTGGACGCAGATCAGCCCGGACCTCACCACTCCCGCTGCGCCTCCTGCCGGCCCAGCCGCGCAACCGCACTCCCCCGCCGCTACGTCCCCATCCGCCGCGGCGGCGGCGCCAGCCCGCTCGGCCAACGGTCACGCACCCATGGCAAGCGACGAAGAACCTGTGGACCTTGACGAACGCGACGCCGGCGGCAAGGATGATTTCGAGCTGGCCCAGCGTCCGCGCCGCACATCGCTCTCGGTGCTCACTCCGTCGCCCGTCAGCGCTTCCGTCCTCTGGGCCGGCACAACCAACGGCCTGATCCAAACCACGCGCGACGCTTCGCAATCCTGGCAGGACGTCACGCCCGCCGGCTTGCCGCAAAACAGCGAGATCATCGCCATCGAGGCTTCGCATTACGACGCGAACACCGCCTACGTGGTTCTCGAGGCGCGTCAGGACCTCAACTCTTACATCTTCCGCACCCGCGATGCCGGCAAGTCCTGGCAGAAAATCACCGCCGGACTGCAGCCCGATTGGCGCGCCCGCGTCGTCCGCGAAGATCCCATCCGCAAGGGATTGCTCTACGCCGGTACCGAAAACGCGCTCTACGTTTCGTTCGACGATGGCGACCACTGGCAATCCCTGCAGCTCAATTTCCCTGCGACCGACGTGCGCGACCTCGCCGTGCATGGCGACGACCTCGTCGCCGCCACCTACGGCCGCGGCCTCTGGATTCTGGACGACGTCACGCCGCTTCGTCAGGCAGGCCCGGAAATCGCCGGCGCCAGTTCCTACCTTTTGAAGCCCGAGCCTGCTGTGCGCGTCCGCTACGATAACGACCAGGAAACTCCCCTGCCGCCCGAAGAGCCCACCGCGAAAAATCCGCCGGACGGCGCGATCATTGATTACTTCTTGAAATCCGCTCCCACCAATCCGCTCACCCTCGAAATTCACGACTCCCAGGGAAAAGTCGTCCGCCGCTTCACCAGCCTCACTCCTCCCGCGGACAACACGCCCAAGAACGTCCCGGACTACTGGTTCGGGCCAATCGCGCACCTCTCGACGAACGTCGGCTTGAACCGCTTCGTCTGGGATTTGCGCTACGAACCGCCGCAGACTCTCAATTTCAGCTACTACGGCGGCCTGCTCGATTACATCGAATACACCATCTCCGGCCATGCCCTCCCCGCGGACACGCCGCGCGAGCAGACCCTCGGCCCCCTCGCCGTCCCCGGCCAGTACACCATCTTTCTCATCGGCAATGGATCGCTGATGAAGCAATCTCTCACCATCACGCTCGACCCGCGCGTCCACGTTTCCCAGGCCGACCTGGAAGCCCAGCTTCTCGCCGGCAAGCGCATTGACGCCGGCCTCGCGGCCAGCACCAAGGCCTTCCAATCCATCGCCAATTTGCGCGCCGCGATCGCCAATCGCCTGAAAACGCTCGGCGTGAAGCCCGCAGAAAAACCGCTCGCCGACCGCATCAGCGGCGCCCTCGGCGAAAATGAAAAGCCCGCCGCCGCTGCGGTTCCCGCGAACGCCAGTCCGGCCGCGAAAGACTCGATTGCCGCGTTGAGCGCTCTGGACCAAAAGGCCGCGGCAATCGTGGAGGGAACGTTTGAAATTCCCGGCGTGGGTCCCATCAATCGCGATTTGGCGCGTACTTCCTTCTTCGTGGACTCCGGCGACGGCGCCCCTAATGCCACCGCCAAAGCCGCCCTGGACGAATCCTGCACGACCCTGACGAAAGACCTGGCGGCATGGCACGATCTCGATTCTCAGGCCGTGCCTGCTGCCAATACCGTCATCGCCAAATCTGGCTTGGCCGCGCTCCCCACGGCGACGGTCATGTCCATCACCGCCGCGCCGCACGCCGCAACAGCCTCCGCGGATGCCTGTGCGCCCTAGGACGCATGCGCGCGCGTGCACCGGCAAAGCGCTTTCGGCTTGAGCGATACTCTGGTACCATAGAGAATTACGTGATTCGACATTTTAGATAGCCTGGAGCAAGGCAACAATGGCACTCGCATGTGAACTGTGCGGCAAGAAGCCGCGATTCGGCAACGCAATCAGCCACGCCCACAACGTTACGCGGCGTCGCTGGAATCCCAATCTGCGGCGCGTCAAGGCAATCGTGAAGGGCGCCCGCAAGCATGTCCGCGTCTGCACCTCCTGCATCCGTTCCGGCCGCGTTCAAAAGGCCGCTTGAAGTCGGCCCTCCTCCGGAAGGAGTTCCGTTTGTCACGACGAATCCTGGTACTCGCTGTCCTGCTGGCGGGTGTGTGCGTGGCCGGCTGCAAGCGGGAGTCCGCGCCCGGGCCGGACGTCTGGGCGGTCGTGAACGGCAAGGAAATACGGCGCGCCGAAGTCGAAAAATACTTTCGCACGCGCGTCAACGCGGAAGGCCCCGCGCCTTCGCAGGAAGAGGCGCTTTCCCTCAAGCTCAATATCCTCGATGAGCTGGTGAACAACGAAATCCTGCTCGAGCGCGCCAACAAATTGAATCTCATCGCCAGCGACGCCGAGGTGGAAGACAAGTTCACCGAATCCAAAAGTCCCTACACCGAGGAAGAGTTCCAGAAAAAACTGAAAGACTCCGGTCTTACGGTGGAGGACCTGAAGGCGGATATCCGCCGGCAACTTTCCGTGCAGAAGCTGCTGAACCGCGAGGTGGTCGCCAAGATTTCCATCACCGACCAGGACGTGATTGATTTCTACAACAAGAATCGCGCGCAATTCAATGTGGCCGAGCCCCAATTCCACATCGCCCAGATCGTGGTGACGCCCCACCCGGATGCGACCGTCCACAATCGCAAGAACGATAAAGCCACCACCGAGCCCGAAGCCAAGCGCAAGATCGCCCTCATCGAACAGAAGCTGGAAAGCGGCGCCGATTTTTCCCAACTGGCCATGGACTATTCCGAGGATTCCACGGCCAGCACCGGTGGCGACCTCGGCTTCGTTCCGGAGTCCGCCCTGAACCAGTCCGACCCGGTCCTGAAAAAGACGGTTCTTTCCATGAAGCCCGGCGACGTGACCCAGCCCATCGGCGTGAAAAACGGCGGCTACCGCATTCTCAAGCTGATTGCCAAAGAAGCGGCGGGCCAGCGCGAGCTTTCCGACCCCCAGGTGCAGCAGTCCATCCGCGATATGCTGCGCAACCGCAAGGAACAGCTGCTGCGCTCGGCCTACATGATCGAAGCGCGGGACGATTCGCGCGTCACCAATTACCTGGCCCGGCAAATTCTGGAATCCGCAGGAAAACTTCCCGCCTCGCAGTAATCGGAATATCGCAGCGTAATCCGCGGCAGTGTGGCAGGCAGGATTGTGGAATCGTTCGAAGCTAGCGCCTGGCGGCCTGCGGCAGCGCGCGGCTGGGGCGCAGAATCCGCGCGGTGAGCATGGCGAGCAGCCCCGCCAGGGGGGTCAGCAGCAGGCAAGCGAGGAAGGCCTTCCGGAACGCGAATCCTTCCTTCTCCATCTTTGTCGCCGTGACGGCGCACCCGAGCGCCCACAAAAGCCCGGCAATTCCCAGCAGCAGCCATGCGGCAACCGAAACGAAATGCACGTGGGACAGCATGATTCTGAATCCCCCAAAGACTACTATTGGCCCCTCGGTTTTGGAAATGCCCCCGGATTGCTGTCATTGTCACCGGATACGGACGGCAGGGAAAGGCGCGAAAAGCGGAGAGAAACTTAAAGGTAACTAATGGCTGGAACGGCAACCGCGCTCAACTGACGATGGCGACCACCTCCCCGGCATTCACGGTTTGCCCCTCCCGCACGGACACCCGCTCGACCGTTCCGGATTTCGGTGCGCGAATTTCGTTCTGCATTTTCATCGCCTCCACGACCAGCAGTCCTTGGCCTGCCTGCACCGCATCGCCCGCCTGAATCAGCACCCGCACGATTTTTCCCGGCATCGGCGCCAGCACCTGCTGGCGGCCTTCTGCTTCTGCGGCGCTGCCGCGATTCCGCCGCCACTCGCGCTCATCCCGGATGGCGAACCTGTATTCCCTGCCGTCCACGATGGCCCGCAATTCCGCGCCGCTGGATTCAATTCGCGCCTCGAACGAATTCCCGTCTATCAGGATCGAGTAATTTCCCGGAGACACCTCCACCGCGTCCGCTTCAAGCCGCTCGCCGTTGACGGTCCACAGCAGGCGCTCTTCCGCGCGGCTGACCTCCACGCGATGCATCTTTCCCGCGATTTCAATCTGCAATTTCACAAAGGTTTGTCGTGCGTTCTCACGATTTCGTCAGGCCCGCGGCTCGCGGTTCACCTGTTTCCAGCGGCTCCCGCTTCTCCACTTGGATTCCATGCTCCTGGTTTCGCCCGCGGGGTTTGCCGCGCCGCGGTTCGAGTTGTGCCACAGAAACGCGGCGATCAGCGCGGCCTGCTCGGACAGCGCTTCTTCCGCTGCGCCGCGGCCATCGCGCTCGGGTGCCGCGCGCAGAAAATCGTCCAGCCAGCGGGTGTAGATCGCGCCTTTCTGAAAATCCTCGCTCGCCAGAATGCGCCGGAAAAGCGACAGGTTCGTTTTGATGCCGCCCGCGTAGTATTCCTCCAGGGCGCGCCTCATGCGCGCCACGGCCTCCGCGCGGTCGCTGCCCCAGGCAATCAGCTTTCCCAGCATCGGGTCGTATTCGTTCGGCACCGTCCACCCGGCGTAGATTCCATCGTCCAGACGGATTCCCGGCCCGGTGGGGACGCGGAGGTCCAAGATCTTTCCCGGTGAAGGGAAAAAATTGTTGTCCGGATCTTCCGCGTAGATGCGGCATTCGATGGCGTGGCCGCGCAGCTCGACGTCTTCCTGGCGAATCGGCAGTGGCTCGCCTGCGGCGATGCGTATCTGCAGCTTCACCAGATCGAGCGACGTCACCATTTCGGTGACGGGATGCTCCACCTGCAAGCGCGTGTTCATTTCCAGAAAATAAAAATTACGCGCGGCATCCACCAGAAATTCCACGGTTCCGGCATTAGTATATTTCCCGGCGCGCGCCAGCTTCACCGCCGCTTCGCCCATGGCTTTGCGCAATTCCGCCGTCATGATCGGCGAGGGCGCTTCCTCGATCACTTTTTGGTGCCGGCGCTGCACGGAGCATTCGCGCTCCCCCAAATAGAGAATATGGCCATGCTGGTCCGCCAAAATTTGAATCTCGATGTGCCGCGGACGCTCCAGGTATTTTTCCAGGTATAGCCGCCCGTCGCCGAAGGCGTTTTGCGCTTCCGATGTGGCATCGCGCCACGCGGACGCAAGCTCGCTTTCGCATTCCACGCTGCGCATCCCCTTGCCGCCCCCGCCCGCCACGGCTTTCAAAATCACCGGGAAACCGATCTGCCGAGCGGTCTCCGCCAGCTCCTCCATCTTTTCGATTGGTTGCAGCGTGCCCGGCACGGTAGGTGTGCCCACTTCGCGCGCGATTTGCCGCGCCGCGGTTTTCGACCCAAGCTGTTCCATTGCGGAGGCCGATGGCCCGATGAAGGCAATTCCCGCTTCCTGGCAGGCGCGGGCCAGCGCGGGATTTTCCGCCAGGAATCCGTACCCCGGGTGAATGGCGTCGCAGCCCGCGTAGCGCGCGACGCCCAGAATCTTTTCGATCACCAGGTAGCTTTCCCGCGAAGGCGCCGGACCGATCGGATAGGCTTCGTCGGCAAGCAGCACGTGCAGCGACGCGCGATCCACGTCGCTGTACACCGCCACCGCGCGCACGCCTAGTTCCCGGCACGCGCGCATGATGCGCACGGCGATCTCACCGCGATTCGCGATCAGGATCTTCTTGAACATCGCGCCGCTCCGGGCAAAACGCAAATTCTAGCATTTTGCCGGGTTGCGTGCCTGCGCCACGGCGCGCAACCCGGGCGCGAAGGCCCGGTAATCGGCCAGACGCGTGGCCACACCGCGCGGGGGTTGGCAACGCCCGCATCTACGGCTATGATGGGCCCCGTTGCAGCAATTGAGATGAACGCGACCGGAGCCATGGAACTTTCGCCGCAAGATCAATGGAAGAAGCAAGCGGGCGACGCCGCCGCGCGGCTGGTCGAAGATGGAATGGTCGTCGGCCTGGGCACCGGCTCGACCGCCAAGTTCGCCATCGCCGCGCTCGGCCGTCGTATCGCGCAGGAGGGCCTGCGCTTCGTGGGAATTCCCACGTCCGAGCGCACCGTGGAGCAGGCGCGCTCCGAAAAAATTCCGCTTACCACCTTCGCCGAGCACACTCAGATTGACTTGACCATTGACGGCGCGGATGAAATTCTTCCCGGGCCGCTGTACCTGATCAAAGGACGCGGCGGCGCGCTTCTGCGCGAGAAGATCGTCGCGGCTGCCAGCAAACGCATGGCCGTGGTGGCGGACGACACCAAGCTGGTGAAGCGGCTGGGCGAGGCGGTCTCCGTCCCGGTCGAAGTTGTGCCGTTCGGTTGGCAGGCCACGGCGAAGCGACTCGCGAGCCTCGGCGGAAATCCTGTGTTGCGCCTGGGAGGCGACCAGAAGCCTTACCTCACCGATGGAGGCCACTACATCCTGGACTGCGGCTTCGGGGCGATGGACGATCCGAAAGAAACTGCCCACCATCTCGATCACGTGGTTGGGCTGGTCGAACACGGGCTGTTCTTGAAATTTGCCACCGAAGCTCTGATCGCGGGACGGGATGGAGTGAAGGTGCTGAAGAAGGAAATCTAGGCGCCGAAGTCCAGAGTCAAAAGTTGGAAGTTAAGAGTCAGAAGCAGCGATTGCCGCGCGAAACTCCGCCGACCATCCGCAAGCGAAAAAGCCGCACTCAAGCGGCCAAACCGGGCAAGAGCTTCCGTCAGTTCTTCGACACGCAGGCTTGTGGATACACGGCGTCGAGCGCGCCCCACAGGGCTTTCAGGCTGCGTTCGGCGGCGCAGAGGACGCCGACGGTGTCCACGTTCTTCTGGCCGATCAGCCATTCGCGCCAGGCGGCGCGATGGCGCACATCCGCTTCCTCGTGCACCGCAAAATAAGCGAGCGCACGGGGTTCGGTGATGCCGTAGAAACGGCGGAGGCCGGAAATTTTCTGGCTGGCGATTTCGGGAACCTGCGCTTCATAGACGTAGAAAGCCGCAACCGCCTGCGTCGCGGAACCCTGCGCGGCCACTTCGTCGTAGGTATCCAGCAGCGCGGCGATGCCCGGCAGCGGGTGCGCCTCTTCGAGAGACGCGTCGTTCACGCCCAGCGATTGCGCGAATTGCCGCCAGAGCAGTGGATGCGGCGCCGAAGCGTCCAGCTCTTCCGCCAGGTTTTCCTGCACCAGCGAATTCAGGTTGCGGTCGCCATTGCTGCGCGCCGCCAACTGCTTCAAATTTTCGGGAAACGAGCGGACATGCTGGTAATACTGCTCCGCGTAGAGGCCCAACTCTTCCTTGGTGAGCTTACCCTCCGTCCAGGCCTTATAAAACGGGTGTTTGAGCAGGTGGTGCTTGGCGACCAGCGCGTCGAGCGAATCCAGCAGGGTCTTTGGTCCGTTACCGTTCTTAGGCATCCCGATCTCCTGAGCTTAACGCGAATAATGACGATGGAACAAAACCTCGAAATGCTACCGGATTTCGCCGCGAAAATCCAGCGTTCCTCGTGTTTCGTGCCAAAGCGCCAAGCGTCCTCATAGCGGGATGTTTCCGTGTTTCTTGCGGGGGTTGGTGTCGCGTTTATTTTCGAGGGAGCGCAGAGCGGTGATTAGCTTGGCGCGGGTGTGGGCGGGCTCGATGACGGCGTCAATGTAGCCGCGTTCGGCGGCGACGTAGGGGTTGGCGAAGCGTTCGCGGAAGTCCGCGATTTTTTCGCGGCGGAGATTTTCGCGTTCAGCTTCCGGAGCGCGGTCAATTTCGCGCTTGTACACGATGTTGACGGCGCCTTCGGGTCCCATGACCGCGATTTCCGCGGTGGGCCAGGCGAAATTGATGTCCGTGCGAATGTGCTTCGAGGCCATGACGCAGTAGGCGCCGCCATAGGCTTTGCGAGTGATGACCGTGATTTTCGGCACGGTGGCTTCGGCGAAGGCGAAGAGCAGCTTCGCGCCGTGGCGGATGATGCCGCCGAATTCCTGCTGCGTGCCGGGAAGAAAGCCGGGAACGTCCTCAAGAGTGAGCAGCGGAATATTGAAGGCGTCGCAGAAGCGCACGAAGCGTGCGCCTTTGACGGAGGCGTTGATGTCCAGAACGCCGGCGAGAAAAGCCGGCTGGTTGGCGACGATGCCGACGGGGCGGCCGTCGAAGCGCGCGAGGCCCACCACGATATTCTTGGCGAAGTGTTCGTGCACTTCGAAAAATTCGGCATCATCGGCGAGCGCGTGGATCACGTCCTTGATGTCGTAGGGCTGTTGCGGATTTTCGGGAACGAGCGCGTTCAGAGCAGGGGTGGTGCGGTCCCAACGATCGTTGGTCAGCTTGCGCGGCGGGTCATCGAGATTGTTGGATGGCAAATAACTGAAAAGCTCGCGAATCATGGCCAGACACTCGGCGTCGTCGCGGGAAATGAAGTGGGCGACGCCGCTGGTGGCGTTGTGGGTCATCGCGCCGCCCAATTCCTGCTTGGTGACTTCCTCGTGCGTGACCGTCTTGATGACGTCCGGGTCGGTGACGAACATGTAGGACGTATCGCGCGTCATGAAAATGAAATCGGTGATGGCCGGAGAATAGACGGCTCCGCCAGCGCAGGGGCCCATGATGGCGCTGATTTGCGGGATCACGCCGCTGGCAAGCGTGTTGCGGAGGAAAATCTCCGCGTAGCCCGCGAGCGACATCACTCCCTCCTGAATGCGCGCGCCGCCGGAATCGTTCAAGCCGATCACGGGCGCGCCGGCGCGCAAGGCCAGGTCCATGATCTTCGTGATTTTCGAGGCATTGGCTTCGGAGAGCGAGCCGCCGAAGACAGTGAAATCCTGCGCGAACACGTACACCAGGCGCCCGCCAATGCGGCCATAGCCGGTGATGAATCCGTCGCCGGGCGGACGCTGGGACTCCATGCCGAAATCATGCGAGTGGTGGCGAACGAATTTGTCCAATTCCTCGAAGGAGCCTTCATCCAGGAGCAGGTCTATGCGTTCGCGGGCGCTGAGCTTGCCTTGCTTGTGCTCCCGTTCACGGCGCTCGGCCCCGCCGCCCGCTTCGGCCTCGGCGTTGAGCTTGCGGAGCTCCTCGAGGCGGTCGTGTTGGTTGCGATGAGTGGTCATGGGAAGAGCTCGCGAACAAAGCAGAGTTTCATGGCAATTGAGGAGCCTATGGGGGCCCGGACAGGAGCCGGCGGAACGTCACCTGTGACAGGCGAGACAAGGCGGTTTGTGTATCGATTAGAAAATGTTACTACCCTTTCTTTTGAATAAGTTAGGTGGCTGTTTAATTGGAGGCGTGTCTCGATTAGAAATTGCGCGGTAATGCGAGGTGGCTGGTTCATTCCGCAAGTCGAGCGCGATTTTTCGCGGTGAATCACAGGGCAAGGTAGCACGACGGCCGGGAAAATGCGAATGGTGCTGTGTGTACAGTACGCGCCTGATTGGGAAAAGCGCGGCGGCGTTCTGCGTCTTGCCCATGGGCCGCTGGGGCTCCCGTCAAATGCGAACTGGCCGATGACCCCCAAGACGCTGCGAAGGCCAGCAAGAGGATATTGGGGACGCCGATCCGGTGAATCACGCGGATTCCGAGGTTCTGGCAAAGTCCCAGGCGAGTAGTACCTTGGTTACATTGACCCGAAGCAATCCGGAAGGTAGTTTAGCGAGGACAGTACGGAATGGCTGTGATCCAGCCAAGAGGGACGGGTGTGTACCGTTTAGACACACGCCCATAAAATTTCCCTCTTGACGGCACTTAACCGCATATAGACTCCGCCGCGTAGTTTGTTTACTCGGAGGGGTCCATGAGTAAGTGGTTAGTTGTCGTAGTGTTGGCCATGTTGATTGTGGTCGGCGCGATGGGTCTGAAGGCTATTACAGTTGCGAGTACGTCGGCTCCTGTACCACCGACGCCATGGGCGAGTACGAACGCCTCTGCGCCGGCAGTCACTTGGGCAAGCACCTCGGCCCCGGTGCCACCCACGCCCTGGAGATAGTTTCAGGGACGTCCCTTTAGTCTAAAGGGAGCGAGTGGGCAGGCAGCGGATTTGGAACTGAAATGCTTGGACCACTCGACTACATGTTATGGGTTGTAGGTTTCCTCGCGGAGATCGGCGTCTTGGTGTATCTGCTCTCCCGCAAGCAATCCCTTCGCTATTACCCCATTATTTTCTATATGTTGTGCGATGCGTTCGTCACGTGCGGACTGTTTTACTGCGTGCGGCACCTGGGCTTCGAATCCACGACTTACGTTTACTTCTACTACTACACCGACAGCTTGCTGAACGTGCTGATGTTCTGGGTCATTATTAAATTCTACCAAGAGACCTTCGCGGAAATGGGCGTTAGCAAATACATCCGCACAGCCGCGGTCATGCTGATTTTTCTGACTGCTCTTTTCTCCTATGCGGTGGTGCATCAAAATAGGACTCATTTGACGACGCGCCTCGTCGTCGAAATGGGCCAGAACTTCTACTTCGTCGGAGTTGTACTGACTTACCTGCTGTGGGGCGCGATCCTGAAGTTGCACGAAACGCGAACCCGGCTGATTCAACTGGTTCTCGCGCTTGGAATCTATTTCAGCGCCGACGCGTGTACCTATGCGCTGCGCAATCTCTTTCCAGGTTTGGAAGCGAACGTATTGCGGTGGATTCCCCCGCTGATGGGCGTGTGGCTGCCCATGGCCTGGGCCTACACGTTTATGAAGGTTCCCGAGGACGTGCGGCTGATGCCGGCGCGATTGATGGTGAGAGCGCGATGATTGCGGCACTCATCTGCGTAGCTTCGGCGGCGATCTTTCTACAGTTTTTCGTGACCTACTGCCGCTCGATCCTAGCCTCCAGCCGCAAGGTTCCCCTGTCGGACCGCGTCCGCGAAGTGACCGGAGTTGCCAATCGGGAAGTTGGCGCGGACGATTTCAACCGGTTGCTGCAACTGGTGCGACTGTGCCCGGAGCGCGGCGACGATCAATCCGAGATTCGCGCCGTGGGAACGTATTACGGATTGCTTGCGGTTTTGAATCGCGTCTCGCGCCCGGTGGCACCCGGAGTCGCAGCGTGGACGGAGCAGGAACGCCGGAGTTGCTCGTATTTCGCCGCGGTGGCGCTGGACCGGCGCATTTCGCACAGCCGCGATCTCTTCACGCAACAGATCAGCGACCGTTTGTAATTTTCTCCCGCCTCCGTGGCCACGCCACAGACTCGACCCTAGCTAGTCCGGCTGTTACCATGGATCCACGTCGTTTCTGAGGATGCGAGAAAATCTGGCCATGCGGACTCCGCTCGAACAATCCCTGCTGGGAACCATTCGGCAAGCGCGAATGCTGACTGCGGGAAGCCGTGTGGGTGTAGCGGTTTCCGGCGGAGCGGATTCAGTGGCGCTTTTGCGGCTGCTCGAGAGATTGCGCGCAGAGCTGGGCATCACGCTGGCGGTAGTGCACTTCGACCACGCGCTGCGCGGAGCGGAATCGGACGCGGACGCCGAGTTCGTCGCGGAATTGGCCCGCGCGCGAGGACTCGAATTTCTGGCAGCGCGGGAGGATGTGGGCGCCGCGGCCGCGCGGCGGGGCTGGAATGTGGAGGAAGCGGCGCGGCGGCTGCGATACGCGTTTTTCGAGCGGGTTATCGAGCAGGGCCGCGCCACACGTATCGCGGTGGCGCATACGGCGGACGATCAAGCCGAGACTGTGTTGGCACACCTGCTGCGCGGAACGGGGCCTACGGGCCTGGGGGGAATTCATCCCATTGCGGGAGCGATTGTGCGCCCGCTGCTGGGCGCGCGCCGGGAAGAGTTGCGCGAATATTTGCGCGCGAACGGACAGACGTGGCGGGAAGATTCAAGCAATCGTGACACGCGGCGCACACGCGCGCGGATTCGCGAGCAGCTATTGCCGTTGCTGGAGCGCGATTTTTCGGGAGCGATCGTCGGTCACCTGGGCGAGCTGGCGCGGCTGGCGCGCGAAGAAGGAATCTTCTGGGACGCGCTGGTGGAAGACCGCTTCCAGGCTCTGGCGCGCAAACAGAACGAAGGGTTGGGCATCGCGAGGGAAGCGTTATTGCGGCCACTGGCGCTGCGCGCGGCGGGGATGCAAAGTTGTGCATCGCCGAAGTCCAATGATTACGGGGTGTTGCGAGTGCTTACGGAACGCCTAATTCGCCGTCTTTATGAGGGCGTGCGGGGAAACAGGCGAGAGCTGGGCGCAAACCACGTGGAGCAGGTGCTGCGCCTCGCGAGTGAATCCGCAGGCGGCGGCTGCGTGGAGCTTCCCGGCGGGATTACCGTCCGGCGAAATTTCAGCGAACTGATATTCGCAAGCGGCGAAGCGACACGGCGATTCGCGAGCGAGGATGCAACGGATCGAGCGAACGATTATCAGTATGCTGTTGGCCTGCCATTGCAAGGAACCGCGACTGTTTCCATTCCGGAACTGGGCAAATGCTTCCGGCTGAAAGTGATTGACTGGCCTGTGACGGAGAGCGACACTAAGAGGGACGCCAACGCCCTCGATGCTGACCTCCTGCGCTCTCCTTTGATTATGCGGAATTGGAGGCCTGGCGACGCCTATAGGCCACAGGGCCGGCGCCACGAGCGGAAGCTCAAGAGCATGTTCTTGGCGAAGCGGGTTCCGCGCGGCGCGCGGAGCGGCTGGCCGGTTCTGGAAAGCGGCGGGCGAGTGATCTGGGCAGAAGGAATGCCCGCGGCGGATGACTTTTGCGTGCGCGAGAACACGCGGCTGGGCTTGGTGATCGAGGAAGAAACGATGCAGGGCGGGCCGGCGAGGTGAAGCCAGGCACTTGAATTCAACGTCCGGTTTCGTGCATCTAAGTAGTGTGAGGCGGCGAGAAGGGGTTTCGCCGTCATGCGAGTAAGGCTGGAACAGGCGAGGTAATCAGGTGAACTCAACAGTCCGAACGATCATGTTCTGGCTCTTAATGATCTTGCTGGCGGTTGTCCTGTGGCGGATGGCTTCGACAGGCGGGCAGTCCGTGCGGGACGACGAGCCGAGCTACACGACATTTCTGAGCAAGGTGCAGAACAACGGCGTCAAGGAAGTGCAGATTTATCTTTCGCCGAACAGCGCGGAATTGCAGGGCGAGTACCGCGAAGGCGGAAAGTTCCGCGGCGTGACGGTGGCCAACACGGCGATTCCGGACATTACCAAGGCGCTGGCGGATCACAACGTCCTCTACAACTACAAGGAAGTGAAGAACGCGGATTGGCTGACGTTCCTGGTGAATTTCGGCCCGCTGCTGCTGCTGGTGCTGTTCTGGGTATTCATGATGAAGCAGATGCAGGCGGGCGGGAACAAGGCGCTGAGCTTCGGGAAGTCCCGCGCGCGTTTGCTGACGGCGCAGCAGAAGAAGGCGACATTCAAGGACGTGGCGGGAATTGACGAGCCGAAGGAAGAGCTGTACGAGATTATTGATTTCCTGAAGGACCCGCAGAAATTCCAGAAGCTGGGCGGACGCATTCCGAAAGGCGTGCTGCTGGTGGGGCCTCCGGGAACGGGCAAGACTTTGCTGGCGCGGGCGATCGCGGGCGAAGCGAATGTGCCGTTCTTTTCGATTTCGGGATCGGACTTCGTGGAGATGTTCGTGGGCGTGGGCGCGAGCCGCGTGCGCGACTTGTTCGAGCAGGGGAAGAAGAACGCGCCCTGCATTATTTTTATAGATGAAATTGATGCGGTCGGGCGGCATCGCGGCGCGGGGCTGGGCGGCGGACACGACGAACGCGAACAGACGTTGAACGCGCTGCTGGTGGAGATGGACGGTTTCGAATCGAACGAAGGCGTGATTTTGATTGCGGCGACCAACCGGCCGGACGTGCTGGATCCGGCGCTGCTGCGGCCGGGGCGTTTTGACCGGCGAGTGGTGGTGCCGCGGCCGGACGTGAAGGGGCGCGAAGAAATTTTGCGCGTACACACGCGTAAAGTGCCTCTTTCCGAAGACGTGGATCTTTCGGTGATCGCGCGCGGCACGCCGGGATTTTCGGGCGCCGATCTGGCGAACCTGGTGAACGAATCCGCGCTGTGGGCGGCGCGGCAGAACCGCAAGTTCGTGGCGATGGTGGATTTCGAGATGTCCAAGGACAAAGTCCTGATGGGCGTCGAGCGCCGGTCCATGATTTTGTCGGACGAGGAAAAGCGCAACACCGCGTATCACGAAGCCGGACACGCGCTGGTGGCGGCGATGACGCCGGGCGCCGACCCGTTGCACAAAGTGACGATTATTCCGCGCGGCATGGCGCTGGGCGTGACCATGCAGTTGCCGATTGACGACAAGCACACCTACACCAAGGAATTTCTGGAAGCGCAACTGGCCGTGCTGATGGGAGGCCGCGCCGCCGAGGAAATATTCCTGCACCACATCACCACCGGAGCCGGGAACGACATCGAACGGGCGACGGAGATTGCGCGGCAGATGGTGTGCGAGTGGGGCATGAGCGTCCTGGGGCCGCTGACCTTCGGCAAGAAGGAAGAAGCGATTTTCCTGGGCCGCGAGATCGCACAGCACCGGGATTATTCGGAAGACACGGCGATCAAGATTGACGGAGAGGTGCGCAACATCGTCACCACGGGCTACGGCAAAGCGCGCAACATTCTGGAAACGCAGCGCGACAAACTCGAAAAAATCGCGCAGGCCTTGCTGGATCGGGAAGTACTGGATGCGGTGGAATTGAAGCTGTTGATGGAGGGCAAGCCGCTTCCGGAAAAAATCCCGCCTCCGCCACCCGCGGCGCCACCAGTGCCGGCGAAGGAGCCGCAGCTATCGTTGCGTCCTGAACCGCGGCCGATACCGGGGCTGGCCAAGGGCGAAAAACCCGCTCCGGCCTGAACGGTCGAAAGCGAGGAAGGAATTTCACAGGGACCTCGTCTCGAATGGGACGAGGTTCTTTTTTTTGCGTAGCGCGATTTCGCACGCATAAGGGGATGCGCGGGCGGAGCGGGAGGCTAAGAGGTGCGCACGAAGGAAGCGACGTTGAAACGGGCGCTGTAAACGGAGCAGAGCGCGGGCGGCGGGGCGACGAGATGGATGGCGCTGCGGAGGCGCTCGGGCTTGCAGGGGATGGTCATGCAGACGACCGCGCCGATACGGTGGCTGCTGGCGTAGTCGGATGGCAGCGCGGAATTGGTGAGAAGAATTACGGGAATGTGCTGCAGGCGCGGGCAGGTCTTCACGATGGCGCAAAGATCCTGGCCGGAAACTTCCGGACCCTCGGCCTCCGCGACGATTACCTCGGGCGCTTCGCAGCTCAGAATGTCGAGAGCGTCGCGTGCGGTGGAGACCATGACAACGTTGTACCCATCTTTGTCAAGAATTGCACGCAGTGAGTTTGTCGAAGCGGGGTCGGAGACGACGCAAAGCACGCGCACCTGGCTGGGGAAAGGCGAGGGCGACGTGGTCCAGGCACCCTCCTCGCAAATACCCGGCAGAAATTGCAGGGCGAGAGCGTAAGTGTAGTTCGGGAGGAGAGTGTTGCGAATCACCTGCGCGTTGCGAGGAACGTTGATGGCCGTGGGAGTTCGCCAGTAGGGGCAAGTGACGTGAAGTCTTTGGCCGACGGAGTATCCGCCACGCGATGTGGCCAAGAGCAGGCCGTCGCGCGAAAAGTCGAGAGTGCTGACGACGTCCTCGAAAACTTCCAAAGTGCCCACGCCGCCGCGAACCTGCACCGGAACGGCAAACATGGCGCGCTTGCGTTTGCGACGCTCGGCCCCGGATTTGACGGGCTCTTCCTGGCCTAGCGGGAGCATCTCGACGACCTTGGAATGTGCGTTCATGCTGGATTCACCGGCTTGCCGACTGGATCACGTATGAGAAAACACCAAGAGAACGCTGGAAAGCTGTGTCTCTGTCGTTTTCGAACGACGGCCGCATTGATTCCACAGCCCTTGCGGCGATTGCCTAGTGACTCGCACTGGTCACATCGGCCAGCGCGATGGAGTCTTTAGCACGGAGAAGGCCATTGTTTGGCGGAGCAGGTTCGCGAGTGATGTCCTGAGCCGCCAAAAATGGCGTAAAATACCGGCATGGCTCAGAAGCCCATAGACACGTTCACGGTCGGCTGCCCTTGCTGCCAGGCGAAGCTCACGGTGGATCGCGAGATCGGCGTGGTGCTGTCGCACGTGCCGCCGCCGAAGCCGCCGCCTTCGGTGGACTTGGACGACACGGCGCGGCTGTTGCGGCAACAGGTGGACGCAGTGGAAGCAAAATTCCGCGCGTCCGTGGAGGCGGAGAAGACCAAAGAAGACGTGCTGGCGCGAAAATTCGCGGAGGGGCTTAAGAAGGCGAAGGACGGGCCCATCGAAAAGCCGCTGCGCGATTTCGACCTCGACTAATTCTCCCGATGGAACTGCGCCGCTTTTCCGACAAGCGCATGACGAAGTGGCTCGCACGGTGCGTTGCAAGGCCGGCCGTGGGGCTGGCGATTGTGGCGGCGTTATCTCACCTTCCGCTTCGAGCCCAACAAAAAACAAAACTGCCCAAGCCGCGCAGGCTCGATGAAGGGCTTACCTGGCAGCGCGACGCGGCGACGGGCGAATTGAGAGCGACGCCGGGCGACGCCGGCAAGGGCAGCGGCGCGCAGGCATCCGCTGGCGGAGGGACGACCGAGGGCGCGCACGCGATTTCGGTGGTGACGCAGATCGTCCCGGTGACTTGCAGCGTGATCGGAGCTGACGGCGTGGCGGTGCGCGGATTGCAGCGGGGGGATTTTCGCGTTTTTGACGATGGCGTGCCGCAGCCGGTGACTTACTTTGATGCCTCGACGGAATCGGCGAGCGTGGCGGTGGTGATTGACGCCAGCCCCAGCGTGCTGCGCGACTCCGACGAGATGAAAAACGCGGCGCGGGCGCTGGTGGACGCGCTGTCGCCTTCGGATCGGACCGCCATCGTGGATTTTTCGGCGCACACCTACCTGCAACTGCCTTTTTCGAGCGATTGGGGGCTAATCCGCAAGGCCGTATCGCGCGTGGATGCGCGTTCCCTGCTCGGGGATACTGGTGGTTCCAGCGTATACGAGGCAGTATTTCTCACCGCGACCGAACTTTTTGCAGGGCGCAGCGGGCGCAAAGCGATCGTATTGCTGACCGACGGCCAAGACAGCTTTTTGGGGCTTACGCTCGATCCGGCGACGGCGGCGCCGCGGCCCGGGTGGCCGCGCGACCGGCTCACCTTCGAGGATGTGGCGCGGGCGCTGGGCGTGGCGGACATCGAAGTGTTCGCGGTTTCCACCGAAAGCCGGCCGAGGATCATGACGCCGGAGTGGGTGCAATTGCACTCGGCGCGGACGCTGCTGAATTATGCGACCGTGGAGTCGGGCATTCCGGCGTACACGCTGTATCTGGCGGAACTAGCGCGGCGGTCCGGAGGACAGCTTTATTTCTTGCGCGAGGCGGAAACGCTGGCGGACACGTTCCGGCAAATCGCGCTGAAAATCCGCGCGGAATACACGTTGGGATTCTCTCCGGCGAATAGCGCCAGCGCGGCGCCTCATGCCGGTTGGCACCAGTTGCGCGTGGAAGTGGCGGACCACGGAGATCCCACGGTGGTGTATCGCTCCTCGTATTACGTTTCCGCGACGCCGTAGCTCCTATTGGTCGTTCCACGATTTTCAACCCGCCTCGAAGCGCGCTTAGGCTTTTGCGCAAACCGTGATTCAATAGCCACGATGATTCGGCGCCGAAAATTCCGATGGCGACTGCGGTCGGGCACACTCGCGCTCGGGGAGCGCACGCTGCTGATGGGCGTATTGAATGTGACGCCTGACAGCTTTTCGGATGGCGGATTATTTTTGGATGCCGAAGTGGCGATCGCGCGGGCTATCGCTATGGAAAACGAAGGAGCGGACATTATTGATGTAGGAGGCGAATCCACACGACCCGGGTCGCTGGGAGTTTCCGCGGAAACGGAGCTTGCGCGCGTGCTGCCGGTGATCGCAGGGCTGCGCGGCAAGTTGCGGATTCCCATTTCGGTGGATACCAGCAAAGCGGAAGTAGCGGAAGCGGCGGCGGCTGCGGGAGCGGAGATCGTGAATGATACAACGGCGCTGCGCCACGATCCGAAGATCGCGGAGGTGGCGCGAAGGCGGAAGCTGGGCTTGATTCTGATGCATATGCGCGGGGAGCCACGCACGATGCAGAAAATGCCGTTTGCACGCGATGTGTTGCGCGACGTGGTGAAGAGTTTGCGTGAAGCGGTGTCGGTGGCGCGGCGGAGTGGCGTGGCAAAGGGGCAGATTGTGGTGGACCCGGGAATCGGCTTCGGGAAAAGTTACGCGCAGAATTGCGAATTGCTGGCGCGTTTGCCGGAGCTGGCACGGCTTGGGTATCCCGTGCTGGTGGGAACGTCGCGAAAGAGTTTTATTGGAAGCGTTCTGGGAAAGGGCGTTGGGCGGGCTGATACCGGAAAAGAGCGGATATGGGGGACGGCTGCTACCGTGGCGGCGAGTATTTTGCAGGGGGCGCACATCGTGCGCGTGCATGATGTGGCAGAGATGGCGCAGGTGGCGCGGGTTTCCGATGCGATAGCGGCGCCCAAATTGACGCATCGGCGATAGGTTGCAGAAAGCCCACAGGGAAGACAGCTTGCGGGTGGCTTGCCGACCGACTCTACAGTCCCATGTTTGGCTGGCATCGTGGCAAGCTGGGGCGCAGCAAGCATCGCCCCTACGATCCACGGCAAACGGCCACGGCTGCAAGGTGCAAAGCTTGTAAATTGCACATGCGGGTTGTCGGCGGCAAGCCGCCGCACCCCACAATGGCCGGCGCTTCAAGAAAACAAGGAGTGAACCATCGGATTTTTAGGACATTTCCGGCGGCTTAGCGCGGTGCAGCGGAGCACGTTTATCG
Organism: Candidatus Acidiferrales bacterium; assembly: GCA_049300435.1. Taxonomy (GTDB): domain Bacteria; phylum Acidobacteriota; class Terriglobia; order Acidiferrales; family UBA7541; genus Palsa-295. Next base: position 104,382 of record JBAQJS010000047.1, on the reverse strand, counting down.
CCTGCTTTCTGGGCTGGTCGCTGGATGCTTTCGATTTTTTCATTTTGATTTTTTGCGTCAGCGCAATTGCCGCGGAATTCCACGCGCAGGTCTCGGCGGTTGCCGAAGCGATTTTTGTTACGCTGGCGATGCGGCCCGTGGGGGCCTTCCTGTTTGGAATGATCGCCGACCGCTACGGGCGGCGTCCCGCGCTGATGATAGACATCATTGCGTTCTCGGTGTTCGAGCTGGCTTCCGCGTTCGCTCCTTCGCTGCATACCTTTTTGATCATGCGGGCCTGCTTTGGAATCGCCATGGGCGGGGAATGGGGGGTGGGCGCGGCGCTGGCGTTTGAAACTTTGCCGCAGGAAAACCGCGGGTTCTTTTCCGGGCTTCTGCAGGAAGGCTACGTGGTGGGCTACCTAATGGCGGCGCTGGTGTACGGCACGCTGTTTCGCTACGCCGGCTGGCGCGGGATGTTCGTAATCGGGGCGTTGCCGGCTTTTCTGGTGATCTATATCCGCACGAAAGTGGAGGAGTCACCGGCGTGGCGGCAGGGCCGCGGAACCGTGGTGACGGCGCCGCGAAGCCTGGGGAAAGACGTCGTGAAGTATCTCGGCAGCTTTCTCTTTCTGGTCGTACTGATGTTCGCATTCAATTTGTTCAGCCACGGGACGCAGGATTTGTATCCGACGTTTCTCCAGAAAAATCGCGGGTTTTCGCCGCAAACAGTGGGGCTGGTGGCGATTGTGTACAACATCGGAGCGCTGCTGGGCGGGATTCTTTTCGGCACGTGGTCGGAGCGCGGCGGGCGGCGGCGGACGATCGTGATTGCGGCGCTACTGGCGATTCCGGTGGTTCCGCTGTGGGCGTATTCGCGGGCGGCGTCCATGCTGGCGCTCGGAGGGTTCCTGATGCAGTTTATGGTACAGGGGGCGTGGGGGGTGATTCCCGCGCATTTGAACGAGCTTTCACCGCGAGCCGTGCGCGGGACGTTTCCCGGATTGGCGTATCAGCTTGGCAATCTGCTGGCGTCGCGGAGTTCGGTGATTCAGGCAAAGATTGCGGAGCATCATTTCGGCGGGAATTACGCGCCGGTTTTGGCTGGGACGGCGCTTTTGGTTGCGGTGTTCGTAGCGGTGGTGACGATCAGTGGGAGGGAGGCGAGGGGGGCGGATCTTTCAGACACGAGTTAGGAAGGAGCGATGAACAGGATGCGTTGTGTTTTGAGCGCGAGGTAGATCTAAGGTAAAAGTCAAGGCGCCCGGTGGCAAGTCGGGGCGCAGCGAGCAGCGCCCCGACCGCGCGACGGTGGGCGCGCTGTTCGCAGCGGCGTTAGGATTTGGCCAGTTCCTGGGTTTGGAATGGGAGGCGGCGCAAGCGCTTGCCGGTGGCGGCAAAAATTGCGTTAGCGACTGCCGGGGCTGTGGAGGGCACGCCGGGCTCGCCGATTCCGCCGGGCGGCTCGTGGCTGGGAACGATGTGGACTTCGACCTTGGGCATATCGGCGATGCGCAGCATCGGGTAATTGTCGAAATTGGTCTGCTGCACCTGGCCGTTCTGGATGGTGATTTCGTCGTAAAGCGCTGAGGTAAGCCCAAAGACCACGCCGCCTTCGATTTGCGCGGTAACCAGATCGGGATTGATGACCTGGCCGCAATCTACGGCGACGACGACGCGGTCCACGCGGAGCGTGCCGTCGCTGGCCACGGTGACTTCGGCGACGTGGGCCACGTAGCTGCCAAATCCGTAGAGGCCGGCGATGCCCCGGCCGCGTCCCGCGGGGAGAGGAGTGCCCCAGCCGGATTTTTCGGCGACGAGATCGAGTACGGCGAGCAGGCGGTCCACGTTGACGGGAGTGTCGCCTTCGTTATCGCTTTCGCCGGCGGGCTTCTGTTTGGTGGCGATCAATTCGCGGCGGAGGGCGAGCGGATCTTTGCCGGCGGCCGCGGCGATTTCGTCCATGAAGGACTGCACCGCGAAATGATTCCAATTCATATCCACGGCGCGCCAGTAGCCCCGGGGAACAGCCGTGTGCAGGAAGCTTTGCTGCAGCAGATAGTTGGGCACCGTGCCGCCCGGGAGTCCGGCGCCGGCGATTTCGGTGCCGCCAGTGTCCGGCAGGTCGCCACCGAGGAAAGTGCCGTCGGTGGAGGGAGCGGCGATGTGGTGCTGCCAGGAGGTGACGTGGCTCTGTGAGTCGAGAGAGGCGCGCAGGCGATGGCGGGAAATAGGGCGGTAGTAATCGTGGCGAATGTCGTCGTCGCGCGTCCAGATGACTTTCACGGGGGCACCTGCGGCGCGAGAAACTAAGGCAGCTTCGACGCCGTAATCAATGCACAGGCGGCGGCCGAAGCCACCGCCGATGAGCGTGATGTGAATGGTGAGAGCGGACTGCGGGAGATTCAGGACGCTGGCGAGAGCCGTGGCCATGCCGTTGGGATTCTGCGTGGGCGCCCAGACTTCGCATTTGCCGTCGTGCACCGAAGCAGTGCAATTCACCGGCTCCATGGCCATGTGCGCGAGAAAGGGCGTTTCGTAATCGGCCTCGACGGTTTTTGCGGCGCTGGCGACGGCGGCATCGGGATCGCCGATCTTCTTTAGTTCCTTGCCGGGCGTTTTCAGCAGTTCGCTGAGCGCGGCGCGCTGCTTTTCGGTGGATTCCGTGGCCCCGGGACCATTGTCCCAGTCTATCGAAAGAGCGCGGCGGCCGGCGATCGCTTGCCAGGTGGAATCGGCGACGACGGCGACTCCTCCCCACAAGTAATGCTGGTGGCCGGAATCCGGCTTGCGATCTTCGCCGAAGAGCGGCGGCATTTCCACGGCGGGGACGGCGAAAACTTTTCTTACGCCGGGAACGGCGAGGGCGCGGGTGGCGTCGAACGTCTTTACTTTGCCGCCGAAGACGGGAGGGCGGGCGACGACGGCGTAGAGCATGCCGGGCAATTTTGTGTCAATGCCGTAGTGCGCTTCGCCGATGACGATGTGCTGTCCGTCCACGCGGGGGCGCCTGGTGCCGACGATGCGGTAGTCCTTGGGATCCTTCAGCGGGACGTCCTTGGGCACGGGGACTGAGGCGGCTTTGAGCGCGAGTTGGCCGTAGGTTAGTTTTCGCGCGGATTTTTTGTGTACGATGACGCTCGCGCCTGGGGCGCTGCATTCGTCTTTCGGCACGTTCCAGGTTTCGGCTGCGGCGGTGAGCAGCATATCGCGCGCGGAGGCGCCGGCTTTGCGCAGAGGGTCCCAGGTGCTGCGAATGCTCATGCTTCCGCCGGTGGTCATGTCGCCGTATTGCGGGTCGCAATCGCCCTGCTCGATTTGCACGCGGGACCAATCGGCATCCAGTTCTTCGGCGAGAATCATGGCGAGAGCGGTGCGCACACCCTGGCCCATTTCGGAGCGAGTGATGACGAGGCGAACGTCGCCCTGCGGATTGATGAAGATGTAGGCGTTTGGCGCGAAGACTTTTTCGGATTCGGGTGCTTCTGCCGCGGCAGCGAGCGACGGCAAATGGAAGGCGAGGAGCAGGCCGGCAGCACCCGTCGCGCTGTATTTCAGGAATTCGCGGCGTGAAGCGATGGCTAGGGGCTTTCTGGTAGAGATCTTGCCTCGGTCAGAAGGCGCGGATTCAGGGACTGCAGGACCGTTTCTGGCTTGCTTGTCGGCGGGGCTAGGGTCCCGCGCTTCCGAGGCGGCCAATTGCGAGATAGCTTGCAGAGCGCGCGCATTTCTGAGCGTGGTCATCGGGCGCCGCCTGTTGCCGCGGCGGCGGGCGCGGCGGCGTTCGAGGACGAATGTCTGTCGGCGGCTTGATGCACGGCGTGGCGGATGCGCAGGTAAGTGCCGCAGCGGCAAATATGGCCGCCGAGAGCGTCGTCAATGTCCGCGTCGGTGGGTGCGGGATTTTTCGCGAGCAGCGCGGCGGTAGTCATGATCATGCCCGCCTGGCAGTAGCCGCATTGCGGAACCTGATCCGCGAGCCACGCTTGTTGCACGGGGTGCTGGCCGTCGGGCGAGAGACCTTCGATCGTGGTGATGCTGCGTCCTGCGACGGTGGAGATGCGCGCGGTGCAGGAGCGCGTGGCTTCGCCATCCACATGAACGGTGCAAGCGCCGCAGAGCGACTGGCCGCAGCCGAATTTTGTGCCGGTGAGGCCCAGCGTGTCGCGCAGGACCCAGAGCAGCGGAGTATCCGGCGAAACCTCGACGGAATGTTGGCGGCCGTTTACGGTGATCGAGATCGCTTCCATGCAAGTCCCCCAGGGCGCGTGCAGCGTGACACAAAACTGTACGTTTAGAAGGAGTGAAATGCAATTCGTGTTTGGCGCCGAGGCAAAGAGGTGCGGGAATTACAGATTCGCCAGATAAGGCCGAAGAGAGTAAAATGGCCTCGAATAACGAAGGGTAAAAGGAGCTGTCATGAGCGCGCCATCTTCCGCGGGACCTTCTGCCACCACCGTAAGCGACGTCAAAGAAAAGGCCAAGCGCCTGAGCATTTATTCGATGATGGCCACTACTGCCGCGGGCTCGGGACACCCCACTTCGTGCATGTCCGCCGCCGAACTGGTGGCCAGCGTGTTCTTCCATGCGATGAAGTTCGATCCGAAGAATGCGAATTCGAATGACGACGACCGGTTCGTGCTTTCCAAGGGCCACGCTGCGCCGCTGCTTTACGCCGCGCTGGCGGAGGCGGGCGTGTTCCCGGTTTCGCGGGTGATGACGCTGCGCGAGTTTTCGAGCGAGCTCGAAGGCCACCCCACGCCGCGGATTCATGGCGTGGACGCCGCGACAGGATCGCTCGGCCAGGGGCTTTCGGTCGGCGCGGGTCTGGCGATTGGCGCGAAGATGGACAAGAGCCCCACGCGGGTGTATGTGCTGACGGGCGATGGCGAATTGGCGGAAGGGCAGGTCTGGGAAGCAGCCGCGTTTGCGGCGCACTACAACCTCGACAACCTGACGGTGATTGCGGACATCAACCGGCTGGGCCAGAGCGAACCGACCATGTATCAGCACGACATGGAACGCTACCGACTGAAATTTGTGTCCGAAGGTTTCGACACCCAGGTTGTTGATGGGCACAATGTAGCCGAGGTGCTGGCAGCGCTGGATCGCGCTAAGACCGTCAAGGGAAAGCCACAGGCGATCGTAGCGCGGACGATTAAAGGCCATGGTTTCAGCCTGGTTGCGGACCAGCTGCACTGGCACGGCAAGCCCTTCTTGAAGGAGCAGCTTGCGGCGGCGATTCAGGAGCTAGGCGGCGGACCGACCGTGCCGCCGGATCCTGGGAAATCGTACGAACGCACGTCCCTGCCGAAACCGCCGGATTTTCCCGAGCCGCCCGCGCCGGATTACGCGGCGGATGCAAAGGTGGCCACGCGCGAGGCGTACGGATTTGGACTGAAGCGGCTGGGCGCCGTGAATCCTCATGTGGTGGCGATATCGGGCGATGTGAAGAATTCCACGTTTTCGGAGACGTTCGGAGACGCGTACCCGGACCATTTTTGGCAGGGTTACATTGCGGAGCAGAACCTGGTAAGCGTCGCGGTAGGGCTGCAGGCGCGCGGCAAGGTGCCTTTTGCGGATACCTTCGCTTGTTTTCTGTCGCGCGCGTTTGACAACGTGCGCATGGCCGCCATAAGCCGCGCGAACATCAATCTGTGCGGTTCACACTGCGGCGTTTCGATCGGCGAGGATGGCCCGTCGCAGATGGCGCTGGAGGACATCGCCATGTTCCGGACGATACACGGTTCGGCAGTGTTTTATCCGAGCGATGCGGTGTCGGCCGAGCGGCTCACGGAAGCGATGGCGCGGCGCGCGGGAATCAATTACCTGCGCACTTCGCGGCCGAAGATGCCCATCCTGTACTCAAAGGACGAAAAGTTCCCCGTTCCGGGCTTCAAAGTCCTGCGCAAGAGCGCGGAAGACAAGGCGACTGTGATTGGAGCTGGAGTGACGCTGCACGAAGCGCTGAAAGCCGCGGAACAATTGAAAGCGGCGGGAATTGCGATTCGGGTGATTGACCTGTATTGCGTGAAGCCGCTCGACGGCAAGGCGCTTGCAGCGGAAGTAGGCGCGACCGGCGGGCGTTTGGTTACGGCCGAGGACCACTGGCCCGAGGGCGGCTTGGGAGAGGGGGTGTTGCACGCTTTGGCAGCCGCGGGCGCACCTCCGGCAAAGTTCAAGCTGGTTGCGGTGAACGGCATGCCGCATTCGGGCAAGCCGGACGAGCTCGTGGACGCCTTTGGGATTTCAGCGCGGCACATTGTGGAGGCCGTAAAGGGTCTTTTGTAGGCGGTGTGCGGCGATTTTCGCGCTCGGACGGGAAGTATGGACAAGTTGCGGGGATATTAGCGATTGGCACAACGGGATTTAGCCTACCGTCTGCGCCAATGACCAGATCGGTGGCGGTTTAGCGACCGTCGCTGCGAGGCTCTCGCCTGTTCGGTAACGTTGATGTTCCACGGGAAACTGAATCGAGGACAAATTGGCGGAGAAGCGTGTGTTGGTTGGGGTCTTGCCGGAAGTAGTGGTGCTGGATCCAGGCGATCAGGCGGAGTGGATTTCCAACGCGGGAAACGTAAAGATCGAGTTTGATTCACAGCGCTGCCCGTTTTCTTCCAACGTTTTCCAGGCGCCGCCTGGCGTGCGGCTGGTGAGCGGACCTACCCGTCCGGGCCTGAACCCGGGTTCCTACAAATACCGCCTGTCTCTGAACGATGTTGTTTTGGCGCAGGGCGAAGTGCTTGTACGGGAAAAGTAGCCCTCGCCCGGCTTGCGCGGGAGCTTTAATCCCCCACAGCGGCCGAAAAAGCGCGCTCCCGCTCCTGAGACACTGAATCCGCCAGCACCCGCCGGATTGGCGCGAGAAGCGATGCGGGAACCGCGCGCTCGCTGGTAACGTTCATTTCGGCGACTTTACGAGGGAATTCGCGGCGGCGGTCCAGCCATAGCCCAAATCCCTGCAGCAAATCGCCGGCGAAATTCGGGTCGTCGGAGCGCTCCACGCCCCAGAAACGCAGGCGCGCCTCGCTTTTCTGCAGGACCTGCAGCGATTCTTCAAGTTTCTTCATCGCCGCGTTGAAGGACGACGCGAGAAAATAGACAGACAGGGACCACCCACCACGCACGAAGAGCGCCCGAATGCGGATGTTGTACTTTCCGTTCTGATTCCTCTCCATCGCGCAATAGTACAGGTTTCCAGACGCACTGCTCTTAGTGGACATCACGCTCCTCAACTTCCCGCTGCTGCCAGACGCCGCAACTTCGGCCGCAACTGCCTGGCGGCGTCCGCGCTTTACTCGTGAAGGAACCGCTACAAGCCTTCCCGTCCTGGAATTCTTCAGTGCCATAGGAACACTCCTTAAGAGCGACTGTCGGTTGAGCACCAGGCAATAAAGGGCTAGGAAGGCTTCTGCCCTTGATCCCCGAGTGACCAGGGAAAGGACCCCGCTGGCTACGGGGCAGGCTCTGCGGATGAGAATAGTCTAGCGAAGAGGGGCGCGCACGGCAAGAGGAGAGTGCCTATCAAATAAGACGTGTATTTACATAGACTTACATCTGAACCGAGCCCGTGAGTTGTTTCATAACGTCCGGGTTGATCGTCAGCTTACCTTCCTTCTTCAGCCGGTCCTCAAGAGCCACGCGGAAGGCGTCGAACGCCCCAGCCTGCTTGGATTGGAGCAACTGTTGACGAATTTGGTCGGCCTGGAGTACTACTGCAGCGTCGTTAACGGCCTCGTGAGACTCAAGACGGTACACGAACCAGTTGCCGGAGACATTCTTGGGGTCACTGATCTGTCCCACAGACATGGAGAAGGCGGCATCAATGGATTGGCCGGAACCCACGTCCGGGATTGAACCGGTTCGGGAGACAGGATCGGATGTCTTTACGGCGAGGTCGAGAGACTTGGCGGCCTTATCGAAGGCTTCGCCGCCCTTTGCCAGTTTGGCCAAATCCTCCGCCTTGGATTTCGCCAATTCCAGCGATTTTTCCTGCCGATAATCGTTGAGCACGCGGTCACGAACTTCGGCGAAGGCGCCTTGATGCCCCGCCTGGATGTCCTTTAGCGTAACAATGGCGAAACCTTGCGGAATCTGGATAGGCTGGCTCAGTTCGCCGGGACGGAGCTGGAATACCGCGGTGCGCAGGTCCTGAGAATTGGCGAAGGCCGTCACCGGGTCAGTGACAGCGGCCGGCGGCAATTCAACTACAGTCAAGTTGAACTTCTTCGCGAGATCATCGAGCGGCTGGTGATTCGACTGGCGGATGGCCGAGGCCATTTTGTCAGAGATGTCGTTAGCCTCCGCGCTTACTTTTTCGTCGAGCACGATCGGCTCAATCGTGCCACGGACCTCGTCGAACGTCTTGGTATGAGCCTGTTCGTGGTCCAAAACCTTGATGATGTGAAAGCCATACTGGGTCTTGACCAAATCCGAGATGGACCCCTTCGGCAGGGTGAAAGCCGCCTGCTGAAATTCAGGAACGGTCTGTCCTTCGACAATCCAACCCAGATCGCCGCCCTTGGCCTTGGTGCCGTCATCCTCGGAGTATTTCTTAGCCAGATCTTCGAAATTCGCGCCGCTCTTGGCCTTCTTGAGAACTTCTTCCGCGGTCTGGTGGATTTCCGCGATTTCGGCGTCGGTCTTGCCGACAGTCTTGAACAGGATGTGCTCCACGTGAACGCGGTTCTCGACTTTGTAATCGTCAATATGGGAATTGTAATAGGCCCGCAAGGTGTCGTCGCTGACGGTAGTAGCCGCCCGCAGCTTCGCGAGATCCAGCAAGGCAAAACGCGCCGAACGTTTTTCGGGAACTTGATATTGCCCCATATGCTTGGTGTAGTAGGCGGACAATTCAGCGTCCGTGGGCTGAATAGATGACGCGAGGTCCGCAGGCTTGATCAGCACATATTCAATCTGAACTTTTTCGTTGCGGCGGCGGAATTCAGTTTGAATTTCCGCGGGACTTACGGTGATCGCGTCAGTGACCAGCTGGCGGAACTTGTCTTGCAGCATTTGATCGCGCAGAAAGTCTTCAAAATCGGGAACGGACATGCCCGTACGCGTTTGCACTTCAGTGGCGTAGCGGTCTTTGAGCCAGGTGTCGCCACTCCACGCCGCGGGGAGAATCTGCTTGATGCGATCGGAAAGTTCCTGGTCGGTAACGCGAAGGCCCAGCCGCTGCGCTTCGAGGGAAAGAGCTTGCTTGAAAATCAGTTGGTCCAGAACTTGTTTGGCATAGAGGCCCTTCAAGACATCGGGGACCGACTGCCCGTGTAGGGCGGCGTCCAACTGACGCTGCACGTCCGTCGTCGTGATGCTTTGCCCGCCGACAGTGGCGACCGCATCGGGACTATTCGTGAAAGCGGCGCTGCCCATGCCCGGGATCAGGTAGCCCAACATGCTGACACAAATGACCCCCAGCAGGATACTCATCCCGATCTTGACCCAGCGGTTTCGGTTCAGGTCGCGTTGCTGAATGCTTTTCAACATGAATGTCTGCGGCTCCCTCTACCTTGGCAAATCATGCAATTATAATGGAGTTGGCGTGCCGCGCTCAACGAGATTCCAACGGACGCGCCCGGAATGCGCGAAAGCGGTTGTGGAATCCGGGGTGGCACGTGCGCGAGACTCAGGACGTCGCGACTGCTATCGTTACAAGAGTTTTCGTCCGAATTCGTTCCTTTAGATGATTCCGCGCGACGGGAATAGCTGTAGCCATTGATTCTATGGACGATAGATAGTTCGTTTTGCAATTTTCGTTATTGGGGTGCACTCAGCGAATCATCTCGCACAGACGGATTGGTTGAAACGCCTGCGAATCGTCGGTCGGGGGTGGCATGGGTGGCCCGGTGCGGCGTCTTGCCTGTTACCAAAGACGGCGTGACCGTGGCGAAGGAAATCGTTGCAGGCGACGGCACGACCACTGCGACCGTGCTGGCACAGGCCATCTTCCGCGAAAGTGTGCGGACGGTACGGTGCGTGATTTCTTTTGCTTGGACGGATTTTCGTCTTGGGTGTTCTCTTCACCGAGGCGTTTCAATGTGCGGTGTCGTAACTTGCCAAAGGTGCGATTCAGGAAATGGTCGCGCGTGAGGAAGGGCAACATCGGAGAACGACGCTTCTCCACGCTGCTTCGCGCGCGTTTCAATCGCTCATCGTCACCGAACAATGCCAGAGCTGCGTCGAGCGTATCGAGTGCCTTTTCCCGGTGCCCGCAGACGCACAAACCTCTGCCAGGTTCAAATGGAACTGGGACTCGTTTCGTAGTAACTGTACGGCGATCTCGCAGAGCTCCGCGGCTTGATCCCATTTGCGTGCGGCACGCGCGATCGCCAGTCCGAGAAACGAAAGATAGAAAGGGTTGTGCTTCTCGGATTCAAACGCCGTCCGCAAGTGAACAACGGCCTTCTGCGGATACCCATTCTTGAGTGCGTTGACACCTTGCTTAAATTCCTCAACGAGATCGATTTCCACAGTGGCCATCGGTGGATTTCCATAATTGTCGGGATGGTGTTTGTTGTTTTACTGTCTGTCGCAATCGCCTACGGCATACGGAACGGCAATGACCGACGAATGGTGGCACGAGCGCATACCCAGCCCCGGGATTAGTATTTTCCGTGGAATACCGCCTGATTGATGTCCGGCCAGAACTCTTTTAATAGGTTGAACACCGCGTCCAAGCCCACCTCTGTTCCCCAACGCTGATACGTTTTCACCCAAACATTGGATTGGTCGTGGTAATACGTATTGGCGATGCCCGCGGCTGCTCCAGCGCCCACGACTTCCGAAATGTTGAAGGTTTTCTTTCCCCCATCGGTCCTGGTGATGAACAGGCGGCTCAGCGCATAGCCGGTCCGCTTGAGGAATGGGCCTTTGCCCAGTGTGTAGTATCTGGGATCTTCTCTCGTCAGCGTGGGCACGATCGCTTCCGTCATGTAGTTCTCGATTCCGCCGTCCACAAAAATGTGCCAATAGTACCGGCCGTATCCCGCACCGCCTTGCCCAAAAGACGGCTCCGATTTTTGGGCCAGCGAAATTCCCGCGAGCCCTCCCACCAGTAGAAAATTGGAATAATCGAATGTATCTTGCGTGGCCAGCCAGAATTTTTTCTGGATAGTGAGCGGAAGCAAATGGGTGTTGGCGCTCACCGCGCGGTAATTGGGAATGATCCCCAGAATTCTCTTGGGTTGTTTACCGTACTGGACATTGGAGGTATTCGGATCGGTGGGGTTGGTTTGGGGCGTCGGCGCGTCCGGTAATGAGGACTTTCCGTTCGTTGTCGTGCCCGCTTGCTGAGGATCCTGGCTGAGCAGCGAAACGCCATCCAGCCGCAATCGTACCGTTCCCTCTCGGGATTGTTCTCGCGTGTTCGTTGGTTCCTGGGCTCGAACACACGCAGTTCCCAACGTCCCCGCCAGCGCTACCGCCATGCAAAACGATCGAATCGGTTTCAAATCTTCCCTCACGTCGGTACTTTCACTTTCGGCCCGATCTTCTTTGCTCTTCAAACATTTCCTACCGAGTCAATCGTTGGCTATCTGCTGCGGAGGTGGCGAGCTCTTCTTTTTCCGCAAAAGCCTGTGAACATCCGGCCAAAACTCCTTCAGCTCATTCCCGAAGGCGTCGATGCCCATCTGCACTCCCCAGCTGTTAACACTTTGCCAAACGCCGCGGTCGGCCGCAGGATAATAGACGTTAGAGATCGCAATCGCTGTTGCGTTGCCTGCAAATTCGGGAACGTTGAACATACTTCCACCCGAGTCTTTACGGGTGACGAAAATACGGCTGATGGCGTAGCCAAAGCGGTGACCCAAGCCGCCCCTTCCCAATCGAAAATAGCGAGGATCCGTTCTTAGGATCGAGGGGTAAACGCCGCCCACCATGATATTGCCATCCACTTGATCGGCGAATGCCGTTCCGTACCGCTTCGCATATCCCTCCATACCCTGTCCAAACGCCGGATAGGTGTTATCCGCCTGGCGGATGCCGGCCACAACACCCACGATCACGAATTCATATGGATCGAAGGCGCCCTTGGCCGTGATGGCGAATTTCTCTTTCCAGGAGATCGGTTCCACTTGCGCCTGATTATCCACAGTCAAATAGTTCGGCATCACGTAAAACATCCGGTCGTTCTTACTCTTCTCTGTCGCTTTTGGAACTCCGCTGTTTTGATCCTGAGGGTCATTCTGGGCAGCCGGTTGGTCTCCGGTTTTAGCTTGCGTCGGAAGGGGTACCGGGCTGGAAGAAGGCTTTTCCGGTGACTCTTGGGAGAACCCTGGAAGAGTAAAAAACAAGAAGGCGACGACCATCGCGATGGAGAATAGGAAACAACGGGGCAGGAAACCGGGTTCGAGGTTCAGCAGCCGGAAGATCAGATTTGGAGCTCCGTCTCGCGGATTGCACGGTTCCCCTGCCATGGGCAGAACGGACGTGCCACCGGAACACAGGCCGCCGAGATCAGCGAGCGTGCGGCGGCTCTTTTTCCCCCGTTTAACGACTCCCGCGTGCTGGTGTGTCTGTGTAACTGATCCCCCCAGGCCCTGCTCCGATACTACTAGTTCGGTCCCGATTACAGTAGTGTCTCAACGTTACGCGAACAAAATCAACTGGTTGTCGGTAATAGGTCGAATTTGGTCGCTGATCGTTTGTGCAAGTAATTGATCCAATGGGATTTTCTCGAACATGGTCAGGCTGAGGATCTGTAGGATTTCATACAGGCTGGCCGAGAGATGCAATCGCTTCTTGACGATGGCGACCAGGACGTAGGCCGAGACGGCCGTCTAGATCTGTGACTTGACCGCGTTCTCCGAAGTTCCGAAGAAGACTTTGATCCGCAGATGTTGCTTGATCCATTTGAAAAAGAGCTCGACTTGCCAGCGGCAGCGGTACAGTTCGGTGATCGTAAATGCTGACAAGACGAAATTGTTGGTCGGAAAGATGAGGGTCTTGGCGGTTTCGGGAACTAACCCCCGTATTGCCAGGGAGAACCAGCGACCGCTAGCGGCACGACATCTCTGCGCAGCACCGCGTTCAGAACCTCGAATACGACGATCGCGTGGTCACCGTGTTTTTCAAGGATTTCCAGAGCCTTGCATTCCAGATAAGCGCCGAGGTTTTCCAGGACCGGTGCGCCTGTCGTTCCTTCGGAGTATGGCTCGCTGTTCAACAAGCCCTGGGATTCCTCGCTCGCCGCAAAAAATTTCTGTGCGATGCCCTGTTGGCTGTTGTCCAGCACGTGCAGCACGGCAGCGCGGCTTTCGACGACGCACTGAAACGCGCTGCCGTCTTTGCGCAGCGCGATCATCAACAAAGGCGGCTTAAAGGATGCCTGCGAAACCCAGGTGATCGTCGCGGCGCCAAATCGCTTGCCGCTACGGGACGTGAGGATGTACATGCCATTGGTCAAGAGCCGCAGAACTTTTTGCCTGGTCTTGGGATCCATGATGGCGTGCGCATTCTACTGCAGCCGACGCGCCAGGGCGGTCAGTATTTGGGCAGCGAGCCCGGTCGCGACGGGATGCCTGCCCGCGCGCCAAATGCATGGCTCGCCACGTTGACCCGGGAGCGGTGTGAGTGCCGGCGAGCGGGCTGCCGAGCCCTGCAACGCCCCCGATTCTGCCTTTCACTTTGCGAGCCGGCGCTGCCTATTGCGCGAGGATTTTCTTGATTTCGTCAGCCTGGCTGTAGTTCGGGCTAATTTGCAGCGTGTACTGAAGCTGCTTTTTTGCCAAATCGGGGTTGTTGGACTTCAGATAAGCCATGCCCAAATGATAGTGGTAAGTGGGATTTTCCGAACCACCCTTGATTGCTTCCTGGGCCTTGATGGCTTCTTGAAACAGATCAATCGCCGCGCTATAGACGCCCTGGTGATAGTAGGCCCAGCCGAGCGTGTCGGCCGAATTGGGCGAATCAGGCATACCTTTACGGCCAATTTGCGCCAGCGAGAGAGCGACGTTGACGTTGCCACCATGCTCGAGCATCAGATACGCGAGGTTATTGGCAGCCAAGGCATAATCGGGCTGGATCTGCAGTGCCTTGTTGTACAAATCCTCTGCCTCCTGCCATTGATTGCGTGATTCCAGGAGAAGGGCCAGCGCGACGCAGATGCGAATATCCTGCGGATGGGCTTGCAACGCGGCACGGTAACCGGCAATGGCCTGGTCAACAGAGCCGCGAGAAACCTGAACGCTGGAGAGCATCAGGAAGGCGTTGACGTTGTTCTTATCGAGATCCACGGCCTTCTGGAAAGCCTGCTCGGCCTTGGCGGAGTCCTGATTGCGAAGCTCTACCTGCCCGAGCAAGACGTAGAAGCCACTGTTGTCGGGAACTTTGGCGATCTGGTCCTGCACGATTCGCAAAGCGACCGCGGGCTGTTTTTGCTCCAGAGCGATATTCAGAAGGCCGGCGAGCGCATCGGTGGCAGAAGGATTGCGCTGCAGAGCGTCGGAGTAGTACTTCTGCGCTTCTTCATATTTCTTCTGAGCTGCGCGCAGGTCGCCCATGCGCGCATAGCCGGCGGCATTGTCAGGCGCCACTAAAATCGCTCTCTTCAGATCGGCCTCAGCGCCTGCTGGATCCTTCTTCATCAGCAGGGCTTGTCCATGCAGGATGTAGCCTTCGGGGGAGCGCGGCTCGAGCATCATCAGCTTTCCACCGGTTTCTTCGAGCAAGGACTCGTCGCCGCGATGGATGGCAAGAGAGGCAAGGGCGCGAAGAGGCTCGGTCATGCCCGGCTGGAGCCTCATAGCCAGCCGCCATTCGGATTCGGCCTGGCCGAGATTTTGCGTGGCGCTGTAGGCGAGGCCCAATTGATAGTGCGCCATCGCATTGTCCGGGGAATTCTTTACGACCTGCTCGAGGACGTGAATGGCGTCGGTGGCTTTTCCCTGACGGATCAGGATCTGACCCTGCAGCGTCATGGCGCCGGGATCGGAGGGCGCGTTCTTTAGCAGCGCGTCGGTAACCTTGGAGGCGTCGTCCAGGCGCTTCTGCTGAATCAGGAGTTCAGCGTACATTCTACCAACGACGGCATCCCTGGGATGCTCGGAATAAAGTGAGCTAAGCGCTGCAAGAGCTTTATCCCACTCCTTCTGATTCAAATAGAACTCGGCGAGCATACGGTATCCGGCGGGATCGTCCCCGAGGGCGGACTTAGCGTCCTGAAGAACCTTCTCGGCCGCATCCTTGTTCCCTTCGCTTAGATACAGCATGGCGAGTGACCCCCGAGGTGCGGCGCTTTTGGGGTCCAGTGCGATCGCCGCCTCATACGACTTTTCGCCTTCAGGCCAGCGCTTCTGGCGTTGGTAGAATCCGCCCAGCGCGAGAAGGGGAGGCAACGATTTCGGGCTCAGGGAAACCGCCTTCAGATAGTTTTGCTCGGCACCGGCCAGATCCTGCGAATTTTCCTGAATGACAGCGAGATTCATGAAGGTTTCCGAGCGATTCGGATCCATCTGGACGGCCCGTTGCGCTTCCGCCAAAGCCTTGGGGAGGTCTCCTTGCGCAGCATCCGCGTTGGAAACGATTGTCTGCGCCTGCGCGTTTTGCGGTTCGCTTTGCAGCACGATCGAGGCACGGTCGCGAGCTTCCGGAATCTTGCGCGCCGCCAACAATAGTTCGGCTAGATCGAGCTGCGCTTTCAGATTGTCGGGGCTAATCGTGACCGTCTGCATCAATTCCTGATACGCATGGGTCCAGTCGCCCAGTTTTAGGTACGTCTGAGCTAGCTCGTAGTGCGCCTGGGAGAATTTGGAATCAATCTGGATGGCGTTCTGAAATTCGATCGAGGCTTCTTGATATTTTCCGCGTTGAAAATAGGATTCGCCCCTGGCGAAGTGCTTCTGCTTCAGGATGTTGGGGTCACGAGTACACCCTGCCAGAATGGAGGCCGCTATCAGCAGCGCGATCCCTTGATACAAGCGTTTGCCGCAGTTCATCGCCCCTCGCGAACTCGAAGCATATGAAGAAACCATGAAAGCTTACACCTTCGGGCGGGAGCAATCCAGAGTCCTCGCGGGGCTACGGGTTGATGGATACGAAACCAGTGTAAGTGATTGTTTACAAATGCGTTACGCAGAAAGTGAAACTCGCGTGGATTGTGCGCGAGGGCTAAGGCTAGGAATCGCAAAGGGCCGGGACTGAGCCCAAAACCTAGAGGCTGAGAGATTGCCATATACAATTGAAACTGAACGACTTAACGGAACGATACCGCTAGTCTGGGGGCAAGTTTTGAAACTGTCAAACTCCCGGTGAAAAGGGACAAAGGGAAAGTATTTTGCCCATTCGTGGAATCTTACTGGGATTTCCGAGGACAGCACTTCGGAGTCGGCATGGCGCGCACAGCCACGTGCACGGCTTTCCTCCTGCAAATAAATAACTTACGAAGCGAACGGCGGGCCACTGGTCGTCAGCGAGGCGTGGCAACTGCATTGCATCATCCCGCTAGGTGTCTGGGAGTACTATCGGCCTGGACGGCTGCGCGTAGGAAGCTGTACTGGCGAAGGCAAATGAGCCCAATGACCGGCAATGAGTCCGAGAGCGTAGTGGTTGGCGAGGATGGAGGTTTCGTGACGGGTATGTGCCCGGCCATGCAGACCCTAGAGAGCGTGGTCGCGGAAATTGCACCGACCAATATCCCGGTTCTCTTTGTTGGCGAAAGCGGCACGGGCAAGGCGATGTTTGCGGACCGCGTTCACCGACTCTCAGCGCGGTCGGAACGACCGGTGGTGACCGTTTCCTGCGCCGCGATGAGCCCCGCGCAACTTGCTTCCGAACTTCAATTGGATGGAAGCCGCAGCGAAGACGGCGGCGCTGGTTCCACGGGCAGCGTCATCTTCGACGAAATCAGCGAACTCGATGCCGCTTGCCAACGGAATTTGCTTTACGCACTACCGGATGGAACTGCGGGTACCAGACGCGGAATGCTTTGCGCACGGGTAATCTCAACCACCAGCCGGAACCTGGACGAGGAAATGCGTGCGGGGCGGTTTCGCACCGAGTTGTATTACCGGATCAACGGGGTCTGTTTGCGGCTGCCGGCGCTGCGCGACCGCCGCGAAGACATTCCCATTCTTGTGGAATTCTTCTTGAGCAAACACGCCGCGCTATTCGGGCGCCCGCGGCCTTCGCTGAGCCCTCGGGCGGTACGGATGCTGCTGGACCACTCGTGGCCTGGAAACATTCGCGAACTGGAAAACGTGGTAAGGAAAATTATTGCGCTCGGTGACGAGCAGCTCGCGGTTTCCGAACTGACGTCCGCGCTACCGGAGCCTCGGGTGGAACAGCGGGAAGCTCGAGCCTTTTCGCTGAAGGCAGCCTCGCGGGCGGCCTCGCGCGAAGCAGAGCGGGAAATGATTCTGAAGGCGCTGGCGCACACGCGCTGGAATCGCAAGCGCGCCGCGCAGGAGCTGCAGATTAGCTATAAATCGCTGCTTTATAAATTGAAACAGATCGGCGTGCAGGATTCCGAAGCCGACTAGTGGCAGGAGACGAGATGTCCAGACGATTGCAATTGTTGCTTATTGTCTTGCTGGCGGCGGGAGTGATTCCCACACGCGGGCAGGAGCAGTCCAGTCCCAAGAAGGCCGCGCAGCCAGAGATTCCGGCGATGGCGAACGATGAAGCCAAGAAGCCGGCCGCAACGGCCGATCCCAATTATGTTATCGGCGCACAAGACGTGCTGGATATCAGCGTGTGGAAGGAGCCGGATGTCTCGCGCGTGGTGCCTGTTCGGCCGGACGGAAAAATCTCGCTGCCGCTGCTGCATGACGTGCAGGCGGCCGGCCTGACACCGGCGCAGTTGGCGACGCAGATTACGGAGAGCCTGAAGAAATATGTCACCAATCCGCAGGTAACGGTGATCGTGACCACCATCAATAGCCAGCGTGTCTATATTCTCGGGGAAGTGACGCGGCCCGGAGCTTTTCCGCTGCTGCCCGGCATGACGATTCTGCAGGCGCTTTCCAGCGCCGGCGGATTCACGCAGTTTGCAAAGATGAAGAGCATCTACGTGCTTCGCCAGGAAAACGGAAAGCAAGTGAAGTATCCGTTCAATTACAAGGACGTAATTAGCGGAAAGAAGCCGGAACAGGACATTGCGATTAAGGCTGGCGACACCATCGTGGTGCCGTAGCGAAGATGATCGGTCGTCTAAAATACATTTCGGTAGTTGCGATCGGCGCGATGGCGCTGAGCGGCACTGCGGCGCGTGCGCAACAGCAGCCCACTGACTCGCAGCAGGAACAGCAGCCCATGACCCCCATTCCAGCGATTCGTTCGCCTCTGGCATCCGCCGCGGACAATGGAGACGAGGATGAAACGCCGGACTCGCAACAGGTGATTCCCGATACACGATCTCTCACCGGCGCCGAAGACCTGTCACTCGGAACAATTCCGCTCGGCCATAGCTACTGGCAGCCCCGCGTGTCGGTGGCGGGGGCGGTGGATTCGAACCCCGGACTTTCGTCCGGAGGCGGCGATTGGGGAACTTGGGCGTCGTTGCTTGGCGGGGTTGACATACACCGTACATCCGGCGTGTCCGATATGGTCTTGAGCTATACGGGCGGGGGAATCGTTTCAAACGGTGGAGAAATGGAAAGCGGAGGGATCGAGGAGCTCGCGTTCAAAGACAGCCTTTCATTTCGCCGCTCGAAATTGTCGGTGTTTGAACAGCTCGGTTACCTTCCGGAATCTTCCTTTGGGTTCGCCGGAACGGCGGGTTCCGGAATTCCCGCGGGCGGGGGTTTGACCCTGGGAAACGGCTTGACTGCTGGTGAATCAATCCTGGCGCCGCCGGGGCAAAACCTGACCAGCTCGACAGCGGTTGAGTGGGACACCAAGCTATCACCGAGAAGCTCGCTAACTTTTTTGGGAAGCTACGCGCTCTTGCGGTACTTCGACGACGATTTGGCAGATTTCGGTGACGCCAGTTTTCAGGCTGGCTATAACTATCAGCTTAATCGAAAAGACACGATTGCGATTTCGTATCAGTTCAGCGCCTACCGATACAGCGGTTTGGACCAGTCCATTAATACCAACACGATTCAGGGTTCCTATGGCCGACGTATCACCGGACGCTTGGCATTCCAGATCGCGGCAGGGCCGCAATTCGTTTCGTCCACCGAGCCGATTGTGGGCTCGACGTCTTCATCCACTCCCGCGGCGAATTCAGTTTCGACGCTTTACTGGTCGTTGAACTCATCGCTGGTCTATCGGCTTCGTCGCGCCGTGCTCGCCGCCGCCTACAGCCACGGTTTGACCGGCGGGTCGGGTTTATTGAACGGGGCGGAGACGGATGTCGTCAACGGAACCGTCAACCAGCAATTGTCGCGAACATTCAATGCTCTGTGGAGCGTGGGGTATTCCCGGAACAGTGGATTCGGGGTAGTCGCAACGTCCTCCTCGACGCAGCAGAATTATAACTACTGGTTTGCGGGCGTAACTTTGACGCATCCGTTAGGGCGCACCATGGACGTATTTGTGAATTATCAGTTGCAGTATCAGACCAACAATATGAACGCGTGCGTCGGAGCCGCGTGCTCCTCCAGTTTGACGCGAAATCAAGTCGTATTCGGTTTTAATTTGCACAAGCAACCGATCCCATTTTAAGAGGGTTCGTTCCGCACGTCGAGACTTGACGAAAGAGGATGGGATGACCGAGCGAGAATTAACTCCGGCAGATTACATGGCGATGCTTCGGCGCCGCTGGGTGCTGGTCGTGGTGCTGGCGCTTGTTGGATCGCCACTGGCGTATGGTGTGTCGCGCTTCCTGCCTAACAAATACAAGTCGCAGACGCTCGTTTTGGTCGAGCAGCAGTCGGTCTCCAGTAAGATCGTGGATCCGCTGGACACGACCGACATCAACCAGCGGCTGGCCAGCATGCAACAGCAAATCCTGAGCCGATCGCGGCTGGAACCGATTATCCGGCAATTCAATTTGTATCCGCGCGATCTCAACCGAGAGTCGATGGACGATCTCGTGCTGCGCTTGCAAAAGGTGATCGAGGTGACACCGATCGCGCCGATGACGGACACGCGCGCACAGCAACTGCCCGGATTCTACGTCGCCGTCACGCTGGACAATGCCCGCAACGCACAGGAAGTCTGCACGGCGGTTACGTCATTATTCATCGAGCAGAATCTTCTCCAGCGACAGCAGCACTCCGAGGTGACCACGCGATTTTTGGCGCAACAGCTGGCCGATGCCAAGACGAGTTTGGACGAACGGGATGCCCAGCTCGCAGCATTCCAGAGCCGCCATCTCGGCGTATTGCCGGAAGACGAGCCGACCAACCTGAATCTGCTGAGCGGGTTGACGTCGCAGTTGGATGCTTCGACGCAGGCGCTGGCGCGCGCGCAGCAGGACAAAAGTTTCACTGAATCGCTGCTTTCGCAGCAAGTCGCCGCCTGGCAGGCGTCGCAGACGGGGCAGAATCCCGAGACGCTCGAACAACAGCTCGTCGCCTTGCAGGCACACCTAACCACGCTGCAGTCCAGCTACACCGACGATTATCCGGACGTGATCAAGGCGAAGAATGACATCGCGCTCCTGCAGAAAAGAATCGCGGAAAGCGAGGGGCCGAACAAGCCCCAGGGCAACAACAAGGGGCCAAAGATTGCGGCTGAGCCAGCCCAGATCCAGCAGCTCCGAGCACAAGTCCACAGCGATGACCTGGTGATTGCGGCAAAAACGAAAGAGCAGGAGCAAATCAGGAAACAGATCGGTTTGTACCAGGAGCGCATCCAGTCCAGTCCGGAAATCGAGCAGCAGTACAAGGAGCTCACGCGCGGATATCAAACGGCGCTCGATTCCTACAACGAACTGCTGAAGAAACAAAGTGACTCGCAAATGGCGGTGGACTTGGAGCGCAAACAGGAAGGCGAGCAGTTTAGCGTGCTGGACCCGGCGAACCTGCCGGACAAGCCGTCGTTTCCGAATCGGCCGCTGTTTGCGGCGGGGGGCTTTGGCGGCGGACTGGCGCTGGGACTGGCGATCGCGTTTTTTCTGGAGATGAAGGACACGTCTTTCAAGACGGAAAGGGACGTGGAGTTGGCCCTGCGTTTGCCTGTCCTCGCGATGGTGCCGGAGATCGAACCGCTGGACTCGAAGAAGGGAAAGAAGAGGCCTGCGAATCAGAAATTGCCGGACGCGGGCGCAGAAGCCGGGGCGAGGGCTTAAGAGAACATGTACCAGAAATTCTTTGGACTGCGGGAAAGTCCGTTCAACGTCAATCCGGACCCGCGTTATCTATTCCTGACCAAACAGATTCAGGAAGCGCTGGCTGGTCTGACGTACGGCATTCAAAATCGCAAGGGTTTCATTCTGCTGACCGGCGAGGTGGGCACCGGCAAGACGACACTTTTGAACCGGCTGCTAGATTGGCTGCACGGGCAGAGGGTCAAGACGGCGTTTGTGTTTAATTCCCAGGTCAACGTGAGTCAACTCTTTGACTTCATGATGGCCGATTTTGAAATTCCGGTCGAGTCGCGGCATAAGAGCCAAGTGCTGCTGAAATTGAATCACTGGCTGTTGGAGAGATACCGTGCCGGAGAGACGGCGGTCCTGATCGTTGACGAGGCGCAGAATCTGTCGCTGCAGGTGCTGGAGGAGATACGTCTTCTGACGAACCTGGAGACTTCGACGGAAAAGCTGTTGCAAATCGTGCTCACGGGTCAGCCCGAACTGGAAGAGAAGCTGAAGCTTCCGCAACTGCGCCAGCTCCGCCAGAGAATTACACTGCGCTGCCGCACCGCGCCACTCACTCTGGAAGAAACTTTTGGCTATATAGCGGAAAGATTGAGAATCGCGGGGGCCAATGGCGAGCCCATTTTTTCGAAGGAAGCGATTCAGACCGTCAATCTCTATTCACGAGGCATTCCCCGTGTTGTGAACTTGCTCTGCGAGCATGCGCTTATCAACGCCTACGTGGATCATCTGCGCCCCGTGCCGGCGCACCTCGTTGAAGAAGTGGCGCGGGAATTTCAACTCGACGAAATTGAGCCGATTTTAGCCGCGCGAGGCCCCGGTGGAACCAGCCAAGCCTTAGATGCACAAGCTCTGCTCCAGAATTTGGATGAATTGCTCGGTCGTTTGCGCGACGCCAATATCGTGCCGTCATCCGCGCGCGAAAGGAAGCCATGAGTCGTATTCACGAAGCTTTAAAAAAGGCCGAGCAAGAAAGGGCGGCTGTTCAAACCAGCAGTGCCGAAGTGCTGACGGCCTCGGCGGCGGTGAGCGCCATGGCGCCTATGATCGCCGTGCCCGAACGCGGAGGAGATCACTTTCGACAGACGGAAGCGGGCATTGCGTCCGCCGCGGGCTACCTTCGATTCGACGACCTGCGCAAACATTGCGCGCACCCGCAGTGGCATTTGGATCCAAACGTGAACGTCTTCATCAATTCCGAGCTGACAGCACATGGTTCGGAGCAATTTAGGACCCTGCGTTCACGCCTGTACCAAATGCGAGCCTCCCAGACGCTGCGCACACTGTTGGTCACCAGCTCTGTGCCAGCCGAGGGAAAGACATTTGTGACCAACAATCTTGCGCAGGCGATCGTGCGCCAGCCGGACCGGCGCGCGTTGATTATCGATGCTGATTTGCGGTGTTCCCGCTTGCACGTGCCATTGGGGGCCCCTCCGTCGCCTGGCCTGACCGATTATCTGAGGGGGGAGGTTGACGAGATGGCGATCATCCAGCACGGATTGGAAGGGAATTTGTGTTTTATTCCTGGCGGGAATCAGGTGACGAACCCGAGTGAGCTGCTTGCGAATGGGCGCATGAGGACGTTGCTTGAGCGCGTCGCGCCTGTTTTCGACTGGGTCATCCTGGATTCCGCTCCGTTGCTGCCCGTCGCCGACTCGAGCGCACTGGCGGATATGGTGGACGGCGTTCTGCTGGTAGTTCGTGCCGGACAGACGCCAGCTGCCACTGCTCAGCGAGCCTGCCAAGAGTTGCAGGGGCGCAATATTGCCGGGGTGGTGCTTAACGCTGTGGGGCCTCTCCACGGCTATGGGGCTTATTATTCATCGGCTTACGGCTACCGATACGGCGACGCGGAGGGCGTCGAGCCCAAGACAGACCTGCGATGACGGAATTTGGCGCAGAGCGTATGCGGAGGCGAATCGCCGTGAAGGAAGTGTTAATATATATTGTGTTTTCAGCAACTTACGGCAAGGAAAACAATTGGAACTCTTGGATAGTAATGTTCACGACAAGAAGTGTCGGGATCGCGGGAGCAGCCGAGAGGTAGCAAAATGCCACAATTAAGGCGTTTTGGTTCATAGATTTAGGCTTTCTGATGGACTTTGTGCCAGTGGCGACTGTCGTGCTTGATCAATGCCGGAATCGAAAGAGCCTGAATGTGACTCTTATGGCGGTAGCTTGCCTAGCCGATGGGTACGGTATGAACGCGCGAAACGTGAGGTAGCGACGTGAAAACCAAGACACGCGATCTTTTTCCCTGGTTTGCGCTGCAGGTGCGCTCGCGCTGTGAAGCGGGCGTCGCCAATCAGCTGCACGGGCAGGGCTACGAAAAATTTCTCCCGCTGTACCGATTGCGAAAGCGATGGTCCGATCGAATCAAGGAAGTTGATGCACCGTTGTTTCCGGGATACCTGTTCTGCAGATTCGACCCGCACGATCGGCTCCCCATTTTAAAGACGCCGGGC
Source organism: Candidatus Acidiferrales bacterium (assembly GCA_049300435.1). Classification (GTDB taxonomy): domain Bacteria; phylum Acidobacteriota; class Terriglobia; order Acidiferrales; family UBA7541; genus Palsa-295. The sequence goes on along the minus strand of JBAQJS010000047.1, from coordinate 80,730 downwards.
GTGATGCAGATTGTGAGCTTTAACAACGGGCCCTCCCCTGTGGACGAGTCCGAAGTTCGCGCGTTGCAAACCCTCGTTGCGGCAGGCGTCCCGCATCAGCCGTGGCCGTTCTTGGCGGCAGGGGATCGCGTGAGAATTGAATCCGGGCCATTGCTCGGTGTGGAGGGCATCCTGACGGAAGTGAAGCGCGGCCATCGGCTGGTTCTTTCGGTGACTCTGCTGCAACGGTCGGTAGCCGTCGAAATCGATTCGGCTTTCGTTCAGCCTTTGGGTTCTTCCTCCGGGGCGAGGCAGTTGCGGAAACCCGAGGCGCGATTGTCTTCGTCGCCCGTCACGGTCTAGCGGCGGGTTGAGCTTTCGCTTCTGTGAGAGCCGTTGTAGGTCCGGCCGGGCGCGTGATTGGGTAAGCGTGTCGCTGGTTTCAGGGAGATTGTGGAAGCAAGTTGATGCACGCACACCTCCCGCACCGACAAAATCGAATGCTCGAAACTCTATCCGAGGAAGCAACGGTCGCGGCACAATCGAGCCGGCCTGACCGAGCAATCTACAAGCTGCACCCTCTGGCAGACCCACGTTGGGACGGGCTGCTGCAGGAGCATCCGAGCGCTTCGGTATTTCACTCGAGGCCGTGGCTAGAGGCTCTGCGCAGAACTTACGGTTACGAATCCGTTGCATATACTACGTCCGCTCCCACCGAACCTCTGCACGACGGCCTCGTGTTCTGCCGCGTTGAGAGTTGGCTGACCGGGCGACGGCTGGTGTCGCTGCCATTTTCGGATTACTGCGAGCCTTTGGTGCGGGAAATCGGGGACTTGCAATGCTTTGTTCGGAAATTGCAGCAAGAGGCCCGAACTGGGCCATGGCGTTATATTGAAATTCGCCCTTTGGAATCACCTAGCCTTACCAACCCGTTGCGCCACGCAAGCGCCAAGTACACGCTTCATCGGTTGGACCTGAGGCCAGACCTGCCGACGCTTTTCCGGAGCTTTCACAAGAATTCGATTCAGCGAAAGATCAGGCGGGCGGAGCGTGAAGGCCTGACGTATCAGGAGGGCACCAGCGAATCCATTCTGGACACGTTCTATCACCTGCTGACCATCACGCGCCGCCGCCATGGAGTGCCTCCGCAGCCCAAGATCTGGTTTCGAAATCTAATTGAGTGTTTTGGTCCGGCGCTGCAAATCTGCGTTGCGTCACAAGGGCGGCGAACCGTTGCCGCGATGCTCACTCTGCGCCACAAGAACACACTCGTTTACAAGTACGGCGGTTCCGATTCGCGATTTAACAAGCTCGGGAGCATGCACTGTCTTTACTGGGAATCGATCCAGCGCGCTAAGGCGTTGGGGTTAGAAATGTTTGATCTGGGTCGCTCGGACGCAGATCAAAGCGGGCTGATTACGTTCAAGAGCCGCTGGGGCGCAACTTTGTCAAACCTGACATACTTCCGATTCGCGCCTTCGAGCGATCCAATTCACTGGTTCGAACCCCGGGGCGCGACGTGGAAGACACGAGCCGCCAAGGCCATCGTCGCGCACTCGCCCGCTGCTCTGCTGCCGGGCCTCGGAAATCTCCTGTACAGACATATCGGATAAGCCAGGCGCTACAAATCGCGCCACGCGCCAAGTCCGGCTCATCGGTTTGCTAGTCCACCGATTAGGCTTGCCGAGCATTCGATGACCCGCTTTTGCCGGACCCGGCGGATGAGGGCTAGGCGCGCCGCCGGGCATGGCCGTGGGTTGCAATCTCCTGATTGTAAATGGCTTGTCTCCATGCGCCCCCGCCGTCCGCAGCCAGCAGAATGGGATTTCACTATTGAGGCACTTGTTTTCACTTAAGCGCACTGTTTTCACGACGGAACCCCGCGATGGATGTTGTAAGTGGGCCGACAACCCGCGTTCGTGTAGGAGATTGAAGGAGTTAGCGGAAGTTCCGAAAGATTCGCGCCTGGCGGTGATCGTTTCGGGTTGGTAGGTGAATTGCAGCATTCGCAGGGTGCGCCCTCAACAAAGGACTGGCGCGGCGGACGGCGGTAAGCCCGTCGTAGCGAGTCGTGGTCCACAGCTGCCACGGCCCACCTAGGATCTGCTGGATGCGCTTGGAATACCGTTTTTCGCGCTACGGGTTGAAACCTGAACTTTTCTTGTCGAGTGAATAACGAGGACACGCCGTCTGGCGTCGGAGCTGCCATTCAAACCATGGAGACAAATTCAAAGGTAGTGCGTGAGAAAGCGAGGTCGTTTTCTCGTGACGTCAGAGATTCTCGGCGCGACGTCGCTCATCTCAGCTTAAATCCGTCGGATGTGATGCAGCGGATTCTGTCTGAGGAGCTGTTCCTGGGAATGCTTTGCCTGGATCGGAAGCGCGCGGAGCGCTCCGGGAAAAAGATCGTTCTACTTCTGCTCGATGCAGAGGGCGCAGATAGGTCCGGCCGCAAGCCTGAGATATTGGAAGGCGTTGTTAAAGCCGTCAAGACGGCGCGGAGAGAGACAGATCCCGCCGGCTGGTATAAGCAAAACTCTATTTTGGGGATTATCTTCACGGAACTCGGCGCCACGGAAGCCGATACCACCGTCAGCAAGCTCCTGGACAAGGTCCGGGAGGCGCTGGCGCTAAATGTGAGCGCCCAGGACTTCAAGTACATTTACATGTCTATTCACGTTTTTGGCGAAGACTCGGACGAGCACGGCTCGGCAAACCCCGCCTTCTATCCGGACCTGCTCCACCAGCACAAGTCGAAGAAACAGTTGCTCGTCGTGAAGCGCGTGTTGGATATAGTCGGCAGCAGCGTAGCCCTTATCCTCAGCGCTCCGTTGTTTCTGTTGATCGCTTTGGTCGTCAAAGTCACGTCGAAGGGGCCGGTGTTCTTCAAACAAGAACGTCTGGGCCAGTTTGGGAAGACCTTCACATGCCTCAAGTTCCGCTCGATGAAAGTGAACAACGACCTCCGGATCCACCGCGAATTCATGAAGGGCGTAATTAACGGCACCCATGACGGAATTACAGACGACGGGAGCATGCCCGTCTTCAAGATGAAGGACGATCCGCGCATTACCCGGATCGGGCGAATCATCCGGCGTACGAGCTTGGATGAATTGCCACAATTCCTCAACATCTTGCGGGGCGAGATGTCCTTGGTTGGACCGCGGCCGCCTCTAGCCTACGAGTACGAAGAGTATGATATTTGGCATCGGCGCCGCGTCCTCGAGGTGAAGCCGGGGTTGACGGGACTTTGGCAAGTGCGCGGCCGCAGCCATGTTCGTTTCGACGATATGGTGCGCCTTGACCTGCAGTACGCACGAGATTGGTCGCTTTGGCTTGACGTGCAAATTCTCTTGAAGACTCCACGTGCCGTCGTACTCGGTGATGGCGCTTATTAGCGGTTTCCGCGTTTGGCTCTGATCCTCGGCTGGACCTCAGAAACGTTCGCGCACTTGCGGATCGCATTAGACTGGGTGTCAAATGCTTCCCCAGGATGCAGACGTATGCTTTTGGATATTGCCAAGGGCTTCTTAGTTGAATTGCTGAGCGAACTATGTCGGTAAGTCCAGAACGGAAGCGGAAGAAACTATTGGCTGTCGCGTCTGGAGGAGGCCACTGGGTTCAACTCCTGCGGCTCCAGCCCGCTTTTATTCATTGTGAAGTTGTATTCGTAACGGTCGACCAAGCATACCGCGCTGACGTTCACGACTACAAATTCTACTCGATCTCCGATGCGACGCGTCGGACGGTGACTCGATTAGTTCGAGCCACGTGGGAACTCTTTTGGATTATCTGCAGGGAGAGGCCTGACGTAGTCATTTCCACGGGCGCTGCTCCTGGCTATATTGCGATTCGTCTGGGGAAGCTCTTCGGAGCGAGATCAGTCTGGGTGGATAGCATAGCAAACGCTGAGCAACTGTCTATGTCAGGCGCGATGGCCGGACGATATGCTGACTTGTGGCTAACACAGTGGCCACATCTTGCCAAGCAAGGCGGCCCTCATTATAGCGGAGCGGTCCTGTGATATTCGTTACGGTAGGTTCCGCGGATCCTTTCGATCGACTGATACGCGCGATCGATGAATGGGCTGGCTTGCGAGGCAGGTCGGACATATTTGCGCAAATCGGAAAATCACGCTACGAGCCTCGGCACATTGAGGCAGTCCAATTCCTAAGTCCGTCAGAGTTTCGCGAACGCGTTCGTGCCGCGCGCCTCGTGGTAGCTCACGCCGGTATGGGATCGATCATCACGGCTATGGAAGCAGGCACGCCTATCATCGTGATGCCCAAATGGGCCCACTTGGGAGAACATCGCAACGACCACCAGGTGGCGACCGCTAGACACTTCGGACAGAAACCGGGCATCATCGAGGCGAAAGACGCGGAAGATCTCATTGCGAAGCTGGAGCACGAGGAGGCCCTTTCGTCGCCGACTAGGATAGCCCAGGCAGCCTCCCCCGAGTTGATATCCGCAATCCAGACATTCATCGAGAGCGATGCGAAGGATTCCAAGAGGAGAAATTTGGAGTTAATTGCGCGGTGACTTGCGGGGCGCCGCTAAATGTTGCCTCTGCAGCGCTGGAAAGGGAGTGAGCACCTGTCTGCGATGAGTTCGAGATCGGCGACTTGTTTCTTTCTCTGAAATTGCGATGAAGGCAACAACAGAATTCAGATGAAAAAGACAGCGCTGGTGACAGGAGCAGAGGGATTTATCGGCTCCCACATGGTCCGATTTCTGCAGGCCAAGGGCTGGGAGGTAATCGGATTACATCTGCAGGACGCCCCTGCTTCCCTTCCGAAGCTGCCGAATCTAAGATTCGCGCAATGTGATCTGCGCAATGGCCAACGCGTTACCCAAGTCTTGGAAAAGTATCAGCCGAGCCACATATTTCACTTCGGGGCGCAGAGCCTGCCCACGTTGTCATGGTCGAATCCAGTCCAGACTTTTGAGTCCAACATCATGGGTTCGTTGTATCTGTTCGAGGCGGTGCGCCATTTGAAGCGGCATCCGGTCGTGGTATCGGCGTGCTCGAGCGCCGAATACGGCCACGTGCTGGCGTCGGCCATTCCAGTGACGGAAGAGCAGCCGCTTCAGCCATTGCATCCGTACGGGATCAGCAAGGTTTGCCTGGACCTGCTGGCACGCGAATATTTCCTGGACTACGGAATCCCAGCGGTTAATTTGCGGCTTTTCAATACGACGGGCCCGGGGAAGACCAGCGACGCCCCTTCCGATTTCGTGCGCCAGCTGATTCGAATCAAGAAGGGCCAGCAGCAGCCGGTGATCGAAGTTGGAAACCTGAAACCGCGGCGTGCATTCCTCGATGTCAACGACACGGTGCGCGGCTTTTACCTCGCGGCGCTCAAGGGAAAGCCCGGCGAGGCCTATAACCTGTGCGCAACCACCACGCATGAAATCGGTGACCTGTTGCGCACCGCAATTCGGTTGTCAGGAGTGAAGGCGGAGATCCGGCCCGTCCGGCGCTTGATGCGTCCCTCTGACGAAAGGATTATCTTCGGCAGCACACGCAAGATTCGCAAGGACACGGGCTGGAAACCGATGAATTCGATCGAACAGACGCTGGAGTCTATGTTGCGATACTGGGACGCAACGCTTTGATGTCAAGAGCCGGCGACCTGATTTTCGCGGAATCTAAAGTGAATTGCGCACCTAACATGGACGCTGAAGCAAAAATTCCTGCGCGATTGGATACGGCGCAACAAGACACGCCCGCCATCCTGCTTGTGGGCGGACTCGGGACGCGCTTGCAATCGGTGCTGCCGTCAACACCCAAACCGCTGGCGCGCGTTGGGAACATGCCCTTCCTTGAGCTGCTCGTTCTGCAACTGCGCTCGCAAGGTATCCGCCGCATCGTGATGTGTACCGGCCATCTTGCCAGCCAGATCGAACACGAATTCGGCGACGGCAGAAAATGGGGCGTCGCTATTGATTATTCGCAGGAATCGCGACCGCTCGGAACCGCAGGAGCGGTGAAACTGGCGGAAGGCTACCTGAAGCAGGCTTCCGACTTCCTGGTGATGAACGGCGACTCATTTCTGGAACTCGATTTACGCCAGTTCATTCAATTTCATCGGGAGTACGGGGGATTAGTCAGTATGGCGGTACGCAAAGTTCCGGATGCGGCGCGATACGGAACCGTTCATATGGACGCCAATCATCGCGTCGTGGGCTTTAGCGAAAAAACCGGAGCCACCGTTCCTGGCATCATAAACGGCGGCGTGTACGTGTTCAACCGCGCTGTACTGGACCAGGTGCCGCAGGGTCCAGAGAGCTTTGAAAAAGACGTGTTTCCGCGGGTGCTCGAACAGGGCGTGTACGCTCTCGAGCAGCACGGCATGTTCATCGACATTGGCACGCCCGAGGATTACGCTCGGGCCCAGACGCTCTGCCAGAGTCTTTATCAGGCAGCTTCGCCTAATTCGTGATTGGAGCTAACATCGGTCGGGGAGGTGTGGCGCGTTGAGCAGAGCCGTGTTCGTGGATCGTGACGGGGTCATCAATCGAAGACCCGCGGAGGGCGAGTACGTAACCCGATGGGAAGATTTTCATATTCTTCGCGGAGTCGCCGAAGGCATCGCGCTTTTAAACCACGCGGGATTTTCCGTCATCATCGTCACCAACCAGCGCTGCGTCGCCAAGGGGCTTATGACTGAGGCTGACCTTCAGAAGATGCATGAGCGAATGACCGACGACTTGGCGCGAGCCGGAGCCCAGATTGATGCAACGTTTTACTGTCCGCACGAAATCGAGCCTCCCTGCGATTGCCGGAAACCCGCACCAGGCATGCTGCTTAATGCGGCGCGCTTGCGCGGCATTGACCTTCGCACATCGTGGATGATCGGCGATTCCGATAACGATGTGGAGGCTGGTGTGAACGCTGGATGCAAGACAGCTCGAGTAGTCGTAACGGATGCAACGTCCAGCGAAAGCGCACGCATTTCTGAAGCGACAATTATTGCTGATTTCGTTGCGTCATCGCTTCTTGATGCGATTCGCCAGATTTTGAAGCGGGAAGGGGTCGCCATCGACTCCTTTTCGACAGCCCCTGCGGTTAGTTAAGTCCGCCGCGCGAGCCCCGATCTTCCATCAGAAGAAAAGGAAACGAAGTACATGATAACGACCCGCACTCCGCTCCGCATATCGTTCTTCGGCGGTGGCACCGACTATCCGATCTGGTACCGTGAATTTGGCGGTTCGGTACTATCCACCGCAATCGACAAATGCTGCTATATCACTTGCCGTAGGCTACCGCCATTTTTCGAATACCACAGCCGCGTCTCGTATTCGCGGATCGAAAATGTCACGCAAAACGATGCGTTCGAGCATCCATCCGTCCGGGCGTGCCTGAAGTATCTGGGAGTAGATGAAGGGGTCGAGATTCACCACGTCGCTGATCTGCCTGCGCGGACTGGTTTGGGAACGAGTTCGGCGTTTACGGTAGGGCTCTTGCTGGCTCTGTACGCGCTTAAAGACCAGATGCGCAATAAGCACGCGCTTGCTACCGATGCCCTCCAGGTAGAGCAGGAAGTGATTCGAGAGGCGGTGGGCTCACAAGATCAGATTAGCGCTGCGTACGGGGGATTCAATCGCATCAACTTCAATATGGACGGCAGTTTCGAGGTCAAGCCGGTGCTGACTTCGCCGGACCGATTGGCGGCGCTCCAGCAACACTGCGCGCTGTACTTCACGGGATTTTCCCGGACGGCCTCCGAGATTGCGCAAGAGCAGATAAGAACCACTCCGCAGCGCAAGCGTGAGCTGGATCTGATGTATCAGATGGTAGGGGAAGCCGAGGCCATCGTCACAAATCCGAATCGCTCGCTGAATGAATTTGGGCATTTGTTGCACGAAAGCTGGCAGCTAAAGAGAACTCTGACGCAAAAAATTACCAACGCGAACCTCGACGAGATTTATGAGGCAGGACGCAGCTCCGGCGCGCTTGGCGGCAAGCTGCTCGGAGCAGGCGGCGGCGGTTTCATGTTGTTCTTCGTGCCACCTGAGCGCCGTAACGAATTGCGGATGCGGCTGAAGAACCTGCTCTGCGTACCGATGAAGTTCTCGAATCGAGGCAGCCACGTCGTCGTGTACGAACCGGAAGAGGTATATGACGAGTCGCTCACCGCGGAGCGGTCCGAAGTGTATGCCCAACAGCCGCGCCCTGGGGTTAACTAGCACGCGGACGAATTCGAAGCGTAGACCGAACCCCTGCTTCGTCAGGAATAGACTAGGTTAGCGGCAGACCCCTATTGACTGCGCCGATCACGGCGGCGTGGCTGTTGCAGTTATGAGTGAGGATAAAATGGATCAACGGGTTTCCCTCCCGCCGTATGTCCTGGTTACCCCCGCGCGAAACGAAGAAGCGTTCATCGCGAAGACGATCGAGTCCGTAATTCATCAGACCGTCGTGCCAGTGAAATGGGTGATCGTGAATGACGGTTCAACGGACTCGACGGGGGCCATTGCGGAGCGCTATGCCGCACAATACGGCTGGATCGAGGTGGTGAATCGTCCTGTGCGGCAGGAGCGCAATTTTGCGGCAAAGGTGCACGCCTTCAATGCGGGTCAGGAAAGGCTGAAGGATGTCGAATACGAAATCATAGGAAATCTAGATTCGGATGTTTCGCTGGACGCGGATCACTTCGAATTCCTGTTGAATAAGTTCAAAGATGATCCCCGCCTCGGAGTAGCGGGAACCGTTTTCAGGGAGGAGGGCGGTTACAGCTCCGCGACGGACAGTTTTGAAGGGGAGAACCATGTGTCGGGCCAGTGCCAGATGTTTCGGCGCCAGTGCTTCGAGGAAATCGGCGGGTACTTCGCAAACAAAGCCGGCGGTATTGACTGGATCGCGGTTACCACCGCCCGCATGATCGGATGGAAGACACGATCCTTTCGGGAGAAGTCATTCTTTCACTATAGGCATTTGGGGACCGCTGAACGCGGCGTTTTCGCTGCGGCATTTTCCTACGGTGAAAAGGATTATTACCTTGGCGGTCATCCGGTCTGGGAGCTTTTTCGCGTTACATATCGGATGACCAAGCCGCCCTATCTTGTCGAAGGGATTGGTCTGAGTTCGGGCTACGCCTGGGCGATGCTTCAGAGAAAAAAGAGGCCGATTTCCAAGGAGCTCATGGCGTTTCATCGCAAGGAGCAGATGCGGAAGCTGCGTGCGGTTCTGAAGTCCATGCTCACGTTCAAATCCATCGATAATTTCAAAGTGCTTCCCGACTGAACGCTATGTCCGGTCAGACAGAAAACGTGAACACAATTCTAGTCGCCAAGATCGAAGACTCCCTCGGGAGCTTCACAAATTGGCTCAATGGCTATGGTGAGATTTCGTACGACCATCAAAGTTTCTTCGCCAGCCACTTAGGGCGCTCTGCGAAAGCTCTGTACTATCGCAAACGCCTTCTTGGCACGGTTGCGGTCGCTCCGATGATATTTTGCGAGGCCTTCCTGCCCTCGGCCCGAAGTCTTTTCTGGAAGCCGCAGCGCTTACCGATTGCTGATGCGCATTACGCAATGGGCTTTGCGCTTCTCGCACAAATCTACAGGGATGACAAATACTATCGTAGAGCCGTTCACTTCCTCGATATCCTCGAGGAGACGCGCTGCCCGGGCTACGACGACTATTGCTGGGGATATCCGTTTAGCTGGGAGACGAGGAACGGCACCTTCAAGGAAGGAACGCCTCTTGTAACCACGCTTCCCTATGTGTACGAGGCGTTCTCGGCCGTCTATGCGATTGATGCGAATCCGAAGTGGCTCCGAATCATGCACTCGATCGCGAAGCACGGCTTCACCGCCTACCGTGATATGGAAACAGGGCCCGACGCGGCGAGTTGTGGCTATACCCCTGCGCCAGACGACCGATGCGGCGTTGTCAACGCGAGCGCCTACCGAGCTTTCCTTCTGACGAAAGCCGGGATCGAGCTTTCGGAGCCACGCTATCTCGAGGTGGCCAAAAGAAACCTGAATTTCGTGCTGTCCTCACAAAATGAGAATGGCTCCTGGTTTTATGCAATGGATGGCGTCAGAGATTTCATAGACCACTTCCATACATGTTTTGTCCTGAAGGCTCTCGCAAAAATCGACATTCTGACAGGATCTAATCAGAACTCGAACGCCATCGAGCGGGGCGTGAGCTACTACGTGAAGAACTTGGTCGACGTGAATGGGTTGCCAGTTCCCTTCTCGAAACGGCCTCGGTTTACAGTCTATAAGAGAGAAGCCTACGATTACGCGGAATGCATCAACTTGTGCACGCTTCTGTTAGGTCAGTTTGATGATTTGGACAGGATTCTATCGATCGCAGTTGAGGACGTGTTTGCTCGATGGCAAAGGCCGGATGGCTCGTTTCGGTCACGTGAACTGCTAGTTGGCTGGGATAATGTTCCGATGCATCGATGGGCTGAGTCGCAGATGTTTCGTAGCCTTTCTTTCTTGCTTTCTCGTCTCAAGAAACCTCAAGAAAGTAAGGTTCAGAGCACTCCGTTAATACCGAACTCGAAGGTTGCAAGTTAAGGCTCTCCTATGTGTGGGATTTGCGGACAATACAATTTCGGAAGCCAAGCGCCGGTTCAGCGGCGGGATATCGAAGCGATGGCGAAATCGATCGCTCATCGTGGACCAGATGACGACGGATATTACATATCGGGGCCACTGGGATTCGGATTTCGCAGACTATCCATCATCGATCTCTCAGGCGGGCACCAGCCCATGTCAGATCACGAAGAATCCGTCTGGGTGATTTTCAACGGCGAGATCTATAACTTCATCGAGATTAAGCGGGAGCTGGAAGCACTCGGGCACATCTTTCGAACAGAATCCGATACAGAGGTCATCGTTCACGGCTACAAGCAGTGGGGCGACGATGTACTCAATCATCTTAACGGCATGTTTGGCCTTGCAATCTGGGACGTAAGAAAAAGGCGTCTCGTTCTGGCACGTGATGCGTTCGGGATAAAACTGATCTACTACAGGATCGAGGGAGGCAGTCTATCTTTCGGATCGGAAATGCGCGCGGTTCGCGCAACTATGACGGAACGGGCCGAGATCGATCCGACCTCGCTGAATCTTTTCCTCCGCAATCGCTTCACGCCATCGCCCTATACGATACTCAAGGGAATTCACAAACTCGCACCGGGAACCAAGCTCACCGTTCAAGACGGCAACTGGGAGGTGAGCCGATGGTACCAATTTAAGCCTGCACCTTTTCCCCCCCCAAAGTCTCTCGACGAAGCAAAAGAGGAATTGCTTGAACTGTACAAGAGGGCGATCCGACGTCATTTGATTAGTGACGTGCCTGTGGGTTTGCTCTTGAGTGGTGGCCTGGATTCGGCGCTCTTACTTGGGTTGATGAGCCTCAATGGCAACTCCTGGCCAACATACACAGTGGGATACGGTTCGGGTTTCGCCGACGATGAGTTGGCTGACGCCGCGGAGAGCGCTCGAATACTTGGGGCCACGCACAGCAGCATCACGATTACGAAATCGATTTTCGAGGAGGCACTGCCGAAAATTGTTGCTTCTTTGGAAGAGCCAATCGCCAGTTCTTCGATCGTTCCAATGTACTTCGTGTGCGAGCGGGCTCGCCAAGATGTCAAGGTGGCTCTCGTCGGTCAAGGCCCCGACGAATTGTTCGGTGGATATAAACGTCATCTAGGTATTCGTTATGGCGCATTGTGGGGTGCGCTCCCGAACTGGATGCGCGCGCCGATCGCTTCCACCGTTGCAGCGTTACCTAGAAATGAGATGTTGAAGCGCGGTGTCTGGTCCCTGGGCCTTACGGACCGGATGCGCCGGTACCAGAATGTTCTATCTCTTCTTCCGGGCCCCCAGGTTGACGGGCTATTTCAGGACGGATTGCTAGAACCCGACTCCGGCGACGCCATACTGAAATGCTGGGAAGATCTTGTCCCGCTTATGACCGAGACCGATGAACTCGGTGGATTGCAATTCCTTGAAGTGCGGTCCACTCTGCCTGACGAACTCCTGATGTACGCGGACAAGCTATCGATGGCGCACAGCCTTGAGCTTCGAGTGCCGTTTCTTGATAAAGAAATCGTTGAGTATGTCGAGAGATTGCCGGCGAGTATGAAGGTGAGGAACGGCTCTCGGAAATGGTTGCACCGCCAAGTTTGCCGGACCTATCTTCCCGACTCTATCCTGAAGCGCCCGAAACGCGGTTTTGCCGTGAATGTTGTGGATGACTGGTTCCGCAGCTCCGCCGACAGGAAGATGGCGACCCTCCGCGACACTAGCTCGAGCATATATCAATATCTTCGTCCGGCCGCCGTGCGTGAACTCTGCGAGCAGCACGCACGTGGTCAGCGGGACAATCACAAAATTCTATTCAGCCTCGTGCTCTTTGAAGAGTGGCTGCGGGTGCACGACGAGCCTGTTGCGGCATTCAATTGACAGCCCCATCCACATCTCCTCGAATGCCAGATTCTCGACTGATGGCGTCGGACTGAGCCATGCCGCCCCCTGTTGCGCTCTGTCTTTGGTTTGTACTTCTCTTGGCGCTGTTGTGTTTTGATCCCGCCAAGGTTCGGGAGACATCCGGCGCTTTGTGGGTCCCCGTGACTTGGATGTTCATCGCGGGGTCTCGCCTGCCTTCGCAATGGCTCGGCGCAGTGACAGGGCAGAGTTGGGTCGTGAATCTACAGGACGGGAATCCACTGGACCGAAGTATCGACCTGGTTCTGATCGGGTTGGCGATCGCGATCCTCGTCTCCCGATCTTTCGACTGGGGCAGCTTTTTCACTCGCAATTTCGCGCTGATGCTGCTCATCATCTTTGCTCTGTCGAGTATTTTTTGGTCGGATTTTCCGTTGGTTGCTTTCAAACGATGGTTTCGCGACCTCGGCAATTACATCATGGTCCTTGTTGTTCTTTCCGATCCTCGTCCACTGGAGGCGGTGAGGACGGTGTTCAGGCGTCTCGGGTACCTTTTGGTCCCACTTTCAATTCTGCTCGACAAGTACTTTCCCCAGATTAGCAAAATGTACGACGCCTGGACGGGCGTGAGCATGTATGCCGGGGTCACGACAGGCAAGAATTTGCTCGGACTTGTGGCCCTGCTCGGCGGCGTCTTCTTCTTTTGGGACACCGTGGTGCGCTGGTCCGATAAAAAAGAGCGACGCGCGAGACGGATCATCCTAGTGGACCTCGCGTTTCTCGCCATGTGTTGCTCGTTGTTGATGACCGCCAACAGTGCAACCTGCAAGGTTTGCATGGTCATCGGGTGCCTGGTGGTAATCGCAGTTCAAAGCAAATGGGGCTTGCGTCACCCCGGCTTCGTCAAGGTGCTGGTTCCTGGAATCTTCTGTCTCTACCTGATACTAGCGTTGGGCTTCGGGATGAGCGGGAATCTGGCTGCGGCAGTCGGCAAAGACCCTACACTCACCGATAGGACCAAGATCTGGTCCTTCGTCCTGGGCATGCATACGAACCCGCTCGTCGGCACCGGCTATGAGAGCTTTTGGGTGGGTCCACGGTTGCAATGGTTTCAGAAAATGTCCGGATTGGGGGACCTCAACGAAGCGCACAATGGGTTCATCGAAGTTTATCTTAACCTCGGTATGATCGGTCTGCTCTTGATAGCCGGCGTCGTGATCGCCGGGTACCGGACTATCTGTAAGCGGTTCGCTCCGTTCTCCAGTTTCGCCTCGCTCGGCATGGCTCTTTGGGCCGTTATGCTTTTCTTCAACATCACCGAGGCAGGCTTTAGGAGCGGTCTAATGTGGCTCGCGTTCCTGTTAGTGGCGGTTTCCGTGAAGCAGCGTGATCGAGTGCCGGTCACCGTCCCGGCAGAAAGTGCCAGTTCAGGCCAACTCCTCCGCCAAATTCCCTTGGTAGGGCAGGTTCAGGTTACCGAGAGATCATCCGCTCGTCAGACGTTGCCGGGTTTTGCCACTGCCCGCCAGAAAGTCCCAAGCGGGAACGGGAGGTAGCGATAATGTCTTCGGCAGTTGTTCCTCAAGAGGTCGGTGTTGTAACGGACGCGAGCGTTGAAATCAGCGACGGGAGTGAGTGGTCCGCCATTCCGGCGCTGAATGTTAACGGGGCGAACATCATCGTTACCGGTCGATGGTTGAGAACCGCCAAGATTCACGACGAGGCGTGGCTCGAACGGAAAGACGAGGACCCGGATTTGTGGGTGCAAGCCCTGAGGGCGCAACGCTCGCCCGCCCTGCGTGGAGATATTTTTACCTTTGGGCAAAGACTACCTGCCACAACGCCCAAGTATCCTTACCGGATGGAAATGGAGAGCATGGCCGCGGTTCGCGTCGTCAACTTCAAGAGCTGGTGGGAAAGCCTTCCGCAGGTTTCGCGCAAGAATGTAAGACGGTCGCAGAAACGTGGCGTAGAAGTCAGCGTCAAGCCCCTTGATGATTCGTTGCTGAAGGATATCGTTGAGCTGAACAAGGATTCTCCGGTGCGACAGGGGAAGCGATTCATTCACTACGGTAAGACCCTTGAGCAAACGAAGAAGGATCAGATAACTCACCTCGACCGCAGCGACTTCATTTGCGCATACTCAGGCAATGAACTGATTGGCCTGCTGAAAATCGTCTATGCGAATGAAACTGCTTCGATACTCACGTTTCTGCCCAAAGCCAGTCAGTACGACAAGAGGCCGGCCAACGCCTTGATCGCCAAAGCTGTCGAGATCTGTGAAACAAAGGGCGTTTCGTATCTGATTTATGGAAAGTTCAGATACGGGAACAAGAGCCAGAGTTCTCTTCTCGAATTCAAGCAGCGAAACGGGTTCGAGGAATTCCCCGTACCGCGATATTATATCCCCCTAACCACACGGGGCAGTGTTTGCCTCAGGCTCAACCTGCACCGGGGACTGATCGGGATTCTTCCGCCGGGTCTTATTAACGCGGGACTGAGTTTTCGATCGATGTGGAACGATGTTGTATCCTCCAAGGCCGGTGTAGCTCAATGCTAGAGCAGCCGAATCGTATTCGGCAGACGGAGCGTTCAAATCCTCCCGCCGGCTCCAACCAAAATCAGGAAGCATGACGGCATCCCACCGCTCCATTGCGGCCTTTCCAGCAGAGGGGCCGACTGAAATCGCTAATTACCGAAACCGACTCTGATGCCTGGAATCGTTGGACTCATCACAAGGTTGCCGCGCGAACGTGCGGAGCGGCAACTTCACGCCATGGTTGAGGCTCTGCGTCACGAAGATTTTTACGTGACCGGCACATGGATAGAGGAATCACTCGGCGTATACGTTGGCTGGGTCGCGAGGAAGGATTCCTTCTCCGACGGGATGCCGCTGCGAAACGAACGGGGCGACGCCATCCTCGTTTTTTCGGGAGAAGATTTCCCCGAGCCGGGTACTGCTCAGCGGCTTAGGGAGCGAGGACATAAGCTCAATGGGGCGGGCTGCGATTATCTCGTTCACCTCTATGAGGAGGATCCCCGCTTTCCGGCAGGGTTGAATGGCCGATTTCACGGTCTTTTGATTGACCGGAACAGCGGCACGGCCACACTTTTCAACGATCGGTACGGGATGCACCGGACTTATTACCACGAATCGCGAGATGCTTTCTATTTTGCCGCCGAGGCAAAAGCGATTCTCGCTGTTTGCCCGGAACTCAGAACCATTGACCCGCAGGCGATGGGAGAATTCGTTTCCTGCGGATGCACGCTAGAAGGACGAAGCCTCTTCCAGGGCGTGCGGTTGCTGCCCGGCGGTTCAAGGTGGGTATTTTGCGGCGGGTCTTTGGATAGGAAGGAGACCTATTTCCAGCCCCGCGATTGGGAGAACGAAGGCCCTTTAGAGCCTGAATCCTTCTACCAGGAACTTCGAAGTGTCTTCTCGCGAAACGTTCCGCGCTATTTCGGAGGGGCCGAACAGATGGCCATGTCGCTGACGGGTGGACTGGACACTCGAATGATCCTTGCGTGGCATCATGCCGAACCCGGCTCACTGCCGTGTTACACGTTCGGCAGCATGTTCCGCGAGAACCACGACGTTCGGGTAGCTCGCAGTGTTGCGAAGGCATGCGGGCAATCGTTTCAGGCGATTGTAACTGGGCAAGAATTTCTCAAGGAATTTCGCCGCTACGCTGAGCGCGCGGTATTCTTGACCGACGGTTGCGTGGATGTGAGTCGCGCGCCCGACCTTTATGTGAACGAGCGCGCGCGGCAGATCGCCCCGGTGCGGATGACCGGGAATTATGGCGGAGAGGTGCTGCGCCGGGTGCGTACGTTCAAGCCGGTGGACCCGCCGCCGGGCCTGTTTGATCGAAGCTTTCTCCCTCATGTTGAGCGAACACGAGAAACCTACCTCGAGATTTCTCGAGGGAATCCCGTATCCTTTGCGGTATTCAAGCAGATGCCATGGAATCACTACGGGGTGATGGCGCTGGAAGAAACGCAGCTATCAATGCGGTCGCCCTATCTGGATAACGACGTTGTGCGGGCGGCAATTCGCGCGCCGGAAGCTGCACTCGCAAGCGACGATGTTTGCCTGCGGCTGATTGCGGACGGAAACAGAGACTTGCTCAGGATCGCGACCGACCGCGGCGTAGCAGGCCAACGGGGACCCTTGCTCGGCTCAGCATCCCGCGGCCTGCTCGAATTCTCGTTCAAAGCCGAATACGCCTACGATATGGGAATGCCACAGTGGGTTGCGCGGATTGACCACGCATTTTCCGCGTTGCATCTGGAGCGGCTTTTCTTGGGCCGGCACAAAGTATTCCATTTCCGCGTGTGGTACCGCGATGCACTGGCCGGGTATATCCGGGAAACGTTGCTCGACACTCGCAGCCTGAGCAGGCCATATATTGACAGGAAAGCGTTGCGGGCGATTGTGCAAGGGCATCTGAGCGGGAGCCGAAACTACACGAACGCCATACACAAACTGCTGACCCTTGAAATGATTCAGCGTCTCTTTGTTGATGATCCGGAACAGTCCTCTGACGTACTGCGCGGTCGCCATGTCGCGTTGAATGCCATGACAGGCAGATAATGCCGTTTCCTGCGGGAAGGTCGCGTGCCATAGACCGGCCGCGAGCGAACACCAATGAATACCCAAGCTGAGTTGGCTTATCTTAAGGACAGGGATCCTTTACGGAGGATTCTTGGACGTCTAGGTGTGTACGAGCGCGTTAAGGCTTCATGGATCTACGATCTTTATTGGAGTTTTGCGAATAAGCGCATTGTCGACGACCGGCAAAGGGAAATCCGCTTCTATCGGAATCTCCTCGAGGGATTCCGCAGGGGCGATCTGATCTTCGATGTGGGGGCCAACGTCGGTTACAAGGTCGGCATGTTTCTAAGAATGGGGGCCACGGTCGTAGCCGCGGAACCCGATGAACTAAACCAGACAATTTTGAGGCAAAAATTTCTCAGCTATCGTCTGAGGAAAAGTCCATTGACCATTGTTGGGAAGGCGATTAGCGAGGAAAGCTCGGTTCAAAAAATGTGGATAGATGCACCGGGGTCTGCCTTGAACACTCTCTGCAATAAGTGGGCCGAGACATTACGAGACGATGAAGCCCGCTTTGGCCATCGCATGAACTTTGGGCAATGGAAAGAAGTGGAAACCACTTCCATTGAACGGCTGATCGCTGAATACGGCGTGCCGTTCTTCATCAAGATTGACGTAGAAGGCCACGAACTCAGCGTGTTGCGCGGCATGCGGCAGCCTGTTCCATACCTTTCTTTCGAGGTCAATTTGCCTGAATTCAGGGCAGAAGGCCTAGAATGCGTACAAGTGCTGGGGCACCTCGCTCAGGACGGCCAGTTCAACTATTCAGTTGACTGCCGGCGTGGTCTGGCACGAGAAGGGTGGCTCACAATAGAAGAAATCTCGGCCGTACTCGCTTCCTCCCCGGACCCGAGCCTGGAGGTCTTTTGGAGGACGCCGCTTAACATCAGATAGCTGAGGACCGACACTCCGGAAGACAGACCGAAGTTTCGATCGCACCGCTACGAATCATTCAACGGATGCCGTAACGTTCATTGGGGCGGCCGGTGTACTTGAGGTTTGGCTGCTCCCGCTTGTGAGCGGATGCGGGTAAGTGTATGGCGTGTAACTCGCTGTCCACGCGTTCGTCGCGGTACAGACGTAAAGCTCACTTTGGTCCGTTGCCCAATAGCCAACCCGAGTCGTGCAGGTTGAAGGGATGGCGGAATAAAGCCCCGACCCCGTGCCCGCCGTACCATTAAAAGTCGTGCAACCGCTGTTGCTCGAAGCGTTGCACCACACGTAGAATTCCCGATTGTTCGTGAGCGCTGTCGTGCTGGGATTATTTACATCCCAATAATCTCCGCCGCTCGCGTAAGACGCTGTATCCATCCATTCGTGCACAGGCTCCAGCGCTTGCCTCGGCCATGTGCACGTCTGATTGGATAAGCAACTCGTGGCATTGTTCTTAACATTGTTAGATCCGCTCCCATCTGAGGTGAAGCCGCCAGTGAGCAAGTCTCCAATACCCATGCCAACATTATCGAGGCATTCGTGCCCATCAGCTGAGCTGGTATTCTCGTCCCAGTTCGACCCGGTTCCGTCGAAATTCGTGCCGCAATATCCCCATCCACCGGGCGCCGCAGTTTCGGTGTACGTGTAATTGCTGCTGCGTTCGGAATGAAAGCTGAGGATATGAGCAAATCCCCCGTTGCTGTTTGGAATGGTGTTACCCCATACGACTCCCGTGCCACTCTCTAAGCGCAATGCTTCAAAGCTCTCTGATACGCCGGTATTGACGAGGTAGTTATCATAAATCTCCCAAGCACGACAACCGCGCTGCCGTCCGCCCGTAGTTGCGTGAGTTTGTATCGGGGGTGCCGGGGCCGTGCTGCTGAAAGTGTTGTACCGAATCACATACCGCCCACCGTACAAACAGTCATTGGAAGCTCCGTTTAGGATTTGGTTATCCTCCATGAAAAAGAAATTGGAGGCACCAAGAGAGGTAGGATTCGCCCACACTTCATCGCCGAGTCCCAGACTGTCGCTGTAGCAAGACGCTCCGTTATACTCCTGGATGCCGTTGTCCGATCCGGCCCCGGTTGGCATGACCAGCAGATTGTGGTCGGCGACGCCGTTGATGCATCCATTTACGCGCATCATCGAAAGACCGGCTTGGTCGGCTGTGAGGACGATGTGGTTGTGGTCGAATCTGACCTCGGAACTGTTGCCGTTGAGGCCAATCATGCCGCTGTACTGCAACCTCCCGGTCGAAAACGTGAGGCCCGTGATTCGGAAAAGCGTGCTGTTGTTGATGCCGCCGATAACCAGCGTTTCTCCCGTGCCAGAAAGACCGTCCACGATTTCAGAAGCATCGTTGCAGGAAATCGAATAGCCGGAAGTTCCCGGCGTCCCGCTCGGGGTGCAAACCCCTTGCCCCTGAATTGTGAGGTTATTATTGCCACTGGGGACATTCAGTGTCACCTCTGCGGTCCATGTCGTCCCCCCTGCACCGCAAGCAGGAATCGTCACCGTGATAGTGGAACTCGTAACTGAATTGAATGCCGTCTGTACGTCGGATGCGCTGCATGACGCGGCAGTGATTTGGGCGTGAGAGGGAAGGCTCCACAGAAGCGTCAAGAGCGCGACAAAGAGTATTTTTCTCATTCAAACTCCATCTCAAAAACAGCAGTTGTAGCGTCATTCGCCGGGTTGGCCGCTTCCTGGTTGAAAGCCGTTTGCACGCCGCTTAAGTTACAGGTCGCGGCGGTGTAGGTAGCCGCCCGCACCGCAGGCACAAAAGCGCAGAATAAGGGAAACAGTCCAAGCTTCCTCATGGTTTGGTCACCAACCTCAATGGGAAATGCGGCGGGTTGCTTCGAACTGCGTATAACTTCAATATTCTCATTCCACTCCTCGCTATGTCCTTTGGCCGGCTACAGGTTTCCGCTCCGGAGACTATATTGCTTAGGCACAAGAGCGAATTCTACTGTACTGACGGACAGTCTTAGGACAGCCCGGTTCGGCAGCCAAGCAAGTCTGGCCATCTACCGAGAGCGTATAACTGAAACGAACAATGCCAACGTGGATGGCAGGTCATACCATACAATCAAGAGCAATGATATCAGCCGGACATCTTCGGCCGCGATGCCTCGTCGAGCCGGACTGCCTGAAATGTGCTCCTTCGGGCGGACTGTAACGTGGGGAATCAGAAGGGTTTGCATTGCACTGATTTATATCGTTTTCTGTGGATCAGACGCAGCGACGTAAGCTTTGAGCAGCATCGCGGAGGTAATGAGCATGAAGCCGCTAGTTTCCATTTTGATTCCTGCGTATAACGCCGAGGAGTGGGTCCACTATACGATCCGATCGGCGGTTGCGCAGACGTGGCCGCGTAAGGAAATCATCGTTCTTGACGATGGATCAACGGACCGAACAGCCCAGGTGGCTCGGCGGTTCGCCTCGAAAGGGGTGAAGGTGGTATCCACGAAGAACGGTGGGCTTTCGGCGGCGATAAATCACGCGTACCGGCTCTGCGAAGGCGACTACATCCAGGAGTTGGACTCGGACGATATTCTGGCTCCGGACAAGATCGAGCGGCAGCTTGCAGCATTGCGGCCGGGGGACAGCAAGCGGGTTCTGCTCTCTTCTCCGTGGGGATACTTTTTCTATCGGACGCGGCGGGCGCGATTTACGCGCACTTCACTCTGGCAGGATCTTTCCCCGGTCGAGTGGCTGCTGAGGAAGATGGGCGAGAATTTGCACATGCAAAACGCAACGTGGCTTGTAAGCCGCGAGCTGGCCGAAGCAGCCGGGCCTTGGGACGAAAATCTTCACTACGACCAGGATGGTGAATATTTCGCGCGCGTCCTGCTGGCATCGGAGGGTACGCGCTTCGTCCCCGAGACCCAAATCTATTACCGGATCAGCCGTACAAATCGCATCAGCTACATCGGCAGCTCCGACAAAAAGAAGGACTCGCTGCTTCGGTCGTTGAAACTGCACGTGGAATACATTCGTTCTCTCGAAGATAGCGAACGAGTCAGAAGGGCCTGCCTGATATATTTGCAGAACTGGTTACACCATTTCTATCCAAGCCGACCGGACGCTGTTGCGGAGCTGCAGGATCTAGCTGCGCGACTTCAGGGGCGTCTTGAGCCTCCGCGTCTGCGCTGGAAGTATGCCTGGATGAAGCCAGTGTTTGGGTGGCGGGCCGCGGAATGGGCACAACGAGCGCTACCCGAAACGAAAATTGCGTTTACAAGGCGCTGGGACAAAGCAATCTTCAAGATTGAAGGCTCGCCTGAGGTCACCGTCTCCGATCGAGCAATCGTCACGAATAAGGATCAAGTGAAGGACCGGGAGGCGCCAGTATGCAAAGCCTGACTCAACAAACGGACAGGATCCTGGCCATTTGGGACGAACATCTCGAAGTTGCGAAAACGCTTTCCGCACTGGCTGCGGACGCATCGGCGGCCGTGGATATGATTCATTCCTCCTTAGCGTCGGGTGGACAGTTGATGGCCTGCGGTAACGGAGGCTCGGCAGCCGACGCACAACACATCGTCGCGGAGTTCACCGGACGGTTCCTGCGCGAGCGTCGCCCCCTGAGAGCGTTGGCATTGCACGCGAATAGTTCTGCGCTGACGGCAATCGGAAATGACTATGGATACGAGTTTGTGTTTGCGCGAGAGGTAATGGCTCACGGACGCGAGGGCGACGTGCTACTTGCGTTATCGACGAGCGGCAACAGCCCGAATATTCTGCGAGCGATCGAAGCGGCACGAGAGAACAAAGTTGCGGTGATCGGCCTGACTGGCGAGACGGGCGGGAAGATGAAGAGGGCGTGCGACTTGTGCATATGCGTTCCCTCTAAATCGACGCCCCGAATCCAGGAGATGCATATTGCGATATACCACGCGATTTGCGAACTCGTGGAAGAGAGGCTGTTCGAAGCATGAGAAATACGAGGCACAGGGCGAGAGAAACCCCTCCTACGATGGCGGTGGCGCTCCTCACAGGCGGGAGCGACAAGTCCTATGTATACGGTCTGGGTACGACACTCAGCGCCGGTGCGGTGACTATGGATATCATCGGCAGCGACGAGCTTGACACGCCGGAGATTCGCGATATTCGCGGGGTGAAGTTCTTCAATCTTCGGGGCAGTCAAGATCCGGATGCCGGCTTCGGAAGAAAAATTCTTCGAATAGTCCATTACTACGTGCGACTGATTGCCTATACGGCTACGTCCAAGCCGAAGATTTTTCATATTCTCTGGAATAACAAGTTCGAGGTTTTTGATCGGACACTACTCACACTGTGGTATCGGCTTCTCCGTAAGAAGATCGTGCTCACGGCGCATAACGTAAATGCGGGAAAAAGGGATGCGAGCGACACGCTGCTGAACCGTGCGAGTCTCCGGTTTCAGTATCGGCTGGCCGATCGAATCTTCGTTCATACCGAAAAAATGAAACGGGAGCTCACGCAACATTTCGGCGTGCATCAGGCGAAAGCTATCGTTATTCCATTCGGGATCAACGATTCTATCCCCAAAACGCAGCTGTCGCCCAGTCAGGCGAAGGAACTGCTTGGCATCGAGCGGAACAGTAAGACGGTGTTGTTTTTTGGCAGAATCACACCATATAAAGGGCTCGAGTATCTGATAGGCGCATTCAAACGACCTGCGCTAAGGAGTGATCAGTACCGGTTGATTGTCGCGGGAAGAGTCGAAAAGGGCTGCGAAACGTACTGGGAAGCGATTCGCGAACAAGTTCGGGAAGAAGCTCAGAATGGGCGAATCGTAATCAGAGACGAATTTATACCGGATTGCGAAACTGAGGTCTATTTCAAAGCTGCGGATGCGCTTGTGCTCCCCTATCGCGACATTTTCCAAAGCGGAGTAATGTTTTTGGCTTACAGCTTCGGCCTTCCGGTTCTCGCCGCCGACGTCGGCTCTTTGAAAGAGGACATTATCGAAGGTAGGACAGGATTTGTTTTCAAGCCGGAGGATCCCGCAGATTTGGTGCGGACGATTGAACGATATTTTGCGAGCGATCTTTTCACCGAACTGCACATGCGACGGCAGGAGATTCGCGATAACGCGATAAAAAGTCACTCTTGGGATCTGGTCGGCGAGAAAACGCTGCACGCGTACGCGGGTTTGTTGGGGATATCCCCTTTGCACACGTCGTCGAGCCGCGAGGTTTCGAGTGCTGCGGTCGATGTGAAGAGCCCCTCGTAAAGAGGGGATCCAGGGTGGACTTGCAAAGTGGACGGATATTGCTGAGCGCATCTTGATTCAAGATGATGGAGCCCGCGTTTACTTCAAGGCGGCCGACGTAGGCTCGGCGAAGGACGATGTCGTATCAGGCAAGGCGAGTTTGTATTTGAACCCGAGCATCGGTGGGCTTGGGGGGCAATGGCGATGTACTTCACCAGCGATTTTTTTCCGAACTTGGGATTGAGGGAACGAAATTCGGGATTATACAGCCGCGCAGCATTTGTGGTCGCGGGCCAAGCAACCGTGAATACGAATGAGAGTTTCGCTTCGGACGACCCGGAATGGAAAACGTTCGGATCGTAAGTTGTCGAGCGACTCTTACCTCCGCTGCGAATCGGGTTTCTGACCAACGACAATCCAACGCAGGGATTCTCGGGAGTATCGGCTCATACATACGCCAGATCGCCCAAACATGGCAACGCAAAGAGATCATCGTCATGGACGATGGGTCTACGGATCGGACTGCCGAAATTGTGCGGCGATTCGTCTCCAAAGACGTCGCGCTCGTTTCTACGCCAAACCAGGGCCTTTCGGCAACCGTAAACCATGCGCTGCGGCTCTGCCAAGGTGACTATGTTCAGGAACTCGACTCGGATGATCTTCTGGCCCCGGACAAGATCGAACGGCAGCCAGCCGCGCTGCGAGAAGGTGACAGCAAACGAATACTTCTCTCGTCTCCCTGGGCCTACTTCTACTACCGGCCGCGACGCGCGCGTTTCGTTCCGAACGCTTTGTGGCAGCACCTCTCGCCCGTCGAGTGGCTCTTGCGAAAGATGGGGGAAAACCTCCATATGCAAAACGCGACCTGGCTCGTGAGCCGGGGGCTTATGGAGGCGGCGGGGCCCTCGGACCCGCATCTTCAGTATGACCAAGACGGCGAATATTTTGGACGTGTGCTGTTGGCGTCCGAAGGTACTCGTTTCGCACCCGAAGGCAGAGTCTTCTACAGACTCAGCGGCCCGAACAGCATAAGCTATATTGGCAAATCCAATGAGAAGAGAGACTCGCTGTTTCGTTCCATGAAGGAACACATTCGCCGGTTGCGGCCTCTGGAGGAAAGTGAGCGGGTCCGTAAGGCCTGTCTCACATACATGCAGACCTGGTACGACGCATTCTATCCGGAACGGATGGATATCGTTGTGGAACTGCAGAGCTTGGCTGCGGAACTTCAGGGTCGCCTGGAGGAGCCTCAACTGCGTTGGAAGTACGCCTGGATGAAACCGTTGTTTGGGTGGAAGGCCGCGCACCACGCTCAGACGGTTCTTCCGCGCATGAGGGCTTCATTCGCGAGAGACTGGGACAAGGCCATGTTCAAACTTGAGGGCCGCGAGACGTTCAATGCGCCAGCCGCTGACGCCGCAAACGATCCCAGGGGCGACCGCGATCACGAAAAAGGGGTCCCTGTGTACAAGTCTTAACTGAATCATGACCATCTGGGAGCAGCGTTCAGTTGTCTTTAGGGTGTCCGAGCCCTTCCTCAGCCGCACCCGGTGACGTGACCCGATTCGCGTTGAGAGGCGGTGATCGGCTGCTCGTGACCGGCGGTGCGGATCAGATGAGTCATGTGGTGGTCCATCGTCCTCAGGGAATGGCTCCTCGAAAACCCAGCATGTCTGTTCAAGAACAGCCGCTAGACGCGCTTAGCACCGACCATCTGAAGGCGGATCTTAAGGGCCGGTCTGTTCGCGGAGGCTTGCTGACCCTCACTTCGCAAGGAACTCAGTTCCTCATCCAATCCGTTTCGACGGTCGTGTTAGCCCGGTTGCTAACGCCCGCCGACTTCGGGTTAGTGGCCATGGTGAGTGCCATCACGGTGGTGGCCAGCGGATTCGCAGATCTTGGCCTTTCTGAGGCGACGATCCAGCGCAGGGAGATTACCCACGATCAAGTCAGCACGCTCTTTTGGATCAATGTCGCTGTCGGGCTGGCGCTCACGCTCATCACGGCCGCTTCTGCACCGCTGTTCGCCAGATTCTACCGAGATGGGCGCCTGGTGAACGTGACGTTGTTGCTGTCGCTCACGTTTCTCATCGGTGGCTTTCGGGTGCAGCCGGATGCTCTTCTCAAGCGTCAGATGCGTTTTTCATCCTTGGCTTTTCGGGACATTACCGCATCGGCCCTCGCCGTGTTTGTTTCCATTTTCATGGCTTGGCGCGGAGCTGGGTACTTCGCCTTGCTCGCGCTCCCTTTGACAATGTATTCGGTTCAGATGGCATTTTCTTGGTTGATGGTGAAGTGGAGACCAAGCTTGCCTCGTCGCGACGCTGAGGTTGGTTCCATGGTCAAGTTTGGGGGCAACGTCGCCGCTTCCTACCTCACAATCAATCTAAATCGCAGCATTGACAATGTGCTGGTCGGCTGGTATTGGGGAGCCACGCCGCTAGGTCTGTATTCCAGGGCCTACAACCTTCTCATGCTTCCGGTGCGCCAGCTCAGCGCCCCGGCCGGCAGCGTGGCTATTCCGGCGTTCAGCAGGCTTCAGAACGAACCTGAGCGCTTCGCGCAGTATTATCTGCGCGCCGTTAACCTCATCATGTGGATCGCCACTCCGATATTTGGCTTTCTCTTTGTTGCCGCTAACCCCGTGATCGTTTTGACACTCGGGAATCAGTGGCGAGAAGCTGCGCCCGTTTTCCAGATACTGGTTATCTCTGCATTGGGGCAGTTGCTGCTTGAATCAACTCTTTGGCTCTTTGTGAGTCGCGGACAACCCAAGCGGCTTCTCAAGCTCATGCTCGTGATCTCTCCGATCATTGTGGTTAGCTTTGTGATCGGCTTGCCTTTCGGCATAAAGGGCGTAGCTTTGTCCGGCTCGTTGGTCCTGATTGCCATTTTCCCGTGGATACTCAGGTTCGCTTTTCGTGGCACGACAATAACACTGCAACTTATTGGGCGCGCCCTCCTGTATCCGATGGTGACCTGCCTTGTCGCCGTTTGTTTTGGGAGGCTTGCGCTGCGCCTAATCGCTCCCGAGCGTATCATTCCCCAACTGCTCGTCGTAGCGCTTGGTTTCGCCACAGCCTACTTGTGCTCTGCATTAATCCCTGCCGTACGCGAAGAGGTCACGTCCTTCGGGCGGATATTGAACGACCTGCGATTCCCTGGTCGTGCGGCCGCTCCCACCGCCCAGTAGCCGTGTCGCCGCAATCGAGCAGACTTGTAACCTTCAGGAAGATGGTCTGGCCCATGGTTTGAACCAGATCGCTCCTAGGGGATATGCTAACCGAGCAGTCGCCCGAGATGGGACGCCGCGGAAAGTCCGTCGCGATGTGATATGACCTTCAACAAAGCCAAAATTGCGGGAGTATTCGAGATTCGCATCGAACCCAAGTCCGACGAGCGGGGTTTCTTTGCGCGCAGCTGGTGCCGGAAGGAATTCGAAGATCGCGGATTGGACCCCAGTCTGGCGCAATGCAATATTTCGTTCAACACGCACAAGGGAACGCTGCGCGGCATGCACTATCAGACGGAGCCTTTCGCGGAAACGAAGATAATTCGTTGCACGCAGGGGGCGATCTATGACGTCGTACTTGATCTGCGCCCGCGTTCGGCTACGTTCAAGGATTGGATCGCGGTCCATCTGACTGCTGAGAACCGGAACATGATTTACATCCCGAAAGGATGCGCCCACGGCTTTCTGAGTTTGCAGGACCACACGGAAGTCTTCTATCAGATGTCGGACTTCTACCATCCGGAATCGGCGCGGGGAGTGCGCTGGAATGACCCCGCGTTTGGCATTACTTGGCCAGCAGAAGTGGCGGTGATTTCGGACCGCGATCGAACCTATCCGGACTTCGCATAACTCATGAGCTTGCTGAAAAAACTCGAGCAAACGGATCCATCAGCGATCGGCGAGAAACTGTATGGATTCGCCGCCGAGCTTTATCCGATATGCCGCAGCATCACCGGAGACGGAATCCGGCGCACTCTCTCGATGATCGGAGATCGAATTCCGCTGAAAATCCATGAAGTGCCCACCGGAACGGCCGTGTTCGACTGGACGGTGCCGAAAGAGTGGAATATTCGCGACGCGTACATAAAGGGTCCGGACGGGCAGCGGTTCGCGGACTTTCAGGGACACAACCTGCACGTCTTGAACTACAGCACGCCGATCCGCACGACGATGCCGCTTGCCATACTTAAGCCGCATCTGTTCACAAATCCTACGTACCCTGATTGGATCCCCTACCGAACGTCATACTACAAGGAAGACTGGGGATTTTGTCTTTCCCACAATAAGATGCTGGATCTCAAGGATGGCGAATACGAAGTGTGCGTGGACTCCACCCTCCAAGATGGGCACCTGACATATGGCGAGTGCTTCATTCCTGGCCGTTCCACGGACGAGGTTCTGATCTCCTGCCACGCCTGCCATCCCTCGCTTGCGAATGACAATCTTTCCGGGCTGACCGTTGCTACAGCGCTCGCGCAGCTTTTGGCCGGACGAGACCTTCGTTATTCTTATCGGTTTTTAGTCGTTCCCGGCACGATCGGCGCAATCACCTGGCTCGCGCGAAATCAAGAAGCGGCCGGGCGCATCCGCCACGGATTGGTTCTGACGGGCATCGGGGATGAAGGCCAATTCCACTACAAGAAAAGCCGCCAGGGCAACGCGGAGATTGACCGGGCGTCGGCGCACGTTCTTGCTCACGGCGGCGGATCGCCCGAAATTCTGGAATTTTCGCCGTACGGTTATGACGAGCGGCAATACTGCTCGCCGGGTTTCAATCTTGCGGTTGGTTGCCTCATGCGCAGCGTCTGGGGCAGCTATCCCGAGTATCACACTTCGGCCGACAACCTCGAATTCATCAAGCCGCTGAAGCTGGCGGAGTCGCTGCGGATCTGCGCTGCCATCCTGGACGTGCTGGAACAAAATGTGACGTATCGCAACCTCAACCCGTTTTGCGAGCCTCAACTCGGGCGACGAAACCTATACCGTTCGACGGGCGGCGAATCTATCGGAGCGGAAATTAACGCGCGGCTCTGGGTGCTGAATCTTTCTGACGGAGAGCACTCGCTGCTGGATATCGCGGAACGCGCCGACGTTCCATTTGCGGCGATCCATGAAGCAGCGGATTTGCTGCTTCAGAACGGCCTCCTGTCGGTCACTCGCGACGAGGGTGCACAAGGAATCGAGAGGCGGCATCTCTCGCCCGAAACGAGCTTTCGTCGCTCATAGCGGTCCTTTGCAACAAGAGCTAAAATCAGTTCCGAAGAGGAGAGGTTATGAAAGTCCTTTTGACTGGTCACAAGGGCTACATCGGCGCGGTAGCCGGGCCCATGCTCCTTGCCGCCGGGCACGAAGCGGTCGGACTGGACTCCGATCTTTTCGCCGGCTGCGACTTCGGAGGCGCCCCGCAGGCCATACCAGAGATACGCAAGGACCTTCGCGACCTCACTCGGGCGGACCTCGGTGGCTTCGATGGTGTTTTGCATTTCGCGGCGCTGTCGAATGATCCGCTGGGGGACATTGACCCGGCTCTGACCTACGACGTCAACCACTTAGCATCCGTGCGGCTGGCGAAATTAGCCAAGGCGGCGGGCGTGAAACGTTTTGTCTTTTCGTCTTCCTGCAGCACATACGGCGCCGCCGGAGAGGCTATACACGACGAGACCGCGCCACTCAATCCGGTCACACCGTACGGAGAGTCGAAAGTCTTGGCGGAACGCGGCATCGCCCTGCTCACCGCCGACGATTTCAGCCCCACATTCATGAGAAACGCCACAGCCTACGGTGCGTCGCCTCGCCTGCGGTTGGATATCGTGTTGAACGACCTCGTCGCTTCGGCGCTAACGACCGGCAGCGTCCTCATCAAGAGCGACGGCACGCCCTGGCGGCCCATCGTGCACATACGCGATATTATTGCGGCGGCAATTGCCGCACTCGAAGCGCCACAAGAGGCTATTCACAACGAGACGTTCAACGTCGGCCGCAAGGAAGAAAACTACCGCGTCCGTGAGCTCGCGACGATCGTTGCTGAGACCGTTCCGGGCTGCCACGTGGAATACGCCCCTGGGGGCGGTCCGGACACGCGGTGCTACCGGATAAGCTGCGAGAAAATCACGCGCCTCCTGCCGACCTTCCGCCCGCAGTGGACCGCCCGTGAAGGCGCCCTGGAGCTCTACGAGGCATATAAGGCTGCTGGACTCACGCGGGAGGACTTGGCAGGCAGTCGCTATACCCGCCTAAGGCAGATCCGAGCCCTTCTGAAAGCCGGCCAATTGGATTCTTCCCTGCGCTGGGCAGATAGTGGAAAGACTTTTCCCCTAAATGGGGGGGAACGGTCCACTCTGGCCAAGAATTCCATCTAACGCCGCCACCGTACGTACGTTGCAAGTCTTTATAAATCAGATCATTACGCAAACTCTGACAGAGAGGATTCGCCGTCAGGCTCGGCGGACTTTGGCAGATTAATTGCGAACTCACTCCCCTAGATGGTGCCATTTTCGCGTGACTTTGTCGGCGGTAGCTTGTCCATGATGTTGCGTCGCCGGGCACGTCAATTTCGGAGGTTGTGATCACCAGTCTCGCTTGCCGTATAGTGGGAGAAAGCTCGAACGCGGGCGAACGCCCCCTACGAACGGCGCAGCCTCAGCACCAAAGAGCGGAAGACACATGGCTTCCATGACACTTACTACCGACCAGAGATCCCAGATCGCGGCTAAACCCTGCCGCTTCTGTGGAGCAGCCCTTCGGCGTACGTTTGTTGACCTCGGGATGTCCCCGCTATGCGAAACCTATCTCTCTGCGTCCGACCTCAACCGCGCGGAGGTGTTCTATCCTCTCCACGTGTATGTCTGCGATCGGTGCTTCCTAGTCCAGTTGGAGGAATACGAGAGCGCCGAGAATATCTTCAGCGACTACGCATACTTTTCTTCCTACTCCGATTCGTGGCTTAAACACGCAGACAACTACTGCGAGAAAATGACCAGGCAGTTCAGCCTGGATTCGCAGAGCTTCGTGGTAGAGGTCGCGAGTAACGACGGCTACTTGCTGCAATATTTCGTGCGGCGAAAAGTACCGGTGCTGGGAATCGAGCCTGCGGGAAACGTTGCCAAGGTCGCGCTCGAAAAGGGTGTGCCCACGCTGGTGCGCTTCTTCGGCGTGCAGCTGGCGAATGAACTGGCGGCTGAGGACCGTCGCGCTGATCTGGTCCTCGGAAATAATGTGCTGGCGCAAGTGCCGGACCTGAATGATTTTGTCGAAGGTCTCAAGATTTTGCTGAAGCCTGAGGGAGTTTTGACGCTCGAGTTCCCCCACCTGCTTCGGCTGATCGAGCACAACGAATTCGATACGATCTATCACGAGCACTTCTCTTACTTTTCGATGCTCACGACGGTGCGCATTCTGGAGAAACATGGGCTGAAAGCGTTTGACGTGGAAGAGTTGCCGACGCATGGCGGCTCACTCCGCGTGTACGCCTGCCGCGCGGAGGCGCGGACACATGACGTCGGGCCGAGCGTTTCGCGCCTCATCGAGGAAGAGGAAAAGGCAGGGTTGGCTTCGGTCGATGGCTACGAGAGTTTTGCGTTACAAGTGAGACAGACCAAGTGGGCGCTGGTAGAGTTTCTGCTTAAGGCTGCACATGAGGGGAAATCGGTGGCTGGGTACGGCGCGCCAGGCAAGAGCGCGACGCTCTTGAATTTCTGCGGGATCGGGAAAGACCTCATCGAATATACAGTGGATCGCAGTCCGTATAAGCAGGGGCGCTATCTCCCCGGCACGCACATTCCGATTTATCATCCGGACCGCATCCGCGAAACCAAGCCGGATTATGTCGTAATTCTGCCGTGGAATCTGAAAGACGAAATCATGCAGCAATTGCAATTCATTCGAGAGTGGGGCGGCCGGTTCGTCGTGCCGATTCCACGAGCGGCCATCTATTGAGTGTCAAGAGCGGAGGGAAGTGATGAAAGTTGTTCTCTTTTGTGGCGGGCAGGGTATGCGGCTCAGAGGCTACGCCGACGATGTGCCCAAACCCATGGTGAACATCGGAAACCGCCCGATTCTCTGGCACATCATGAAGTATTACGCCCACTTCGGACATAAGGAATTCATCCTGTGTCTCGGATACAGGGGCAACAACATCAAGGACTACTTCCTGCACTACGATGAATCGGTCTCCAATGACTTTGTTTGGTCGAAGGGAGGGAAAAGCGTCCAGTTTTTAAACCGCGACATTGATGACTGGACCATCACGTTTGTCGAGACCGGCGACAACGCAAGCATCGGCGAGCGCCTAAAAGCGGTGGAGCCTTATCTCAAAGACGAGGAAATGTTTCTCGCGAACTACGGCGACGGTCTAAGTGATGTTCCACTTCCGCCCATGCTGGACTCATTCAAGCAGAGCAAGGCCGTTGCATCTCTGTTGTTGGTGCAACCCACGGCCAGTTTCGATATCGTTCAAGCCAACCCAGAAGGAATCGTGACGGACGTGCGCGCCTTGACGCGGAGCGATATTTGGATCAATGGCGGCTTCCTGCAGATGCGCAGGGAGATCTTCGATTACATCCGGCCTGGCGAGGAACTAGTGCGAGAGCCTTTTCAGCGCCTGATCGAAAAGCAAGCGTTGCTGGCCTACAAATACACGGGTTTCTGGCAATGCATGGACACTTTCAAGGATAAGCAACGACTCGACGAACTCAATCAGGGCGTAGCGCCCTGGAAGATCTGGGGCCAAGTCAATTCAGCATCGGACGGTCCTCAAGTCACATCGGTTCGCACATGATGAACCTGAACCTGGGCCTGGAGGCATCCAGGTCGCTCACGATACTTTGCCTCGGCTCTCATTCTGACGATATCGAGATCGGTTGCGGCGGAACGATCCTCCGTTTGGCTCAGCAATATCCGAACTGTAGGTTTCACTGGGTGGTATTCAGCGCCGTGGGAATCCGAAAGGCCGAAGCACAGCGTTCTGCCGAGCTGTTCGCCGGGCATGACCGTCTTCAAGGCCCGGTGTTGCAATCTTTTCAGGATGGGTTCATGCCCTTCGAGGGCGCCAAGATCAAACGAATGTTCGAGGAGCTCAAACCTGTTTCTCCCGACTTAATTCTCACGCACAGTAGAAGGGACGCGCATCAAGACCATCGGCTCATCGCGGAATTGACGTGGAATACGTTCCGTGACCACTTAATTTTTGAATATGAGATCCCCAAGTACGACGGCGACATGGGACAGCCAAATGTCTTCGTCCCACTCGAACCCAACCAGTATCAGACGAAGCTTTGTTTCCTTATGGAGGCATTCCAATCCCAGCAGGCCAAGCGATGGTTTCGAGAAGACACATTCCTTTCTCTAATGCGCTTGAGGGGTATGGAGTGCAACGCTCCCAGCGGCTACGCTGAGGCGTTCTACGGCCGCAAGCTGGTGCTCTGAATTGAAGCAACGCGACTCATTTCGGAATGGCGCATAAGGAGAACGTCAATGAACATTTTCCACGATTCGGCGATGGACGATGCGCGGCGTCGCGGTGAATTGTACGGCGGCTCCATATTCGTATATTCCCCGTCCGCAAGTGCTCGGAAGCTTTGCGAATTTGCGCGAGAATTGATCGAACAGGCGTTCCATCCCCATGACCCGCAAAAGGTGCAGGAAAACATGTCTGTGGAGCGGTGCGTGGAGGTTCTAGCCGAACTGAAACCGAAATTCATTCACCATCTGCGGTCCAAAGAGCTTATTCAGGGAATCCTAGCCGAACGAGGCTGCGATCTGGAAAAGACCTATTTTGATGTTCCGCGCTTACGCACGGCGTTCCCGTCCGATTATCTTTCGTCGGGTATCGCCTACGCTTTTCATCCGCATCGCGACACCTGGTATTCGGCCCCCTTCTCTCAGATCAACTGGTGGATGCCGATTTACGATGTCCGCCCCGATAATGTAATGGCATTCCATCCGCGGTACTGGAACGAAGCTGTGGCCAATAGTTCCAGTACGTACAACTACTACGAATGGAATCGCACCAGCCGTCAAGACGCCGCGCAGCACGTGAAAGCGGACACGCGCGTACAGCCACGCGCCCAGGAGCGTGTAGAACAGGAACCGGAATTGCGTGTGGTCGCCAATGTGGGCGGCGCGATGATGTTTTCCGCGGCGCAATTGCATTCCACGGTTCCGAACGCCTGCGGCATCACGCGATACAGTATTGATTTCAGAACCGTTCACCTGGACGACGTATTACGTAAAGCGGGAGCCCCCAACGTTGATTCGGCTTGCACCGGCACCACGTTGCGAGATTACATCCGGGCAACGGATTTCGAGCATCTTCCCGAGGAGGCAATAGCGGCCTATTTCGACGGCACGGAAGCCGACTTCGCCCCTTCTCCTTCCAGCGTGTCGAGCCCCGCTCGCTAAGCCCCAGATATACGCATCCAAGGATCTGAGTTTTCAATGAAGGACCTGAAACAGCGAGCAATACGCGGGGGACTGGCAAAGGTCTGCGCCCAGGGAACCAGCTTTTTGATTCGCATGGGCTCCCTGATGATATTGGCCCGCCTGCTCGACCCAAAGGATTTTGGGTTGGTCGGAATGGTGACGGCGGTGATCGGGTTGTTGAATCTTTTTCGAGATTTCGGGCTCTCGACGGCTGCCGTACAGCGCGTTGCCGTCACCGAGGAACAAGCCTCAACTTTGTTCTGGGTCAACATTTTGGTTGGCGCGGTGCTTTGCCTCTTGTCCGTTGCGATGGCGCCCTTTCTCGCCAGGTTTTATCACGAGCCTCGACTGGTCTGGGTCACGATTGCCCTGTCCCTGGGATTCATTTTCAATGCGGCTGGTGTTCAGCATTCGTCACGTCTTGAGCGGGAAATGCATTTTACGTCTCTGTCGGTGATTGATATTATTTCGCAGAGCGCCAGCACTGCCGTGGGAATCACCATGGCCTTGCGAGGCTACGGCTACTGGGCGCTTGTCGGAATGACCATGCTTTCTCCCATCGTGTACACAGCCTGTTTGTGGTTTACCACGAAGTGGATGCCAGGCAGGCCACGTCGAGGAGTGGGTATTGGATCAATGCTGCGTTTTGGCGGAACCGTTACTTTGAATGGGCTCGTCGTATACGTCGCGTACAATCTTGAAAAGATTTTGCTAGGCCGGTATTGGGGCGCAGAGACGGTCGGGATCTACGGAAGAGCCTACCAGCTTTCTACCATCCCAACGGACAATCTCAACTCATCGGTCGGCGGGGTCGCGTTCTCGGCGCTCTCACGCCTTCAGCATGACCCGAGCCGTATCAGAACCTCGTTTCTGAAGATTTATTCCCTCATTTTGGCATTAACACTGCCGATCACGATCGTCTTCGCTATATTCGCCAACGACGCGGTCGCCGTTGTGTTGGGCCCCAAGTGGAAAGAGGCAGTCCCGATTCTGCGCTTACTCGCTCCCACGATCGTCTGCTTCGCCATGATCAATCCGTTCTCGTGGCTCCTCTTCGCGCTCGGGCGGGTCGACCGGAGCCTCAAGATCGCGCTGGTTATCGCTCCGCTGGTGATCTCAGGATACCTTATCGGATTGCCCTTTGGACCGAAGGGTGTGGCCCTCGGTTATTCAGCGGCAATGTCGCTGTGGGTTTTGCCAAATATCGTGTGGTGCGTGCACGGCACCGCAATTTCCGTTAAAGACATCCTCCTGGTGATTCGGCGGCCGCTGCTGGCCGGCTGCGTGGCTGGAGCGTTCTGTCTCGCGATGCAACTGTCATTTGGTGGCTTACTCCATGCGTTGGCAAGGCTGGTGCTGGGAGTAGCTGCGTTCGGTGTCGTATACCTTGGAATGCTGCTCTACGGCCTGGGTCAGAAGGACTTTTATTTGGACGTCATTCGAGGCCTGCGGGGACGTTCTTCGGTCGAAGACAATATCCCGGTGACGGTATGACTGGTTCGAGAGAATGAATCCCGCACATCACCCCGTGGTTAGCGTTGTCGTTCCCGCGCATAACGAGGCTCAATATATCGGTGAGTGTATTGAAAGCGTGCTCGCACAGACGCATCAGAACTGGGAATGCATAGTTGTAGATAACTGCAGCACGGATGGTACGGGTGAAATAGCACGCCAATACGCTGCCGGAGACTCGCGAATCCGTGTTTCTGAGAATAAGCAACTTCTCCGCGCCGTTCCGAATTTCAACGGAGCCTTGCGACAAATCTCCGGTGAGAGTAACTACTGCAAGATCGTGTTCGCAGATGATTGGATATTCCCCGAGTGTTTGGAGCAGATGGTCGCCGTTGCCGAGGAACAACCCTCTGTAGGAATCGTGGGTGCGTATGGGCTTCAAGGGCGCCAGGTTATGTGGGCGGGGCTGCCCTATCCAAGCAAGTTGGTTCCGGGCAGAGAGGTGGGCCGGAAACTCTTCCTGGAGGATCTGTACATCTTTGGAACTGCCACGTCGCTGCTAGTCCGCTCGAATCTGGTTCGAGAACGCAACCCTTTCTACAACGAATCAAACCTCCACTGTGATTCGGAAGCGTGCTTGGACCTTCTAAGGACGTGTGATTTTGGATTCGTCAATCAGGTTCTCACCTTCACGAGGGTTCGCGCAGGGTCACTCACCTCGTTCACCAACGAAATCAATACCCTCATTGCCGGGCGATTGCACGATCTGGTCACGTACGGTCACGATTATTTGACGCCTCAAGAGTTCGAATCGTGTCTTGACCTCCTGCTGTCCAAATACTACGACTTCTTGGCCGGTAACTTGAGGCTCCGACGCGGCGATAAGTTCTGGAACTACCACAAGAGGAAACTGAATGACGCTGGCGTGGGTTTCGACAGAGTTCGATTAACTCGTGCTTTCTTTACGAAGGTGGCCTCCGCGCTGTTCAATCCGAAAGATACAATTGAGAAGCTGCTGAGGGGCAGAGTTGCCGCTAACGATACCACCGATGCCGATATCCAGGCGAGAAGTGATGTCCGTTCAACGAATTGTCCCGAGCCCGTCAGCGTACCGAAATCATAGGCATTGTATTGGCGGAGAGCTCGTTAAACGCTACCGCATCTTGATCCTGGTAATGACAAAGAGGGGAAGTAATGCCCGAACGTAGTGCGAGCCGCAATCACGCGTTGGACCTAAAGGCCGGAGACTGGGTGGAGGTTCGCAGCCAAGCCGAGGTCCTGGCGACGCTCGACGACCGCGGCCGCCTGGAAAATCTTGCTTTCATGCCCGAGATGTTGCAGTACTGCGGGAATAGGTATCGGGTCTTCAAACGTGCGGACAAGACCTGCGAATACACGCAAGGATGGAGCATTCGCCGTATGAAGGACTCCGTACACCTTGAAGGCCTGCGGTGCGATGGAACAGGGCACGATGGATGCCAGGCGGGCTGTTTGATCTTCTGGAAAGAGGCCTGGCTCAAGCGCGCCGAGAACAATTTCGTGGCTACAGAGACTCTTCGTCGAGGCGCGCCGGCCTCGACGCCAGTTGGCGGACTCTGCACGATTGAGAAAGTTCTGGCAGGGGCCCATTCGACGAACTCGGAAAGAGAACTGATTTACAGCTGTCAGGCCACTGATGTGCCGAAATTCACGTCACCGATGAGCTTCTGGGATCCTCGTCAATACATTCGCGACCTGCGTTCCGGAAACCTTGACAGCGGCCATGCAGGAGATTCCCGCGGACACCGCGTTCTCGAATTGATTCTTGCCGTCGGGCGCTTGTTCCAAGCGACAATCATCGGTTTCTTCAATGAAGTGCAGGAAAGGCGTCAAGGGAGCCGCTATCCCTTCATTGAAGGTACCGCTGAGAAAACTTCCATTGAGTTTTTGAACCTGCAACCGGGCGAACTTGTCGAAGTACGAAGCAAAGAAGAGATTATGGCGACGCTCGACAAGACCCAGAAAAACCGTGGGTTGTGGTTCGATTCGGAAATGCTTCCATACTGCGGCGGAATTTACAGGGTATTGCGGCGAGTCCACAGGATCGTTGATGAAAAGACCGGCAAGGTTGTGAGCATGAAAAATCCCTGCATCGTGCTCGAAGGTGTGGTGTGTAAGTCCGATTTTCATCGGCTCTGCCCGCGCGCGATTTACCCGTTCTGGCGCGAGAACTGGCTCAAGCGAGTCTCTTCAACCGTTGTGCAGCCGACTGAGCAAAAACGCGCTCTCAAAGATGACGCAAGAGAGCCTTCTGCGGGCGCGAGTGGAACTCGCCTCGACGGGGCGATCCTATCCACTGCAGCTCCAGCCGTAATCACATAAGAACAAGATGGAACAACCCAAACCCGAAAAAAGTTTGTGGCCTTTCTTCGCCGCCTTTACGGTGTCCGTAATTATGGTGGCGGCCGTTCGTTGGTCGTTTGCACACCCATACGGCATACATTGGGATGAGGCTGAGTATCTGAATTGGGTGGCCGTTGATCTTCAGCGATTGTACAGTGGCATGCTTCTTCGACTCGGGGGGCGGATCCTCATTAGTAGCCAAGGGATGCCTCCCGCCTATCGCGTCCTTGCTCTCCCGTTCCTGATTCCGTTCGGATTTCATACGACCGCGGCAAGGCTGGCCTCGTTAGCAGAGTTCGTCCTGAGCTGTTGGTTCATCTATCTCGCCTCGCGCCGCGTTGGAACCCAAGTCGCTGGCGCTTTCGCGGTTCTTGTTTTTGCATTGTCGCCGGAGGTAGTCTCCGCCAGCATGTTCTTTGGGACGGACGCTCCCCTGTATTTGGCCACTTCCGCAATGCTGTACTATCTCTTTGTCTATTGGGGTGACCCGTCGGAGCGCTCCAGCACTTGGATTGGCCTCGGGCTGGCCATCGGCCTTGGGTTCTGGTCGAAGGCGTCGTTTTTCGCGATTGCGCCTCCTGTGTTAGCGTTTGCTCTGATCGTGAGTCTTGGCAAGCACCGCAGCATTGCCAGAGTGCTTTCGCTTTGCAAGGCATGCGCTCTCGGAGGGTTGATCGGAGCTCCGTGGTGGCTCGTAAATGTCCGTCAGGCGATGGCCTATGCAAGGTACTCCCGCGGCTTTGTTCGGAATTCCCTTGGATCGCCGTCGCTTGCGACGTGGGCGCGATGGCTCGATAGCGTCGTGCAGTGTCTCTTGGGGCATGCGGTCAGCATTCTGATCGCTTCCATCGCGATTGTGTTCCTGTGGAAAGTTATCGTCAAACGAGAGAGGATGCTCGACGATCTGCGCAAGAAAGTGGTCGGCGCCTGCGCTTGTGCAGCGTTGCCGATCGTCCTGGTGCAGCTGTCCGGCACGAATCACTTGCTACGTCACATTTCTCCGGCTGTTGTTCCTTTGGCCATTACTGTGGGGGTAGTGGCGGACCAAATAGGTTGGACTCGTTCCAAGGTTTTGCTCGCGTCCTCTGGTATCCTCTTTTTCGCTCAATTGGCCATGATTGTGTATCCGGTCGTTTTCCCGAACAAAAGCGCAGTGGACCCGGGATTTGTGAACGGCTCTCCTCCGTGGAGAGTAATGATCCGCTTCGATCAGTGGGACTGGAAGCCGCTTCGAGATATCAGTGTGAGCTGCGGCGACGCAGATCCGACAATCTCATACCTGGGGGGAGGGCGAGCTTTTGATCCGCCCCATATGCAAAGTCCTTGGATAGGGGCCGGAGCATCAACGAATACCTTTGCATCGCAGGTTCCCTACCCGACATGGCTGTGGCGTTACGAGAACGGCCCCATCAATTGGCAGGAAGTTATGGATGGCGCGGAAAAAAGCGACATTGTGGTCACCGCGCCAGGCTACGTCGGGGAAGAATCGAACAAGGAAGATTTAGATAACCAACACAATACCGAGTTTGCTGATCGCCTGTCTCACGACCCTCTCTTCCAGGGGCCGATTCGCCTAACCATGGGACGATTCGCCCCGATTGACGTTGTGGTATTTGTAAAGAGCACGCTGCGCTGCCGAGCGGGAAAGGATGCCCAGTTCGGCGGTAAAGATCCGTGGGGCCCAACGTTTGAGAGTGGCATCGCCAAGAGGTCCTTCTGATGACCCAAAACTACCTTTCGCCGCGGCCTGATCCGCGGCTCCTTTCGATCGTTATGCCCTTTTACAACGAGGAGGAGATGTTTCCCCTTCTCCGGCCGCGCCTGACCGAGTTCCTGGACAAGTCGCCCTATCCTTGCGAAGTGGTGGCCGTAAACGATGGAAGTTCGGATCGAACCATTGACCTGTTGGTTGATTGGAGCCGGGCCGACTCTCGCATAAAAGTTGTCAACCTGTCGCGGAATTTCGGCCACCAGTATGCATCTACTGCCGGCGTTGACTATGCTTCTGGCGACGCCATCGTTTTAATTGACGCGGATTTGCAAGACCCACCCGAAGTAATTCATCGGATGGTCGAGCAGTACCGCAACGGCTACGATGTGGTCTGCGGACAACGCGTCGCCCGTTCGGGCGAAGGCATTTTCAAAAAATTTACCGCCTGGTTTTTCTATCGTTCGATGCGCTTCTTTTTCCTGAAGTCGCTGCCGCAGGATGTCGGCGATTTTCGGCTGATGTCGCGGCGGTGTGTCGAGAGCCTCAGCTCCATGCGCGAGCTGCACCGCTTTTTGCGCGGCATGGTCGCGTGGGTGGGCTATCCCCAGATTTGCGTCCAGTACCAACGTCAGGCGCGTGCCGCGGGCGAAACGAAGTATCCTCTACGAAAGATGATCCGCCTGGCTTGGACCGCGGCCATCTCATTTTCAGCGCTGCCGCTGCGGCTCAGTTTCTTCGGCGCCGGCATCATGACCCTGGTCGCAATCGAGGAGACCATTCGAGCCCTTGTAGTTCACTTTTCAGGCCGAACCGTACCTGGCTGGACCTCACTGATGGTCATCGTATGTTTGAGCAACGCCGCTCTCATGATTGCGGTCGGTCTGCTTGGCGAATATGTAGGCAGGATCTACGAAGAAGGCAAAGGACGCCCGCTCTATTTGGTTGCTGATACTTGGAACCTTTCGCACACCGGAACGACTCACGAAACTGCAAAGATTCAGGGGACACCCTCGCTCGGGAAGAGCGGCGCTCCGCCCCACTCTGAGGCCCCTCTTGATTTAAGTGAGTCTGTTCCTCTGGGAGCGAAGATGCCACGATAACGAAGCACTCCTCGCCTCAAAATCGATGTTGAAATTGGGCCGCGAATTTCGGCATAGATATCATCTCAGTAACGCTCCCCTCCAATGAGGAGTACCCATGGCGACGATGACTGCATCTTCCGCTCTTGTTCCTACTGTGAAGGCGTACTTCTATCGCCCTGAGTTGGATGTGGTCCGATTTTTGCATTTCTTGCGGTATTCGTTTCTCACACCTTTACTACCCACCTGGCCATTCAGCACCAAGTCACGCGCCCCTATGGATCGCCCGCATTCAGCTGGCGGTCGCCCGCGGTGGCACATATGGCGTAGATCGGTTCTTTGTTTTAAGCGCGTACTTGATCACTGAGCTCTTGGTCCGCGAGAAAGAACAGCGAGATTCACTCGACGTGAAGTCGTTCAACATACGTAGAATGCTTTGAACTTGGCCGCTATATCATTTCTTCGTCCCCCCTGGGCAGTCGTTGTTCCCTTTCTCAATCCGTCTCAGTCTTTCTCCCTACGGTACCTCTTCCCTTATCTTCTTGCGGGCAACTGGAGCACGATAGTCTTTGGTCCTCCCTTTTCGACCGTCCTTCCGTTATGGAGCGTTGCAGTCGAAAAGCAGTTCTATTTGTTATCGGCGCCTATCGTTGCGAAGTTTTTCTCGAAGGAGAATCGTTTCCACGGCCCCGGTCATGATTGTCGTAGCAAACCTCACCAGGATTGCGGTGCTGCTGATGCACGGGACCGGCAACAGTAATACGTGTTCCCGATTCCGAGTTTCTGTGCTTTCTTTATCCCTGGAGTTCTTCTATTTTCCAATGGGCATTGTTCTTAGAGATTTCGGCTCCGACTCAGCAACCCGTCGAAAGTCGCCTTAGCCCCGGGAACAACCTATGACCGGACTACTACCGCATATATTTCAAACTACGTGGTGGGCGCAGCCCAACTCCTTTCGGCCAGTTTATGTGCTGATGACCGTCGCGGTAGCGATTGCCGTGGGAAAGATAGTTCGGCGCGCCCCGGCTCCGATAGCTGAGAGAGGCAACGAAGCTCTAGCGACCGGGCCACGGCGATCGTCTCCTTCGCGCGGTGCAATAGGTGCCGCAGTGTTGCCGGTCTTGATGCTCTTAGGTTATGTGACGCTGGTTCTAAAGTGGGAGGATTTCGCGGATTACGACGACGCCTTCTTCACGCTTTCCACCCTGAGGGGCATCAATCTTGTGCCGCCTGTTTGGCCTGCGATCGGACGTTTTTTCCCACTGGGCCGGCAAGAATTCAATTTTGTACGCCACCTTACCAACTCAGTAGCGGGATACCACGCAGTGCCTCTCACCGAGCTTCTGATCGTATGTTGCATACTTTGTTTTCTGGACGGAGCATTGAGCATCACGGCCAGGCTGTCCTTAACGGCCATATTCCTGGTTGTGCCCAGCGTCGTCACGAGTTTCACCGGGTTGGTGTTCTCGGAATTCAACGTGGTGTTCTGGCTCGCCTGCATGTTGGTCTTTGTTAAATTCTTTGAAAAGCATGGCTCGACTGCAGCGGCCGTCGCAGCTGCGATTTCTGCTCAGAACATGATCTATTACAAGGAAACCGCGTTTCTTGTGGTTGTGGGATTTGGCGCCGGAAGGCTTGTCTTGCGGTGTCGCCGCGCGGACAGCGGAGGCTGGGACCGCGCTCGGCTTAACGGCAGCGAAAACCGATTAGATCTGTGTCTTATTACTCTAGGAGTAATTTTCTTGGCGTACTATGAGGTCGTAATGTTTCACCACCCCGGCATGCAATACGCAAGCCAGTTCCAAATCCCATGGGACAAGGCGATCCTCTACTATCTGAAACTTGACTTCCTCGCTATACTCTTGGTTTTAGTTGCACTGACGCGGGGATGCGGAATTTTGCGGGGCAGGTTGATCGCCTCGCCGTTCTGGGACGGGCTGGCATTGGGTGGCGTCGCTTGCTATGCGGCATACCTCCATTTGCGTCTGTGCATGCCGTACTACCTGGCTCCTGTGGATTTTATCGCAGTGCTCTATGTTGGACGGTACGTCGTTCTGTCGTGGCACAAGTTGCGGTTGACGAACAGGATGATGATGTCGGCGCTGGCAGTTGTAGTCTTGCTCCAATGCATGTCACTTTCGGCCTTCCGTTTGTACGAACGAGAAAACATCATCCGCGCAAAGGCTGAGCTGGCCACTACCATCGCAGCAAGAACTTACAGCGACTCGACACATGTTCAGAGGCTGTTCTTTCCATTTTCTACGCCCTACATAATCACGGAATTCGCCTCGTATCTCACCTATCGACATATCCGTGTAGAGGGGTTTGAACCCACAGCTAAATCGTCTGCTCCGAGAGGGGTTGCGATTGTCAGTCCCGCCTTTACGGGCGACGGTCGCTGCCTTAGCTACGCGGAGTTTCTATGTCACGCCGCCGGTAGCGGCCCTGCCCCGGGTGACCTTATAATCGAACTCCCCGATGATCTAGAGCCGGAGTCCGCGGCCAGTCGTTACCGCGCGGGCGGAGACGTGTTGTTTTCTTATCAGCCTCGTCCTCGAATTCTGCAGTCCATATATTCGTCATACAGTTACTTTCATATTATTTCGCTGCCATTTTGGTTCAAAGACCTTCCAGATCGGTGGTTACAGGCGTCCATCAGTCAATGGAAGTAGGCGCAGACACGGCTCGTGGAGATGACCCGAAGGGACAAAGCGGGCCAATAATTCCGGTTTTTGAGCCACTGATATGGCATTCGACGTCGCCCCCCGCGAGTCCCTTTGCAGTGCTGCTTCGTAACAAGAAAGCATGAAGATCACGGTTATCTTGTGTACATTTAATCGGTGTGAACGCCTCGAGAAGGCGCTTGAGAGCGTGGCGCACTCCACTGTTCCGGACCCGGTTGAGTGGGAAGTGCTGGTTGTGGACAACAATTCAACTGACCAGACGCCTGCGGTGGTCAAGGGCTTCTGCCAACGGTACCCTGGGCGATTCCGATATCTATTCGAACCTCATCCGGGCAAATCACGTGCCCTCAACGCCGGTGTTCGAGACGCGCGGGGCAGCGTGCTGGCCTTCACTGATGATGACGTCGTGGTTGAGCCGACCTGGCTGCAAAATCTGACGATGCCTCTGACACAGGGAGAATGTGTCGGCATCGCCGGACGAATTCTTCCAGAGCAGGGATTTTCACCGCCTCGCTGGATTCCACTTGCGGATCGAGATGCATTGGCGCCACTTGCGATTTTCAACCCCGACCGAGAAGCTGGGCCCCTCAACACGTCACCTTACGGCG
This sequence comes from Candidatus Acidiferrales bacterium, assembly GCA_049300435.1. GTDB lineage: Bacteria > Acidobacteriota > Terriglobia > Acidiferrales > UBA7541 > Palsa-295. Next base: position 37,229 of record JBAQJS010000047.1, on the reverse strand, counting down.
CGAACATGGCATTTCAGAGAAGCGTGTTTGAAAAGTATGGCGGATTTCGAACCGACCTCGGCCCCGAGCCCGGCAGCGGAAATCCGCAGAAAAGCGAGGACAGCGAGTTCGGTCAGCGTTTGCTGGCCGCAGGGGAACCGCTGCGTTACGAACCCGCGGCTGTCGTCTATCACGCCGTGACGCCAAACCGAATCCAGAAGAAATATTTCCTGGCGTGGTGGTTCGACAAATCTCGAGCCGACATCCGGGCGTTTGGGATTCCGACTGACACGAAATGGTTCGTCGCTCGTATTCCATTGTATTTGTTTCGTAGACTTGCCGTGTGGACACTGCGATGGATGGTTGCAGTCGAGCCGTCCCGACGATTCTCATTCAAGGTAAGGGTTTGGTCATATGCGGGGCAAATTGTGGAGTCATACAATCTAAGTCGGGAAATCAACGGGAGCCGCGGTCGCGGTGCCAACCGTTAACCTGAAACGCGATAGGCTCCAACCCACTCTCGATAGCGTTGATCGCAATTGAGCTCTCCTCCCGAACGTTAGTCGTCGACACTGCGCCGAATCCCTCGTGCTTTTTTCGGTCCGGTGCGTCGAAGAAGCAGCGCCCGGGACACCCACCGCCGTCTCGGTGTTAGGGACTTTCGACCAGACTAGACAGATGAATTCGCCGACCTGCGGGGGTTGTCCGACTTTTCCATCCACAAAAACACCGGCCAGAGTATGAGCAGCGCCACGAGGAAAAAAACAAAGCCGCCTTCTTGATGCAGCTTCCCAGTCAAGAAACCAGGGTCCACGTAAATGCTGAGCAGCGTCAAGGTCGCGATTCGTATCCCATTCTTGATGATGGACAAAGGAAGGCTCAGTAGGACCAACACAGCCATTTTCCAGCCCGTCCGAAGGTACAAATGACCCGCGAGTAGGCAGGTGATGACAAGCGCGATGCTGGAATGAATGCTGCTGCATTCGTTCGCAACTTCAATCGTGACGCCTGGCACACTAAGCAGGAACCCGTTCCGCAAAACTGGGGTTCCCACCGCCTCGAAAATGAGATATGCAACTTCGGTCGAACCTTCCGTAAGCGCATGAATCGCCCGATCTAAAAGCACATCCGGGAGCGGGATCATAAGCAAAAGAAACAGAAGCGGAAAAGCTGCTTCGCGCAGCGCAACGAGCCCATAACATAATAAAAATCCCCCAACCCACACCAGGACCAACGCAAGCGTTTCCAGGGAAAGGGGCCAATTGCCGATCCGTGAAATAGGGCCCCGAGTGGCTACCCAATAGAGAAGGATTCCGCCCAGCGTGACGCTGGCTGCTAATCCGACGCTGCTTCGGGTGACTGAAAATATTCGCCGGCGCTCGAAATAGAGCAGAAAGAAAGCGATTAGGGGAATGAGAACGATGTAAGAACCAGATTCGCCGTGCAGAGCATACTGAACCAACGCGTCCACTGTTTTGTAGAAGATAAGGCCGGAGGCCAAGATAAACGCTACGAAGCTGGCGTGCCGTTTTGCGTTCAAATTGAGTGCATGCTTCAGCATAGTGGCGATTGCCGGATAGCGTCAAACAGTCAGTATTTTATCTCGTCCGGGTTCCTTGCGGCACTACTTTACGAGGGGTGTTGTCAAAACGGACCGACGGAAGGCCCGGAAGGCACTCGCAAATAATCCATCCGCCAGCGCAGTTTTCACTATTTATCTCCATCGGTCCGACTTAGCCCGCCCTTCCCCGCATGTTGCCACCGCCGCTCATTAAGCAACTCAACCCGCCCTTACCTAACGCCCCTCGTAGACCCTTGGTCACTCACTTCCCACCGTTCGTGGCGCCGTGGCCGCTTCGCCTTCTACCTCTGTGAGAATCGCGAAAACCAGGAACACGCAAAAACCGGCCCGTCGCCGTCCCCGCTGAATCCTCCCCCCAATTAAGCGTAGCTTCCGCTAATTAGATACTTCAGTTCCCCTGCCAGCTTCGCTCGGAATGACGACCGGTCGCGGATAGGCTGCAACTCCGTCGCATCGATTTGGCCGTTGCTTTCATAGTAACGCCAAAAGTTTTCACTACTCGGGCAATAGCTTTCACATCGGAGCCGCGTCGAACAGGTAACTTTTTCCACAGAGAGGCGAGTCCTGAGGTAAGCCCTTTAAATACATATAGAAAGTCATCGGTGGGTTCCCAAAGGTCGGACGAGGATGGCATCGCAGTTGCGATTGTCAGTACCCCATGCCCTTCAAATGTAGCTGCAGGCTGTTCAAGGTCATTCCTTGGACACTCGCCGCAGTGACCCTCCTTCTATTCCCTTCCCTTGCTAGCGCACAGACAAGTGTCACGATGGAGCGCAACGACACTTCTCGGACAGGCGCAAACCTCAACGAAGCGATCCTCAATACATCGAACGTAAACGTAAGTCAGTTCGGTAAGCTATACAGCTATATCGTGGATGCGTCCATCTATGCCCAGCCACTGTACGTTCCCAATGTCGTAATTCCGGGCAAGGGAACCTACAACGTTCTGTACGTCGCCACGATGAACGATTCGATTTATGCATTTAATGCGGACAGTAACGCTGTCAATGGTGGCATTCTCTGGAGCGTAAATTTTACAAATCCATCGGCCGGAGTGACTGCAATTCCGATTGCTAACATCGTGGAATCGAACTCGCTCAATATTGTCGGCAATGTCGGCATCGAAAGCACACCCGTCATTGATTTAACTTCGAACACCATTTATCTCGTTGCCAGAACCATGGAAGTCTCCGGATCCACGACCAACTACGTTGCGCGATTGCACGCGGTCGACATAACCACGGGAAGTGAAAAATTCGGCGGCCCTGTTGTGATCCAAGGTTCCGTGCCCGGTTCCGGGCAGGGGAGTTCGGCCGGAACGCTGACCTTTAGTCCCTTTTTTCAGAACCAGCGATCCGGCCTTGCCTTGGTAAACGGGCTAGTTGTCTTTTCCTGGGCCTCCCACGAGGACGAGTATGACTGGCATGGATGGGTAATGGCCTACAATGCGCAGACTTTGGCGCAGACCGGCATCTACTGTTCCACTCCGAATGGCGAGAACGCCGGTATCTGGATGGGGGGGCGGGCGCCAGTTGTAGACTCCAGTGGGAATGTTTACTACGCGACGGGCAATGGCGACTGGGACGGCGTGTCCAGTTTTGGCGACAGTCTCGTCAAGTTGAGTACTGCCAACGGAGTACTCTCAGTCACGGACTACTTCACGCCGGACAATTACGCTACGCTTCAGGCGGAGGATGAGGATTTCGGCTCATCCGGACCTCTTCTGATCCCTGGAACCAGTCTTCTGATTTCAGCCGGCAAGACCTCCAACTTTTATTTGTTGCAGTCCACGAACCTCGGGCACGAGGTGACTGGCGACACCCAAGCTCTTCAGAGTTTTGGTATAGGGGGACCAATCAAAGGCGGTCCCGCGTTCTGGAATCGAACGAGCGGTGCCGGGCCCACAATGTATATTTGGGCTGCTAACTCGAGCCCTGTCATAGCCCTTCAGTTCAACGGCTCAACGTTCAACACGGTGCCTCTTTCGCAGAGCAATGTGCTGGGCTGTTCCGGATATACCGACGGAGCGTTGAGCGTATCCGCCAACGGCAGCACAGCCGGAACGGGCATTGTTTGGGCTTCGATGGGCGTCGCTGATGAAACCCATGGTACGGTTCAGGGGATCCTGTACGCGTTTGATGCTAACAATCTCGCGAACGAATTGTGGGATTCAGAAATGAATGATGCTCGCGATGACTCGGGCGTATGGGCCAAATTTAATCCCCCCACGGTAGCCAACGGGAAGGTCTATCTCGGTTCGTTCTCCAATGTGGTGAATGTCTACGGTCTTTTGAACCTGACAGGCTTCACGCTATCGGCGAGTCCGAGTACGGAGACGGTGGCGATAGGGGGTAGCACGACGAGTCCGTATACGGTGAGTACGACTGTGGTGGGAGGGTTCAGCGGGACGGTGAGTCTGGGAGTGACGGGGTTGCCGACGGGAGCGAGCGGGACGTTTAGCCCGACTTCAGTGAGTGCGGGAGGGAGCGCGACGCTGAGCATAGCGACGACGTCGAGTACACCGACGGGGACGTACCCGTTGACGATCACGGGGACGAGCGGGACGCTGACGCAGACGGCGAAGGTGACATTGACGGTGACGCCGGACTTCACGCTGTCGGCGACACCAGGGACGCAGACGGTGAACCCTGGGAGCAGCGTACCGTACACGGTGAGTACGACGGCAGTGGGAGGATTTAGTGGTACGGTGGGCTTGAGCGTGACGGGGTTGCCGACGGGAGCGAGTGGGACGTTTAGCCCGACTTCGGTGAGTGCGGGAGGGAGTTCGACGCTGACGGTAGCGACGGGGAGCAACACGCCGGTTGGGACATATGCGCTGACGATCACCGGGACGGGAGCGAATGGATCGCTGACTGCCACGGTCAGTTTGAGCGTTACATCCACCAGCGGGTCGGGGGGCAATCCGATCAGCATAGATTTCGTGGGCTCCGATGTTGTCATGGGCACGACAGAGGTTGCCGGTGTGGTTGCAGAGCCGAACTGGAACAATGCCAGTGGAGCCAGCAGCGCGACGGCGTTGCCCTTGGTGAATAGTACAGGCAGTGCCACCACGGCTGCGGCGACCTGGAGTGCGGGAAATGTGTGGGAGTTGCCGATCACGGATCAACCGGGGAACGTACGGATGATGAAGGGGTATCTGGATGATGCCACCGGGGCGACGACGACGGTGAGTGTGACGGGATTGCCGACGAGTGCGACGGGGTACCAGGTGTATGTGTATGCGGATGGGGACAACAACAGCGCGTGCACGAGCACGTACACGATCAGCGGTGCAGGGATCACAACGACCAGCGTGAACCTGACGGATGCAGCGGGTGCGAACTTCAGCGGGACGTACACGCAGGCGAATGGGACGGCGGGGAACTATGTGGTGTTTACGATTCCGAATGTGAGCGGGTTCACGATCACGGCGGTTCCGGTACAGAGTGCGGGTAGTTATCGCGCTCCCGTCAACGGCATTCAGATCGTGTCGAAGTAGCATGAGATTAGCGTTGAAAGGCCCTCCTTGCGACTTCCAATTTCCCACAAACCCTCAGCGGCGTTCTCGAATGCCGGGTTTCAGCCCCGAGGGCTCATGAATCTCCCCGTATTAGCCATGTTCGTTCTTATCTCGGTTTGTTCAGTGGCGGGCCAAGATTTCACCTCGAAAGCCGCGGAATATATGAACGCGCAAGTGGGGCTGAATCACTTCCATGGCTCTGTCCTGGTCGCTAAAGACGGCAAGGTACTGCTAAGCAGGAGCTACGGTTTAGTGAACGCTGACTCGAACGAAGCGAGCGTCAGCAACAACGAATACCGTCTCGGACCGATCTCCAAGGGATTTACCGCGGCTGCAATACTGCAGCTTGAAGAGAAGGGCAAGCTGAAGCTTGAGGATTCTATTTGTGAATATATCCCGAACTGCCCGGCCGATTGGCAACAGATAACGCTCTTTAACTTGTTAATTCAGACGGACGGAATTCCCGAGGTTAGCAGCAGCTTTGGCGCCGGCACGGCAAGATCGGCAAAAACATTTCCGGAGTTACTCGCCTACCTCAGCAAGCTGCCGCTCGAGTTCAAGCCGGGTCAGAAGGTCAAAAACGGCGACTCCGGCTACGCACTCTTGCAGGCCGTGATCGAAAAGGCTTCGGGCGAGCCGTATTCGGAATACTTGAGGAATCACATTTTCATTCCACTCAACATGAAAGACACCGGCTACGACGACGCGATGCGCGCAGATCATGGCCGTGTCACCTCGCATAACCAAGAACCGGGCGAGACAGGAGCTGCGCTCCACGTTCCGCCTGTCGCATTTCTTTCCCCGAACGACAGGCTCTATTCCACGGTTGAAGATCTTTATCTTTGGGACCGCGAGCTGTATGGCGGAAAGACCGTCTCGAAGCGCTCGATTGATGAGATGTTCAAGCCCTACGTGGACGGCTATGCCTTTGGTTGGGCGATCCGCCGGGAATTTGATCGTGTCGTAGACACGCAGGCTGCCGGTCTCCACGTTCTCTCGTCCTCGTTTCGACGCTACCCCAGCGAAAATAGCTGCGTCATCGTGTTAAGTAACGAAGATGACGTTGATGCTGAGAAGATAAGCCACGACTTGGCGGCGATTTTATTTGGCGGTCACTATGAATTGCCTGTGCGCCACCACCGCGTTGCGCTCGATCCTAAGACTTACGATTCCTACGTGGGCCAATACGAGCTCACACCGGATTCCGTGTTAACCGTAACGAGGGAAGGGAATGGTCTGGCGATTCAGGGAATCGGGCCAAGCGCGATCGAAATTCTGCCCGAATCGGAGACGCGCTTTTTCGCGGCAGGTCTCGGTTCGGAAATCAATTTTGTAAAGGGAAATGACGGAAACACCGTTGAGCTGATCCTGCAGCAAGGCGGCCGGGACATACCGGTAGTGAAGGTCAAGCAATAAAGCCTCGCCGATTCGCCGCGTAGTCGCACTGTTACTCCTGCCGATAACCTTCCCATCCAGTTGCGACCTCGAGTAGACCAAATCGCTCGTCTGCTGCACCGATGTTCCCATGGACTTCCTCAAGATTGCAGATAAAATGGATAGTTCGGTTGTGACGAAAAATGCCAGTGCGCCGTTGGGGTCCTGGATTCCCACGCGTTTGTAAGCAGAGCGAGATTGGGGGCGGAATTGATCGTTGGCGTGCCGCGTGAAACGTTTCCGGGAGAACGGCGTGTGGCACTCGTGCCCTCCGTGGTACCCACTCTGGCGAAATCTGGCCTTGAGGTGACCGTCGAAGCGGGAGCCGGCCTCGAAGCAGGCTATCCGGACGCCGATTATGTTGCGAAGGGCGCGAAGATCGTAGCGGAACGATCCGACGTATTCCGCACTTCCGAAATTATCGTCCAAGTCCTCGCGCACGGATCGAACGATAAGACCGGCGATGCCGATCTTCGACTCTTTCGGCGCGAGCAGGTCTTGATCGGCTTTCTGCGGCCTCTCGGTGAGGTCAACACCATTCAGGAAATCGCGGCGACGGGATTGACTTCGTTTTCGGTCGAACTAATTCCGCGGACGACGCGAGCGCAGGCAATGGACGCGCTCTCCTCCATGGGAACGATCTGCGGGTATAAGGCGGTTCTGATTGCTGCCGACACGTTGCCGCGAATTTTTCCGATGTTAACCACCGCGGCCGGCACAATTACCCCGGCGCGCGTTCTGGTAATCGGCGCAGGCGTCGCAGGACTTCAGGCGATCGCAACGGCCCGTCGGCTCGGCGCAGTCACCTCCGCTTACGACATGCGGCCCGCGGCGAAAGAGCAAGTGCAGAGCCTGGGCGGACGTTTTGTGGAGTTGCCCATCGAAGCCAAGGATGCGCAGGACGCGGGCGGATATGCCAAGGCGCAAGACGATGACTTCTATCGGCGACAGCGCGAGTTGCTCGGACGCGTGGTGGCAGAAAGCGACGTGGTGATTACGGCGGCGGTGATTCCGGGCAAGAAGTCGCCCGTGCTGGTGACGCGGGATATGGTAGCCCGCATGGCACCGGGGTCAGTCATCGTTGACTTGGCATCGGAGCGCGGAGGCAATTGCGAACTGACTCGCCCGGGCGAGAAAGTCGTAGCGAACGGAGTGACCATCATCGGCCGAATCAACCTTGCGAGTACCGTGCCCTACCATGCCAGCCAGATGTATGCGCGGAACATCACCGCATTCCTGCAATATCTCGTTCAGGACGGGAAACTGCAACTCAAGCCCGACGACGAGATCGTTCGCAGCACGCTACTGACGCGTGGCGGCGAAATTGTGAATGAGCGAGTGCGCGAATTCTTTTCGCTGCCGGCGCTGGTGACTGCGAACAAAGGGGCAGGATGATGGTGCAGGCGGACCTGATTACTGATCTTTATGTGTTTATACTGGCCGCGTTCATAGGCTTTGAAGTGATTCGGCGCGTGTCTCCTCTGTTGCATACACCCTTGATGTCGCTGACGAATGCGCTCGATGCGATCGCGGTTGTCGGCGCGATCATTCTGGCGGGTGAAGGCAAGAGCAAGCTCGCGACGATTCTTGGCACACTCGCAATTGTCGCTGCAACGAGCAACATCGTCGGTGGCTTCCTGATTACCGATCGCATGTTGAAAATGTTCAAAACGAGCCGCGCCCCGAAACCATGATGCCCTTTGCCGGTTCGGATCTCCTCCTGCAGATTACTTACCTCGTCGCCGCTATTCTTTTTATTCTGTCACTGAAATTGATGAGCTCGCCGCGCACCGCCCGGCACGGAGTGTGGGCTGGCGAGCTGGGCATGCTGCTCGCGATTGCGGGGACTTTGCTGCATCACGGAATCGTGGATTACCGCTGGATCGCGATCGGCCTGGTGCTCGGCTCCATCATCGGAGTCCCCCTCGGCCTGGTGCAAATGACGGCCGTTCCGCAACGGACGGCGCTGAGCCACGCGTTTGGCGCATTGTGCGTAACGCTGGTGGGCACCTCGGAATTTTACCTGCGCGCGCCGAACGTGCCGCCGTTCATGATGGCCGTGCTTTCGATGGAAGTGATTCTCGGCTCGCTGACGTTCACCGGAAGCCTGATGGCGGCTGGAAAGCTCGAAGAGGTCCTGCCGCAGCGGCCGATCACGTACAAGGGTCAGAATCTGGTGAATCTTTCGGTGCTCGCGATCGCGATTGCGACGGCGACGGTTCTAGTGAGGCATCCTGAACACACGCATCTGTTTCCGGTGATTCTGGTCGTGCCCCTGCTCTTTGGGGTGCTGATGATCGTTCCCATTGGCGGCGCGGACATGCCCACCGTGATGTCGCTGCTGAATTCGTACGCGGGACTTTCGGCCGCGGCGATGGGCTTCGTGCTCGATAGCAAACTCTTGATCATCGCCGGCGCGCTTGATGGAGCGTCGGGTTTCATCTTGTCGGTGAATATGTCCAAAGCGATGAACCGGTCGTTTTCGAATGTGCTATTCGGGGCATTCGGTCAGGACAAGGCCGCAAAGAGCGTGGCGGGACAGGAAGCCAAGCCTGTGCGAAGCGCAACGCCCGAGGAAGCGGCGGCGATCCTCGCGGCGGCCAGCAAAGTGGTGATCGTGCCAGGTTACGGTATGGCAGTGGCGCAGGCTCAGCACAAAGTGCGCGAGCTATATGACGCACTGACCAAGCGCGGCGTGGACGTAAAATTCGGAATTCACCCGGTAGCCGGGCGCATGCCGGGGCACATGAACGTCCTGCTGGCGGAAGCTGACATACCGTACGACAAACTGATGGACATGGACGACCTCAATCCGGAGTTTCCACAGACAGACGTGGCGCTCGTGATCGGCGCCAATGACGTCACGAATCCCGCCGCGCGCAGCGATCCGAGCAGCCCGATTTACGGCATGCCCATTCTCGATGTGGACAAGGCGCGCACCGTGATGGTGATTAAGCGCGGCATGAGCCCGGGTTTCGCGGGAATAGACAATCCTCTCTACTATCTCGATCGAACCCTGATGCTTTTCGGCGATGCAAAATCATTCGTCGGCGACATCGTGCGGGAACTGGGTGGCGGCGGACACAGCTAGTTTGCTCGGCGCGCTTCTGGCAGCGAAGCTGCCGACGTCAGCTGGCGCCTAACCAGTTGATGCGACCAAATTGCATGCGGATTCGGCAGCTAAAATGGCATTTGGGGCTTGAAATCTCGAGAAGCGCTGAACGAGGGCGCTGGCGGCTTCTTGTAGTCCTGCGACGAGTGCGGACGCAGCGTCTTGTACGACACCCGCCATTTTTCGATCACGACCCGCGCCTCCCTCCCCGAATAGAGAATCTCTCCGCTCAGGCATTCGTCTCGCTTTGGCGGTAACGCGTTTCGCTACAAGCATTGACGCAAGTTCAAGAACATCAACCCCGCCGCCAAAGGGACGTCGAGCAAATTGAACTCAGCAAAATTGGGCCGCTTCGTTACGCTCGGTAGCCCAAGGACCGCGTTCAATCCCCATTGAGCATTGAGATTCCCCGCGTTGGAGCTCAGCGGTCCCCTGCTCCGCGACAGAAAGACAGAATCCCCGATTGACGACACCATGCATGTGAAGCGCTTGCCACCCGCATCTCAGCGATCTCACAACCAATCTATTTCGACGGCGTTTGCGGTTGCATGGGCGGCTCGGCGCCAAGCGCGTGAACGATCCACGGGATAATGACTTCCCGAAACATCACGGGATCCGGCCATACGCCGTTCTGACGTCCTAAGTGGCCGCCCAGAGGATTAATCCACCCAGTTTTGGGAACGTCCCCGGCGCTGAGCAGCCGGTACACGTCCGAGATGGGTACTTGGGTATCAAGAACGCCGGCCATGATCAGCATGGGCGCCGTGGGTTTTCCGAGAAGCCCCTGATTGATCAGGGACATCTTTGAAAATATTTCCACTAGCTCATCGATATTGTTTACGTTATCGAAAATCGACATCATGGCAGGCAACTGATCGAACAAATATTCCCGGTTGCCTTGCAGCTTGCTCAGAACGTACTCCTTTTGGAACATGTCGTGAATCGGAGGCGACTGTACGCTGACGGCCTTCAGGCGATCCTTCTCGACAATGGCCATCTTCGCACCCCAATACGCGCCCCAACTCACGCCATGGAGCTCCACTTTTGTCTTATCAACGTCGGGGCGGCTGTACACATAGTCAATCACGCGCGATAGCATGCGGTCAGCAGTGGGACTTGCCTTTATTGGCGCCTGGCCCGTTCCGGGACCATCCACGGCAATGTAACCGATGCCGTACGGCAGAACGGCCGAGAAGCTCTCAGCCAGGTCTTCCTTTCTGCTATCGAGGCCATTCACCGCAATTATGAAGGGGACTGGACGAGTGGCATTCTTCGGCAGGCGTACGTATCCGGTTATTTCTTTGCCTTCAAACGGAATGTGCACGATCTCCATGGGCGGATCCCAGAACTTCGTATGAGCGCGAAACGCCTCCATTGCTTTCTCATAGGCGCGCTGCTTGCCAGGAGAATTGGGCACCGGCCAGCGTCCAAATGAATAGACTTTCCATGCGCGTACATAATCCGCGTTGGCTTTGGCCGGATCCGTGGCTTCCAGAGATTTTCCTTCGGCCATCCATTTATCGCCGACCGCGATGAACGCCGCAGCCCATTCGTCGCGGTCCCGTGTCTTAATGTGCTCGAAAGCCTCCCGAAGATCGTCGGGATTCAGGCCGATGCAAGGGTACTGGCCGTTTTCTGCGCGCGACATCGCTTCGACTTTGATTTCTTCGATCGTCCGTTCGGGTCTCAGCTGCTGAGCATTGGTTATCGAGCCAAACAAGCAAGCGACGAAAAACAGTATTGCTGGAATTCGTAACACGCCCAGGAGAAGCATCGTTGTTCTCATCGTGAAAACCCCTTGGAATCCGATATTTACTACCAACCTAGCGAAGCCAAAATCCGCAGAAGCAATCTATTTCGCCCCTCCGCCAAACTCGACGTGCGTCCCGCGCCAGCCGCATTGGCAACTCAAACTCGCGACTTGGCCTAGCTTCGAGCCTTGTCCAGCGTAAAATCAAGGCGGTATGACAGCCATACCACTCGCCGAGTCCTGAAGTCAATTTTTTCTTTATTGGATCATTCGATTAATTTCGGTGTGCTGCCGATACCAACGGTCCGCAACTCCCTAATTCTTCGGCACTTTACTCCGTTTGCGTGCATGGGTTGTACGGCGATCACTCTCCCAACCCGAGATCTGTTCCTCGTAATTCACCGATTATTCGTAGGAATCGCGATCAGGGTTGCGAGGATAAACTCGCCGCCGCACGGCATGCTGAACGCTCTTGCTCCGATCTCTGACGGGACTCGGAGCGACGCAGTTACGTCGGGAGTGGGCCGCAAAATCCCCTGACTCTGTTGCCGCTCGATTCGATGGCGGGTCTGCTGCGCGAACAACGCACGAAACTAGTCCTTGAAGAAGGAGGACCCGAACGTGGGCAGCGCCACCATAGGCGCATTCTTGGAGCGATCGAAAAGAGCAGTCCCCCATCATTCCCGCAGGCTTCCGAGCAAGGCCGACGGTGCCGGCTCAAATTCAAACATCCAAGCCCCAGCACCGCCATTGGAACGCGTCTCGCAAGCTCCATAAGCGAATGGACTGATGAGTTAGAGGTGCGATGAAGTGCGATCATCAAGAAACTGAGGCCGGCGAGAGGTGGAATTTACGACCGCTTTTTAGCGGCGTGTTGAACGAACACACGGCGTTTGCGGGCGAAGTGGGGCTGAATTCATTCGCGATCTACTTTCTACGATGATCAAGAGTTCATAGCACCCGAAAATACCAGAGTGGAACTCGTATCTGCTTGGAGTGGCACCGTGTCTCTCGACCCAGAATCGATTCCCGCCTAAACCATGCTGGCACATTTGTATTTGTTGTTTGTTAGGTCGCTCTCTCATTAAGAATTTCTATGCGAGCGATAGAAAACGATTGACGACGACAGTTATATGGTGGTATAGCCGCTATACCGATTTCGTCCTAGGGGGGAACGCTATGCGGTTGGCCACTCGCGTTACTGAGTTAAACCGTTTGCTTCGAGCCGTCTGCGCCTTAACGCTGCTGCTCGCGGTCGCCGCCTTATCTGGGCCGCGCGTCCACGCCCAAGGGAATCGAGGCAGGATTCTCGGCACCGTAACCGACCAGACCGGGGGCGTCATCGCCGGCGCGACCGTCACGATTACTGACGTCGCGAGGGCGATCCAGCGAAAGGTCGTCACCGACAGCGCGGGAGAATACGCCGCGCCGGACCTCGAACCAGGTTTGTACAGCTTACATATCGAGGCGGCTGGTTTTAAGAAGTACGACCGGCCCAACCTCCAACTTGAGGTCGGTAAGGACTTACAAATCGATGCTACGCTGGCGACGGGCTCTGCTTCCGAGACGATCACCGTTACAGAGCAGGCGCCGATCGTTGACGCGACCAACTCCACGTTGGGCGGAACGATCAGCAACACGCAAATTAACGACCTCCCTCTCAATGGGCGGAACTATCAGAACCTGCTTACTCTGCGCCCTGGAATCACTCGCTACGCGGGCGGCGGCTTTTCCACGTTGAGTACCAACGGTTTGAGGCCCGAAGATAACGTTTTCATACTGGATGGCCTGAACGACGACGAACCGTTTTCCGGCCAGAGCATGATCAACGGGCCTCCGCTCTACGGCGATACCACGACCACTCTGCCCATTGATGCAATTCAGGAGTTCAACACGATTGAGAACCCCAAGGCGGAGTACGGCTGGAAGCCGGGCGCGATCGTCAACGTCGGTCTGAAATCAGGAACCAATCAGATGCACGGCACCGCCTACGGGTTCGGGCGCGACAACAATTGGGACGCCGAAAATTACTTCATTCCCGAGCCTTTGCCGACTTCACTCGAGCAATACGGCGGCACGCTCGGCGGCGCCATCATAAAGGACAAGCTCTTCTATTTCGGGGGTTACGAAGGGCAGCGGTACAGTGCAACAAGCCCTTACGTAATTCAGCTTCCGGCCACGGTTTCCTTAGCTTCCCAGACTCCTGCCTCCGTCGGCTGCGGCTACATCACTGCGGGGAACTGCCAAGCCAGCATTCCTGATGCGATCGCCGACTTGGAAGCTGGCGGAATCACTCCCAGCGCGCTCAGCCTGACGCTGGCCAACCTATTCCCGACGAATCTAGGCACGAACCCAGCGGGACCAACCAGCTTCAGTCCAAAGCTCCTAAGCACGCTCAATCAAAATAACGCCATTGGCAAAATCGATTACCGCGTGAATGGCGCGAACTTGATCACGGGGAACTACTTCTTCGGGCAATTAAACGGAGTAGTGAACGATAATCCCAACGAAATCGCCGAGCCATGGCAGCTGGCGGTTCACACCCGATCCCAAGTATTCGGCGTCAACTGGATCCGGACGATCAGCCCAACCTGGATTAACGAGGCGCGATTCGGCTACAGCCGTTTTTATCAGCCGTCGCAAACGGTGGATCACAACGTGCCGCCGACTTTCTACGGGATAAATACCGGTGTGACGGATCCCATGTATTTCGGACTTGGCACCATTCAGACCAAAGGTTTCGCTCCATTGGGCCAAAGCTATTTGAAAATTCAGGGACCAGACCAGGTCTACCAGTTTTCGGACAGCGTTTCGCATACCCTCGGAAAACATGACCTCAAATTCGGCGCCGAATTCAGGCATGACGAAGTTACGGGCGCCTCATTCAAAACCGCAAAGGGCATCATCAAATTCGGGAACGACCAAGTGTTCGCTGGTACGCCGCCGTGCCTTGGGCCGAATGCGGACTGCGGCACTCCACTAGAGGCCTTCCTCGCCGGAGTACCGAATTCCGGGCAACTGCTCCTTGGCGATCCGCTCGTCCATGTGCACTTCCAACAGTTTGCTGCTTTCCTGCAGGACGATTTCCGAATTACGCACAGCCTGACCCTGAATCTCGGCATTCGCTATGAGCTGAACACGGTGATTCAAGCAGACAACAACAAGCTCGCCAACTGGGATCCGAATCGCGGAATCGTTCAAGTCGGTGACGGTATCAGTTCGCCCTTCAATGGGGATCACAACAATTTTGCCCCCCGGGTTGGTTTCGCGTGGGATATCTTCGGCCACGGAAAGACGGTCCTACGAGGCGGCGTGGGCGTAGCGTACGAAACCCTGACGGCGAACATGTTCCTGTTGTACGCGAACAGCATGGGTTTGAACACAAACCCTTCAGGTGCCATCATTGACGCGGCGGGCAACACCTCCGGCGGAAACATCGTTGCCGCGCCAATCACCTACCCCGGTTCAGCGCTCAATTGGACGCCTGCGGGTCCCGTTTTCCAGAATACTGCGTCCTCACTAAATTGCTTCGAGAACCCTTGCGCGCTTCTTGGGGTGAATCCCAATATTCGTACGCCTTATGTCACAACCTATAGCCTTAACGTTCAGCACGCGTTGACCAACAATACGTCGCTCGAAGTTGGTTACGTGGGCAATCATGGGAGCAAACTGATCGGCGTTCGCGACGTCAATCAGGTTGATCCGAACTCTCCAGCGGAAATTGCCTGCGGCCATTGCGAACAGGACGGGCGTCCGTATTACAACCAGTTCCCCTACCTGTCCTACATCAACGTGCTTTCGAACCAAGACATTTCCAATTACAACGCCCTGCAGGTTACATTGATCCAGCGGAGTTTTCACGGCCTGTCCACCACGGCGGGCTATACCTACTCCCACTCATTGGACGACGCCTCCTCAAACTGGGGAATTGCTCCGCCCCAGGACAGCCTCAATACCGGAGCCGAGTATGCCAGCGGCGATTTTGATATTCGCCATCGTTTTACCCTCGCGACCACGTACTCGCTTCCCGGACGAGAGGGATTCGCGCAGATGCTGAAGGGCTGGCAGTTGAACTCTCTCGTGACCCTCCAGAGTGGAATGCCGTGGACCGTCCAAGACACTGCGGATGACTTCAGCCAGACTGGCGAAGTCAACAATCCTGCCTGGCTCTACAGCGGCGGAGAGCGCTGGGATTTCAACGGCAAACCTTCGGATTTCACGTCAGGGCCTACCGCGCTTCCGTATTATCCAGCGGGTACTGCGCCCGGCGATGCCGGCTCGATTCCAGCGTGCGTGAACGCCGCGACAGCGACAGGCGGAACACTATCCGCCGGTTGTTACGCCGTGCGCGGGTCGGCCTTGATCGCTCCGCAGCTCGGGACGTTCGGAACCATGGGACGCAATTTGTTCCGTGACTCGGGCTTCCGCAACTGGGATCTTTCTATAACGAAACTGTGGACACTAAAGGAACGCTATAGCTTCCAGTTTCGCGCTGAGTTCTTCAACGTCCTGAACCATCCGAATTTTGCTAACCCCTACGGTGCGCAAAACGGATTCGGAGCCGGGTTGTACAACGACCCGTCAGCTCCGGGTGCCTTTGGCTGCGGTTGCGCCACACCGGATGTGGCCGCCAGCAACCCGGTACTCGGATCGGGCGGCAATCGCAAGCTCCAGCTCGGCTTGAAGTTCATGTTCTAGTCGCATCCAATTGGAATCCCAGTGCGCCGGGTGCCTGCGCAGACGCGGGCACGCCGGCGCCGCAGTTTACGGAGGGCCTATTAGATGAAAGTCTTCAACGTGTTGCGGGTGTCGTTGTTCGTGTCTCTTGGTATCGCAGCATTCAGCGCAACTTCCGCTCGTCTCGTTTCAGCCCAGGAGCGCAGCGTGAAGCAAGCAGACGAAGATTTCGTTCATGCAGCGCGTTCCGGGCAGACGGCCGCTCTTGGAGCGTTGCTTGATCGGGATTTCACCTGGACCGACGGCGACGGGCGGACACTCGACAAGGCTGAAGTCCTGAAATCCCTTCCCACGCTTGCCGATGCGACCGGCACGACCGAACGCACCTATGGTTCCGTCGTAACCTTTCTCTCGAGCCAAGGCAAGACGCATGTCTTGCGGATCTGGGTGAAACGTCCGGACGGATGGCGCCTGCTTGTGTATCACCAGGTCACACAAAGGTCTGAACCACCGCCGCCGGGCGGGACCGGAATGACGGATTGTGAGAACCCCTGCAAGGCTGTGCCCATCAAACCGAAGAACTCCGATGAGCAAGCCGTCATCGCGTCGTGGCAGGCCCTGGAAACCGGCGTTACCGCACATAACGCTGCGGCTTGGTCCCCTCACATTTCCGACGATTTCATTCAAGTGAGCTCGAATAATGACCATCCTCTCGATAAGGCCGGCAGGATGGCGATCCTCGACAGACAGAAACAGTCTGGCGTAGGTTCCGCGCCCGCGCCGTTAGTGTCGGCTACCATGTACGATTTCGGCGACACCATCGTCATGACGTGCCTTCATCAGCCATATCATGGGAAGCCCGTGCGCGTGAGCCGCGTTTGGATCAAGCGCGATGACAAATGGACGATGTCCATTAGCTTCCAGACCGCCGTTCAAGCAGCCGAAGCCAAATCGAGCTAGGCGAAGCTTCCGCGCAGAGGCTCGAAATCGTTGGCAATTCTGCATTTTGTGCCCCTGTTTTTTGCGACGTCGCGCTGGAGCAGGAAGGGTCACGGTATTTTGCGTCGTCGGAGTTGGGCAGGTGGCCGTGCCACTGTCTTCGCTCACGATGCAAACCGGCGAGGGCAGGTACTCGTAAAGCCTTCTTGGCTCGCCGCCGTTTTTGTGCTGCAGCCGCCGCTCGTTCGCGGGAGCCGAAACCTTCATCAAATGAGCTTCGACGGCGCGTAACGCATCTCGCCGCCTCACCGATGGTCCAGCAGGGGCGTTACAGATACACCGTGCCCTGCGGCGGTGAGTCCGAGGAACGATCGGCGCGCGAACCAAGCCCGGCGGCTCGTGCGAGCCCTGGCCCCCCACCACGTCCCGCGGGGATTCACCGCAGTTTGCCAGTCATTCGCGCGATCTGATTTCAAGCGTCGGGCCAGCAAATCGCCAATCTGTGGTCAGACCGCCATACCACAGCGAGCACGCTTGCTTCGCGCCGCTCGCCACCTATAGCTGCTCTCCCTCGGTCCGTACGTCTTCCATCCAGTTTTCCAGGCAACTCGCACCGGCACAGTCTCACTTGGTTAATTATCATGCGGATAGAGCTGGCTTATCGCGTGGAACGCGGTGCCACTGCGGCCTGAGAGACAAGAACGCGACCAGAGAAGTGACTCCGGAGTTGAGATATGGTATTGACGAGCCCCTGCTGCGTGGTAGAGTGGTCAGACCAAGCTCGCGTTTAGCAAATCCGTCAGCCCGTGGCCAGTTCCAAGAGTGGCTCCTGACCAGCGAGAAGGGAAGCACTGCGGTATGTGGTCAAGCGCCGAACCCGATCAACAGCATCTCTCCGGCAACGAAGCTGCCTCACTTCCAATTCCGCACATCACTTCCACGGGTTCAGATCGGTTTGATATCGTGGTTGCCGGCGCCGGACATAACAGCTTGATCGCGACTGCCTATCTTTCCAAGGCAGGCTACCGGTGCGCCGTGCTCGAGGGTCGGCCCATAGTCGGCGGAGGCGTCAAAACTGCCGAGCTCACGCTCCGCGGTTTTCAGCACGACGTTTGTTCCTCTGCGCACAACGCCATCCTCGATAACCCGGTCTTACGCGACAACGAATTAAAGCTGGGAGAGTACGGTCTCGAGTACATTTACCCCGACCCCGTATTTCACATGCCTTTCCCTGATGGCACGTACCTTACGCAGTGGCGCGACCTCGATCGGACCTGCGCCGAATTCGCAAAGTTTTCCAAAAGGGACGCCGACGCCTACCGCCGAATGATCGCTGAGTACGAGACTGTGAAGGCGGACGTAATTGCCTCCTCCTACACTCCGATCGGTTTTGGAAAGTCGCTCGACGACCGATTGGCCGAACATCCTCGCGGCAAATTGTGGCAACGGCGCTTTGCAATGTCTTTGTGGGAGATTATTCAAGGTAATTTCGAGGACGACCACTGCCGCGCCTTCATGCTGGCCTGTCCATTTTCGCTTCAACCTCCCGAAGAACCGATGACCGGAAGACTTGCTTACCTACCGTTTCATCAGCAACGCCAGAGCCGCCCGTTGCCCAAAGGTGGCTCGGGAGCTTTGACCGAGGCCCTCGCGCGCTTCATCGAGGCACACGGCGGCGTGATCCTGCCGAATAAGCCTGTTGCGAATTTACTGGTCGAAAGCGAAAAGTGTGTTGGCGTGGAGTGCAGCGACGGCACCTCCTACCGTGCGGATAAAGCGGTGCTCTCCACGATCCACATTACCCAGCTCGTCCGGATGGGTCCGAGCAATCTATGGCCCCAGGACTTTGTGGAATGCATCGAAGCTTGGGAAGCCGGTCTGACGATGTTCGTGTCCAATTACGCCACCAGCCAACCGCCCAAATACGCCGTGGACGGCGGTACTCTTTCACCTGTTCATTCTGGTTATATGCCGTCGTCGCTGCGCGCTTTGCGGATCGGATACGATTTCTCCCGAGGTGCGATCAACGTAGAGGAACCACCGCTTCACGTGATTTGCTGTAGCATCGCCGATTCCACGCGGGCGCCGGCCGGGATGCACACCATAAAAGTCGTGGGCTACCAGCCCTATGCTCTCAAAGAAGGCACCGACCGCTGGGATTCCCTGAAACAGGGAGTTTCCGACGCAAACTTGAAATACTTGCGCCGTTTCTCGCCGAATCTGACCGACGATACGATTCTCGCCCAAACTGTAGAAAGCCCTCTCGACCTCGAGCGCATGAACGCGCACAACTGGCACGGGACGTGTCACGGGGGTGCGAAGGGTCCCGCACAGTCCGGTCCGATGCGGCCAGTGCCGGGCTGGGCCCAACATCGCATGCCGATTGCCGGCCTTTATCAGACTGGTTCGACTACCCATCCGGGCGGCTCCGTCACCGGCGGCCCTGGCCGTAACGCCGCGGCGGTGATGCTGAAGGATTTCGGCAGCAGCATCGAGGAAGTCGTGAGCAGGAAAGCGTGATGCCAGCAGCTAGACGGGAGATCTCATGACTGTAATCACCCGGCGTGATTTCATGAAAGGAACGGCGCTTGCCTCGCTCGCCGTTGCTCCGTTGCCCGGGCAGCGGCAACTTTCCGGACCCTCCGACCGTTTTGACGTCGTTGTGGCAGGCGCCGGCCATAACAGCATGTTCGCTGCCGCCTACCTTGCAAAAGCTGGCTACCGCTGCTTGATCTTGGAAGGACGCCCAAAAGTGGGTGGCGGGGTGAAATCAGCGGAGCTCACGCTGCGCGGCTTCATCCATGACGCGTGTTCTTCGGCACATGTGCTGATACAAGACGGCCCCATTTTTCGCGATCATGAAATTGAGCTCGAGGAATACGGGCTGGAATACATATTTCCAGATCCCGCCGTGCATCTTCCGTTTCTTGACGGCACCTACCTCACCATGTGGCGTGATATTGACCGCACCTGCGAAGAATTCGCCAAGTTCTCGAAGAAAGACGCTGCGGCCTATCGCAAGATGATGAAGGACTACTCCGAGATTCAGCCGCTGCTCGCGCAATCCGCGTACACGCCGATCGGTTTCGGAAAACCATTCAGCGAAGTCCTCGCCACACATCCCCAAAATAGGTTCTGGCAACGGCGGATGGCGATGTCCGCGTGGGAGATTATTCGCGAGAATTTCGAGGACGAGCATTCCCGCGCCTTCATGGTCTGGATGGCTTATCAGACCGTCGTGCCTCCCGAAGATCCGATGTCGGGCCGCCTCGCCTACGCGTTAGCCGCGGGACGCCAGCGTTGGAGCTGGACGACTCCTAAAGGCGGCTCCGGCGCCTTGACCCAGGCGCTCGCCCGTTACATCGAGGCACGCGGAGGAGTCATCCTCACCAACAAACCCGTCACCGGCATGATCGTCGAGAACGGAAAATGCACCGGCGTTGAATGTGCCGATGGCAGCTCCTATCGCGCCGAAAAGGCGGTGCTCTCCACGGTTCATATCAAGCATCTGATCAATATGGTCCCGAAGGATTTGCTGCCGAATGATTTTGTTGACGGCGTGAATACCTGGCAAGCCGGCATCACGCTTTTCGTCAGTCACTACGCCACCACGGAGCCGCCGAAGTTTTCGGTTGCCGGCGGCGTTCTTTCGCCGGTCGCGTCGGGCGCGATGGCATCCCCTGAGCGCGCATTGCGCATTGGTTACGACTTCGATCGCGGCGCCGTCAACGTAGACGAGCCGCCGTTGCTCGTGATCTGTAGCACTGTGGCCGATCCGACGCGGGCCCCAGCAGGCATGCACACGATCAAAGTAATCGGAAACCAGCCCTACGATCTCAAGGAAGGCCCGCAACATTGGGATGCAATCAAAGACGACGTCTCGAACGCGAACCTGAAATATCTGCGCCGCTTTGCGCCCAACCTGACAGACGACAAAATTCTCGCGCGCGTTGTCGAAAGCCCGCTGGATCTCGAGCGCATGAACCCGCACAACTGGCACGGGACCTGTCACGGCGGTGCGCAGAATCCGGCGCAGTCCGGACCCTTGCGGCCGGTTCCCGGGTGGGCCCAGCACCGCATGCCGATTCCCGGTTTGTATCAGACAGGCGCGACGACCTTTCCTGGCGGCTCGGTTTCCGGCGCGCCGGGAAGAAATGCCGCAAGCGTGATGCTCAAGGATTTCGGCACGAGCATGGACGAAGTATTAAAGAAGAAAGCGTAAAGGCCAGAGACTTCGCGAGGCTCAATAACGGAGCCACGGTGAAAGCTTGATAAAGATTACCAGACGAAGTTTCGTCAAGCAGGCGGCGCTCGCGCCTCTCGCTGCAGCGCCGTGGCCGCTAGCCACCAGGCTCGCCGGGGATGACCGCTTTGACATTGTCGTAGCGGGGGCGGGTCACAATAGCCTGGTTGCTGCTGCTTATCTGGCAAAGGCCGGTTTGCGCTGTGTGGTTCTTGAGGGTCGGCCGACGATTGGCGGCGGAGTCAAGACCTCGCAGTTGACTCTGCGCGGTTTTCGGGACGATGTTTGCTCGACCGCACATTCGTTCATTCAGGATAATCCGTTGTTGCGCGACAACGAATTGAACCTTGGTGAATACGGCCTGGAGTACATCACCCCCGATCCGATCTTCCATATGCCTTTTCCGGACGGCACGTCTTTAACCCAATGGCGCGATGTTGACCGCACCTGCGACAGTATTGCGAAGTTTTCCAAGAAAGACGCGGCGGCGTACCGAAAAATGTTGGCTGATTATGAGTCCGTCAAGCCGATCCTCGTAGCGGGGAGTTTTCTGCCGATTGGTTTTGGTAAACCTTTGAACGATCGCCTCGCGGGCACTCCGAATGGCAAGCTCTGGCGGCGCCGTCTGGGAATGTCTGCATGGGACATCATTCAAGATACGTTCGAAGACGACCGCTGTCGCACTTTCTTTCTCTGCGTGTCACATCTCGCCTCCGAGCCGCCCAACTCCGTTGCCACCGGCGGCCTTGCTTACTCCACCGCCAGACAACAAAAGCTTGGCCGTCCCATTCCGAAGGGCGGATCAGGCGCGTTGACGGAAGCACTGGGCCATTTCATCGAAGCGCACGGCGGTGTGGTGCTCACGAACAAGCCGGTCGGCATGCTCATTATAGAAAATAGCAAATGCGTGGGCGTGGAGTGCGTTGACGGCAGTTCTTACCGCGCGGATAAAGCCGTGCTCTCGACGATTCACATCAAGCAGTTGGTCGAGATGGCGCCTCCGCAACTATGGGGGCAAGATTTTCTCGATGGCGTGGACACCTGGCAGCCTGAAAATGCCATGTTTGTCACTCACTACGCGACGTCCCAGGCCGCCGTTTATGAAGTAGACGGCGGCATGCTCTCGCCCGTTGAATCCGCGATCCTGGTCAATTCGGATCGAGGTTTGAGCTCGGAATTCGACAATGCATCCGGAATTCCGAACATAACCAATCCGCTGGTCCAGATTGTTTGCTGCAGCTCCGCCGACCCCAGCCGTGCGCCCGCCGGAATGCACACCTTGAAACTCCTCGGTTGGCAACCATACACGCTGCGACAAGGCCCACAGCACTGGGATTCCATTAAAGACCAGGTCGCCGATGGATATTTGAACTTCGTAAGAAAATTCATTCCGAGTCTCACCGAAGACAAAATTCTAGGCAGATTCGTCATGAGTCCTCTGGATATCGAGCGCATGAACCCACACTTCTGGCGGGGAAGCGTGCACGCCGGTGCGCAGAGCCCGTCGCAAAACGGCGCGATGCGTCCTGTGCCGGGATGGGCGCAACATCGCATGCCGATTGCCGGCCTCTATCAAACCGGCGCCACAACATTTCCCGGCGGTTCGGTCACCGGCGCGCCCGGTAGAAATGCGGCCACGGTGATGTTGAAAGATTTCGGAACAACAATTGAAGATGTGGTCAGCAAAAAATCTTCCCGGAAATTCAGCCGATCCCTGACGGCTGCGGTAAGTACCACATGACAGTAGGAGGCGGCTTCGTGTCACGAATACTAGCAAGTTTGTTTCTGCTCGGCGGCGTCGCGTTGTTCGCTGGTTTGATCGTGCTTTCGCCCATGGCCGCGGGCCAAACTGCCGCCAAGTCTTCAGCGGCAGCGAAGCCATTGGTTCCCGCCAATCCCTCGCCGCATCCGGCGCCGGAACAACCGCTCCCTTATAGTCATAAGACTCACCTCGCCCTCGGCCTTGTCTGCAATACTTGCCACACCAATCCCGATCCTGGCGTGCTCATGACGTTTCCCCCGACTTCCAGATGCATGCGATGCCACGCCGATATAGCGACGGATAGGCCTTCGATTCAGAAGCTGACGGAGTATTCGAAATCCGATACGACGATTCCATGGGTGCGCGTATATACCGTGTTGAAAGGCGTGAACTGGAATCATCGCGCCCACCTTCAGGCGGGAATCAAATGCGAAACCTGCCACGGCCAGGTGTCGCAGATGGCGAAGATGTCCGAAGCGACAAGCGTCACCACCATGTCCGTATGCCTGGGTTGTCACACAGCGGAAAAGGCGCCCACCGCTTGCAATACGTGCCACTCGTGGCCGGCCGGTCCCTATATGCCTGCCACGCATCCGGCGAAGGTTCAACTGAGCGATCCGCACGCGGCGATGACCGAGAGCGCTCTGCGGCAATAATTTCGCCCATAGGGCGTTGGCATCGCGGTCTTGCGTGAGTGGCTTCTGCAGGCAAATGCGTTAGGCGACCGCGCTGACGTGGCTCAACTCAGCTGCAGCCTGACTTCGTTGGGAGAAGCATTTCTGCGCCTAGTCGCGTTAGGCGTCAACCACTGAATTCTTCAGCATTCCTACGCCCTCTACGCTAACTTCTACCAAGTCCCCCGCGACCAGCGGCCCGACACCCTCAGGCGTGCCCGTCGCAATCAGATCACCTGGGAGCAGTGTCATGATTCCCGCTATGTAGTGAATCATCGCACTGATGTCAAAAACCAAATCCAGCGTCGTTCCTTCCTGGTGGATCTCTCCATTCACACGTGTCTCGACCCGCACGCCTTTCCACGGATCGATCTCGTCGGTCACCACGGGACCCACAGGGCAGAAAGTATCGAAGCCTTTCGCCCGCGTCCACTGCCCGTCGTTCCTCTGAAAGTCCCGCGCCGAAACGTCATTAATTGCGGTATAACCCATGATAAAAGGTCGCACGTCCGCGCCCGGCGGCAATCTGTAACATGTGTGCGAAATGACGATGCCGAGCTCGCCTTCGTAGTGAACCAATTCCGAAATTCTCGGTCGGTGGATTTCCTGGCCGGGGCCAATAATGGAAGACGGCGGCTTCAGGAAAATCAGGGGTTCTTTCGGAACCTCGTTGCCCATCTCCGCCGCGTGTTTTCGATAATTTCGTCCTAAGCACACGATCTTGGACGGCTGTACCGGAGCGAGCAGATTCGCGTCCGCCAGCGCAATGGGTTCGATGCGCTCTGCGCCACTACGAAAAACTTCGACTCCAGCTTCCGGCGAAATCCTCGAAACTCTTGTGATGCGCTCGGCACCGTGGATTGTCTCCAGCAAGCCAAACCGCGCCTCGCTTTGAAATACGAAGCGGCAATACCTCATCAGGTCTCCTCAAATTGTCGCTTTTGGATGGGCTAGCGACTCAATCCGCGGCTCGCCGCGAAGATCGCTCGCCGAGCGCTCGCGCGCTCGGCTATGCGCTTTGATAAAGTTTGGTAAGCACGAACTCCCGGTGACCCAGCGATTCCGCGCATGTCAGCCGTCCGTTGCACGTGCGAATCATGATGTCAATGAGCCGGTCGCCGGCCTCATCGAGCGTCATCTCGCGCCGCAGTATTCCGGAAACATCCAGATCGATATGTTCCGCCATCGTGCGCGCCGTCATGGGATTCGCCGTCAATTTGATCACGGGCTCGATCGGGTTTCCGATCACGTTCCCTTGTCCGGTGGGGAATAGGTGAACCACGAAACCGGCGGCCGCCTGCAAGGTGACGCATTCCGCCGCAGCCGAAGATGTATCCATATAATATAATCCCGCGCCCTTCGCAGGAGCTTCTGCGGGTTTCAGCACGTCAATGTACGTTGTATTTCTTCCGATTTTCTGCAGATTGCCGAATGCTTTCTCTTCGATTGTCGTCAAACCTCCCGCGATATTTCCCTTGGTCGGTTGAGATTCCGAGAGGTCACTCGTTTTATGCCGATCGATGACTTCCTGGTACGCGTTGAACGCGTCCATGAACCGTTGTTTCACTTCCGGCGTTGCGGCCCGGCTCGCGCACACAACTTCCGCACCGGTCAGCTCCGACGTTTCGCCAAAGCACGTCGTAGCGCCCAGCGGGTCGAGCTTGTCAATAAGATTTCCAACCGTCGGGCAGGACGCCAAACCGGAAGTCGTATCGCTCTCCCCGCACTTCGTTGAGATAAAGAGTTCTCGCATCGAGCAGACTTCGCGCTGTTTTTCCGATGCCCACTGCACGAATTCCCGCGCCTTTCTTGACGCCGCCGCGATGGTGCTGATATCGCCGTTACCTTCGATCGCAAATCCCACCACCGGCTTGCCGGTTGCGGCGATCCCATCCACCACGCGGCCCGTCCAGCTCGGTTCGATCCCAATCACCACGCACGCCGCGACGTTCGGGTTGCAGCCCGTACCAATGAGCGTCCTGAAGTGCAGCTCAAGGTCTTCGCCAAACTGCAGCCGCCCGTACGCATGGGGAATTGCGAGCGTGCCCTTGATATTATTGGCAACGGCTTCGGCGGCGGCGTTTGATAAATCATCCAGCGGCAGAATCACCACATGATTGCGAATTCCGATTCGGCCGTTTTCGCGCCGGTATCCCAGGTACTCGTAGCGTTCCATCTTTACCACCTCTTGGTCTTCAAATTGTGCACGTGCACGTGCTTGCCCTTCGCTACGTCGCTGACGATGCGACCGACGTCGTTGCCGTATTTCAGGACCGTGTCGCCGATCTTCAGGTCCTGCAGCGCGATCTTGTGGCCAAGCGGAACCTTCTCCAGCGATTTAAGCGTAATGGTTTCGTCCGTCTCCATGATCCAGCCGGTCACGTCCATGCCCGGTTTCACGTCTTCCACCACCACTACTCCGACGCTATCGGCCTTGTCGTGGACAATAAAATGGGTCGTCATCTTTTCACCTTGGATTTTTCATGCGTCGCCTCCGATAAGGACTTGCACGCATTTGTTGGCGAGCTCTTCAGCAATCGAATCACTTCCGTCGCGGCGTTGGTCACTTCTCCCCGCAGGGTGCATTCGGCCAGTGCCCCGTCCTTCGCTTTGACCGCGACCAGGAAAGCCCGCAGATTCTCGACGCTGTCTTTCCACCGCTGCTCCGATCGCTGCGGATGGCCAAGTCCCAGCGCGCGCCATCGCCAGATTCTCACGTGCAGCAGCCCGATCATGGACGATAGAGATTCGCTGCCGGAACCCGTAAAGAGAATTTCGTAGAACCGGTTCTTCGATTCCAAAATTAATTCCGGGGTCCCGTATTCGTACGCCTGCGCGGTGGCCTCAAGCTCTCGCTCGAGAGATTCGATGTCGGAATCCTTCGCGTTTTGGGCAAAGAGGCGCGCAGCCAGGCCTTCCAGGACCGCGCGTATCGAGTAAAGGTCCCGGGCTTCGGCCAGCGTCAACTCGCGGACGATCGGTCCCTTGTTCGCGATGATAGACACCAAGCCCTCGGATTCGAGCTGTCGCAGCGCCTCCCGGATAACCGTTCGTGATACTCCCATCATCGCGATCAACTTGCGTTCGATAAGACGGGAGCCCGGCTCCAGCCGGCCTGCGATGATGGATTGTCGGATCTCGTCGAGAACCTGGCGCCGCAGCGGGGCGGATTCCCGTGGAATCCAGGGCAGAGGTACTGACGGCAAAGTGCTTGACTGTTCCATAATCTCGTAATACCGTACTACGGTCGTCTTGATTTTGCAACTACTGCGTTTGGATTATTTAACCCCAATTGTTCGGTTCTCGGGAGCTCAATGAGCGCAAATCCGGTGAAAGTTGGGATCGTTGGCCTGGGAAGGTGGGCCAAGGTATTGTCGAACTCCGCTGCCAACTCGAGCTCGATAAAAATCGTCGCCGGCTACAGCCGGTCCGAGGAAAAGCGCTCGACGTTCGCGCGCGAAGTCGGGATTCCCGCGGCCTCGGACATGAAAACGCTGCTCTCGAACCCGGAGATTCAGGGCGTTATTTTGACGGTTCCGAACGAACAGCACCTGCCCGTCGCGACTGAGGTTGCGAAGGCCCACAAGCATGTTTACACCGAGAAGCCGATCGCAAGCACCCTGGCGGACGGTCTTGAGATCGCCGCCTTGCAGGAAAAGTATGGGATCACGGTCACGGTTGGGCACAGTGCGCGCCTGATGGCTGGCATCCGACTGATCAAGTCTATGATTGATTCCGGCGAGCTCGGGCGAGTGGGATTCATCGAAGCCAATTTCTCGAATGAGAGAGCGTTGGAACTGACCCCGAAAACCTGGCGATGGTACAAGGATAAAGCTCCTGGCGGACCCCTCTCCCAATTGGCAATTCATCAATTCGACGTCGTCCATTACCTCGGCGGGGAAGTTATCGAGGCGAGCTCCGTGGCCTCGAAGCTCTCGCCCGTAGGCGCGGAAGTTGACGATCAATCGATGACCCTGTTGAAATTCGCCGACGGCAAAGTCGCCTACGTCGGATCGTGCTGGACGTCTCCTGGCGTCTTTTCGGTTCGAGTATTCGGTTCCAAGGGTCTGATGCATTACGAGATTGATTTTGAAACATGGGACAATCCCGGAAGGCTGCATGAAACTTCGGCGCTGTACATTCAGCGCGGGAAGAACGGTTACGGCAACCGCGAGGAATTGCAGGTTCCGCCAAGCGACATGTTTCGGACGGAACTGGAACTATTCGCCGATAGCTGCAGAACCAACAAGCCGAATGAACTGACTGCTGAAAACGGAAATGCCGCCGTGGCCATGGTCAACGCAGCCCTGACTTCGATTGATCGCAATGGTCAACTTGTTACGATCGCCGAAGTGATGAACGCGGCGGGCCGCAAGCTATCGGAGAAGATTTCCAGTGCTGTCTAGCCGCTACTTTATAGATTTGACCCAACCGGAGATCGCATCTCAGCTGAAGAAGAACCCCTTGGTTATCTTGCCGCAGGGTAGCGTGGAGCAGCACGGTCCGCATCTTCCCACCGGCACGGACATCTACGCTTCAAACGTAATCGCGCACGCCGTCGCAGAACGCATGGATGGTTTGGTGCTGCCCGGCGGCCCTCTCGGCGTCACTCCCCTGCATATGCCTTTTGAAGGCACGATCACCCTCAAGCCTGAAACCTACATGCGGGTCGTGATCGAGACCTGCGCTTCGATGGCGCAGCACGGCGCCAAATATTTGCTGATTCTGAATTGGCACGAATTGAATATTCCGCCTCTGGGCGTAGCCGCGGAAACTCTGCATCGCGAATATGGGATGACGGTTCTTACCGTGCAAGCATGCTTCGTCGCCGAGGAAATGTACGGGAAAGAGTGCGGCGGGTTGACTCATGGGGGCGAAATTGAGGCGCTCGCGGTCATGGCCTACCGTCCCGATCTGGTGCATCTCGATCGAATCGACTACTCCTCCGACCACGCGCACGGAAGAAAAATCGACGGCTTGCGCCGGACGCGTGCTTATCAGCCCGTATTGACCGATGTGCGCTCGATCGCCCCGACGGGCTGGTACGGAAGCCCGCAGTACGCAACCGTCGAGAAGGCCCGGCAAATGGTAATGAAGCTTTCGGATTCTATCTCCAGCGCCTCCACCGAAATATTCAATCAGTTGGACAAACTTCAAGGCGGCGTCGGCGAAATTAAGAATCTCAGCGATAATCGCGCATGACTCAAGTCTTTCGACAAGCCGAAGCGACCGTCTTAGGCCTCCCAGGCCGGAAGGCGTTGGAGATTGTTTCCGGCGCGCGCGGTGCGAAAGGCGTCACCCTGCGGCTCGTCGAAATTCCTGTGCCGCGCCCTGGCGACGCTCCGCGTAGCCGCCACGAGCATCAGGACTTCGAAGAGTGCATTTTCGTATTGTCCGGTCAGGGCACGACGCAAGCTGACAGCGGTGAATACCCGCTCATCCCAGGGGACACGCTTTTAATCTCTCCCGGCGACAGACACGCCACGCGCAATACCGGAACCGAACCGCTGTTGCTCCTGTGCTTTTTTCCAGTGCCCGAGATCGCGTCCGTCATCTCGGAGCGCGGCCGATCGCCAGAGGACTCGGCGCGTCAATGAGTCTCGACGTTTTGTGTCTTCGGCCTGCGGCTGATTTCGAACGGGTGGATGCCCGGGCGCCTGCGTCGCTCCAAGTTGTTTACCGGTTTCCGGACGACGCCGACGTCCCCGCCCTCATGAAACAAGCGCTCGCGCTGGTGATCCCCGCAGTCGGTCAGAAACTTGCGAATTCGCTTTTCGACAGCACCACTGTGCGACTGGTTCAGATTACCGGTGCTGGTCTCGATCGCGTGGATTTGGATCTTCTGAAAAAGTTGGGAATCGCGGTTGCCAATGTGCCCGGGGGCAGCAACGATGCCCTCGCCGAATATGTCGTCGCTTCAGCCTCGCTCCTCCTGCGCCAAATGGCTTGGGCAAGCGCCGAAATAAAATCCGGGAACTACAGTGCGTTTCGATCGCGAATGCTGGCGAGTAATTTGGCAGGATTAGACGGACTCCCGGTTGGCGTGGTGGGCCTTGGAACCATCGGCATGTCGGTCGCCCAGGCGCTTCATTCCAGGGGTTGCCGCATCGCCTTTTACGATCCGGCTCCTCGCGATCCGGCCGCCGCCGCGGCAATCGGCGCGCAATCTTCATCGCTCGATGCACTCCTGCAGAATTCCGACGTCGTCACGTTGCACGTTCCTTTGTTGCCTGCAACGCAGGGCCTCATTGGCGCCAGGGAACTGGGAATGATGAAACGCGGCGCGATTCTGATTCATGCCTCCCGCGGCGGCATCGTGGATGAACGTGCTCTGGCATCAAGCCTTGAATCGGGCCACCTCGGAGGCGCTGCGGTAGATGTCTATTCGCAGGAGCCCCCGGAACGGGAAAATCCGTTGCTGTCGCTCGTTCGCGAAGCGTCTCACCGCTTGCTCTTAACTCCACATATCGCGGGCGTCACTCGTCAGTCCGCGAATTTCCTTTTCCGTTCCGCCTGGCAGAACGTCGTGCGCGTTGTGAATGCTGGCCAGCCTCCACAGAATTGTTGCAACTGATAGAATCGGCGGAATCTCTGCTCGCACAGCGGGCGAACGAGGGACATTGGTGAGCAAGAAGTCGTCTGCAACTCGGCGCCCGTGGTACCGCGTTCTATACATCCAGGTCTTGATTGCCATCGTTTTTGGCATCGTAATCGGGCGATTATTCCCGCACGCCGGCGTCGCCCTCAAGCCGCTCGGCGACGTTTTTGTCTCGCTGATCCGGATGATGATTGCTCCCGTAATTTTCTGCGTCGTGGTGCAGGGCGTCGCGTCGGCCGGCGATCTGAGGGAAGTGGGACGCGTCGGCGTCAAAGCGCTCGTTTACTTCGAGGTGGTTTCCACTCTCGCGTTGATCACAGGCCTGATCATCGCTCTCCTTCTGCATCCCGGAACCGGTTTGAATATTGACCCGGCCGCGCTGGACCCGAAATCCGTGGCAACATTCGTTGGCCGAGCGAAAGACACGGGAGCCTTGCCGTTTCTTCTCGGCATCGTGCCCCGCACCTTTGTCGATGCCTTCGCAAGCGGCGACGTTCTTCAGGTGTTGCTGATTTCCATCCTCACGGGCTTTGCCGTGGCGCAATTGGGTGCACTGGGCGAGAGAATTACGCGCGCCATGGGCTTAGTCACAAAGGTGGTATTCGGAATCATTCGCATCATCACGAAGCTCGCGCCGCTCGGCGCTCTCGGCGGCATGGCGTTCACGGTCGGCAGTTACGGGGTCGGCTCGCTTTCAAACTTGCTCAAGCTTATCGGCACGTTTTACCTGACCAGCGTTATTTTCGTCGTGCTCATTCTTGGCATTATTGCCCGCCTGGCCGGTTTTTCAATTTTTCGATTCCTCGCGTACATCAAAGACGAGCTGCTAATCGTCCTCGGGACAAGCTCGTCCGAAACGGTCTTGCCGGACATGATGCGCAAGCTCGAAGCTCTGGGCGCGCCCGGCACAATTGTCGGCCTGGTTTTTCCTACGGGGTACAGCTTCAACACGGACGGCACAAACATCTATCTGACGCTTTGCATCATCTTCCTCGCACAGGCCACCAATGCCCATCTCGCAGCGAGCCAGATCATCGGTCTCCTCCTGTTCGCAATGGTGGCGTCGAAAGGGGCATCCGGCGTCACCGGCACGGGGTTCGTAACTCTGGCGGCAATCTTGACCGCGGTTCCGTCCATCCCGATTCAAGCACTCGCGATTCTAGTAGGAATCGACAAGTTCATGAGCGAGTGTCGCGCACTGACCAACGTGGTAGGCAACGGCGTTGCCACTTTGGTAGTAAGCCGGTGGGAGGGCAAATTGGACTTTCGCAAGCTTGAATTGTCGTTGAGCCGAGCGAACGATGACCAGGTTTCCCGGCGTGAATAGCTTGATGGTTCGCCGGAACCTGAAATCTGCACGTACGGCTGTGGCTGACTAGCGCTGGCACATTCCCCACAGAAAGTCGCGATGGATTTGCACTCGTTCGGATAAAGTCAATCTGTGGAACAGGCCAATGTAGTGATCATCGGCGGGGGCGTCGTGGGGTGCGCGGTTGCTCGCGCGCTCTCCGTGCGCTGGAACGATATTTTTGTGCTGGAAGCGCTACCCAAAATTGGGATGGGAACCAGCTCCCGCAACAGCGGGGTCATTCACTCCGGACTGTACTATCCGCCCGGTTCGTTGAAAGCCCGTCATTGCGTGCGTGGCAACCAATTGACGTACGAATTCTGCGCGGCCCACTCAGTACCCCATCGCAGAATCGGGAAACTAGTGGTGGCATCGGTGCCTGCGGAGACCGAAGAACTGGCAGCGCTGAAGAAAAACGGCGAATCGAACGGGGTCGAGAACATTACGATTCTCGATCACGCCGGCATCCGGGCGCGCGAGCCGCACGTCGAAGGGTTCCAAGCAATCGAGGTTCCTTCCACCGGGATCGTCGGAAGCGAAGAACTGGTCAAAGCGTACGCGCGCACCGCCGCCGATCAGGGCGCGCACATCGTCGTCCACGCAAGAGCAGAACAGCTCGAGCCCACGCGCCACGGTGTCCGAATCGCCAGCACTGCGGGCGAGATCGAGGCGCGGTGCATGGTGAACAGCGCGGGGTTATTCGCCGACGAAGTCGCAGGGATGCTGGGTTCAGCGATGGCCGCGCATAAGATCTATCCCGTGCGCGGGGAATATTGTGAGTTTGTGCGTGACAAACAAGACTGGATTCGCGGCCTCGTTTATCCTCTGCCTCACCCGGAAGGCGTAAGCCTCGGCGTGCACCTCACGAAAACGGTCTGGGGCGGCGTGCTGGTCGGGCCTACGGCCCGCTATCTTGACGACAAGAATAATTACGAGCGCGATCGCGAACCCATCGAAGTATTTGCTCGCGGCGCCAAGTTGCTGCTGCCCGCGCTTGAGCCCTCCGATCTTGTTCCCGCTTTTTCAGGGATTCGCGCGAAGCTCACTCCGCCCGGGCGACGCGGTGAAAAGCGCGTCGCGGATTTCGTCATTGAAAGAGATCCGCAATTTCCATGCGTAATCCAGCTCATGGGTATCGAGTCTCCCGGGCTGACTTCCGCGCCCTCCATCGCCGAGCATGTGCGAGACCTGGTTGCCGAAATCCTCAGCTAGAAAGTCCCGCGCCACCCTCAGCCGCGCGTTCAATTCCAGCTCGCACAGCCGCACTGGCGGATCGCCGTTTCGCGCTCCCCGAAATCCAAATCTGCAGCACATCTATTCAAGAAACAAATCAAGCCCGCAGCGGAGACAATTCGCGCCTAGTAAGCGCTCGCCTCGGTCAGCGCCTTCAATTGATCACCCGTCAGTTTCAGTTCCGCCGCAGCAAATAGGCTCTCCATCTGCCCGATCGAAGTAGCGCTCGCTATCGGCGCGGCGATGTGCGGTTGCGCGAGCAGCCATGCGAGCGCGATGGAGGTCTGCGCGGCTCCGGTTTGCTTCGACACGGCCGCTAGAGCCTTGAGAATCCTTTCTCCCCGCGCGTCGAAATAATTGCCGACCATCGCTTCGCGCTTCGCGCCTTTCGCGTCTTCCTTGGCCTTGTACTTGCCGGTCAAAAACCCCGAAGCAAGCGAGAAATAGGGAATGACGCTTAGCCCGTACTTCGCCACCACGGCAGCCAGATCCGTTTCAAATTCCTGACGTGTGTGCAGATTGTAATTAGGCTGCAGCGTCACATAGCTCGCCAGCCCCGCCTTCTTGCTCGTCTCCAACGCCTCCGCCAGACGGCCGCCCTTATAGTTCGAGGCCCCGATGAGCTTTACTTTCCCTGCGCGGACGAGATCGTCAAAGGCTTTCAGCGTTTCGTCTAGCGGCGTGGACTGATCGTCCTGATGGGATTGGTAGAGGTCAATATAGTCGGTCTGCAGCCGGCGCAGCGATTCCTCCGCCGCTTCCTTGATGTACGAGCCCTTCAATCCTTTTTTTCCCTCGCCCATGTCCATTCCGACTTTCGTGGCCAAAATCACTTTGTCGCGATTGCCACTCTTGCTTAGCCAGCGGCCGATGATCGTTTCGCTCTCGCCCCCCTTATGCCCGGGCACCCATCGGGAATAAACGTCCGCCGTGTCAATGAAGTCGAATCCGCGATCTACAAACCTATCCAGTATCTCGAATGAGGTCGTTTCATCTATCGTCCATCCAAATACATTTCCGCCCAGCATGATTGGCGACACTTGAATATTGCTGTTACCAAGCTTCCTCTTTTGCATTTTCGCCCTCGATTCTCTGGAAGTCGCTGCGTCTCATCACGCCACGAATAAACCCCCGTTTGGAATGTACGGACGTTTGATGCGCGCGGTCCCCATTCGGGTGCGCCCCGACTTGCAAAGACTCAACAGCCTGATTGCTTGACCCCCGGTCCGATCATGGCTTTGCCGAAGTCGAACCGGGACGATGGCGTCTCGCACGCCAGAAGTGGTCTAACTGATCTACACAAAACGCCCCACAGACTGGCGCCGAAAAATCGCAGCGCGCTGCTGGCGCTCGAAGATTGCTCGATCAGTCGAGGCCACCGGCCCGGCGCCTTATAAATTGCCGTCAGATGCGCCGACGCCCATCGGGCGACAGAGGGTCACGGTTCGTGTCTCGCAGAGAAGCCCAGAGCCAGTGCCTCAACGCGTGGACTGTAACGCGGCATCGAAGTCCGCATCTTCTGTTAGAATTCGCGGTTGGCCCGGCGACGGAATTTGGAGGCCCGCCGGACTAGGGGGACGAAGGCCTGAGTCTCGCATCTTTTTCGTCCTAGCCAGACGAATGCAACGCGCTTCGCTCAGGTTGTGCACGCTAAATCGGTCGCGATCGTATTCCGGTCATTTCGGGAGGATGGATGAATCTCGTAAAAAGCAGCGCCATTAGACCCGCATTCCTTTTTTTTCTGATGTTTTTGCCCTTCAGCGCCGTAGCTCAATCACCTGCTTCCACGGGCGGCCGCATAGACCAACCCCTTTCCTCAGGATGGGAATTTCGTCAGCACACGGAAAGCCCAGCCGAGCCCGCCGTCTGGCACTCCGCGGAAGTCCCCGGCTGCGTCCACACAGACCTGCTTGCCAATAAGCTGATCCCCGATCCTTACTACCGCGACAACGAATCCAAGCTGCAATGGATCGAAAACGCCGACTGGGAATACCGCAACACCATTCAGGCCACGCCGGAACTGCTCCACCACAAAAATATCGAGCTGGTTTTTGAAGGCCTCGACACCTACGCCGACGTCTATATCAACGACAAGAAGGTTCTCTCCTCCGACAATATGTTCCGCGAGTGGCGCGTGGATGCGAAGTCCTTGCTGCATGCGGGCGCGAATTCCGTCCTGGTTGTCTTTCATTCGGTCTTTCCCATCGCCGCCAAGGCGAAGGAGTCTGACCGCTGGTCCTCGGAAACCAACGAGGACATCAAGAACTATGTGCGCAAGGCCGCCTACGAGTACGGCTGGGATTGGGGACCGCGCTTCGTCACCGCGGGCATGTGGCGCCCCGTGTACATCGAATCCTGGGACAACGCGCGCATCTCGAATGTTTTTATCGAGCAGAATTCCATCTCCAAGGAAACGGCCTTCCTCACCGCGCACGTGGAAGTCACGGCATCCACCGCCGGCCCGGCGGAAATCAACGTGGACTATTCCGACGACGCAAAGTCGCAAAGCGCCGCTGCCCCCGTCGTGCTGCACACCGGCGTAAATTCCGTCGGGATTCCGATTCGCATCGAAAATCCGGACCTGTGGTATCCCAACGGCTACGGCGCGCAGACTCTTTATAAGTTCACGGCGCGCCTCCGCGTCGCCGCACAATTGGCGGACGAATCGTCCGTGCAAACAGGACTGCGCTCCGTGGTCCTCCGCCGCGACTACGACCAATGGGGCCGCAGCTTTGAGTTTGTCGTCAACGGTATTCCGATCTTCGCCAAGGGCTCGGACGTGATTCCCTTTGACAGTTTTCCCACACGCGTCACCACCAAGATGTATCGCCAGGTCTTGCAGGCCGCGCACGACACGCACATGAATATCATCCGCCAGTGGGGCGGGGGATATTACGAAACGCAAGAGTTCTACGACATGTGCGACGAGCTGGGAATCATGGTCTGGCAGGATTTTCAATTCGCCACTCCCATTCCCTGGTCGCTCAACGAGAACGTCGCCAAGGAATCGCAATACCAGGTCCGTCGCCTGCGCAATCACCCGAGCATTGTCATCTGGGTCGGCAACAACGAACTGGAGTGGGGCTTCAATGCTTTTGGCGCGGACTCCTGGATGTCCAAGCTAACGGAAGAGGGCCGCATCCGTATGTGGCAGGAATACATGGCGCTCTTCAGCGGCATCCTGCCTGCCACCATGGCCGGGCTGTATTCCGAGGAGCCCTACTGGCCCGCTTCACCAAGCGCCGATTACGAATGGCCGGCCAATAGCGACCAGTCCGGAGACGTCCACGATTGGGAAGTCTGGCACGGTCCGCCGCAGCCTACGGCTGAAAATCCGGCCAGCGTGGCAGGCCCTCCTGCTTCGGCGTACGAAAAAGTGTTCCAGCGTTTCATGAGCGAATATGGATTCCAGTCCTTCCCCGAAATGCGCACCATTGATTCCTTCACGTTGCCGGAAGACCGCGGCGTGCTCACGCCCGTGATGAACGACCACCAGAAGAACCATCGCATCAGCGGAAATCTGCGCATCCGCGATTACATGCAGCGCGATTACCCCGAGCCGAAGGATTTTCCTTCCTTCGTTTACATGAGCCAGGTGCAGCAGGCCGATACGGTCAAGGTTGGAGCGGAGCATCTTCGGCGCAATCGTCCGCGCACGATGGGCTCGATCTTCTGGCAGCTCAATGATTGCTGGCCCGTCGTTTCCTGG
The DNA here is from genome assembly GCA_049300435.1 of Candidatus Acidiferrales bacterium. Lineage (GTDB taxonomy): Bacteria > Acidobacteriota > Terriglobia > Acidiferrales > UBA7541 > Palsa-295. The sequence goes on along the minus strand of JBAQJS010000047.1, from coordinate 669 downwards.
GCCAGCGTGGATTATTACGGCCGTTGGAAAGCGCTGCAATATTACGCCAAGCGCTTCTACAATGACCTGCTCGTTTCGCCTCACGAGGAAAACGGTGCAGTGGCTGTTTACGTCGTTTCTGATCGCACCGCCGCGGCCGCAGGCAGCGTCCGCATCCGTGTGCTTTCCTTCGACGGTGACGTGCTGCTCGAAAAATCTCAGCCCGTTTCGATTCCGCCGCTTTCAAGCCAGGCGTATTTGCAGATCCCTATGGAGGAATTTCTGCACGCAAGCGGATACGATCCTCAGAAAGCCTTCCTCTCCGCGGAATTAACCGTGGATAATCAGGTCGTCTCCACGAACTCGCTCTTCTTTTCCTCCTGGAAGGATCTGCGGTTGCCCGTGCCGAAATTCACGAGCAGCCTCATGCAAGCGGACGGTGCGTATCATTTGACGATTTCTTCGAGGATATTCGCGCGGGACGTCTATGTTTCCCTCGGCGATTACGACGCTTCCTATTCGGACAATTATTTCGATCTGCTGCCCGGACAATCGGCGGACGTCATCATCAAGAGCCCCGCAACGCTCGATCAACTTCGTGCCGCCCTGAAGATCACATCCTTCGCGGACGCATCCCAGCCGGCGCAGCAAGTTGCCGCCGCAAAATAAACCAACGTGCGCGGGCGGGGG
>JBAQJS010000046.1:0-157891 GCA_049300435.1 Candidatus Acidiferrales bacterium | reverse complement strand
GCGCTGGCGCGCGCAGTGGGCGGCGAGGCGGTGCAGCGCGCGCGGCTGCGGCGGGAATTTTTCGATGCGATCGTGAACGCCACGCCGGTAGGAATGCATCCAGGCGTGGGGCGTTCGCCGCTGGAGGAGCGCGAGCTGAATTGCAGGCTGGTATTCGACCTGATTTACCGGCCGCGCGTGACCAAGCTGCTGCAACTGGCGGAGCGGCGGGGCATCGAAACAGTATCGGGCGTGGAGATGTTTCTGGCGCAGGGCACGGCGCAGTGGGAAATCTGGACGGGCGAGCGCGCGCCGGTGGAGGCGATGCGCCGCGCGGTGTTGCGCGCGCTGCAGCGCGAAGAGAAAATGGCGAGGTCATGATTCAGCCGGATTTCAAGACGTTTGCGACGCTGGCGCGGCAGGGAAACCTGGTGCCGGTGTACGACACGTTCACCGCGGACCTGCTGACGCCGGTGGGCGCGCACCTGCGCCTGGCGCGCGGCGCGAAATATTCTTTTTTGCTGGAGAGCGTGGAAGGCGGCGAGAACATCGCGCGGTACACGTTCGCGGGAGCGAACCCGCAGGAAGTATTCCGTTCGCGCGGGCGGAAATGCAGCCTGGAAACAGGCGGCAAGCGCAGTAATTTCGAGGCGGACCCGATCGCGTATTTGCGGGAGTTGACGGCGCGGTATCACCCGGTGCGCGTGCCGGGGCTGCCGCCGCTGCTGGGCGGAGCGATCGGGTATTTCGCGTACGACATGGTGCGCCTGGTGGAGCGGATTCCGGCGAGCGGGCGCGACGAGCTGAATCTGGACGATTGCGTGATGATGTTCTACCTGGGGCTGGTGGCGTTCGATCACGTGCGGCACCGGGTGTGGGTGATTCGCAACGTGTTCACGCAAGGCCCGGGAAGCCTGCGCGCGAAGTACCACGCGGCGGTGCGCGAAATTCGCCGCACGCGGCGGAAACTGGAAAGCCCGCTGCCGCGGCAGCGCCGGGCGCGGCGCGGCGGTGCGCTGCGCATCGAATCGAATTTCACGAAGGCGCAGTACATGGCGGCGGTGCGCAAGGCCAAGAGCTACATTCGCGCGGGCGATATTTTTCAGGTGGTGCCGAGCCAGCGATTTTCGGCGCGCACCGCAGCGGACCCTTTCGAGATTTATCGCGCGCTGCGGGTGGTGAATCCTTCGCCGTATCTTTATTTTCTGAAGCTGGACGAACTGGCGGTGGTGGGCAGCTCGCCGGAAATGCTGGTAAAAGTGCAGGGGCGGAACGTTTCCTACCGGCCGATTGCGGGGACGGTGCCGCGGGGGTGGACGGAAGCGGAAGACCGGGCGCTGGAAGCGAAGCTGCTGGGGGATCCCAAGGAGCGCGCCGAGCACATCATGCTGGTGGACCTGGGGCGCAACGACCTGGGAAGAGTGTGCGAGTACGGGTCGGTGACGGTGGAACGATTGATGTTTGTCGAGAGATATTCGCACGTAATGCACCTGGTATCGAGCCTACGCGGGGAATTGCGCGGGGACGTGGATTGCTTTGACGCGTTGATGGCTTGCTTCCCTGCCGGGACGCTTTCGGGGGCGCCGAAGATACGCGCGATGGAGATTATTGACGAGCTGGAGCCGACGCGGCGCGGGATTTATGCCGGGGCGATTCTGTACCTGGATTTTTCCGGGAACATTGATTCGTGCATCGCGTTGCGGACCCTGGTGGCGAAGGGTGGGCGAGCTTATATACAGGCGGGAGGCGGGGTGGTGGCGGATTCGGTCCCGGAGCAGGAGTATGAGGAGACGGTGAATAAGGCGCGGGCGCTGGTGACGGCGCTTGAGATTGCGCATCGCGGGGGCGGCGGGAGCCGGGCGGAGTGATCGTGCTTGACGATGGGAAGGCAGAGACTACCGCAGAGAAGCAGAGAGCGCAGAGAAAGGCATCTGACACTGGGCCGGCAACGGGCGGATGAGATAGTGAGTGCCGCGGGGAGTGTGCAGAAAACGGCGGGTGCCGATGCTGCCCTTCGACGCGGCGCTGCCGCATCTCAGAGTGAACCGCCCCTGCGGACGATTCAGACGATTCAGAGGATTCGAACGATTCAGAAGACGGGTGCTTGATGATTTTGCTGCTGGATAACTACGATTCGTTCACATACAACCTGGCCCAGTATTTGGGGCAGATGGGGCAGGAGCTGGAGGTGCGGCGCAACGATGAAATTACCCTGGCGGAGATTGAGGAGATGGCGCCGGAACGGATTGTGATTTCGCCGGGGCCTTGCACGCCGAAAGAAGCAGGGATCAGCGTGCCGTTGATCCAGCATTTTGCGGGGAAGATTCCGATATTGGGAGTGTGTTTGGGGCACCAGGCGATCGGGGCGGCGTTTGGCGGGCGGGTGATTCGCGCTCCGAAATTGATGCACGGCAAGACCAGCGAGATCGAGCACGACGGACGGACGATTTTTCAGGGGTTGCCGCAGCCGTTCGTCGCGACGCGATATCATTCGCTGATCGTGGAGCGAAAAACGTTGCCGCGGGAGCTGGAGATTTCGGCGGAGACTTCCGATCACACGATTATGGGTTTGCGGCACCGAAAGTTGCGGGTGGAGGGTGTGCAGTTTCATCCGGAGTCGGTGCTGACGGGAGCGGGATTCGATTTGCTGAAGAATTTTTTGAGCGTTTGATGGGTTCGGGGGGTAGGCGGGAAAGGACTAGACGACGGGTCGTGCAAGGCGAAAACTCGCGGGAAAGGCACCGTGAGCGGTAGGCGCTTCGCGCCGTCTTTTTTCCCAGCCCTTGCGGGCTGGGCTAAGTTGTGCCGCGCCCTCCTTCGACCCTGCCGCTGGCAGGATCTCAGGATAAAACGGCGCTGGGTGGTGGATCGGTGACGGGGTGAGGTCGAGCGCGGCGTCCGGGTTGGAAACGAAAGTCAAAGGCGACGGCCTGCCTTTCGAGCCTGCCGCTGGCAGGCTCGAAGGGTGAAAAGGTGGCCGCTACAGAAGCAAAATCGGTGGGCGGGCGGGGTTGACGCGGGTTCGCTGTGAAAATTTCCAGACGGATGGGATTGCGATATAGGCGCGGGACGCGGGTTGCGTTTGCCGGGAGCGCGCTGCTGTGCGCAGGGCTCTTGGGCGCGGCTATTTTTCCGCGGGGGGCGGAGACGCGGGCGGAGCGGATGCGCGGGGGCGGAGCGAGCACGGGCGGAGCGAACGCGGATGGAACGAGTGCGGACGGAGTGAGCGGCGACAGGGCGAGCACGGACAAAGCAAGCGGGGCTTTGCGCGGGCAGATGGAGCGGGGTTCGGCGCGGATTTATCTGGGATTTGACGCGAACGAATATCCGGGTGATGCGGCGTGGAGTGAATTGCGGCGGACGTTTGTGTTTTGCGGTTATTGGCTAAACGCGCCGCCCGGGACGACGACGAATTCCTGGGCGGGAAAACGCGGCTTGCTGCTGCAGAGCGGATTCGGTTTTCTGGTGCTGTTCGACGGGCGGCTGGCGCGGGAATTGGGGCCGCCGGTGAATCCGGCGGATTTTGGAGCGGCCGACGCGGAGGCCGCGGCGGAAGCGGCGCAGCGCGAAGGATTTCCCACCGGCACGGTCATTTACCTGGACATTGAAGAAGGCGGGCGGATGTTGCCGCAACAGGCGGAATACATTGCGACCTGGAGCCGGGGCGTGGAAGCGCGCGGGTTTGCGGCGGGGGTGTATTGCTCCGCGATGAAAGTGAAGGACGGCCGGGGCAAGACGATCACGAGCGCGGACGATATACAGGAGCGGATGCCGGTGCGGGCGTATTTCGTTTACAACGACGAGTGCCCGCCCGCGCCGGGATGCGCGTACCTGAAGAATCCGCCGGCGCCGGCGGAGAGCGGATTTTCCGCGGCGCGCGTGTGGCAGTTTGCGCAGTCGCCGCGGCGACGGAATTATACGCGGCGTTGCAGGGCGACGTACAACGCGGACGGGAATTGTTATGCGCCGGGGGTGGCGGGGGTGTCGTTGGATCTGGATTCGTCGGTGATGGAGGATCCTTCGGCGGCGGGGAGGTAGGGGTGGAGGTGGGGCGCGGTGCCCGCTTCTTCCCGCATAGTGCGCGGGACACAGCGGCCGCTACAAGTTCAAGGGCAAACCCGGTCGCGTGGCGAAGTTCACGGCAACGGCGCGTTGGTTAGATGTGGCAGGCGCGGATGCCTTGTTTCTCGAAGTATTGCTGGTGATAGTCTTCGGCGCGGTAGAACTCGGTCGCCGGGGTGATTTCGGTGACGATGGGGCGCTTGAAGACGTGGTCCTTTTCCAGGACGGCTTTGGAGGCGCGGGCTTCGGCTTCCTGTTCGGCGTCGTGGTAAAAGATGGCGGAGCGGTATTGCGTGCCGACGTCCGGGCCCTGGCGATTGGGAGTGGTGGGATCGTGACTCTTCCAGAAAACGGCTAGAAGCTCGAGGTAGGAAACCTTGGCGGGGTCGAATTCCACTTCGACGGCTTCCGCGTGGTTGGTGCGGCCGGTGCAGACTTCTTTATAGGTCGGATTGCTGGCGGTGCCGCCGGCGTAGCCGACGGTGGTGGAGAGGACGCCGGGGACCTGGCGGAACGCGTCCTCGACACCCCAGAAACATCCTGCTGCAAAAGTTGCCTTAGCCATGATGAGAAAGCTCCTTCGGCGAATCTACGTGTGCGCCGATCTGTCCGGTTCCGGCCGGCGAACGCTTATGTTGCCATAACTCGGCGGCGCGGTCGAGGCGGAGGGCGCCCCGGCGAGCCGCGAAAGATGATGGTGTATACTCCGCAGGCGAAAACCAGACCATGAATACCTCTATTAGATCCGGGATGACGCTTTTGGTTGCAGGGGCAGTAGCGCTGGGGATTTTCTGCGCGCCAGGGGCATTTTCACAGCAAGGTCCGGCGGCGTGCTTCCCGGAGATGAAGTGGCGGCTGATCGGACCGTTTCGCGGCGGGCGGGTGCTGCCGGCGGTGGGCGTCCCGGGCAAGCCGAACGAATATTTCTTCGGGGCGGTGGACGGAGGAGTATGGAAGACGGAAAACGGCGGGCGAAGCTGGCGGCCGATTTTTGACGCGGAGCCGATCGCGTCCATCGGAGCGATCGCGATTGCGGGGTCCGATCCGCAGACGATGTATGCGGGCACGGGCGAGGCGGACATGCGCTCCGACATTTCCTATGGCGACGGAGTGTATAAATCGCAGGACGGCGGAGCGACCTGGCGGAACGTCGGATTGCGCGATTCGCAGCAGATTGGAAGGATCCTGGTGGATCCACACGATGCGAACGTGGTGCTGGTGGCGGCGCTGGGGCACGCGTTCGGGCCGAACGCGGAGCGGGGAGTGTACCGCTCGACGGACGGCGGCGCGACGTGGACGAAAGTCCTGGGCAAGGACGAGAACACCGGGGCGATTGATCTGTGCTTTGACCCGGGCGACGCGCGCGTGGTGTATGCGGCCTTGTGGCAAGCGCGGCGTCCGCCGTGGAGCGTGTACGCGCCGACGAGCGGGCCGGGAAGCGGATTGTATAAGTCCACGGACGGCGGAGTGACGTGGAGCGCGCTGCGCGGCGGCGGATTTCCGAGCGAGGGGCTGGGGCGGATTGGAATTGCGGTGGCGGCGGGAGACGGAGGAAAGCGGGTATATGCGGTGGTGGATGCGCGCGAGGGAGGGGTGTACCGGTCGGACGACGGCGGGCAAAATTGGAGGCGGGTTTCGGCGGATGCGCGGGTGTGGCAGCGGGGCTGGTATTTCGGGGCGATCACGGCCGATCCAAAGGATGCGAACGTGGTGTACGTGGCGGACACGGCGCTGTACCGCTCGACGGATGGCGGCGAGCATTTCGAGGCGCTGAAAGGCGCGCCGGGCGGCGACGACTATCATTATTTGTGGATCGCACCGGAGGACCCCGCGCGGATGATTCTGGGAAGCGACCAGGGCGCGGCGGTGAGCGTGGATGGCGGGGCGAGTTGGAGCTCGTGGTACAACCAGCCGACGGCGCAGTTCTATCACGTGACCACGGACAACGGGTTTCCGTACCGGGTGTACGGCGCGCAGCAGGACAGCGGGACGGCGGCGGTGAGCAGCCGCAGCGATTACGGGCAGCTCACGTTTCGGGATTGGTCACCAATCGGAGGCGAGGAAAGCGGATACATCGTGGTGGATCGAAAGGATCCGAACGTGGTGTACGGCGGCGGGCCGTTTGGAGTGCTGCGGCGATTCAACTGGGTTACCGGGCAGAGCTTCGACATTTCTCCGACGGCGATACTTTTCAATGGAAGCAAGCTGCGGTTTACGTGGACTTCGCCGCTGGCGGATTCGCCGGAAAATCCGCGGGTGCTGTATTTCGGCGCGCAGTTCGTGCTGCGTTCCGAGGATGCGGGGCAGAGCTGGCGGGCAATCAGCCCGGATTTGACGCTGCGCGGGACGGCGAGCGATGCCGGGGCGAAAAAGGACGAGGCGGGGGGCGTGGTGTACACGATCGCGGCGTCGCCGGTGCGCGGCGGAGAAATCTGGGCGGGGACGGACAACGGATTGATTCAGGTCACGATGGATGAGGGCGCGCATTGGGCGAACGTGACGCCGGCGGGCGTTGCGGATTGGAGCCTGATCAGCTTGATCGAGGCTTCGCCGCACGACGCGGAGACGGCGTACGCGGCGGTGGACCGGCACCAGGTGGACGATTTTCGTCCTTATATTTATCGCACTCGCGATTCCGGGAAGAGCTGGGTGAAGATTGTGGCGGGGCTGCCGGAAAACGGATACGTGCACGTGGTGCGGGAAGACCCGGTGCGGAAAGGATTGCTGTTCGCGGGGACGGAGACGGGCGTGTTCGTTTCGTTCGACGACGGCAATTCGTGGCGCGCGCTGCAAAATAATTTGCCGCCTAGCTCGATACGCGATCTGGTGATTCATGGCGACGACCTGGTGGCGGCGACGCACGGGCGAGCGTTCTGGATACTGGACGACATCGCGCCGCTGCGCGAATGGAACGAAGGGATTGCGGGGCAAGACGCGTATCTATTCAAGCCGGCGCGGGCCGTGCGCGTGCGGCGGAGCGAAAACCAGGACACGCCGCTGCCGGCGGAGACTCCGGTGGGAACGAATCCTCCGGCGGGAGCGATTTTAGATTACTTTCTGCGCGCGCCCGCGTCCGGCGAGGTGACGCTGGAAATTCGCGACGCGCAGGGGAATGTGGTGCGCAAGTATTCCAGCGCGGACAAGGCGCCGCAGGCGGACGCTGCGCCGCAATTCCAACAATACTGGCTGCCGCAATTTGCGGCGCTTGCGAATACGGCGGGGATGCATCGGTTCGTGTGGGACCTGCGTTACGCGCCGCCCCCCGCGATGCACAGCGAATATTCGATCGCGGCGATCATTGACGGCGGCACGGTGAGCGAGCCGCAGGGGGCGCTGGCACTGCCGGGCGAGTACGAGGCGCGGCTGACGAGCGGCGGGAAAACCTACCGGACGACGCTCACGGTGGAGATGGACCCGCGCGTAACGATGGGGCGCGAGGAACTGGTGCAGCAGCTCGCGCTGGAGCAGAAAATCAACGAAGCGATGACGAAGGCTGCCGACGGCGCGAAGGCCATCGCGAAAGTTCGCGAGCAGCTCAAGGCGATCAGCGCAACTCTGAAGGCAATTCCGGACGCGAAGGCGTTGCTGCAATCGGTGGACGAACTGGAGCGCCGGGCCGGGGCGGTGGAAGGCAGCACGGAAGCGGCGTGGCCGGCGATGCCCGGAGGTTTCGCCGGAGAGAACATCTCGCTGGGGATGCTGGCGGTATCGGTGGGAAGCGCGGACAGCGCGCCTACGGCGACGGCGTCCAGGGCATTTGCGGAATCGAGCGAGCGGCTGGGCGCGTTGGTTGCGCAGTGGGAAGTGATTCAAGAGGATTTTGCACGGTTGCAGAAGAAGATGCGGGATTCCGGATATGGTTCGCCCGGGCAGGGCGAGTGAGTGGTGGCACCGGCGGAGAGCCGGCGGGACGCCGATACGGAGTGCGCGTTGCGGGGCCGTGCCCGCTGCGTCCCGCATAGGGCGCGGGACACAGCGGCCGCTACAAAGTCAAAACATGGGTCCGGGAGCTTGGCGAAGTTCACGGCTACGGCGATTCAGGAGATGGCTTGTAGCGGGGATTTTTCTTTGGCGGATTGGGCGCTGCCGGATTGATCGAAGATTTGGTCCAGCATGGCTGGGATTTCGAAGACGGCTTGATTTTTCAGCGATGCGGCGTTGGCGCGATAGCGGGCTAGCGTGGCTGGATCAATGATCCGGGCCACGGCCGGAACGATTTCTCTGAAACTGCGCAGCACCACTCCTACCTCATTCTCCAGAACCCACACGGCGTTGTAACGTTCCTGCGGGAGCGTCCAAGCGTTGCAGGCGACGATCACGGGCAGGCGCAGGGCGAGAGCTTCGCTGACGCTGCCGGGTCCGGGCTTGCCGATGAAAAAATCGGCGAGGTGCATGTAGCGGTTCACGTCCCTGGTAAAACCTTCGACGAAACGAGGCAGGCGGGATTTTTGGGCGCGCAGGGCGTTTGCGAGTTTTTCGTTGCGGCCGCAAATAAAAATCAATTGCAAGTCGAGCCGGGAGCGGTCCAGGCGGCCGGCGATTTCGAGCATGACTTTCGAACCGTAGCCGCCGAAGAGCACGACGGCGGTGGGTAAATCGGGACGCAGGCCTAGGCGGGCGCGTCCGGCGAGGCGATCTTCGACGGGCGCTTCGTAAAAGCGCGGATGCAAAATCATGCCTGAGGCGCGAAAGATGCGATTGTCCATGTGACCGTGCTCGCGCGCCTGCTCGACGGCGCGGTCCGAGCCGCACACCAGAAATTGGCGCTGGCGCTCGATCCAGAAGTGCGGGGGAAAATCGGCGATGTCCGTAAGTACCGTGACGAATGGGCGTCCTGGACAGGCTTTCGCGAAACTTTCACAAAGCGCGCGATTGAAATGCGGCACGAAGGAGACGACGATGTCGGGCTGAGTTTCGCGCCAGTGGCGTTCGAGCAAGCGAAGCGTCGCAGAATGATACATGCGGATGGTGAACTGCAGGACTTTCATGAGCTGGGTGCTGCCGAGAGTCCAGCCGCTGCGCAACATCCAATTGTAGTAATCCTCGATGCGTATCCCCGCGTATTTCTTGAGGATATCGAGCTCCTCCATGAGTTCCTGGAGATTGGTGAGGCGAACATCCCACGAACGTTGCTGGGCCTCGATGGATAGTTTAAGGGCGGTGGCGGCCGCGCGGTGTCCGCCGCCGGCATCGAAAAAAACGAACTGGATTCGTTGCATGCGGGGCGAATGGTGGCATCGGGGAGGCCAAGCACTGCTACGGGAATGTTAAAAGACTGTGTCTGTGTCGAAAGAGTTAAATATCTGTATTTTCAGAACTTTAGCACGCATGTCATGCGGGAGTAACACGGGTCCGGTATTTTTATTCACGTGAGATGCGACCTGCATGTTCACTCGTACTTCTCCGGACCCTGCACGACCCCCTTTGTGCAAAAATTCTGCCGCGAGAGTTATAGCGATCCGAAAAAGGTGTACGCGCATTTGCAGCGGCGCGGGATGGATCTGTTCACGCTGACGGATCACGATTCGATCGAAGGCGCGGAACAACTGCGCGAGCATGCGGATTTTTTCGTGAGCGAGGAATTGACGTGCCGGATGCCGAGCGGCACGGAAGTACACGTCGGCGTGTACGACGTGAACGAGCGGCAGCACGTGCAACTGCAACAGCGGCGGCAGGACCTGGTGGCGCTGCTGATGTACTTGACGGAGCGGCGGTTATTTTTCAGCATCAATCACGTGTTCTCGAGCCTGACGGGGCGGCGCGAGCGGGAAGACTTCGCGTGGTTCCAGGAATATTTTCCGGCGGTCGAGACGCGCAATGGGCACATGCTGGAGCGCGCGAACCAACAGGCGGCGCAGCTCGCAAAGCAGTGGGACAAAATCGGAATCGGGGGCAGCGACGCGCACGCGCTGCCCTCGGCGGGAACGGCATACACGGAAGTGCCCGGAGCGCGCGACAAGGAAGAATTCTTCGCGGGATTGCGCGCGGGAGCGGGGCTGGTGCGCGGCGAATCCGGCACCTTCCAGAAGCTGACGCGGGACGTATTCCTGATCGCGTACGAAATGATGCGCGATAAGTCGTGGACTGCCCTGCTTTCGCCGCTGGCGACGCTGATCCCGGCGTTCACGTACTGGAATTACCGCGACGAACGAATATTCAGCCGCCGCTGGGCGGCGCAAATTCTTGGTGAACCTGAAACCCGCAAACGTCCTCGCTGGATATCGGTGCCGCAATCGGCGGGGGAGGAATGGGTATGACGGTCGCAAAAGCGGTCTGGAACCAGATCGAATCGAACGACTACCGGCTGATGCGGCGGGTGCACCGCTGGCGAGCGCCGCGGTGGTTTCGCATCCTGATGATATTGATGACGCGGATGGGCGACGGCTGGCTGTGGTATTCGCTGGGATTGATTTTGGTGGTGTACGGCGGGGAGCGACGTTACCTCGCGATCGGGGCGGCGACTGCGGCAGCGGCGGCGGGAATTCTGCTGTTCCGGGTGCTGAAGCGCACCAGCAAGCGCAAGCGGCCGTGCGAAATCGAGCCGCACTGCTGGTCCTTGATATTGCCGCCGGACAAGTATTCGTTTCCTTCGGGGCACACAATCACGGCATTTGCGGTGGCGCTCTCGGTGGGACTGTTCTATCCGCAGTTGCAGGGCGTGCTGCTGGCGGTAGCGCTGCTGATCGCTTCTTCGCGAATTATTCTGGGAATGCACTTTTTGAGCGACGTGCTGGCGGGATCGGCGATCGGAGTGCTGCTGGGCACGGTGAGCTACCACATATTCATGGCGCTGTGAGGGAATGAGACACGAGCGCTGGCGAATCCCCACGAGACAATTTGCGGCGCATTTCAGCAGATTCAAGGGCGGAGCGGGCCTGAAGAGGTTTTTGGGCGGGGTAAAGACTAAGTGGAAGGCGTGGCCGCCGCCGTTTCCGGAGTTTTTTCGTCGCGCAGCAGGTCCACCACGCCGCGATACAGGCGCTCGCGCACTTCGTGCCGTTCGTTGGCCCGAGTGATATAGCGAACGCGGACGTTCACACCCACTCCCGACGGGGTTACGCTGAGAGAAGGATCCGCGGAAAAGGATTTTTGGGCGTAGGCGGGCGCGACGCGTTCCCATTCCTTTTCGGCGAGCGCGGCGTTCGATTTGCTTTCATCCACAGCCAATTTCTTGATGGCATCGGCGATGGCGTAGGGGTCCTTGCCCGGTGGCACGTCCAACTGAATTTCGTCCCACAGCCACTGGCCTGAAGTGGAAAAATTGAAGTAGTGGCCTTCGATCGCGAAACTATTGACGAAGGTGACCTTGCGGCCGGTGGGATGACCGGCATCCGCCCAGCTTCCCGTTTCCAGAATCACGGTGTGCAGCAAACCCACTTGCAGGACCTCGCCCGCGACGCCATTGATTTCCACCCAATCGCCGGGGCGGATGCCGTTGTTGCCCATCAGCACGAACCAGCCGAAGAAGCCGACGATGAAATCCTTCATGGCGACGGTGATGCCGGCGCCGGCGAGCGCGAGTACCGTGGCGAGATTGCTGGGCATGCCGAAGACGACGAGCAGGATCACGGCGATGCCGATGGCCTGCACGGCGAACATGGTGACGGCGCGGACGGTGTGCATCTGACGGCGGTCAATCGAGAGGCCGGCGAAAAAGCGCTGCAGCCAGGCGTTGACCAGAAAGACAAAAAGCACGACCAGCACAATCCAGAGGAGGGAGACGAGCAGGCCGTGCAGAAACGCGCGTTTGCGGGCGATGACCAGGTCCAGCCAGTTGCCATAGGTGGTGGCGAGGGCCTGTTCGGCCTGAATGCGCTTTCCGTAGAGGGCGAGGATTTTCTGGTCGGCGCTGAGATGCTGCAAGAATTCCAGCTCGGAGACGGACGCGCCGGTGGCATCGGTAGGGCCGGTGGATGCGGCGGCAGCTGTCGTGGCAGCGGAGGTTGAAGCAGGGGGCACGGGTGGAGCTGAGACGCCGGCAGGAGGATTGGAGACGGAAGACGGTGGCGCAGTGGCGGATTTCGCCGACAGGGCGGCGACAGTCAGCCTTCCGAGGATTCTGTTCTGGGCTTTTTCCTGGCTCAATTGCTTTTGATAGGCGGCATGCTCGGCCGAATGCTTGGCAATGCGATCGAGGGCATTTTGACGGGCTTGCTGGAGGAGGCTTTCCTTGGTGCGCAGGGAGAAAATCGCTTCCAGTTGCGCCAGGAGATTGGCGGCTCTGGTGAGTTCGGGGGAGGGCGAGGACGCGGCGGAAGAGCCGGCGGCGAGCGCGGGAGAAGGCGAGGGCGACTTCCCGGTGTGCGCCTCGGAATTTTCGTGCTGATCGAGCTGGGCCTGAACTTGAGAGAGCTTATCGCCGCCGGCGCGGGTGAGGTCTTGATGCGCGTCGTCTAATTCGTCCTGGTCGAGACCTTGCTGAGCTTTCGCGAGGTCGAGTTCGCCTTGCAGCTTGTCTTTGGCGGCGGGACGAGCGTTGGCGAGGGCGGCGGTGAGCTGGGTGACGCGATCCTGGTCGGCGCTGAGGCGGGCTTCAGCGTCCTTCACGCGCGCGGCGAGGGGACGGGTCTGCGCGGTGAGAGGAGCGGGATTTTCCTTGGCGTCATCGAGGGCGGCGGTAAAGGCGAGGTCCACGGATTGATCGGCGAGGCGCAGAGCCTGCTGGGCGTCTTCCCGTTCCCAGGGAGTGACGGCGAGGAGAGCGAGTTGCTGAGCGGTCTGCAGCGCGCTGGTATCCACGACCTGAGGAGCGGCGTGCATGGCGCGCACTTGGTCGGCGTGCAAGCGGCGGGCGGAAGTGGCCCAATCGCGCGTCAAGAAAATGGCGCCGATGGCCACGAGCAGCAGCAGGAGCAGGACGAGCAGAACGGATTTTTGGGCGCGGGTCATGGATTCGTTGCGATGGCTCGGCGATGATCAGCGATTCGTGATGGATGGCCGAGAAGCGCCCGGGCGGCTGGACTTCTCCCGGGAGGCTCCTTAGCGCAGCGTGGCCATATCAATCACGAAGCGATATTTCACGTCGCTCTTGAGCAGGCGTTCATAGGCCTGATTGACCTGCTGAATGCCGATCATTTCGATATCGGAAGCGACGCCGTGTTCGGCGCAGAAATCGAGCATTTCCTGGGTCTCGCGGATGCCGCCGATGCCGGAACCGGCGAGGCTGCGGCGCTTGGTGAGCAGGCCGAAAGCGGCGACGGAGAGCGGAGCTTCAGGAGCGCCGACGAGGGTGAGGGTGCCGTCGCGCTTGAGAAGGTCGAGATAGGCGTTCATGTCGTGCGTGCCGGAAACGGTATCCAGGATGAAGTCGAAGGTGGCGGAATGCTTTTTCATTTCGGCTGCATTTTTGGAGATGACCACTTCGCCGGCGCCGAGGCGCAGGGCGTCGGCAGTCTTGTTGGGCGACGTGGTGAACAAAACGACGTGCGCGCCAAAGGCATGGGCGAATTTCAGACCCATGTGCCCGAGGCCGCCGAGGCCGACGACGCCGACTTTCTGGCCCTTGCCGACTTTCCAGTGGCGCAGGGGCGAATAGGTGGTGATGCCGGCGCAGAGCAACGGAGCAGCAGCGGCGGGATCGAGCTTGGCGGGGACGCGCAGGACGTAGGCCTGGTCCACGACGACGCTCTGGGAATAGCCGCCGTGGGTGACGCCGCCGAGGTGCTTGTCTTCACCGTTGTAGGTTAGCGTCATGCCCACTTCGCAGTACTGCTCGAGGCCTGCGCGGCAACTGGCGCAGATGCGGCAGGAATCCACCATGCAGCCAACGGCGGCCAGGTCGCCCTCTTTGAATTTCTTCACGGCGCTGCCGACCTTGGTGACGCGGCCGACGATTTCGTGACCGGGCACGACGGGATAGGTGGTGGCGAAGACGCTGGCCCATTCGTTGCGGACAGTATGCAAATCCGAGTGGCAGACGCCGCAAAAGAGGATCTCCATCTGGACGTCGTCGGGACCTGGAACGCGGCGCTGAATGGTGAACGGCGCGAGGCCGGAAGTGGGGCTTTGGGCGGCGTAGGCTCTCGCCGGATAGGATTGCGGTGCGGGCGCTGCTTTGGCTGCGGATTGTCCTGTTGCTTCGCTCATTTGATGTTCCTCCGAGGGCTGGCAGGGCTCTAGTTTAACTCAGGAGGGGCCGGAGCCACTACTCGCGCGCGCCGATGGAGCGGATAAAAGGAGCGATGCGGCGCCGATCGCAGGGTACCTGGGGAAAAACGCGATATTTGATGAAGCGATCGGCGAATTTGCGAGCGGATGAGGCGGCGGCGAAATAAAGTGGAGGGCGGCTACAAGTCCAGGGGCAGCGGGCTTTTGCCCGTGATGAGGCGCGCGGCGCGGTCGAAGGTGACGTAGAGCCAGGCCCATTGCAGAAAGACCAACAAGCGATTCTGAAATTGCACGATGTAGAGCAGGTGAATGAAGATCCAGAGGAGCCAGGCGGGCCAGCCGGAAATCTGGATCCAGTTCAAATCGGCGACGGCGGCGCCGCGGCCGATGGTGGCGAGATTTCCCTTATCGAAATAATGAAAGGGAGGGAGCGATTTGCCGCGCAGGCGCGCGCGAATCAGCTTGGCGACGTACGCGCCTTGCTGCATGGCAGGCTGGGCGACGCCGGGAAGCGGATTTCCGGTCTGGTGGCTGAAATTGGAGAGGTCGCCGACGACGAAGATTTCGGGATGTCCGGCGATGCTCATGTCCGGTTCGACGATGACGCGACCGGCGCGGTCAATTTTGGCGCCGGCTTCCTCCGCGAGGATGCGGCCGAGGGGCGAGGCCAGCACGCCGGCGGCCCAGAGCACGGTGCGCGTGGGAATGATTTCGTCGTGATCGCCGACACGGATGGTGACGCCGTCGGCGCGAATGTCGGTGACCAGGGCGTTCGTTCTGACGGTGACGCCGAGGCGTTCGAGCTGGACGCGCGCGGCTTCGGAGAGCTTCGGAGGATAGGTGGGAAGCGGGCGGTCGGTGCCTTCGACAAGGATGATGCGCGTCTGCGACGGATCAATATCGCGGAAGTCGTGCACCAGCGTGTCGTGGGCGATTTCGCCGAGGGCGCCGGCAAGCTCCGCGCCGGTGGGGCCAGCACCGACGATGACAAAGGTCATCCAGGCGAGCAATTTTTCAGGGTTACGCTCGCGCTCGGCGGCTTCAAAGGCCAGGAGGATGCGGCCACGCATGGCGGTGGCGTCATCGAGGTTCTTGAGGCCGGGGGCAAACTGCTCCCAGTCGTCGTGGCCGAAGTACTGATGGGTGGCGCCGGTGGCGACGATGAGAGTGTCGTAATCGAGGACGCCATCGCTCAGGATCACCTGGTGTTTCGAGGGTTCGAGGTGCACGGCTTCGCCGAGCAGGACCTGGGTATTTTTCTGCTTGCGCAGGACCTGGCGGAGGGGACCGGCGACGTTGGCGGGCGAGAGCGAGCCGGTGGCGACCTGATAGAGCAGCGGCTGAAAGAGATGATAGTTGCAGCGATCCACCAGGGTGACTTGCACCGGCGCGTCTTTCAAATGGCGCGCGGCGCTTAGACCGCCGAAACCGCCGCCGAGGATTACGACTTTGTGAGGGCCGGGCATGTGTCGGCGCGCTCCGTGCGCGCGAATGGGAAGACGATTGCGTTGCGCCACGGCCGACGCAGGCCGCGGCTCGTGCATCCGAAAGGCGCTACCTTATCAGATGCGCGCGCCTGGCGGAAAGGAGCAGGCGATGCGGCAGCGGACGCGGGGGAAGCATCCGGGATAAACTGAGTGGCGGGTGCGCGGAGTGAGCTCGACGGGATGAAACGGCGATTGTGGAAAGTGGCGACGTCCTTGACGCTGATCGTAGTGGTGGCGCTGGGGGCGCGGCTGATTTATGCGTGGGAGCAGGAACGCAACACGCCCGCCAACCTGGTGGGGCTGGTGCCGTTCGTGCAGGAGACGGGGAACATCGCGTTCTCGCTGGCGCTGGGCCAGGGTTACGGCTCGCCGTACTGGCAAGAGACCGGGCCGACGGCGTGGCTCACGCCGGTGTACCCGGTGCTGGTAGCCGGCGCGTATCGGGTGTTCGGGATTCACACGCCGCACGCATTTTTTGCGATGGCCTTGCTGAACATTTTATTTTCGGCGGGGACTTGCGTGCCGATATTTTATATCGGCAAACGATTGGGCGGAGCGGGCGTCGCGAGCGGCGCGGCGTGGTTGTGGGCCGTGTTGCCGGACGCGATCATTATTCCGTACCAGTGGATTTGGGATACTTCGCTTTCGGCGCTACTGCTGGCGACGATTTTGTGGGCCACGCTGGAACTGGCCGAGACGCAAAGGCTGCGGGATTGGTGCGGCTACGGGTTGCTGTGGGGCTTTGCGCTGATGACCAATCCGGCGCTGGGTTCGCTGCTGCCGTTTTTTCTGGGTTGGGCGGCGTACCGCGCGTGGAAGCAGGGGCAGCTACACGTGAGCAGGCCCGCGCTTGCCATAGGCATCGCGGTGCTGTGCTGCGTGCCGTGGACGGTGCGCAATTACGTGGTGTTTCACCGCTTCATTCCGCTGCGTTCGACTTTTCCACTCGAATTGTGGCTGGGGAACAACGACTACTTCGATCCCGAGTCGAACATCGCGCCGCCGGCAAACCCGGCACGAGAAGAGGTGCACGAATATATAAGGATGGGCGAGACCGCGTTCATGGACGATAAATGGCGGAAGGCGGTGCGGTTCATTACGACCCATCCGAAACTAGAAGCGGAGCTTTACGGGCGACGATTCGTGGAGACGTGGACCGGGATGGCCGAGCCGGTGGAAGGATTTCGCGACGCCGATTCGCCGGTGGTGCGCGTGGTGCTGATCAGCAATACGCTCGCGGCGATCGGAACGCTATTCGGGATTTTGGCGCTGCTGCGGGCGCGGAGCGCCTACGCGTTTCCGCTGCTGATTGGGCCGATCGTCTATCCGCTGGTCTATTACGCGACGCACGCTTCGTTGCGTTACCGGCATCCGCTGGACCCGGTGTTAATGCTGCTGACGGCAGTGGCGATCGCGTGGTTGTGCGCGGCGCTGCGGCGCGGGCGGAACGTGGCGCCACCGCAGTCAACGTAAGTCCTTCCTTCTGAAGAATCTTCCCTGCCGCAGATTCATTACGAAATCCTTATGCCCGGCTTACGGATTCCTGATGCCGCGTGCGTATCGTAAAACATCCAACTCCGATGATGAATGCAAATGCGCCGTGCGGGCGCGAGCTCGGGAGGGACGGTAAAAGCGGCAGCCGCGGCGGAGCGTGGGTTTCCTGAGGCCGAGCAGCGGAGCCGATCGCGGGATGAGGATTCATGGCGGTGATTGTATTCATAGCGCTGGTCCCGGTGTGCGGGTTCTTCCTGTACGTGCTGGTGCAATTCTGGCGCGAGGAGAAACGGCCGAGGCGCGGGACGGGGAGCAGCGTCGAGGCTGAGGTGATTCCTGTTGGCGAACGGGCGAAGGGTGAAAGGGGGATTCGATGAATCGCAAGATGCCGCGCGGATGGCATGGAGCCGCTGCCGTAATGCTGGGAATTGCGCTGCTGCCGTACATCGCGCGGGCACAGGACAAGCCGCAAGACAGCCAACGGAGCAGCACAGATGCAGCGCAAGCGGCAGCGGCGACGCCGGTAAGCGATGCACAGAACGCTGGCGGTGCGACTGACGCAGCGAGCGTTGCGAACACCGAAGCCCCTGGCAGCGATGCAAGCGGGGGCAGCGCTTCGCCAGACGCGCAGGCGACTGGGGCGATGGCCTCCCAACAAGGTTCAGGGCAACAAAGCCCGGCGCAACAAAGCCCAGCACAACAAAGCGCGAGCCAACCGGTCGCTGGACAACAGGGTGCGCAACAGGCTGCACCGCAGAATGTGGCGCAAGGGAATTTCTTCCAGCGGCTTGCGAATGCTTACCAACAAGATTGGAAAGGCACGGCGGCGAGCGGGCCGGCGCCCGCGTTTCGCGGCGATCCCGCGCCGGTGGAGGGCCCTCCGTTTCCCTTCACCACCTGGCCGATCGGCGGTACGGTGACGATCGGATATCCGTGGACGCAATCGGGGCCGCTGATGGAGGCGCTGTGGAGCGGAGATCACGGCGACTGGTGGAAGAAGAGCGGGATTCAAATTTACGGCTGGCTGAATTTCGGCGGGAACTTCAGCACTTCGCACAATGTATCGAACGGGCAGGCGCTGTGCGGCGCGACGCCGCCATTGAACTGCAAGTACGGGAATGCGCCGACGTCGTACGATTCGGTGCCCAATTCGATCCAGCCGGACCAGGAAGTGATCTACATCGAGCGCCAGCCGGACACGGTGCAGACCGACCATTTCGACTGGGGGTTTCGCATCGCGAACCTGTGGGGCATTGATTACCGCTACACCACCGCGAACGGAATCTTCAGCCAGCAACTGCTGAGCAAGAACAAGGAGTATGGAGACGATCCGGCGATGGTGTATGCCGACCTGTATTTTCCGCACATCGCGCAAGGGATGGACGTGCGCATCGGACGGTATATCTCTCTGCCGGACATCGAGGCGCAACTGGCGCCGAACAATTACACGTACAGCCATTCGCTGCTCTATACGTTCGACTGCTACACACAAACCGGAATCAACACCACGACCAAGATCAACGACCATTGGACGGTGCAACTAGGCGTCTCGCCGGGCTGCGACATTGCGCCGTGGAAGGAGACGGGCCGGCTGGCCAAGCTGACGCTGAACGCGTGCGTGCAATATATGTGGCGGAAGAGCCAAGACGACATTTACGTGTGCGCCAACTCGATCAATTCGGGGAAATACGCGTACAACAACTTGCAGGCTTATTATTTCACGTGGTACCACAAGATCAACAAGACGTGGCACGCCGCAACGGAGAGCTGGTATCAGTACGAGCGCGATACGCCGAATTTGAACAATGCGGACGTGGGGCTGATCGGAAGCACGTCGCCCGATCCGATTCTGATCTTCGGCGCGAACGGGGCGCGGTGCAACAACACCACGGAGACGACGTGTTTTGCGCCGGAGTGGGCGATGGTGAATTATTTCGAAGATCAGCTGGGGCCGCACAATTACATTTCGATTCGCAACGAAGTGTTCGACGATATTCGCGGGCAGCGCACGGGAACGAAGGGCTGGTACACGGAGCATTTGTTCGGGTGGGGGCATTGGATCGGGACGACGGTGCTGCTGCGTCCGGAATTGCGCTGGGAACATGCTTATAATCCGAACCTGGGGTTGAAGGATCCGCCCGCGGGAAGCAAGAACGAGCTTCCGGGAGTGTATGACAATGGATTCCGGCACAGCCAGCTAACGCTGGCGGGAGATATTATCTGGTTTTTCTAGGGGCGCGTGAAGTTGTGTTGGCGTCCGGGTTGCTGCAGAGCGCAGGTTAGCGGCGAGTTGTAACAAGGTTTTCGGGTTTGGGTGTTGCGGAAGGGCTCAAACCAATGTTGTGTGGCGCCTACGGCGCTCGGGATTCTTCTTGCGATTATTCCCAGCGCTCACGCGCTGGGCTAAGTTTTGCCGCGCCTACGGCGCTGGTGCGGAGATTGGCGGCAACCAGGGTGGAGGGGACACTGCTGGCGACGGAATTGACGGAGCGCCTCCGTCGCTGGCTGGCGGAGGGCCTGCGTCACTAGCTGCCAGCGAGATTACACCACTGGGCGGCACCACATACACGGGTTGCCGGGCAGGAGCCATCGGACGCCCGCTCTTGGCCGCGGCGACAGTCAAGGGTTGGCGGAAACGGAGCGGCACATTGAAGATGACGGCGCCGGCCTGAAGGCCGCGCTACAAAATCCGGATCGAGCGGGCAACTTTGACCCGGAGTTGATGGCAACATTGGGAGCCTGGACAATGGAAGACTTGGTGTTCGTTGCGGTGACGTTCGGATTTTTCGTGCTGGCGTTTGGGTACGTGCTGGGATGCGAGCGGTTGAAGTAGGGGGAACGACGAGATGCTGGGCAACATCGTACTGCTGACAATTTGCGTTCTGATCCTGGGATACCTGTTGGCGGCGCTGCTGTGGCCGGAGAGGTTCTGACGATGACGGCCAACGGGTGGCTGCAGATTTTCCTGTTCTTGCTGGTGACATTCGCAGTGGCGAAGCCGGCGGGAATTTTCATGACGCGGGTATTCGCGCGGGAAAAGACTTTTCTGGACCCGCTGCTGCGGCCGCTGGAGCGCTTGCTGTACAAGGCGACCGGCGTGGATGAACGGCGCGAGATGCGCTGGACGGAATACGCGGTGGCGATGCTGCTGTTCAGCGGGGTTTCGATGACGCTGCTGTATTTGATCGAGCGGGTGCAGCAGTGGATGCCGTGGAATCCGCAGAAGCTGGCGGCGGTGCCGAGCGACCTGGCATTCAACACCGCGGCTTCGTTCACGACGAACACCAACTGGCAGGCGTACGTGCCGGAAGTGACGATGAGTTATTTCACGCAGATGGCGGGGCTGGCGTATCACAATTTCGCTTCGGCGGCGGTGGGGATTGCGCTGGCGATCGCGGTGATTCGCGGAATCGCGCGGCGCGAGCAGGAAACCATCGGCAATTTCTGGGTGGACCTGACGCGCACGATGTTGTGGGTGCTGCTGCCGGCGTGCCTGTTGTTCGCGATGATTTTCGTATCGCAGGGCGTGATACAGAATCTGCGGCCGTACGTGACGACGCAACTCGTGGATTCGCAGACGGTGTCAACGACCGGCGCCGACGGGAAGACGACTTCGCAGGTGGTGAACGAGCAGGTGATTCCGCAGGGGCCGGTGGCGTCGCAGGAGGCCATCAAGATTTTCGGCACGAATGGCGGCGGCTTTTTCAATGCGAACAGCTCGCATCCCTACGAGAATCCCACGCCGCTGGCGAATTTTCTGCAACTGATCCTGATTTTCGCGATTCCTTCGGGGCTGACTTACACGCTGGGGCGGATGACGGGCTCGCAGCGACACGGCTGGGCGGTGTGGGGCGCGATGGCGGTGTTGTTCGTTGCCGGCGTGGCGGCGGCGTACAGCGCGGAGGCGCGCGGAAATCCGCTATTGCACGGCGTGGATCAGAAGGTGAGCGCGCTGCAGTCCGGCGGAAACATGGAAGGGAAAGAAGTGCGCTTCGGGATTGCGAATACGGCGCTGTACGCGACGGTGACGACCGACGCGAGCTGCGGCGCGGTGAACGGGATGCACGATTCCTTCACGCCGCTGGGCGGAATGATTCCGCTGATCAACATCATGCTGGGCGAGGTGGTGTTTGGCGGGGTGGGCTCGGGGCTCTACGGAATGATCGTGTTCGTGATCCTGGCGGTTTTCATCGCGGGCCTGATGGTGGGAAGAACGCCGGAATACCTGGGGAAGAAAATCGAAACGTACGACGTGAAGATGGCGATGCTCTCGGTGCTGATTTTCCCGCTGGTGATTTTGACGTTCACGGCGATTTCCGTGGTCGCAAAATCGTTTGGGACGCCTTCGATTTCTAATCCGGGGCCGCACGGCCTTTCGCAGATTCTGTATGCGTACACATCGGGAACGGGCAACAACGGCTCGGCGTTCGCGGGGCTGAACGCGAATACGCCCTGGTACGACACGACGATCGGACTGGCGGCGTTGTTCGGGCGATTCTTCGCGGTGATTCCGATACTGGCGATTGCGGGGAGTCTGGCGCGGAAGAAATACGTACCGGAATCGGCCGGAACGTTTCCGGTGACGACGCCGCTGTTCTCGGCGCTGCTGGTGTTTGTGGTGCTGATCGTCAGTTCGCTGACGTTTTTCCCGGCGCTGAGCCTGGGACCGATTCTGGAGCATTTGATGATGCACGCGGGAAAGGTGTTTTAAGGACTCATGGCCACGAAAACAAGCACGCGGGAGCAGTCGCGCTGGGGACAGGAAATCGTGATCACGGCGGCGTGGGAATCGTTTGTAAAGCTGGACCCGCGGACGCTGGCGAAGAATCCAGTGATGTTCGTGGTGGAAGTGGGCGCGCTGCTGACGTCGGTGGACCTGGTGCGAGGAGTGGTGCAACACACGCACGGGTTCGGCTTCTCGCTGCAAATCACGCTGTGGCTGTGGTTCACGGTGCTCTTTGCGAATTTCGCCGAGGCCATGGCGGAGGGACGCGGCAAGGCGCAGGCGGAAGCGTTACGCAAGTCGCGCGCGGAAACGGTGGCGCGGCGGTTGAAGAGCGATGGAAGCAGCGAGTCGGTGCCAGGCTCGCAATTGCGCGCGGGCGATCTGGTGATGATATGCGCGGGGGAATTCATTCCGGGAGACGGCGAGGTGATCGAAGGCGTGGCGTCGGTGGACGAATCGGCGATCACGGGGGAATCGGCGCCGGTGATACGGGAGTGCGGGGGCGACCGGTCGGCGGTGACGGGCGGGACGCGGGTGCTTTCGGATGAGATCAAGGTACGGATCACGTCCAATCCCGGCGAGACATTTTTGGACCGGATGATCAAACTGGTGGAGGGCGCGTCGCGGCAGAAGACGCCCAACGAAATCGCGCTGAATATTTTGCTGGCGGGATTGACGATCATCTTTCTGCTGGCGGTGGTTTCGCTGCAGCCGATGGCGATTTATTCGGGCGCGCCGCAGTCGGTATTCGTGCTGGTGGCGCTGCTGGTGTGCCTGATTCCGACGACCATCGGCGGATTGCTTTCGGCGATCGGAATTGCGGGGATGGATCGCGTGCTGCAGAAGAACGTGCTGGCGATGTCCGGGCGCGCGGTGGAAGCGGCGGGCGACGTGGATACGCTGTTGCTGGACAAGACTGGAACGATCACGCTGGGCAACCGGTTCGCGACGGAATTTATTCCCGCGCCGGGGGTGAGCGAGAGCGACCTGGCGGATGCGGCGCAACTGGCTTCGCTGGCGGACGAGACGCCGGAGGGGCGGTCCATCGTGGTGCTGGCGAAGGAAAAATACGGGTTGCGCGCGCGGGAGCTGGGGGCGGTGGCGGCGACGTTCATACCATTTTCAGCGGTGACGAGAATGTCCGGCGTGGACCTGGACGGACGAAAGATTCGCAAGGGCGCGCGGGACGCGATTGTGAAATACGTGAGGGACGCGGGAGGAACGGTGCCGCCGGAAACGATGGAGGCGGTGGACCGCATATCGAATTCGGGGGGCACGCCGCTGCTGGTGGTGGAGGACGCGCGGGCGCTGGGCGTGATTCACCTGAAGGACATCGTGAAGGGTGGAATGCGCGAGCGCTTCGAGCACCTGCGGGTGATGGGGATTCGCACAGTGATGATTACCGGCGACAATCCACTGACGGCGGCGGCGATCGCGCGCGAAGCGGGCGTGGACGATTTTCTGGCGGAAGCGCGGCCGGAGGACAAGCTGGCGTTAATCCGGCGCGAGCAGGGCAAGGGCAAATTGGTGGCGATGACAGGAGACGGCACGAACGACGCGCCAGCGCTGGCACAGGCGGACGTTGGGTTGGCGATGAACGCGGGGACGCAAGCGGCGAAAGAAGCCGGCAACATGGTGGATCTGGACTCGAATCCGACGAAGCTGATCGAGGTGGTGGAGATCGGCAAGCAATTATTGATCACGCGCGGGGCGCTGACGACTTTCTCGGTGGCGAACGACGTGGCCAAATATTTCGCGATTATTCCGGCGATGTTCGCGGCGGCATTTCCGCAACTGGAAGTGCTGAACGTGATGGGGCTGAAGACGCCGGAGTCGGCGATTCTCTCGGCGGTGATTTTCAACGCGCTGATTATCATCGCGCTGGTGCCGCTGGCCCTGCGAGGAGTGAAATACCGGCCGCTGGGAGCGGAAGCTTTGCTGCGACGCAACCTGCTGGTGTACGGGCTGGGCGGCATTATCGCGCCGTTTATCGGGATCAAGCTGATTGACGTGATCATCACGCACGTGGGCCTGGCATGAAGGCGAACATGAAAAAGAACCTGCTGATTGCGATCTGGATGACCCTGGCTACGACCGTGCTGCTGGGGGTTATTTACCCGCTGGTGGTGACGGTGCTGGCGCAGTGGATTTTTCCGCGGCAGGCGAATGGAGAGATACTCCGGGATGGCGGGAAGCTGGTGGGATCGAGCCTGATCGGGCAGCCGTTCACGTCGGCGGGATATTTTCATTCGCGGCCGTCGGCGGCGGGGCCTGCCGGTTACGATCCCGACGCAGCGGGCGGCGGGTCGGCGAATCTGGGGCCGACGAATCAGGCACTGATCGCGCGGGTAAATTCGGACGTACAGCGTTTGCAGGCGGAGAATCCCGGCGCGCCGATTCCGGTGGATCTGGTTACGGCTTCGGGTTCGGGGCTGGATCCGGATATTTCTCCCGCGGCGGCGGAATTTCAGATTGCGCGCGTGGCGCGAGAGCGAGGGATGAGCGAGGCGGACGTGCGCGCGATCGTCGAGCGGCACACGGACGCGCGGCAGTGGGGATTCCTGGGCGAGCCTCGGGTGAACGTGCTGGAGTTGAATTTGGAATTGGATACGGTTCGTCCTTTGCGGAAGTAATCGCAGGCGCCGAAAGATCAGAGGCGACTGCGCTTTCCTGAAAGCGATGGAATGCCAACCCTATTTAGGCTCGGTGGTTTTGGTGGGGCGCGAGGCGCGGGATTTGGCGCTGGGAGGATCGAAGCGATAGCCGATCCAGGGTTCGGTGTGGATGTAGCGCGGGTGGCGCGGGTCAGGCTCGATTTTTCTGCGTAGTTGATTGATGAATACGCGCAGGTATTCGGTTTCCTCGCCGTAGTCGGGTCCCCAAACAGCTTGCAGCAGGCGGCGATGAGCCTGGGCCTTGCCGGAATTCGAGACGAGTCGGCGCAGCAGCTCGAATTCCTTGGGCGTCAGGCGGACGGGACGGCCCTGGACCGTCACGGCGCGTTTTTCAAAATCAATTTTCAGGTCGTCGGAAACGAACGGCGGAGTGGCTTCTCCGGGAGCGGCGCGGCGCAGGGCGGCGCGGATGCGCGCCATGAGCTCTTCGACGCCGAAGGGTTTCACGACGTAGTCGTCGGCGCCGGCGTCGAGGGCCTGGACCTTGTCGCGCTCGGTATTGCGGACGGTGAGCATGATGATGGGCGTATCGCGGGTGGCGCGAATTTCGCGGCAGGTCTCGAGGCCGGAAATTCCTGGCAAATTCACATCGAGAAGGACGAGGTCAGGGCGCGCAGCGCGGATTTTTTCGAGAGCTTCTTCACCGCTGCGAGCTTCGACGACGGAATAACCCTGCGAGGCGAGAGTGGTGAGCATGACGCGGCGGATTTGCGGCTCGTCGTCCACGATGAGAATGGTGGCGGCGTTCATCAGTCTCTCGAACGGACGCGTTCCACCGGCAGCGTGAAGGAAAAGACGGAACCCTGGCCGCGCTGGCTGGTAAGGCTGAGCGTGCCGCCGTGGGCTTCGATGATGGCCTTGGCGATGGGCAGACCCATGCCGGTTCCCTGCACCAGATAGCGCTGGTCCTTGCCGCGATAAAATTTCTCAAAGATGAGGCTTTGCTCGAGGTCGTCAATGCCGGCGCCGCGGTCGGCGACGCTGGTGACGACGAAATCAGACGCGGCTTCGGCGGTGATGGTGATGGGCTGAGAGTGCGACGAGTATTGATTGGCGTTTTCGAGCAGGTGCACCAGAGCCTCCCGCGCGCGGGCGAGATCCACGCGGACGCGCGGCAGGCCGGGCTGCACTTGGACGTTGACGACGCGATCGCCGAGGGCCAGCTTGCATTGGCCGAGAGCGGCGGCGATGACGTCCTCGATGGGGCGGGATTCGAGCTCGAGTTCGACTTCCCCGGCGTCGAGGCGGGCCATTTCGCCAGCCTCGCCGACCAGGCGGTTTAAGCGATCGGTTTCCTCGTTGATGATGGTGAGGAGTTCCTGGCGTTGCTCCCCGGTGATTTTGGAGTTCGAGAGCAAGTTGGTGACCGCGGCCTTGATGGAAGTGAGCGGGGTGCGCAGCGCGTGAGTGACGGAATCGAGCAGCGCGGTGCGCAGGCGTTCGCCTTCGCGGGCGGCTTCGGTGAGGCCGAGCTGCTCGATGGCGCGAGCGCGTTCGATGGCGACAGCAATCAGGGCGCCGATGGCTTCGAGGGTCTGGCGCGAAAGCATGGAGCCGGAAATTCCCAGGCTGCCGATGGGGCGAACGCCGAGGCGCACGGGAACGAAGCAGAGGCTATTGACAGCGTCCACCACCGGCTCTTCGCGCAGAACGATGGTGTTCAGGGTTTCCAGGTCGAGGGTGGCGACGACCGGGCCGGAGCGGTAGATTTTTTGTTTGTCGGCAAGGAGCAGGGCGGCGGCGCCGATTTCGAAAATATCCACGAGCTGTGAAGGAATGCGGTTGAGCAATTGAATCACGTTGCCGGATTCCAGCAGGCCCTGGCTGAAGGCGTAGAGCTTTTCGACTTCGCGGCGGCGCTGCGAGGCGTCTTCGGCTTTCTGGCGCGCGCGAGTGGAAAGATGGCTGGCGAGCACGGAAACCACCAGGAAAGCAAAGAGCGCGACCCAGTTCTGAGGGTCGGCGATGGTAAACCTGCCGACGGGAGGGAGGAAGTAATAGTTGAAGGCGAGCATGGCCACGACGGACATGAAGACCGAAACGGCGATGCCCCAGACGGTGGAAACGGCTAGAATGGCCAGGAGAAAAGTGAGCGCGACGGTGGTGGGGTTGACCGGTAGAATCACCCGATAGACGGCGGAAATGGCCATTACCAACGCGAAAGCAGCCAAAAAGCGGAGAAATCGAGTGGACCAGTGCACGCGCACGCGAGCATTCTAACGTAGCTTTCACGGCCCTCGTAGAAGAGAATGCACCGATGGCAAAGACACCAGAGCAGTGGCTGGCAGCGGCGAAGCCCGAAGAAAAGGTCAAGGGCACGCTGAAGCTATTTCTGGGATACGCGCCGGGAGTGGGCAAGACGTTCAGCATGCTGAGCGAGGCGATCCGGCGGCACAGCCGCAGCGAAGACGTGGTGATCGGCGTGGTGGAAACGCACGGGCGGAAAGGCATCGCGGAACTGGGGGCGCAACTGGAGACGGTGCCGCGAAAGATGATTGATTACAAGGGCACGCTCTTCGCGGAGATGGATTTGGACGCTATTTTGGCGCGGAATCCGCGCGTGGTACTGGTGGACGAGCTGGCGCATACCAATATTCCGGGATGCCGGCATCGCAAACGTTACGAGGACGTGCTGGAACTGCTGGACGCCAATATTGACGTGATTTCGACGGTGAACATCCAGCACATCGAAAGCATCGCGCCGACAGTGCGCGCGATTACAGGCGTGCCAGTGCGCGAGACGGTGCCGGACTGGGTGCTGCAAGTGTCCGCGGAAACGGTGATGGTGGACCTGACGCCCGAAGCGCTGCAGAACCGGATGCGGCGCGGAGACGTTTACGGGAAGGAGAAGGTGGAACAGGCGCTGAAGAATTTTTTCCGGCGCGGGAACCTGATCGCGCTGCGCGAGCTGGCGTTGCGGCAGGTGGCGGAGCAAGTGGACCGCAGCCTGGAATCGTACATGGTGGAAAAGGATATACAGGAAGCGTGGGGGGTGCGGGAGCGGCTGGCGGTGTGCATCAGCGCGAACCCGAAGGCGCAGTACCTGGTGGCGCGAGCGGCGCGCATGGCGCGGCGAATGGACGCGGAACTTTACGCGGTGCACGTGGATCTGGAGCACGAAAGCGACGAGGAAGAGGAGAAATTGCTGGCCGCCAATCTGCAATTTGCGGAAAACCTGGGCGCGAAGCCGGTGCGGCTGAAGGGGCATCACGTGGCGGATGCGACGGCGCAGTTTGTGCGGGAGAAGCACATCACGCACGTGATCTTCGGGAGGTCGGCGACGGAAGGATGGCGGAAGCTGATGTACATGAACGCCATCAACCGGTTTCTGAACGACGCTCCCGCCGTGGACGTACACATCGTGACGCAGGAAGCGGATTGAGCGGCCCGCCGGCGGGCGCTGCGAACGAAATTCTCCGCGGATAACCGCGAGGGGCCCCGGCGATTTCTGCTACCTAGGTGCGCGAGTCCGCCAGAACCGGTTGCGCGCCCGCGGCGGCGGGATTGTGAAGGAACATGCGGACCGGCTCGCGAATGGCGAGTTCGGGAGAGAAATTGCGCATGCGTTCGAGCAGGGCCGGGGTGACTTCCTGACCGCGCGCAATCAAGAGCAGCCCTTTTGAAGATTTGAGATCTTCGCCGAAGACCATGCCAACGGCGACCTCGCGAACCGAAAGCTCCAGCATCTGAACTTTTTCCTGCGAATTGCCGCGCATGGCCGCGAGTGCGTCCAGAATGCGCGGGTCGTAGCAGCCCTTGCGGCCGCGCATGATGGCGAAAGGATGGTCCGAGGAATTCGCCTCGCTCTCCAGAAGATCGAAATCCAGGGCAATTTTCAACGCGCGGGCACCCCAGGGCATTTCGACGTCCAACGCGGCGTCGGAGCGCTGCTTGGCCTCACCGAATGGGCGCGTGGATTGGTGCAGAATTTCGCGAACCGAATCAATGCGGGGAATATTGGAAAGGCACTTTTCGGCCACGGCAGGCATGCGGTCCACCATTTCCTGCTCGGAGGCTTCAAGGGTTTCGCCTCGGTACAATTTATCGAGAGTCGCGGGCGGAAGCGTGACGCAGCCAATCTGCGAAAGCATGGCGGCGACTTCGACAGACCAACGCTCGCGAATGGCGAAATGGTTCATCAACTGTTCGACGGTTTGGCGGACGCGCGTGGCGCGTCCGAAGGCGGTGGGGTTGGACAGCGAAAGAATATCAACGAGGGCTTTGATGCTACCGCGCAGCGTCTGTTCGAGCAGAACTTTTTCGGAGGTTACCAGACGATATTGCTCGCAGCAGGCGTCGAGAGCCTTCAGCAAGACATCGCTGGGGCAGGGCTTCGTAAGGAAGCGGAAGATATTGCCTTCGTTCACGGCGGCGATGGCCGATTCCATGTCCGCCTGGCCGGTGAGCAGGACGCGCACCGTGGCTGGAGAGACGGCGCGCACGTGGGCGAGCAGGTGCACGCCGTCCATCTGCGGCATGCGCTGATCGGACATCACGATGGCGAAAGGCTCGGGCGCTTTCAACATTTCCAGCGCCGCCCTGCCCCCGACCGCGGTTTCGACTTCGTAGTGGGCGCGCAGTGTGCGCGAGAGCCCTTCGAGGACATTGGGTTCGTCGTCCACACAGAGAATTCTGGGCCGATCATTTTGCGGCATGGGACACCCCCGCCAGCTCGAGCGCAGCGGAATCGGTCTGCGCGCGCCATTCGGTAAGCCGAGATTCGACACCGAGATTCGCGATCATTTCCAGACGGAGAGGCCCATTGGGAAGACGGGTGGCCGGGGCGCGCGCGGCCTCATGCTCATGGGCAAGCCAGTTGGCGAAATACACGCTGGAGAGCAAATCCACTTTTTCGTGGGCCACGCGTTCGGGGTGGTGGTGATGGGCAACGGCCTCGACGATCACGTAGGGAATGCCCCACATGCTGAGCAGGTAGGCTCCCAGCTCGGCGTGCGAGACGCCGATCAAGGCTTCTTCGACTTCGAATAGAGGGCGATTTTCGGCGCGGGCGCCGGCGATGGCGCGAGCGAAATGCTCGGGCGTGGCTTCGGCCAGGACCAGCTTGCCGACATCGTGCAGCAGCCCGGCGATGAGGCCGATGCCGGCAAGCGCAGCATCGCCGGCGATGCAGCCGGTGACCTTGGCCACCAACTGCGCATGGGCGTGCAACTCCTCTAGTGAAAAACCAGGTATAGGCTGACTGGGACGAAAGACGCGAAAGATTTCGACGGACAGCACGAGGCTTTCAAGAATGTTCCTGCCCAGGTAGTTGATGGCCGTCTGAATGTCGCCGACGTTGCGCGCGACGCCGAAGAAGGCGGAGTTCACGAGCTGGAGGATCTTGGCGGACATGGCGGGATCGCGCTCGACGAGCCGGCTGATGCGGCTAGCGGAGACATCGGGATCGGCGAGGGCCTCGCGCATTTCCATACAGGTCTGGGGCAGAGAGGGCAACTGCTGGATGGAACCGACGATGCTCATCAACATCTTGCTATTGAGAATGTCGTTGAGACTGGTGGCGCGCTCGATCGCGGTTTGCAATTTATCCTGATCGCAGGGCTTGATGAGAAATTGATGAGCGACGGGGACGGCGTTGAAGGCGGCCTCGCGTTCGGTATAGCCCGATAGGACGATGCGCAGGACGTTGGGATATTTCTCACGAACGGACTTCAAGAGCGCGGCGCCATCCATTCCGGGCATGCGCATGTCCGAGACGATGACGTCGAAGGGAGCGGCCGCCATCATGCGCAGGGCCGCTTCGCCACCGGGAGCGAAGGCCATTTCCCAGCAGTGGCGCTGCGGGCGCAGCATGCGCTGCAATCCTTCGAGAATCCGGACTTCATCATCCACGAAAAGAATTCGTTTCATGACGCCAGCGCCTCGCGCAACGCGGGTACTCCATTCATGGGAAGGCGCACACGGAAGGTGGTGCCCTTGCCCATCTCGGTTTCAAAAGTAAGCGTGCCGCCGTGCTTTTCGACGACGATGGCGCGCGCCAGGGCCAATCCCTGCCCCGTGCCTTTACCGACTTCCTTGGTGGTGAAAAAGGGGTCGAAAATCTTGCCGCGAACTTTTTCGGGGATGCCCGTGCCCGTGTCCTGAACCGTGACCAGCACGTAGTCCCCTTCCTGGCGGGTGGTTACGACGATGCGACCTTTATTCCCGGTGACTTTCATGACGTCTCCGATGGCGTGAGCGGCATTGACGAACAGGTTCAAGAAGACTTGATTCAGGTCCCCGAGATGGCAGAGGACGGGGGGCAAGTCGCCCAGATCGGTTTCGACGTCCGCGACATATTTGGTTTCGTTGCGCGAGACAATCAGAGTGCTTTCGATGGCCTTGTTGAGGTCGGCGGGAGCTTTGTCCGCGCTGCGATCCACGTGGGAGAAATCTTTCATGGCGCGGACGATGGTGGCGACGCGGTTCACGCCATCCAGCATCTGGTCGAGAGCCTTGGGAATTTCGGTGACCAGAAAACTCCATTCAATTTTTTGGGAGATGGAGTCCAGCTCGCGGAGGAGTTCGGGCCGGACCATTCCGTTCCTGGCCTGGTGATAGATCTGGTCGTACTTCGCAATCATCTCCAGGCTTTCGTGGAAGGATCCCTGGACGAAGCGAGTATTGTCTCCGATGAATTGAATGGGAGTATTGATTTCGTGGGCGATTCCGGCGGCCAACCCGCCTACCGCTTCTAGTTTTTGGGCGTGGCGCAGCTCGACTTCCATCTGGCGTCTTCCGGAAATGTCCGTAAAGCTGATCACCGCTCCAGTGACCCGCGTGCCTTCAAACATGGGCACGGCGGAATAGCTCACGGCGAAATGCGAGCCGTCCGCTTTGCAGAAGTGTTCGAGATCTATGGAATCACGCTTGCCGGTGCGCAAAAGCCTGGTGAGCGGGCATTCGGATTCTGGATAGGGCGTGTCGTCCGGGCGAGTGTGATGAAACAGAGCGTGGGAGTTCTTGCCGATAGCCTCTTCGCGGCTGACACCCAGGGTGCGGGCGGCGGAGCGATTCATGAAAGTTATGGAGTCCGAGAGATTCACACCGTAGATACCCTCGGAGGTAGAGTCCAGAATCAGGACAAGCTCTTTGCCAAGCCGTTCGCGCTCCTCTTCTGCGAGCTTGCGAGCCATGAACTGGCCCATCTGGTTTCCGATGCTGAGGAGCAGGTCATTCAACTCCTCATCCATGGTTTTTCGTTCGTGGCTGAAGAAGGTCATAACGCCGAAGAGGCCCTGGAACAGCCCGAGCGGAATGGCGAAGGCGCCGTGAAGCCCCGCGGACGTGGCGGCGGGGACGCGGGTGAAAATCTCGCTTTTCGTCACATCCTCGACCCATACCGGCGCCTGAGTCTGCCAGACCCGCCCGGGAAGTCCCTCTCCGCAGCGGAATTGCGAGGCCTGGCTCAAGGCTTGAAATTGCAGGTTCTTGCGCGACGCCACGGACCAGGAATGAGCGTGAAATAACCGCTGCGTGGAACCATCGAGCTGCCAGATTTCTCCGAGATCGAATTTCAGGGATTCGCACAGAACGCGCAAAATCCCGTCACTCGCTTCGGGTAGGGTTTGCGACTCCGCCAAGACCCGCGAAACGGCAAGTTGCAGCCCAGCGCGACGACGCGCGCCATGGCGTTCGATGGCATAGAGGATCACCCGTTCAAACGCCACTGCGTTCATGCGGCTCTTGACCACGTAATCGTCGGCGCCGGCGCGGACTACTTCCAGGGCTTGCCGTTCGTCGTGCAGGCTGCTGATGGTGACCACCGGCGTGTTATGAGCTACGGCGAGCAGATTCTGCAGGCCCTGGATGCCTTCCGAATCCGGAACCCCGAGATCAATCAACAGAACGTCGAAGGCCTTGTTGACGATCTGTTTCAAAGCTTGCGACAAGCTGACCGCGACGGACACCTCGAACAGGGCGTTCCGGGCATCGCCAAGCTTCTGACGAATATCGGCCTCGTCTCGAGGATTAGCGATGATCAGGAGAATGTTCAGGGCTCTTGGAGGCATGGTTTAGTGGTGCTCTGAATTGAAACTGGCTGCCGCGACGTGCGCTCGGGTGCAAGTTCGCAGACAAGCTATCCCCGCAGCAAGGCTTCCGGCGCCCTCTATCGAGAGAATCGTCCGCCAGGGACGAAAGGTTTAGGGCGTCGCGAAGCGAATGCGGACTGAAGCGAGGAACGACGGACGAAATTCGACAATTCACGCAAATTGCCGCAATAGAGCGTCACAGCAGGTGAGCGCCAGACGCCCGTCAGGACTCATCGGACGGAACATCAAACTTCACCAGGTCAGCTTGAAAACCCTTGGTCTTGACAGCGCCGTAGGCGATGCCGACGGCCATCCAGACGGCGCCGAGCAGGATGGCTTTATGGCTGAGATTCCGCCAAATGAACAGGCAGATGGCGAAGCCACAGACGGGGGAGACGAAATCGAACCAGTTTTTTTCCTTGGCGCGCAGGAAGTAGCGAACGAATGCGGCGGCATTCACGCCCATGAACGCGAGCAGAGCGCCGAAGTTCAGCAGCTCCGCGCCCTGATCGTAGGTGATCAGGAATGCGCCGACCAGCGCAATGGCGCCGACGAAAATAACGTTGTTGCGCGGAATATGATTCTTGGGGTCGAGCGCGCCGAAGAACTTCTTGGGGATGCCATCGCTGCGTCCCATGCCGTACAGAAGACGGGCGGCACCCAGCTGGGAGCCCATGCCGGAGCCGACGTTGGCGATGAGGATTGTGAAATTCACCAGCTGAAAGAGAAAAAATCCGCCGGCCTGGCGCGCGACCAATGGAAACGCGGACTCGACCATGTTCGCGGGAAACGGTTTCGAGCCCCATACGAGCTGCGCAGCATATACCTCGAGCGAGGAAAGCACTCCGGTGACCACGCAAACCAGGACGGTGGCCAGCAGGATGTTGCGCCGCGGATTTTCGACTTCCTCGGAGAAGGTAGAGATGGCGTCGAAGCCGATGTAGGTGAGCACGGCGATGGAAGTGCCGCGAAAAACGCCGCCGAAGCTGAACGTGGCGGGGTTGTAGAAGGGCTGGCTGAAGAAACCGGGGCCGTAGGTGTGCAGGTCCCAAATAAAACGGAAGACGAAGACGAAGAAGATGACGACTACGATGGTCATGCCCGCGGCCAGGACGTCGTTGATGCGCGCGGAGGTTTTCACGCCGCGCAGATTGAGCGCGGTGAAGGCAAACGCGAAGCCGACGGCCAGCGCCCAATAGGGCATAAAGGGAAGAATATTCTGGGTGAGCTTGCTGCAAATGATGGTGCAGATCAGAGGATTGAGGATGTAATCCATCACCATCGCCCAGCCGGTGACGTAACCCAGCGACGGGCGGATTTCCTGGCCCACGTAGGTGTAGGCCGAGCCGGCGCTGGGATAGGCGCGCGCCATTTTTCCGTAGCTGATGGCCGTGAACAGCATGGCGACCATGGCGATCAGGATGGTGGTGACGACGTGGCCGCGGGCCGCATTGTTGATGACGCCGTAGATGCCCATCGGCGCAATCGGCTGAATGATGACGATGCCGATGATGATGAGATCCCACAGGCCGAGGACGCGGCGAAGTTTGACGGGCGATGGCGCGGACTGGATCGGCTCGTTGGCCATGTTTCCTTTTCGAGAACGAGTGCTTCGCTCTTACACCACCGCGCTGAATTTCCAAGCGTCGCGAGAAAGCAACACGGACTTCATTCCGTAATTACGGATTTGACCAGATTTCTGGGGCGGTCCACATCGCAGCCGTTCAGGATCGCATAGTGGTAGGCGAACAATTGCAGCGGGACGACCTCCAGAATCGGGAGGAGCAATTCAGTGGCGGGCGGGACGAATATGGTGCGGTCGGCCACCGTGGTGACCTCGCGATCGCCTTCGGTGGCGATGGCGATAGACTTTCCGCCGCGGCTCTTGACGTATTCGAGGACCAGGAGCGATTTCTGGTAGCGCAAGACCGAATCGGGGTCGGCCACATCGCGCGTCGCGAGCGTGACAACCACGAGATTTTCGTCCACCAGAGCATTCGAGCCGTGCCGCAGCTCTCCGGCGGGCATCCCCTCGGCCTGAACGTAGGAAATTTCCTTGAGCTTGAGCGCGCCTTCGCGCGCGATGGCGTAATGCACGCCGCGGCCCAGGAACATGAAGGTGCGCGCCAGCTGGAAGGCGCGTGCGCAGCCGGATGCCTGCGCATCCCACGACGGCAGATATTTCTCAATGTAGCGGGGCAACTCGGTGAGGAAGTTCAGGTGGGTGCGCGTGAC
This sequence comes from Candidatus Acidiferrales bacterium, assembly GCA_049300435.1. Classification (GTDB taxonomy): domain Bacteria; phylum Acidobacteriota; class Terriglobia; order Acidiferrales; family UBA7541; genus Palsa-295. Next base: position 123,096 of record JBAQJS010000046.1, on the reverse strand, counting down.
CTCCGCGGTGATGCGGCCGCGCTGGCGAGCGAGGAAGAGCGCGAAAAGATAAAGCAGAGTGAGCTGCGAGGTAAAACTCTTCGTGGCCGGTATGGCTTTCTCCAGGCCGGCGCAGGTGAGCAGCCGCGTGCTGGCTTCGCGCGAGATGGTGGAATCGGCGACGTTCGAAATGGCGACGGTTTTGGCGCCGCGATGGAGCGCTTCGCGCTGCGCCGCGGTAGTGTCCGCCGTCTCGCCGGACTGGGTGATGACCAGCACGATGGGATCGGAATCCGCGTGGGTGGAGCGGTAGCAATATTCGCTGGCGTATTCCACGTCCACGGCGACGCCCGCCAAATCTTCCATCATGATTTCGCCGGCCAGGCCGGCATTGCGGCTGGAGCCGCTCGCGGCGATGATGATTTTCTTGAAGGCAAAGAGTGCTTTTTCGATGGGCTGCAAGGAGCTGGAAAAGATCACGTCGTCTGAGACGTTCTGGCGGATGGTTTCGCGAATCGCCCGTGGCTGCTCGTAAATCTCCCGCAGCATGTTATTCGGAAACAAGGCTGGGGGCGCGCTGGATGGACCACCTGGCCTGGTGGACATTAGTTCCCTGCCCCGGTGGATGGCGCGATGGCGCCCCGCGCTTCCTTCAGAGGGATGGTGGCGGCCGCGACGTTCCAGCCGGAGACGCTCACCTCCACGCCGCCGAAAACGGCCGCCGCGGGAAGATAACGCGCGGTGAGCTCACGAGATTCGCCGGGCATCAGCTCAATGTAATTATCGTCCCAAAAGACCGGCAGGATTTCTGCGGAGTCGCCCGCCTTGTGAATTCCCAAATGAATCTGAAAAGCGAGGTGATCGCTGGAATTTTTGAGCAGCACATGGGCGACCGGACCTTCGGCGCCCGGCAACATGCTCCCCGCGACGTCCACGGCGGCTTTTGGGAGCGATTGCAGCGCGGTGAGATCTTCGTACGAGGATACGGGAGTGAAGCGATAGGTGGTCTTGGCCCACTCGTAGGTATTCTTTTTCGCCGAGAGCCAGTAGAAATTCCGGCTGACGATCTTCCCGTCGCTGGACTGCAGCTCCAGCTGGACGAAGTAGGCGGGCGACGGCGGGCTAAAGGACTCCGCGGGAAGAGTCAGGACTTTGCGGACGCCGTCGGCTTCCACGTCGGTCTGAACTTGTTTCGAGAAGCGCTCCTGAAGATTCACGTCGTATAGTTTTGCCGTAACCGTGAGGCCGGAAACCTTTTCGTAGATGCCGTTGACGACGGCGATGCTGTTGTCGTCGTAAGAGTATTGAATGTGCAGGCGCTCGCAGGCTTTTTTTACGCCGAAATAGCCGCCGGCGGGCTGCAAATAGTAGTCGAAGAGATGCCAGATCGTGGAAGGCCAGGCGTTATTCAGCATCCACTGAATGACGCCCGTGGAGGTGTACTTGTTGCGGGAATAGGCCTCGAACATGGCGCGTTCACCTTCGTAAGCCATGGCTTGTGATTTGAGCAGGTAATCGTCGAGGCCCGCGGGCGGGCCGTAGATCGCGTCCATGGCGCCATTGAAGTGGCTGAGATCCCGGAAGCCTTCGGAACCTGCGTGGTAATCCCAATAGGAATCCTGCGGCCAGAGATGATCGGCGGGGATGAATTTTCTGAGGCAACTGGCGAGCGGAACGGCAGGACCCGGGCCGGTTTCGGTATTGAACCCGAAAGCGCCGCCGTACTTGTTCGTGTCAATCAGCCAGTAATCGGGTGGGACGTAATCGTACGGTCCGGTCATCTTCACGCCGGACTGGCCGGTGACCGTGGTAGGCGTAGCGGACGCGGAGGAGAGATAGGGATTCGGCCAATCGGATTCCTTCAAGACTTGGATGTAGGCGGTTTCCACGTTGGCGGGCGGAGGATTATCGCTGCCGTTCAGCCAGACCAACATGCTGGGATGGCTGCGCATGCGCAGAATCTGGGAACGCAGCGACGCGGCGGCGATTTCCAGATCACCAGGCCGCCAGTGTCTCCATTGTTCCCAAAAATCGCAGCAGCACCAGCCGGCCATGATCAGGACGCCGCGCTCATCGGCGAGATTATAAAATTCGTCGGATTCGAGCTTGCCTTCGAGACGAATGGTATTCAGGTTCATTTCGCGGACGTAGCGAAATTCGTTTTGCAGGCGGTCGAGGTCCTGGCGAAGGAGCATGTCCGGCGACCAGCCGCCGCCGCGAATCAGGATTTTTCGGCCGTTGATGTAAAACTGGCGGGCGCCGCGGGCATTCAGCTCGGAAGTGATTTCGCGAATACCGAAGCGGAGGGACTGCGCGTCGGATTCCCGATCCGCGATCACAAAACGCAGCGAGAGCTGGTGCAAATCCTGCGCGCCCATGCCGTAGGGCCACCACAATTTCGGATTGCTGATTTGCAACTGCGGGAACTGCTCCGGTGAAAAGCGGACGGTGCGGACTTCGTTCGGCTGCAAGACACAGGTCTGACGAACTTGCACGCCGTCGAACTGGCCTTCGAGGACGCCGGTGACTTGCGCGTTCGTGGCGTTATGAAGCTGCGCCTCGACGGTGAGGTTGGCTTGGTCGAGAGACGCGGCGGGAAAATGGGTGATCACCTGAGGGTCGCGAATGGCCACCGGGCCGCTCTCCTGCAGATAGACTTCGCGCCACAGGCCCATGTCCTTGTCGGGCGGCGCGGGGTTCCAATCCACCCAGTTGACGCCCAGGTCTTTTTCGGTTTGCGCAATGGTCTCGACGGCCAGCGCATTCAATTGGCCGGGCGAGACAAGCGAAGTGACGTCAAATTCATAGGTGCGATACGCGCCGGCGACTTCTTGCGCGCCGGCGATTTTGTGGCCGTTGAGCCAGATGTTGGCGTGATTATTGATGCCGCCGAAATACAGCCACACCTGCCGTCCGGCAGAACCTTCCGGGAGCCTGAAATCGGTGCGAAACCACCAGGAGCAGCGGAAGGGGCTGTCCTGCGGCATGGAAAGCAGGGAAAAATTCTTGCCGATGGGATAGGTGGTGCCCGGAATGTCACGCAGATTTTTCCCGAAGTAGGGATCGGGATAGGTCTTATCGGCGACCAGCGCGGCGACGACCGTCGTGGGCACGTCCGTGGAATGCCAACCGGCGGCTTGGAAGCCAGCCTGCGAGATCTGCTCGCCGGTCGCGGAGACCTTGCAAGAGGACTGCAGGGACCAGCCGGAGTGCAGATACGTCCTCGCGGGGGGCTGCGCGCGGGAATCGCCGAAGAGGGCTGGGGCGGCAAGCGCGAAACAGAACAGGAGCATAAACGAGAAGCGGTAAAGGGAGAATGCGCCGCGGCGGCTACGGCGAGGCACAGTGGAATTTTTCCGCAAGATGCCTTTCCGGTTCACCGAGCGCCTCCCGGGAGAGCCACAGGACCGCAGCCGAGATTCATTAAACTTTATTAAAGGCAGTATCCTGCGCCACTTCCGTTCAAGTCAAGCGCAAAACCGCGGCGCGCCGGCGACCCACTAGGTCCAGGGAACGGCGCGGGTGGATTCGCGCACCACGAGTTCGGGCGCGAGCTGGCGGTGCACGGGCGTGGATTCGCGCTCCTCGACGGCCGCATTGATGGCGTCCAGCACGATGCTCACGGCGGTGCTGCCGAGCGCCTCCATCGGCTGGCGGACGGTGGTGAGCGACGGCACCGAGAGGCCGGAGGGAATCACGTCGTCGAAGCCGATGACGGAGCAATCGTCCGGAACTTTCAGGCCGGCGCGAGCCAGGCCGCGAACCGCGCCAAAGGCGGTCATATCGTCGAAAGCCATCACCGCGGTGAAGCGTTTTTTGTGCTTCAGGAACTCTTCCACGAACTTCAGTCCGCCTTCGTAGCCGGAATTAGGGTCGAAGGAATCCGGCAAATCCAGCACGAGCGCGGGATCAATCTCGAGGTTGACGGAGCGGGCGAAAGCGCGAACGCCGCGCCAGCGCGGAGCGCTATCGGCGAGCATTTTAGGGCCGCGAATGAAAGCGATCTTGCGGTGACCTAAAGAATACAAATGCTCCATGGCCAGGTGCGCGCCCGCTTCGTTGTCCACCATGACGGAGCTCAGCGCTCCGGTGCGCAGCTCGCTGCCGATAGTGACGCCGGGAATATTGCGCTTCTCGAGGTCGGCGAGGAGGTCAATATCCACGAAGAGCCAGTTGGCGACAAAGACCAGCGCCTCGACCGGGCGCGCCAGAAGCATTTCCAGATAGCGCTCGAAACGTCCGCGCTGGTTGTGCACGTCTGTGAGAATCGTCAGGTAATTGGCCTGGTAGAGCGCGTTCTCAATGCCGCGCAGGATCAGGGTGCAAAAAGGATCGGTGATATCGAAGACCATGACGCCGACGCTGCGATTGCGCCGGGCGCTCAGAAGGCGCGAGACGACTTTGGGGCGGTAGGCAAGTTTTTTCGCGGCACGCTCGATACGTTCCTTGGTGGAAGGAGGGATATAGCGGGATAAGGGAGCGCTATTGAGAACGATGGAAACCGTGGCGGGAGAAACGCCGCTTTCCTGGGCAACGTCGCGCAGTGTGACGGTCGAACGTTTCGATTTTTGGCGGCTCAACAATCACTCCGTAGGCAGCAGCGCTCGCGTGGCGCAAGCACGAACGCACATCTTTACCACAGCCGCGGGAAGGAGGCTAGCGCTAGGACGGGCGAACGGCAAGGTTCGTTTCCGGTGGCGGCGCTCGTGGGGCGGTGAATTGGGGGCCGCGGCCCGGTTCTAGAGTCATGGCTGCCGGACGATTTGGTCTTGCATAATCCATTACGAGGTGCCGACAATCTCCAGCGGCGTGCCCGCGGCGCAGAGCGGGCATTGGGATGGTATCCACAAATTGTGCGGCATCTGCTGCAACAGTTCGAGGCTCACGCCGTGCTTGTCCGCGAATGCGCCGATGGTATCGCCCAAGGCGAGAAGCGCGCCGATGGCGACGATGTTCGCGCCAAAAGCGTGCAAATCGGAGTAGGTTCCCATCACAGCCGAACCAGCGCTGATCACGTCATTGACGATCGCGACGCGCTTGCCCCGGACGACCGGCTGCAAAGCGGCCGGCAGGCGATACGCTACGGGATACAATCCTTCCCCGGCAGCGTTCGCGAAGCGTTCGGCGTACACGAAATCGCAGCCCAATTCCAGAGATACCAGCAGCGCGATGAAAGCACCCTCGACGAGGGGCCCGCAAATCACTTCCACTCGGTGCTGCGAGAGCCTGGAGGCGAGCTGAGCGGCGAACGGCACTAAGTCGCGAGAGCGCTGGCATAGGGTTTCGAGCTGGAACCACAGATCCCCGTGATGGCCAGACTCGAACCGGAAATGGCCGCGGCGTCCGCGCACCGAGGATAGGATGTGTTCTTCCATGGAAGGCCCAACCGTCGTGGACTCTCCGCTTGAGAATACAGCAGTCCGCGATGAGCGGAGAAATTCTACAGGACGCCTTCGCACGAAACTGGAATCTGTAGATGCCCGGCGACCGATGCGGGGTGGCTCGGATGGCCGGCGATAATCCGCTTCACCGGAATCTCAGCGGCTGGAGCGAGCGGCGGAGCTCAGACCTTGGGAATTTGGGAGACGTTCCAACCGCCGCCGATGGCCTTGATGAGCAGAACGCTGGCAGCCAACCTGCGGGTAAGAATCGTGACGGCCGTGACCTCGTCGGACAAAGCCGCGCTCTGCGCTGTGGTCACTTCCAGGTAATTGGTCACGCCACCTTTGTAGCGGGTAATGGACAACGAAAGGGAGTGCTGGGCGGCAGCGACGGCGTCGGCTTGCTTACTGGCCTCGTCCTCGAGGATGCGCAAAGCCGCAAGATTGTCTTCGACTTCCTGGAACGCAACAAGCAGGGTCTGACGGTAGTTATCAACCGACTGGTTCCAGGCCGCTTTGGCCTGTTCGGAAGTGCCGCGCCGCAGCCCACCGTCGAACAGCGTCTCCGCGGCTTGCCCGCCGAGCATCCAGAAGCCGCTGGGGCCCTGGAGCAGCGTAGTGAATGCCGCGCTCTCGAAGCCGCCGGAACCGCCGAGAGTCACCAGAGGATAATAAGCGGCCTTGGCGACTCCAATCTGGGCATTCTGCTCCTGGACGCGGCGCTCCGCAGCGGCGATATCCGGGCGGCGCTCGAGCAAGTCGGACGGCAAGCCGGGGGGAATGACCGGCGGCGGCACCGTGAGCGGAATCGGCGGCAGGCTGAACTCGGCAGCGGGCTTACCGACCAGCACCGCGATGGCATGCTCATAAGAGGCGCGCAGAACTTCCACGTCCACGGCCTGTGCGCGAGTGGTGTCCAGGATGGTCTGAGCCTGCGCCACGTCCACAGCCGAAGCCAAGCCGCCGTGATAGCGGTGTTCGGTCAATTCCAGCGCTTGTTCGTAAGATTGAACGGTCGAATCCAAAAGCTGCTTCTGGGCGTCGAGACCGCGCAATTCGAAATAGTCACTGGCAAGCTCCGCATGAACGCTCAAACTGACATTGGCCAAGTCCGCGCCGGTGGCTTGGGCCTCCGAGCGGCTGGCCTCAACGCTGCGGCGGACGCGGCCCCAGAGGTCTGGTTCATAGGAAACGTCCACGGGGATGGCGAAATCGTTGTAGTCCTTGGACTCCGTCGCTGCGTTATAGAGCGGCTGGTTCGGGGCGAGGTGGGTGCGCGAAGCGCCGAAACCGCCGGTCACATTGGGGAACAGGCCCGAGCGGGTGATGCGCAGCGCGGCGCGGGCTTGGGCAAATTGCTCTTCTTCCGCCTTGAGGGTCAGGTTGGAGACGTTAATCTGCGCTTCGAGATCGTTGAGGCGGGCGTCCTGATAAATTTCCCACCACTGGCCCTTGGCCAAAGCGTCGCTGGGTTGCGCCTGCTTCCAGTTTGAGGGAGTTTCCTTAAAGTCCGCGGGAACTTCCGCCGTGGGGCGAATGTAGTTCGGGCCGACCGTGCAGCCGGAGATAGAAACCAGCGTGGCGGCAAAAAGCGCGGCGAGCGAAAGGTGGCTCGGCCCGGTTCGGCGCGCCCTAGCGAGGCTTTGGCGATTCACTGCCTGGGCCTCCTTCCGAATTGGGCTGGGCAATCTTCACTACCTCGCCGTCAATGATCGAATCGGGAGGACTGACGATGACGGATTCCTGGCCGGTCAAGCCGGAGGCGACTTCGACAGTGGAACCGAAATCGCGGCCCAGGGAGATGGAGACGAGCTTCACGCGATTATCGCTTTGTACGACGGCGACTTGCAGGCCTTGCGCGCGGAAAATGAGCGCGGTCACCGGAAGAATGAACGAAGGCACATCCGTGGGCAGCTTCAGATGAACTTCGGTGAAAGCGCCGGGAAGCAATTCGCCCGTGGGATTTTCCACATCCACTTCCACCAACAAGGTGCGCGAAGCCAGGTCAATGGAGTTAGCGGTGCGCACTAATTTTCCCGGGAATTCTCTGCCTGGAAATTGCGCGAGGGTCAAGTCCGCGAGGATGCCCGGTTTAGCCGCGACCGAATATTGCTGCGGGACGTTGACGTACACACGCAGGGTGCGAATCGCGGCGATGTGAAACAGTTCCTTGGCGACGCCTCCCGAGGCGCCGGAATCAATCAATTGGCCGATGTCGGTGTTGCGGGCCGTGATGACGCCATCAAAGGGCGCATAAATTTTCTGGAAGGATTGCAGGTCTTGCAGCCGGTTCACGTTGTATTGCGCCGAATCCACGATGGCTTTCTTGGCGGAGTAGTCTCCCGCCGCGTTGTCCACGTCCTGTTTGGAGACGGAATCGGTGTTCTTCAAACCTTCAAACCGTTCGAAGGTAATTTGCGACAGATTGACGTTGGCCTGCGCGGTGGCCAGGTCCGCGCGCGCTTGCGAGAGTTGCTGATCCACTTCGGGCGTATCAATTTCGGCCAGCAACTGGCCCTTCTTGACGTGCGCGCCGATGTCCGAATACCAGACTTTCAGATAACCGTTGGTGCGGGCGTAGATGGGCGCGTCTATGAACGCCTGAATATTGCCCGGTAGCACGATTTCTTCGGCGGGCGCGCCGCGTTTCGGTTGGATGACACCCACGGCGGGGACGGCGAGGTTGTTGGTCTCCTTAACGAGCTTGTCCCTGGCCCGCAGACGCGGAACGATTCCGGTCACGACGATAGCGGCCACGACGATCAGCGCGATGATGGCGATCAGCACTCCATGACCGGCCTTGGTGGCAGGCGCACCGGGATGCTGCGGATTTAGTGGTGGCGTCTTATTCGCATCCTGCTCAGTCATTGCACCCTCTTGAACCCTTACTCGGCGCTTTAGGAACGCGCATTAGTCAACTAGCCTTTGGTCTTCCTGCTCGGAATCGTGCTCGTGCGCGCTGTGCACGATGCTGAACGTGACGGGCACGAAAAATAGGGTCGCGACCGTGGCAAACATGAGGCCGCCAATCACGGCGCGGCCGAGCGGAGCGTTTTGCTCGCCGCCTTCGCCCAAACCCAGAGACATGGGCAACATGCCGATGATCATCGCCAAAGCGGTCATCAGCACAGGCCGGAACCGCGTGAAGCCGGACTCCGAGGCCGCTTCGGAGGCGGTCTTTCCTTCCTGCAGCCTTTCCTTGGAGAAGCTGACCACCAGAATGCTATTGGCGGTGGCCACGCCCATGCACATGATCGCGCCGGTGAGCGCCGGCACGCTGACGGTGGTGCGGGTGATGAACAGAAACCAGACGATGCCGGCGAGCGCGGCTGGCAGCGCCATCAGAATGATAAAGGGATCGAGCCAGGACTGAAAGTTAACCACAATCAGCAAATAGACGAGAACGATGGAAAACGCCAACCCCCAGAGCAGTCCGGAGAAGGACGACGCCATGGTGAGGATCTGGCCGCGCACGATGATTTGCGAGCCGCGCGGCAATTCCTTCTTGCTGGCGTCTATGATCGGAGTGATCTCGCGAGACAATCCGCCCAGATCGCGGCCTTGCACGGCGCCGTAGATATCAATGACCGGGAGGATATTGTAATGCGAGACCACGCCCATCTCCGTGCCGCGGCTGAAAGAGGCCACCGAAGCCATAATTTCGGATTGGGTCGTGCCGGGGCCGGTGAGCGGAACGTTCTGTAGATCCTGCAAGCTATCCACGCGGTATTGGGGAGTCTGCACGGCGATGTTGTAACTGACGCCCGTGCGCTCGTCGAGCCAGTACGTCGGCGAGGTCTGAAAGCTGCCGCTGAGTGAGATCAGCAGGTCGTCGGCGATGTCGCGAGAAGTGTAGCCGATCTGCTGGGCCTTGGTGCGGTCCACGTCGAAGTGCAAGCGGGGCTGGTCAAAGGCCTGCTGGATGCGCAGGTCAACCGTGCCCGGCACATATTTCAAGCGATCTAGCAGTTTATCGGCAAAAATTCGGTTGTCGGGCAGGTCGCGGCCCACCACCTGGATATCAATGGGCGCCGGAAGGCCGAAATTCAGAATCTGGCTGACGATGTCCGCGGGCAGAAAATAGAAAGTCACGCCGGGAAAATCTTGGGCGAGCTTGATGCGCAGGTCGTGCACGTAGTCGGCGGTGGGGCGGTGATCCTTGGAGAGCTCGGCGAGGATGTCCGCGTCGCCCGGGCCGATGGGGGCGGAATTGCTGTAGGAGAGATTGATGCTGCTGTAGGGCAGTCCGATGTTGTCAATCAGGGTGGTCAATTGGGACGCCGGGATCTGCCGGCGAATATCGGCTTCCACACGGTCGCAGAGCGCGGCGGTTTCCTCGATGCGCGTGCCGGTGGGGGCGCGCATGTGCAGCTTGAATTCGCCGCTGTCCACGGCCGGGAAGAAATCCTGGCCGAGCCAGGGCAGCAGCGCAAAAGAGAGCACGCAAGCGGCTAGAAAACAGATCGCGAATATCACCCGGTGGCGGATGCAGATTTCCAGCAGGCGATGGTAGCGGTCGCGCAGTCCATCGAAATGAATTTCAAATCGCTGCTGCATGCGCACAAATGGATTGGAGGACTTCTTCGACTCCTCGCGGACCTCTTCCGTCCGGGCCTCCAGCAAATATTTGGCCATGGTCGGCACCAGCGTCCGGGAGAGCAGGTACGAGGCCAGCATGGCAAAGCAGACGGCCTCGGCGAGCGGAACGAACAGATAGCGGGCAACTCCGGAGAGGAAGAACATGGGAACGAAAACGATGCAAATGGAAAGGGTGGAAACCAGGGCCGGAACGGCGATCTGCGAGGCGCCGTCCAGAATGGCCTGCACAATTTCCTTGCCCTGATCAATGTTGCGGTTGATGTTCTCGATTTCGACGGTGGCATCGTCCACGAGAATACCGACCGCCAGGGCGAGGCCGCCCAGCGTCATGATATTGATGGTCTCGCCGAGGGCGCTGAGGACGATCAAGGAAGTGAGAATCGAAAGCGGGATGGAAACCGCGATGATCAGGGTGCTGCGCCAGCTTCCCAGGAAAACCAGAATCATGAAGCCCGTGAGGCAGGCGGCAATGATGGCCTCGCGAACGACGCCGAGGATGGAGGCCTTCACGAACAGCGACTGGTCGGAAAGCGGATCAATTCGCAGCGCGGGCGGCAGGCCGGCCTCGATGGACGGAAGCAAGGCCTTGACGCTGGCGATGATCTCCAGCGTGGAGGCATCTCCGGATTTGAGAATGGTCATCAGCGCGGAGCGCTGGCCGTTCACGCGGACAATGTTGGTTTGCGGAGGAAAGCCGTCGCGGACGTTGGCCACGTCATGGATGTAAATCGTGGTGTTACCGACCTGTTTGATGGGCAGGTCGTTCAGTTCCGCCACGGTTTGCGGCGCGCCGTTCATATCCACTTCGTATTCGAAGGTGCCGATTTTCGCAGTGCCCGCGGGCAGAATCAGGTTCTGGTTGCTAATGGCGGTGACGACATCGGTAGGCGACAAGCCCTTCGACTGCAAAGCCGCGGTGTTGAGGTCCACTTGAATCTGGCGCTGCTTGCCGCCGTAGGGATACGGAATCGCCGCTCCCGGGACGCTCACCAGGCCGGTGCGCACGAAATTCAGGCCGATGTCGCCGAGTTGCTGCTCCGAAAGACCCTTACCGGAAAGCGCGAGCTGCAGAATCGGCACGCTCGAGGCGTTGTATTGAATGATGAGCGGAGGAGTGGTTCCGGGAGGCAACTGGCGCAACAGGGTCTGCGAAACGGCCGTCACTTGAGCCACCGCGTCGCCAATCTGCACGCCGGGGTGAAAAAAGATCTTCACCACTCCGATCCCGTTGAGCGACTGGGATTCGATGTGCTCAATATTGTTTACGGTGGTCGTCAGCACGCGCTCGTATTGAAAGACGATGCGGTTGGACATCTCCTGCGGCGAGAGTCCGGTGTAATTCCAGAGAACGCTGATGACCGGAATATCAATATTGGGGAAAATGTCCGTGGGAGTTCGCAGAATCGCGACCGGACCCAGAATGAGCAGCAGTATGGATGTAACGACAAAGGTATAAGGCCGGCGTAGTGCCAGGCGAACAATCCACATCTATAGCTCCCCAAAAATTCCCAGTAAGAACGGCGTCTCCCTAATTCGGAACCTTGCGAAGTGGCGTGCCGTCAACCCCATAATGTACGCCGGAGTCCCAAGCAAGGCGTTGAGGAAAACAGCATACAGCAAGAGATTCACTGCGAGCCGCTTGCGATTCACAACGAAGTGACCGACCCAGATTGGACGTCCTGAGTCGTTGCGAGGTTTCAAATGCGAAAGGCGCCGCATCGAACCGCGTCATGCCCACAGAAGGATGCCACGCAGCAGCGCCACAGACGGCAAGACACGGCGCGCAACTGCCGTTAGCCAGTTTATGCGACAACCGCGGGATCGCGCGAATGGACCTTTTAGAGGTGAAAAAAACTAAATCAATTCGCAACCTTCCGCGCGACCCGGAATCTCATGAGGTGGTGGATTCCTGACGCGGGCCCGGCGAACGGATGCCACTTTCAGACGGAAGAGGGAAGAGCCAATGCCAGCCATTATCATCGTGCTTTCGTTTCTGGTGCTGTTCCTGCTAGCCTTTTTGAGCGTGCTGGTTGCGCCTTTCCTCGGAGTGGGCCTAGCGGCTTGGAAGCACGGCAAGAGCGACGCGTCTCTGGAATCCTCGGCCAATTCGGGGGCGAATCGCGCCTGAAACACGGCGAGATTTCACACCTGGTCGGACTCGAGCGGACCCGCAGAGCAGGAACCCAGACCCGAAGCTCAATGATGTACGTGCGCTGCCATAGAACGTCAGTACCATTTAGGGGAAACTTTATTCTCACCCCTGCCCAAAAACCTCCACTTGTTAGCAAGTTTTCTGCAGACCTCTCTGTTTCTCGCCCTTTGTTTACATAGAGTTCGACCCCTGCCCGGGGACCAATCCTGAGAACTCCCTGCTCCCGCATTGGCAGGGGGATTGCGTAATACGGCCATGGGGCAGGCTCTCGGCGATTGGGGATTGCCGAGTTCTAAAAGGGGAAATGGGGATAGGCGAGGCATTCGGGGCGATTTTCGCCTTAAAAATTAACCGTTGTCGCTTGGGAGCACTGGCGGTCCTGTTGCTAGAGGGCCTGATGGTATGGGCCGCGCTTCCGTATAACTACGCACACCCACCGCGCATTAACACCGAGTACGAGTCCCAAGCCAAGCACCAAGCCGATGCCGCAAATCGCCCTACAGAGCTGGGTGCGCCCTCAGAGGCCGGTTGGGTTCCGGCAACACCTGAATTGGGCAAAGGGAGCCGGGTTTATTACCCGTACTCCGTGATTCCGGGCGGAGTTGCGAGCCCGGCGGAACTGCGAAATGCCGTCGCGAGCGACGAGGTCGTGGCGCGACACTATGCGGATTTCGATCTGGGTAAAGCGCGGATTGCGCGGCTGCACGAGGCCCGCGCCGTGTTTGTTTCCTATCGAGTTGGTAGCAGCATCTTCTGGACCAAGAACAGGCTGAATCTTCCCGCCGGCGAGACCGTGGTTACCGACGGTAAGCACATCGCCCGGACCCGCTGTGGAAACCGCATTTCCGAGGTCCCCATCGGACCCGTAGGGAAGGAACAGCCGTCGCTAGAAGCGCTGGAAGTCCCAGCGGATGGGGGTCTTTTGGCCAGCCTCGAGTCTCCGGCCGAATTGCCACTGGCCGCTCCGCCAAGGACCACGATTGCTCCGCCAGAACAGCCGTCCGGTTCGATTTTCATACCACCGATTGTGCCGATCTTTCCTCTGGGCGGGTCGCCGTCCTCTCCGGGACTGCCTGTGGGACCGCCCGTGGGCACGGCGCCTCCGCCGCCAGTCAGCACGCCCGAACCATCGGAATTTCTGATGCTGATCGCTGGCTTGTCGTTCGTATTGCTGCTCCGAAGGAAAGCGCGATCGTAGCCAGGCAATTCCCCCTCTCCTGAATTTATGCGCAACTCGCCAGTAACTTTCCACGTCCGTTCCTCGTCTTGACAAAGCTCGCCGCCCGGGATAAGGAACATTCCTCAAACGGACGTGAAAACGAGCCGTAAAGGGCCCAAAGGGGGGCTGGGATGAGTTGGACGCAAGTGTACGATCCCGCCGGGATATGGTGGGTCTCGACGCTGATTGCAGCTCTGCCGATGTTCGTCCTTTTCATCCTGCTGGCTGGGTTCAAGGTGAAGCCGCATTGGTGCGCGATGGCAGCGGCGCTGACGGCGATGTTGGTGGCCACGCTGGTCTTCAAGATGCCGCCCGTGCTGGCGGGATCGAGCTTCGCGTATGGCGTGGCGTACGGCGTGCTGAAAATTGCGTGGATCGTGCTGGCGGCGGTGTATCTCTACGACATTTCGGTGGAGACCGGGCAATTCGAGATCATGAAGGAATCCATCGCCGGAATCACTCCGGACCGCCGGCTGCAGGTGCTGCTGGTGGCGTTCTGCTTTGGAGCGTTCATCGAAGGCGCAGCGGGCTTCGGGGCACCCGTGGCGATTGCAGGGGCCTTCATGATCGGGCTGGGATTCCAGCCGTTTCAAGCCGCGGCGCTGAACCTGATCGCGAATACGGCTCCGGTGGCCTGGGGCGCTATCGGGGCGCCCGTGCACGCGCTGGCGGGCGTTTCAGGTTTGCCAGAATCGGACCTGAGCGCGATGATCGGGCGCATCCTGCCGTTTACGGCCGTGCTGGTGCCTTTCTGGCTGGTGCGCACGATGGTGGGTTGGTCGGAGACCTTCGAAGTGCTTCCCGCGATATTGGTGGTGGGCGTTTCGTTCTCGCTGACGCAGTTTCTATGGTCGAACTTTCGCGATAGCAATCTGGTGGACATCATGGCGGGAGTGGTGTCCATCGTCTGCACCGTGGTGTTCCTGCACTTCTGGAAGCCGAAGAAAATTTGGCGTTTCGATTACGACCGTGACGGCGCGCAACCCGCCGCTGTCGCCGGAAAGATTGTGGATGAAGTGGGCGGCGAGTGGAGCGCGAAGGAATTCGCGGGAAACCTGGCGCCGCGAAAATATACCGTCGGCACGATTCTAAAAGCGTGGATGCCGTTTGCAATTCTCTCGATATTCGTGCTGGCGTGGGGAATTCCGTCCGTGAAGCTGGCCATGAACCGGGCGACGACGCCGGCGTTTCGCGTGGTTAGGGCAGACGGCTCAGCGCGTCCGGGCGCGCCGGGCTGGGACTGGCCGTATTTGCACAATGCGATCACGCGAGCGGCGCCAGTGGTGAGCAAACCCACGCCTGAAGCCGCGCGATACGACTTCAACTGGCTTTCCGCGACCGGCAGCGGCTGCTTTCTTGCGGCGGTAGTTGCCGGGCTGGTGCTGGGGCTGAGTCCGCTGCGCCTGCTGAAAATTTTCTGGGGCACGCTGGTGCGCATGCGCCTGGCGATGCTGGCGATTTCGTTCATGCTGGGTCTGGGATTCGTCACGCGGTACGCAGGCCTGGACGCCGTGCTGGGGCTGGCGTTCACGCGGACGGGATGGCTGTATCCATTCTTCGGAACGTTTCTGGGATGGCTGGGCGTGGCCTTGACCGGAAGCGACACTTCTTCCAACGCGCTTTTCGGCAGCTTGCAGCGGATCACTTCGCATCAACTGGGAATTGATCCGATCCTGATGTGCGCGGCGAATAGCGCCGGCGGCGTGATGGGGAAGATGGTGGACGCGCAGTCCATCACCATTGCCACGGCAGCGACCGAACAAGTGGGCAACGAGGGGATTATCTTTCGCTTCGTCTTCTGGCATTCGATCGCACTGGGTTCGATTGTTGGCGTGATCGTGATGCTGTATGCCTACGTGTTTCCGCACCTGGTGCCGCACGGTTTGACGTTTGTGAAGTGAACGCTCCGCGCCGTCGTGCCGTCGCGGCGGTAAATCTCGACTCAACGAGCGGTCAGCGAAGCCGATTCTTGCCGGCCGGCTTTCCAGCGAGGCGCATGCCCTCTTGGGACGCGGACAGCACGCGCACGGTGGAAGAAAGGCCGGCGCGCTCGAACTGCTCCGCCAGGACCTTTCCAATCTGTGCGAAGTGGCTGGTGGCGAGCGCGATGACGCTGGGGCCGGAGCCGCTCAACGCGACGCCTACCAGGCCAGGCATGCGGGGCACCGCCAGCGCTCCCGCTAGACCCGGGATTAGCGCCTGGCGATAGGAATGATGCAGGCGATCCTGCATGGCATCCCACAACAAGTCGTAGCGCCGGGCGTCCAATGCCGCAAGAAACAGCGCGGAGCGCTGAAGATTGTGCACGGCATCGGCGTGTTCGACGGTCTTTGGCAGAGCTGCGCGTGAGGCCGCCGTCGGCAGAACCATGTTCGGCGTGACAGCGACGACGCGGATTTCCCTGGGCCACTTTTTTCGCAATGCCAGAACTTCGCCGCTGGATTGAACGAAGGAGACGACCAGGCCGCCCAGCAGCGCGGCGCCCACGTTGTCGGTATGCGTCTCCAGCTCGGCCGCGAGGCTCAGCGCGCCATCCTGCGTAATTTTCTTCCCGCAAACCGCGAAACCCAGCGCGATACCAGCCACGATTGCCGCCGCGCTGCCCCCCAACCCTGCAGCGATGGGAATTTGGTTCCGCACCGCGAGATGAACCGGCGGCAGCGGCACACCGATGCGGTCAGCAGTGCGCCGCATCGCGCGCAGGATCAGATTTTCCCCCGGCGCGGTCGGGAGGGCGTCGCTGCCGGATACGCCGCGACTGCGCGCCAGGCTGCGCGCTGCAGGATCGGACTGCACCGCAACGCGAACCGTGAGAAACAGATGCAAGGCCAATCCAAAGCAATCGAATCCCGCGCCGAGATTGGCGGTGGATGCGGGGACCCGCACTTCGAAGGATCGGCGTTGGGAATTTTTCATGAGTGCTTGTGCAAACGCCCGGCAAGGATCGAAGGTTTCAGCTTCCTCGCCCCTGGCGGACCTTCCGTGCGTTATCGCCCGCGCTCCAGACTTTTCAGAATCGCGTCCCTGGTTGCCGGCACCTGTTCCGCGGCATTGCGAAATGCTCCGTGAATCTGCACGGACTTTGCGATTCCCTGCTCCGTAACGGATTCAAACGAAAGAGTGCCGCGGTGATAGTGGCTCACGTAGTCGGGATCTTTCAGGACGTGCCCGGTCAAAACCGCGACCACGGATTCTTCCGCGCCTATTTTCCCCGCGGCCACGAGCTTGCGGATACCTGCCACGGTGGTTGCTGAGGCCGGCTCGCAGCCGATGCCGTCGCGGCCGATGATGGCTTTGGCGTCGGCGATTTCCTGCTCGCTGACGGTAATGACATTTCCGTGCGTGCGCAGCACCGCGCGCAGCGCTTTCTTCCAGGAAATGGGAGCGCCAATTTTGATCGCGGTGGCCAGCGTGCGCGGATTTGGAATTGGCGCAATTTCGTCCGGAAGTGCTTCGTTCGCAGCGAATTCGTGGGACGGAAGCCCGGCAAACAAATGCGCGAGGGGAGCGGCGCCTTCGGCCTGAATGATGCTGATCGCCGGCGAGCGGTCAGTCAAGCCAATGCGCAACATTTCGTCGAACCCCTTGCCGAGAGCCGAACTGTTGCCCATATTCCCGCCAGGAACGACTACATGATCGGGCACGTGCCACCCGCACTGCTCGAGCAGCTCGAAGGCGACGGTTTTTTGTCCCTCGATGCGAAAAGGATTGATGGAGTTCGCGATGTAGATGGACGGCACGTCGGCCAGCTCGGAAATCAGGCGCATGCAATCGTCGAAATTTCCCGCGATCTCGCAGACGATGGCGCCGTAGTCCATGCTCTGCGCGAGTTTCGCCGGGCTGATCTGGCCCTGTGGCAGGAGAATGGCGCATTGCAGCGTTGCGCGCGCGGCATAGGCGGCGAGGCTTGCGGCGGTATTGCCCGTGCTGGCGCAGACCACCGTGCGTGCGCCCAGCAATTTTGCCTGCGTAACCGCGGTGGTCATGCCCGTGTCTTTGAACGAAGCGGTGGGATTGCAGCCCTGATGTTTCAAACGCAGGGCGGAGAGGCCTGCGTACTGCGCGGAGCGCGGTGCATCGTACAGTGGCGTGTTGCCTTCAAACAGCGTAACCACTGGCGCCTCTTCGGCAAAAGGAAGCATTTCGCGGAAACGCCAGACGCCGCTGCGGTCGCGCGGATCGTGCGAGGCAGCGCGGGCCTGCCAGCGCTTGCGGAGATCCGGCGCGGCTTTTAGCGGCTCCAGGGAGCATTCAATTTCGAGCGGGCCTGCGCAACGCGGGCACACGTAAATCTGCTCGGCGATGCCAAACACTCCGCCGCAGCCGGGTTGAATGCAGCGCTGCACGGCTATCGCGCTGGCCTGCTGCACCGCTTTGGCGTGAGGGTCGCTCATTTTGACGCGGAAGTTGTTTCGTGCGAGTTGCGCGTATCCAGTGCAAATTCCTGATGGACGACCAGCAGCGCTTTCTTCATGTCCTGGCTGGCCACCACGAAGGAAATATTGGTCTCCGAAGAACCCTGGGCGATAGCGATTATATTTATGTTTTCGCGGCCGAGCACGCTGAAGGTGCGTCCGGCCATGCCGACGGTGCCGCGCATGTTCTCGCCCACGACGGCGACGATGGCGATGTTGGGGTCCAGGGTGATGTGTTCGACTTTCTGATGCATCAGGTCCTGCGCGAACTGCTGGCGCAGCGCATCCACGGTGCGTTTCGCGTCGGAAGAGAAAACGATGAAGCAGATGTCGTTCTGCGACGAAGACTGCGAGATCAGCAGCACGTTGGCGCGGACGTTGGCCGTCGTGGAAAAGGTGCGGCCGACCACGTCGGTGAGCCCGACGATTCCGGGGCCTCCGACGGCGATGAGCGAGACGTCGCGGATGGCGGTGAGGGCCTTCACGCCGGCGCTGGATAGGCTGCCCTGCGGCGTGATTTTCGTGCCGGGATGTTCCGGCTCGAAAGTATTGCGAATCCACACGGGAATTCCGGACTGGGTGACGGCGCGCAGCGTCTTGGGATGCAGAACCTTGGCGCCGAAATGCGCCAGCTCAGCGGCCTCGCGATAGGAGATTTCAGGAATCGTGCGCGCGCCGGGGACCAAGCGGGGATCGGCGGTTAACACGCCGTTCACGTCGGTCCAGATGATCACTTCGTCCGCGCCCAGCGCCCCGCCTAGAATGGTGGCGGAATAATCGGAGCCACCGCGGCCGAGGGTGGTCAAAACGCCGTCGGGCGTGGCGCCGATAAACCCCGTGACGACCGGGACGACGCCTTGCTGCAACAACGGCCGGAGACGCGCTTCGCAACGCGCCTGCGTGGGCTGCATCAAAGGCTCGGCGGCGCCGTGGTAGGAATCGGTGACGATCAATTCGGTGGCTTGCACGGCTTCACTGCGCAGCCCGCGTTCGCAGAGCGCGCCGGCCACCAGCGGCGCGGACAGGCGCTCGCCCAAGCTGGAAATCGAATCGAGGGTGCGTACCGTAAGTTCGTGGATAAGCGCCGTGCCCTCGCAGAGCCGCCGCGCTTCATCGAGAAACTCTTCGATGCCCACGGCAATCTTGCCTCGCGCCTCCCGGTCCTGAATCAGAATTTGCAGCGCTTCGAAGTGCTGTACCCGCAAGGCCTCCAGAAGTTCAGTGGCGCGGTCACGATCCCCCGTCTCCGAGCAGGTGGCGGCTTCGATCAGGCGGTTGGTGACGCCACCCATGGCCGAGACCACCACCACGAGAGGGAGCTCGCGCGACGCTTTGGCGACAATATCGGCGACGCGCGTGATGCAGGACGCGTCGCCCACCGACGTGCCGCCGAATTTCATGACCTGCAGACGTGGCTTCATTAGGGATAGACCTGTGGCGTGGCGAATCCATGGGGCCGCAACAAATGTGGCATGGGGAGTGGCCGCACCTGAAAAAACTATACACTACCAAAGCGGATTCCGAGAGGCTGCCGAAAGCGCGGTGTTTCTGAATCGAAAAGGGCCGGCAATGAGCGGGCGTGAGGAGCGTCCGTCCTCAGGCAGAGCAGGAAAAGGCCCAGCGAGACAGAAAGGCGAGCTGCCCCGCGAATTTCGAGGCAGCTTGCTCCGGAAATCGAGGCGATTAAGGCCTGGCGGCCAGTGCGGGAACCAATAGCTTGGATTGCGGCGTGCCGAGGCCGGTTACGTAATCGTATCCGGTGAGGGCGTCGCAGAGGACGCCGCACGAGCCGTTCGTGCCGGTGGTGACGGCGTGAAAATTCGTGTTGAGGTTGCTCTTCCCCACCGTATAGACCACCGCGTTGGTGCCCGCCAGATTCGTCTTGCGAGCTGCGGCGCGTTGCGAATTGGCGATGGCGATCAGAGCAGCCCATTGCGGCGTGGCCGCACTGGTGCCGCCCACTTGAAACCAGCCGCGCGCTCCGCTGATGGTGATCGAGTCGTAGATGGCATACCCCGTGCCGGGATTGGCATTGTAGGCCACGTCCGGCACGCCGCGCGTGCCGTGCGAGTCGTCCACGATGGGAAACTGGGCTTGCGAGAGCGGCTCCACTTCG
The DNA here is from genome assembly GCA_049300435.1 of Candidatus Acidiferrales bacterium. GTDB lineage: Bacteria > Acidobacteriota > Terriglobia > Acidiferrales > UBA7541 > Palsa-295. The sequence goes on along the minus strand of JBAQJS010000046.1, from coordinate 103,235 downwards.
TACTTGCTGAGGCCGCCGCTGCTGCCGGACCACGCGGTTTCGCTAAGGTAGTTCCCTGAACGGTCGAGCGCGAGCGAGGTGCCGCCGACGGCAACCACGTCCGGCGAAGCCGCCGGGTAGTTCACGCCGGAGCCGCTATCGCCGGAGGCCGCGAGGAAGGTGACACCGCTGGAGACAAAGTGATTGTCCAGGCTGCGCTCGCCGGAAAACTCCGCCGAGGTCCAGCTCATCGAAACGACCGACGCGCCATTGCGCACGGCAACATCCACGCCGGACAATAGGTCGGTGAGATTATTGGTGGGCGTCTCGATCAGGATGATCTTGGCTTGCGGGGCAATCGCGTGCGCCCACTCGATATCGAGCGCCACTTCCACGGACCAGTTCGCGTTGGCGGCGGGCTGGCGGCCGTTGGAATAGATCTTGCGGAAACAGCCGCTGGCGCTGGTGCAACCCGGCAAACTGAATTGCTTGCTGAAGGCTCCCAGGTCCGCTTCGGCGTTCGCATCGTCATAAGCGTCCACGATGCCGATGGTCTGGCCGGCGCCCTGGTTCGGGACGAGGTCGAAGCCGTAGGCATGGCGAATCTGCAAGGGAGTGAAGGCCGTGCTAGGCGGTGCCGCAAGGCTGCTGCCCGCGCTTTGATGAATGTAGTAATGGGGGCGCATGAAGGCGACGGGGTCCTGGCCGCCATCCGCCATTTTGATCGGCAAATAAAAGGTGCGCTGCGCCGTCACCGCCTGACTGGCGATGAGAAAGACGGCAGCACCTAACACACTGCGAACGATGTTTCTGAATCCCCCAGCTTGCATTTAGAACCCCCATTTACGACGCCCCGCCCTAGCGGGACTGGCCTGCGTTTGCTTGCATCCAACGCAAGAAGGGTACGGCCTAAAGCGAGTTGCTGCCGATGGGCCAGTGCTCTCAATCGGCTAGTACGATAGTCAGCAGCGCGCGCCGTGCCGCACTGAAACACGCCGCAGACGCGCGTAAATTGGGCCGCGGCAAGAGCGTAATCTGTCGCCTTTTCAAGGATATTGGGCAGCGAGGCAGTCAGCGGGGAGCTAGGGCTACTCGAATGGTAAACCAACGTAATTTTCGGCGAGCGTCTGGGCGGCGGCGCGAGAGCTGGTTACATAGTCCAGTTCGGCGAGCTGGCGGCGCTGGTCGAAGCCGTTCTCTACCTCGAAGCGGTGCAACATGGAAGTCATCCACCAGGAAAAGCGCTGCACCTTCCACACGCGGCGCAGGCAGGTTTGCGAGTAAGAATCGAGCAGGTCGCGCCGGCCGCTGGAATAGAACTCCGCAATAGCACGCGCCAGCACGCGTACGTCCGCAACAGCCAGGTTCAGGCCTTTGGCGCCGGTAGGCGGCACGATGTGCGCGGCATCGCCCGCAAGGAACAGCTTGCCGTATTGCATCGGCTCCACGACGAAGCTGCGCATCCCCGTGATCCCCTTTTGCAGCACCGGACCTTCCACCAGTTTCCAGTTTTCTTCGCCCGCCAAGCGCAGGTGCAATTCCCGCCAGATTCGTTCGTCCGGCCAATTGGTGATGTCCTCGTCCGGCCGGCACTGGATGTACAGCCGGCTGATGCGCGGTGAACGCATGCTGAGAAGCGCGAAGCCGCGCTCGTGATACGCGTAGATAAGCTCCTCCGAGGAAGGAGGCGCCTCGGCCAGAATTCCCAACCACGCGAAAGGATAGACGCGCTCAAAGCTAGTGAGGACTCCAGTGGGGAGCGACGGGCGGCAAACGCCGTGGAATCCGTCACAGCCCGCGATGAAATCGCAGGTCACCTCTTGCGGCTCGCCGTCTTTGCGAAATCGAATGGTGGATTTCGCCGCACGCTGCGGATCGTCGAAATCATGGATGCTGGTGTCTTCCACGTCGAACCACACCTGCCCGCCGGCGGCAAGCCGGACGTCGGTGAGATCCTTTACCACTTCATGCTGCGAATAAATCGTGACGGCTTTCCCGCCGGTGAGGTCCGCGAAGTCAATGCGGTGGGTGCGCCGGCCGAAACGCAGATTCACGCCGTAGTGGATAAGCCCTTCGCGCTGCAGCCGCTCGCCCACGCCGGTTTCCTTCAGCAGATCCACCGTGCCTTGCTCCAGCACGCCCGCGCGCACGCGCTCCTGCACGTACTGGCGGCTGCGATTTTCCAGTACCACGGATTCAATACCCTGCAGGTGAAGCAGATGGGAAAGGATAAGCCCGGCGGGCCCGGCTCCGACGATGCCGACTTGCGTGCGCGTGGACTGATCCATTCGAACGAAACCTCACAAACGATAGCAGAAAACGCGGCGCTCGCGGAATGCTTAAACGCGCGAGCCCGGCAGTTGGAGACGCACCAAGCGGGTGTTACCATGCGTCCTTGGATTTTTCCGCGCGGGATGCAAGCCTTCCGCGCGCGGCTGCACTGATCGTTCGGGAGCGTTACGGCATGTTCGTAAGCAAGAAACACCTGCTGGTGGAATGGGGCGACTGCGACCCCGCGGGAATCGTCTATTATCCGCGCTACCTCGCCTGGTTCGATGATTGCACCACGGCGCTCTTTGCCAATGCCGGAATGCCCACGCGCGCGCTTTTCAAGGCGCATGCAATTCTGGGAGTTCCGCTTGTGGACGTCCGCGTGCGCTTCCTGGCGCCTTCGACATTCGGCGAGGAACTGCTGGCGGAATCTTCGGTGACGGAATTTCGCAGGAGCAGTTTCATTATTCGGCATCAGTTCTTCAAGGCGGACGTGTTGGCTGTGGAGGGCTTCGAGACGCGCGTCTGGTCGGGCGTGGATCCCACGAATCCGGACCGCATGAAATCGCGCCCTCTGCCTTCCGAAGTGATCGAGCGGCTTTCCTAGCCCGGCGTGTCAGACATCGGCGCCAGGCGCTGAACGTTCTAGGTGAATTTCAAGGGTTTTGGTTTCGCCGGATCGCTGTAATCGTAAAATCCGCGCCCCGATTTACGGCCATTCCATCCCATCAGCACCATGCGTTTTAGCAGCGGCGGCGGCGCGAAGCGCTTTTCCTTGAATTCCTCGAACATGATATTCGCGATGTAGTAGGTCGTGTCGTGCCCGACGAAATCGAGCAGCGTGAGAGGCCCCATCGGATGCCCGCAGCCGAGCTTCATGGAATTGTCAATGTCCTCGATGGAAGCCACGCCTTCCTCGAGCGCGCGAACGGCGTCGAGCAGATACGGCAGCAGCAGGCGGTTCACGATGAAGCCGGTGCGATCGGTGGTGCGCACCGGCGTCTTGCCCAGGCGGCCCGCAAGCGCAACCGCTTCCTCTTCCACCTTGGGGTCGGTGGCGATGGTGCGGATCACTTCCACCAATTTCATTACCGGGACGGGATTGAAGAAATGCAGGCCCAGGAACCGGTCGGGCCGCTGCGTGAACATCGCCATTTCGGTGATGGAGAGCGACGAAGTGTTGCTGGCGAAAATGGTGGACTTCGGACAGATTTTGTCGAGGGCCGTCCACAACTCGCGTTTCGCGGGAAGTTGCTCGATGATCGCCTCGACGACCAGGTCTGAATCCTTCAACTCGTCGAGATTGGTAGTGCCGCGGAGCCGCCCGCGAACCTGATCGCGGTCGGCGGCCGCGAGTGTGCCTTTATCCACCAGCCGTTGCAGATTTTTCTCGATGGACTGCAATCCTTTATCCACAAGCTGGCTGGAAACCTCGCGGACCGTGACCTGGCAGCCGGCGTGGGCCGCCACCTGCGCGATTCCCGAGCCCATCAGGCCGCATCCTACGACCGCAATCTTTTCAATCGCCATTGATAATTCCTCCTGGAGATGGCGCGCTCGTTGCCAGCCGGCGCGCTGCTGGAAAGGTTCCTGCAAAACTTGAAATCGGGCGCAGGCGCTTGACCTCGCGTCAGTGACCGCCGTCAATTTCGGCAAACACTTCCTGCGCCAGATGAAACGCAGCATTTGCCGCCGGGACGCCGCAATAGATCGCGCTCTGCAGCAGCACTTCCTGGATTTCCTCGCGCGTTACTTTATTGTTCAGTGCGGCGCGCACATGCATGCGGAACTCATCGCCGCGATTGAGCGCGATCATCATCGAAAGCGTCAGCAGGCTGCGCGTGTGCCGTGAAAGGCCCGGGCGCGACCAGATTTCGCCCCAAGCATAGCGCGTGATCAGATCCTGAAAAGGCTCGCTGAAAGCGTTCTTGGACGCTTCGGCCTTGTTCACATGCGCATCGCCCAGCACCGCGCGGCGCACTTTCATGCCTGCGGCATGCCGCTCACGCTCGTCCATCACTTCGCCTCCTGCTGCTCCAGGAATTTCAGCAGCGCTGCCGTGAATGCCTCGGCGGCCTCGATATTCGAAAGATGCGCGGTGTTCAATTCCACATACTGCGCGCCGGAGATTTTCCCGCTGAGAAACCGGCCGTCCACCGCAGTCGTTGCGGCGTCTTGGGCGCCGGAAATCACCAGCGTGGGCCGCTTCACGCCGGACACCGCCTCGCGCAAATCCGTATCGCGAATTGCGGCGCAGGTAGCGACGTAGCCGTCCGCGGGCGATTGCAGCAGCATTTGCCGCGCGGCTTCGAACGTGGCCGGCTCGCTCTTTGCAAATTCCTCAGTGAACCAGCGCGAAACCACGGCGTTCGCCGCCGACGCCATTCCGCCCGCGCGGATGCTGGCGATGCGCGTGTTCCAGCCTTCCAGGCTGCCGATGTGCGCTGCGGTATTGGATAGCGTCAAGCTTGCGAAGCGATTCGAGAAATGCAGACCCAGCCACTGGCCGATCAGTCCGCCGACCGATAGTCCGCAAAAATGCGCGCTGGGAATTTGCAGCGCGTCGAGCAAGCCGGCCACATCGCTGGCGAGCCTCCCGATGGTGTACGGCCCGGCCGTCACCTCGGACAGGCCATGCCCACGTGAATCGTAGCGTAGAACGCGGAATTTCCGCGCGAGCGCGGGAATTTGCAAATCCCACATGGATAGATTGGTGCCGAGCGAATTCGACAGCACTACGACCGGAGCGCCCGCCGCGCCCTCCAGACGGTAGTGAAAACGCGCGCCACCAATTTCCGTGTAAGTCATATCGGGAACTTTCGTCAGCGATAATTTACCGTGTCTTTTTGTGGTCTGCCAACACCTGCTGAATCATGGCTCGCGCCGAACCCGTGTAATTCCCGGGCTCCAACAATCCGTCTATCTCCGCCGGTGAAAGGTGCGCGCGCGCTTCCGGATCTTCCAACAAGAGATCGCGCAAGGGCCTGCCGGAGTCGAGCGCGCGATGCGCAATCTTCTCCACAAGCTGGTGCGCGGGCTGCCGTCCCAGATGCTTGGCCAGGGCAATCGCCACGGCCTCGGTGAGAATCAGGCCGTGCGTCGCTGCAAGATTGTGCGCCATGTGCTCTGCGTAAATCTCCAGGCCGTCCACTACGTGCGTCAGATGTGCCAGCGCGCCGGCGGCAAGCAAGAAAATTTCCGGCAGGGTTTCCCATTCGGCGTGCCATCCGCCCAGGCCGCGCTCGTGCTCCTGCACCATGGCGGCGAGCATCACGGAGACTAGCGCGGGCACGCGAATCGTGGCGGACAAAACCACCGCGCAGCCCACCGGATTGCGCTTGTGCGGCAGCGTGGAAGAGCCGCCCCTGCCGGTTTCCGCGGGCTCCAGAACTTCGCCGACCTCCGTTTGGGAAAGCAGCGAAATATCGCGCGCGATTTTTCCCAGCGTCCCGACCAGCAGGCCGAGCGTCGCGGCCACTTCCGCAAAACGGTCGCGGTGCGTGTGCCAGGGAACGCTGGGCAGCTCCAACTCTAGTTCCGCAGCTAAAGCCGCCGCGACCGATGGACCTTTTTCCCCGAGCGCGGCGAGCGTGCCGACGGCCCCGCCGAACTGCAATGTCGAAACTGCTTTGTACGACGCGGTCAATCGCGCCTCCTGGCGATGGACCGCGTCCAGCCATCCGGCAACTTTCAGGCCTAGAGTAACCGGACTCGCCTGTTGCAACCAGGTGCGGCCGGCCAGCACCGTGGCTTGCTGCACTTCGGCGACGCGCGCCAGCGCGTTCGATAATTGCGAAAGCTCCTGGCGCAGCAATTCAAGAGCGTCGCGCAATTGCAGCACCATGCCGGTATCTATCGCGTCCTGGCTGGTGGCGCCCCAGTGAACGTACCCCGCGGCTTTGGGATCCGATTTGGCGACCGCCGCAGTGAGCATTTTCACCAGCGGAATCGCCAGATTTCCGGCGCGGGCCGCTTCGCGCGCCAGCATTTCGGTCGCAAACAACTCCGCTTTGCATTGCGCTTCGATAGCGGGTGCGACGGCAGGCGCGACGCCTGCACGGACCAGCGCGCGAGCCAGCGCAGATTCGAAATCGAGCATGCCTTGCAGCTTGCGGCGATCGGAGAAAATCTCACGCATGGGATCTGTCGTGAACAGGGGATCCAGCAGGCGCACTGTTTGTTCTTTGCTCACTGGTTCAGGATTCCGGCGCTGTGCGGTAATCGCGATGCACTGGGTCCGGCATTCTCAGTGCAATATATCATTTTGCCGCCGCCCGGCTTAGCCGGCGGCCTTCCCGCTGAACCGCGAAACCTCGGTGACCGCTCGGAAAGCTTGATCAATCGCTGCATTGGTGTAGGCAAAAGCTTCCGCGTCCGAATTGGCAATCGAGATGCGCCCGAAAGGTTGCCGGCCGATGACGCACGGCTGCTGATCCTCCGGCCAATCGGGGTCGTACAGCGAATTGTATTCGTAGGCGTAGCCATGCGGCCAGCGATTTACGGTAATGGCCTGAATATCGGTGGCGGGATCGAAGCCTCCAGGAGACAGCATGGCACCAAGCTGCTCGCGAATATTACGCTCGAAAGTCGAGAACCCGGTTACGAGCAGTTCCCGCCGCCCGGCCTTTTGCTGTTCCCGCGCCGGCAGGCCCGGATGGCAGGGAACTCTCTCCAGGTGCAGGACGCAAGCCTCGGCCGGATTCGCCGGGAATTTGTAATCGCCCATGCTGACCGGAAAGTCCATCGTGACCGTTTCAAAATAGCTTTCCGGGCAGCGCGCGCCGCTCACGCCCAGCTTCTTGAACGATTGCCAATTGCGGATCAGCACGTTGCTGTAAACCAGCGGAACCTTCACGCCGTAGGCCAGCGCCTCTCTTTGCTTATCCGGCAGATCGGGGCACATGTAAGGAATCACCATGTTCCAGCAAGCCAGCACGCAGGTGGCGCCGCGCACGCTGCGCGCACGGCCGTCCTTTACATAAGTGATTTCAACTTCCTTCGCGGAAGCAGGATCGCCGATATTACGGGCAAGAATCGCGGTGCTGTTCAGCCGCAGGCGCACCGGCGAAGCGGGATCGTCCAGAGTGCTGTAATCCAGCTTGGCCGTCACAATATCTTCCATGGTATGGCCCGGAGCAGACGCAGGGACCAAGGAGCGCACCAGCAGCCGCGCGATGGAGGCATTCCCGTCGGGAAAATGAAAAATGTACGGCTCGTCTTCTTCCTGCTTGGTGATTTCCACGCCCAAGCCCGGTCCGGGAGGCCCCGAGAGATCCATGCCGGCAAATCCCGGGTAGCCAAGGCCGGCCAGATCTCCGGCGGGAACGGCGTCAACGCCCACGCCGTACAGGCCGTAGGTTTCGGTCTGCAGGAAAGGAACGGCGTCAGGCGTGATCTTTACGTACTTCAGCAGGTAATCCTTGTAGCTGGTCTTAGCGAGCAGGACTTTCTTGTCCCAGGAGGATAGCCCCGGCAGATAGTCCACTTTTTCCGTGTGCAGCCGGGCCAGATCCTTCTGGGCTTGCGGCGACATCGGCGTTTTGGCCAGAAATTCAGGCCACGTGGGCCGGCCCGTGCCGGCGACCAGTTTGTCTTCGCCAAACGTCTTCTTGTCGAAAAAGGTGCTGCGCGCCAGGCCGTGCGTTTTCTCAAAACTCTCGTCGTAATACTTATAGAAGCGCTGGACGTCAATGCCCAGTTCCACGAGCAGTCCTTTGGCCTGTTTGCTGTAAAGCTTCGGGCCGGCGATGGACTGCGTGCCGCCATAGCCGAGAATCATGCGCTGCGTGGTGTGAAATTCGTTGCGGCGCGCGTGGCCGCCGAAATCGTCGTGATTTTCCAGGATCAGGATTCTGGCTTTCGGCCCAGCCATCTGGCGGAAGAAATAAGCGGCGGAAAGCCCGCTGATGCCTCCCCCCACGACGATCAGATCGTACGAATCGGAATCGGGAGTGGGGGTATTCCAGGTATTCCCGTCGCGCAGCGCGTGGCCGACTTCCATCACAGCGTCCGTCGTGCCGCGCATGCCGGTTAAGACCGGGGGGTAGTAGCCGGATTTTTGTTCAGGAGCTAAGGGCGACTGCGGAAGGCCGAATCGTTCAAACCAAGGTGTATCGAGGGGTAACAGCGAGCTTCCTACCGCGATGCCGACTCCGTTGAGAAAATCACGACGAGTGATGGAACGGCCCATGCCGATTTCTTTGTCACGCTTTCCACGCTTCACCTTCTCCCCCGAGGATTTGACCACCGGCAAAACGAGCCTGCCCGGCTCTAACCGGCTTTAGATTTATACAGAAAGAGCATACCGCAGTCACCGCGTTCGCGAACGCCTAAACTTTTGGTAGGCAGAATGCAGCGATCAAGCGGGAACAAAGGCTCGGCAGCGAGTTTCTTGCAGCTTAGTGAGGGGTAATGCTGACGCGCAGGGTGGACGTTCCGATTCGGAACTCGGTGGCATTGTCGAGCTGCGCCGCCAGCACCCGCTTTTCGGCCACATAAGTGCCGTTGGTCGAGCGCAGGTCACGCAGAAAGACAGCGTCGTTCTTCACTTCGACGGCACAATGCAGGCGCGAGATCATCGGATCGTCAATTTCAAAGTCCGCGCCGCCGCGCAGCCGCCCAATCGTTACCAGCGGCATAGTCAGGCCCCGCTCAAGCCCTTCCGACGACCCGGCAACGACCGATATCGCAATGGACTTGTCCCGCGGCAGGTCGAGCGCCGCTAGCCTTTCCCGTGTGGATTCATCGAGCCGGGCGGCAGCGAACGGGCGATCCTGGGGCGCGAGGGGGTCGGTAGCGATGGTCGAGGAATTCACGTCCGGAGGCAGCAAGTCAACCACCGAGCTTTGCGCGCACATCCAGCAGCGGATCTGGGCCATTTTGCGGCCCTTTACCCGTCGGTCGTCCAGTTCTACTTGGGCGGCACAATGGAGACATCGCACGCGCATAACTCACTGTAACACTCCGAATATGGTACACGGCGATGGTACGAAGGCACTATTTTTCGATGCGTTTGCTCTCGCAGCCCGGCCGTAGTTCTTCGGCGCATTCTGCGGTCCTGATGAGTACTATAGTGCACCTAGGGAAACTGGGGATACGGTTGGTCGGTGATGGGGATTCTGTAAGTAGCTATATTAAATGGTGATAGTGGTTACAAGACTTGAGGGGACGCCTTCCGTTGGCGACGCCGCCTGGCGACAAATTCTGCTGGTAAGTCATCTCCTGATGTATTATATTGCATATTGCTGTTTCGCCGAGCATGACCACTGATCTTCAACCCGGTACTTTAGTGCCGCCGTCGCTTGCGCATTCGAGCGACGACGATTTTCTGCGCTTCCTCGGCGCCAGGGTGCGCGAATTGCGCAGCCGTCGCGGGATGACGCGCAAGATGGTTGCGCGTGAATCGGACGTCTCGGAGCGCCATCTGGCCCAGCTTGAACTGGGAGATGGCAATGTGTCCATCGTGCTGCTCCGCAGGATCGCCACCGCTCTCAACGTGACGCTCGCGGACTTGTTTACCGTCGAGACTCCCGACTCCGACTCGAAACGCACAATCCAGGACCTGCTGGACCGCCTGCCGGGGCAGCACTTGAAAGCAGCACTGCTCCGCCTGACGCAGGAGTTTGGCACCGTGGCGCAGGCGCGGCGCGGGCGTGTTGCTTTAGTCGGCCTGCGCGGTGCAGGCAAATCAACGCTCGGTTTGAAGCTGGCGCAAGAGCTGAAAGTTGCGTTCGTCGAAGTGGACCGCGAGGTGGAAAAAGAAGCCGGGATGGATCTCTCGGAGATATTCTCGCTGTATGGCCAGACCGGGTACCGCCGGATCGAAAAGCGCGTACTGCACCGGATTCTGCAGGAATACGACCGCGCGGTTCTTTCCGTTGGCGGGGGCGTGGTTTCCGAAAAGGAAACCTATGACCGGCTGCTTGCGAGCTGCTTCACCGTGTGGGTGAAAGCGCAACCGGAAGATCACATGGCGCGGGTGATGGCCCAGGGCGATTTTCGCGCCATGGCCGAGAACGACGAGGCCATGGAAGACCTGCGGCGCATTCTGGAAGCGCGCGAGCCCTTCTACCGCAAAGCGGATCTGCACCTGGAGACCGCGGGCGAGTCCGCCGAAGAAAGTTTCTTGAAGCTCAGAAACGCACTGCAATCCGAACCCGGCTAGGAGGCGCGCGTGGAAGTTGCCACAACGCAAGATTCGCAAACCAAAGCCGCACCGGTGGATTATCAGACCGAGCCGGCGAAGTATAAGCACTGGCGCGTGACGTACGACGGGCCCGTGGCGACGCTGACCATGGACGTGAATGAAGACGGCGGCTTGCGTCCGGGCTACAAGCTGAAACTGAATTCCTACGATCTCGGCGTGGATATCGAGCTGCACGACGCGCTGCAGCGCATTCGTTTTGAACATCCGGAAATTCGCTGCGTGATGCTGACCAGCGCGAAAAGCCGCGTCTTCTGCTCGGGCGCCAATATTTACATGCTGGGCCTTTCCTCGCACGGATGGAAAGTGAATTTCTGCAAGTTCACGAACGAGACGCGCAACGGAATCGAAGATTCCAGCGCTCATTCCGGCCTGAAGTTTCTTGCCGCTCTGAACGGCACCACCGCCGGCGGCGGGTACGAACTGGCGCTCGCGTGCGATGAAATTATTCTGGTGGACGACCGCTCGTCGGCTGTCAGCCTCCCCGAAGTTCCCCTGCTGGGAGTGCTGCCGGGCACCGGCGGCCTCACGCGCCTCACCGACAAACGAAAAGTGCGCCGCGACCATGCCGATATTTTCTGCACCACCGCAGACGGAGTGCGCGGCCAGCGCGCCAAGGATTGGGGCCTGGTGGACGACGTGGCGAAAACCCAGCAATTTGCCGAGCACGTCAAGCGGCGCGCGCTGGAACTCGCGGCGAAGAGCGATCGTCCCGCGGGCGTGCAGGGCGTGGCGCTCGCGCCATTGCAGAGGACTGTGGACGAGTCCGGAAGGCACTACGAATTCGTGGACGCGCAACTAAATCGCGAGACGCGCACTGTGACGTTGACCGTCCGCGCACCGGAGTCCGTGCCCACGACCACGCTGGAGACCGTGCTTGCAGCCGGCGTGAACTGGTGGCCCCTGCAAATGGCTCGCGAATTGGACGACGCAATCCTCGGCTTGCGCACGAACGAAGCGGAATTGGGGCTGTGGATTCTGAAGACATCCGGAAATCCGCATGCAGTCTTGGCGTTCGACGATTTCATTCTGAAACATCAAGACAACTGGTTCGTCCGGGAAGTGCTGGGCATGATGCGGCGCACCTTCGCGCGGCTGGATGTCTCGTCGCGCTCGCTCTTCGCACTGGTCGAGCCGGGCTCATGCTTCGCCGGAACCTTGCTGGAACTGGCGCTCGCGGCGGACCGCGTGTACATGCTGGATACGCAAGAAGGCGAGGCGCGAGCTGCCCTGTGGCTTTCGCTGATGAATTTCGGGCCGCTGCCGATGGTGAATCGCGTTGCGCGCCTGGCGGCGCGCTTTTACCAGGACGCGGCGCAGATGGAAAAGCTTCACGAACAGGTTGGACGCACGCTCGGCGTCCAGGACGCCGCGACGCTGGGCCTGGTCACCGCGGCACCCGACGATCTGGACTGGCAGGATGAAGTGCGGCAGGCCATTGAATCCCGAATCGCGCTTTCGCCGGACGCGCTAACTGGCTTGGAAGCAAATCTGCGCTTCGGCCTGCCGGAAACCATGGAGACGCGAATTTTTGGCAGGCTTTCGGCGTGGCAAAACTGGATCTTCATCCGGCCCAACGCCGTGGGCGAAAGCGGCGCGCTCAAGATCTACGGCACCGGCGCACCCGTGAAGTTCCATTGGGAAAGAGTTTGAGGCCACTCGCCCGCCGCGCCGGCGGAGATTTCAGGTATTGGTCAGGAGATCGCCATGATTGATTACACCGAAAAAATTCCCAATAACGTGGACCTGGGACGCGACCGCGTACTGCAGCGCGCTCTGGAACACTGGCAGCCGGCCTACATGAACTGGTGGTACGACATGGGACCAAGCGAGAGCCACGCGCTCGAGGTGTACCTGCGCACCGCCACCAGCGTCGAGCCGGACGGCTGGGCGCAATTCGGTTACGTGCGCATGCCGGAATACCGCTGGGGCATTTTCCTGCAGCCGCGCGATCCCAATCGGCAGGTGAATTTCGGCGCGCACAAGGGCCAGCCCTCCTGGCAGGAGGTTCCCGGCGAATACCGCTCCACTTTGCGGCGTGTCATCGTCACCCAGGGCGATACGGAGCCTGCCTCCGTGGAGCAGCAGCGGCTGCTGGGCATGTGCTGCCCTTCCCTGTACGATTTGCGCAACATTTTTCAGGTAAACGTGGAAGAGGGACGGCACCTCTGGGCAATGGTCTATCTGCTGCACCGTTATTTCGGGCGCGATGGCCGCGAAGAAGCCGAAGCGCTGCTGGAGCGGCGTTCGGGCGACGCCGATAATCCGCGCATATTGGGCGCGTTCAACGAGCCCACGCCGGACTGGCTGGCTTTCTACATGTTCACGTTCTTCACCGACCGCGACGGAAAATTCCAGCTATGCGCGCTGGCGGAATCCGGCTTCGATCCCCTGGCGCGCACCTGCCGCTTCATGCTCACCGAAGAGGCGCACCACATGTTCGTCGGCGAGACGGGCATCAGCCGCATCCTGCAGCGCACCTGCGAGGTGATGAAGGAACACAAGGTGGAAAGTCCGAGCGGCGCGCGGGCACTGGGCGTGATTGACCTGCCGACCATGCAGAAATATTTGAATTTCCATTTCAGCGTGACCATTGACCTTTTTGGCTCCGATGCATCCTCAAATGCCGCCAGCTACTTCACGACCGGCTTGAAAGGGCGCTACGAGGAAACCAAAATCGAGGACGATCACGTGCTGCAGGGCGCCGAATATCCCGTGCTGGAAGTTTCCGGCAACAAAATCGTTGCGCGCCAGGTTTCCGCGTTGACGGCGCTGAACGAACGGCTGCGCGACGACTACATCGCCGAGATTCAGGGGGGCGTGGACCGCTGGAACAAAATCATCGAGCAGGCCGGCATTCCCTTCCGCTTGGTTCTGCCGCACAAGGGCTTCCATCGCGCCATCGGCAATTTTGCCGGGCACTTCATCAGCCCCGAAGGCGAAGTCCTGACCAAGGAGACCTGGGAGAACAATCAATTCAGGTGGCTCCCCAGCGCCGAAGATCAGAAATTCGTGCAATCGCTGATGACCGGCCGGGTGATCGAACCCGGCAAATTCGCCAATTGGATTGCGCCGCCGATCCGCGGAATCAACCGGCAACCGCTGAATTTCGATTACGTGCGGTTCAATTGATCGTCTCTCCGCACACGCCTCGTTCGCCGGCTTGCGTACCGCGTGCGATCCGCGGCTAACCGCTAATCCGCTCGCGCGATTCGCTCCGGTTCCGGGCATGTTATGAAAGGGAACTCCGCCGCTACTTCTCCGGGTCCTCATTCTGCCTTTCCATGTACTCTTGCGGGGAAAGTGAAATTGAGGATTACGACCGGACCATGGCCAAGTTGAAATTTCTGCTCTCGTTACCTACCAGCGACAATGATTACCAGCAGGAACAAGCCAGCGCCGCGCAGGAAGCGGCACTACGCCTCGGCTTGGACCTGCAAGTGGTCTATGCCGATAACGATGCCATCAAGCAAAGCGATCAAATCCTGAAGGCGATTCAGTCCCCGGCCGGCGCACGGCCCGATGCCATCCTGTTCGAGCCGCTGGGAGCGACTTCGCTGCCTCAAGTGGCTCGCGCGGCGTCCGCCGCGGGAATTGGCTGGGTAGTGCTGAACCGCAGCGCGGATTACATACCCAATCTGCGCCGCATCGGCCGCGCGCCGGTTTTCGCCGTCAGCTCCGACCATCTGGAGATTGGCCGGATTCAGGGTCGGCAATTCGGGGTGCTTCTGCCGCAGGGCGGTGCGGTTCTCTACGTGCAAGGCCCCTCGGAGAATTCCGCGGCGAAGGAGCGCACCATCGGGATGCAGCAGACCAAGCCGGATAACGTCAAGATCATCGCGCTCAAGGGCCAATGGACCGAGGAAAGCGCTTACAAAGCGGTTAGTTCCTGGATGCGCCTGCCCACTTCGGGCAAGCAGTCCGTGGACCTGGTGGGCGCGCAGGACGATTCGATGGCCATCGGAGCGCGCAAGGCCATGCAGGAAAGCTCCGACGACACTCTGCGCGAAAGGCGGCTTGCCCTGCCGTTCACCGGTTGCGACGGCCTGATCAACACCGGGCAACAGTACGTGCGCAACGGGCTGCTCACCGCGACGGTGGTCGTCCCGCCAAATACCCCGCTGGCGCTGGAAATGCTCATCGCTGCGATGCAAGCAGGCAAGAACCTGCCCGAGCTGGCGCTGACGGTGCCCGCATCCTTTCCACCGATCGAAATGCTAACGCGCGCATCCGGCGAGAAGAAACTCCGCGTTTCCTGACAACGTACCAGACAGGCTGGCAGCTTCCGGGAGAGTGCCCGCAAACGGCATAAACCCGGGATGGTGGGGCTGGTCGGAATTGAACCGACGACCTACGCGTTAGGAGTGCGTCGCTCTATCCAACTGAGCTACAGCCCCACAGCGCGATTTTAGCACGGGAGGCGCTGTTCGCTATCGGCGAGGCCTCAGCCTGTGAACTCCCGTTCATTCGACTATCCGTTCGAAGCTCCTCCTCCGGGCTGTTTCTGGAGCGGCTCGGAACGCCTCAAATTTCACGCTACGCTTCGCCACCCTCGCCAATCTTGGTATGCTAGATAGCCTTAGCTTGAGAGATAAATCATCTTGGGGAGAGGTAATTTGCAAAGTCATAATCGCGTCCTGGTGACCGGCGCGGGCGGCTTCATCGGCGGCCACCTGGTCGCCGCATTGCGCAAGCAAGGGATTAAGCAGATTCGCGCGGTGGACGGCAAGCCGCGCAGCGAATGGTACCAGCAGTTCGACGACGTCGAGAATCTGCAGCTCGACCTCAATCTGAAGGAAAACTGCGAACGAGTCGCCCAGGGCGCCGACGAAATCTACAACCTCGCCGCAAACATGGGCGGCATGGGCTTCATCGAAAATAACAAGGCGTTGTGCATGCTGTCCGTGCTGATCAATACGCACATGCTGCAGGCCGCGCTGAAACACGGCTGCCAGAAGTATTTTTATTCCTCTTCGGCCTGCGTGTACAACGCCGACAAGCAGAAGGCCTTCGAAGCGCCCTCCCTGAAGGAAGAAGACGCCTATCCCGCGCAGCCCGAAGACGGTTATGGCTGGGAAAAACTCTTCTCCGAGCGAATGTGCCGCCATTTCCGCGAGGATTTCGGCCTGTACACGCGCGTGGCGCGCTTTCACAACGTGTACGGACCTTGGGGCACCTGGTTCGGCGGGCGCGAGAAAGCCCCCGCGGCAATCTGCCGCAAGGTGATCGAGGCGAAGGTGCAGGGCAAGCCGGAGATTGAAATCTGGGGTACGGGCGCGCAGACGCGCAGCTTCATGTTCGCCGACGATTGCGTCGAGGGAACCCAGCTGATCATGAACTCGCAAATCCTGGAACCGATCAATCTGGGTTCCACCGAAGCGGTGAGCATCAATCAACTGGTGGACATCGCGGAGGATATTGCGGGCATCAAACTGAAAAGAAACTACAACCTGAGCGCTCCGAAGGGCGTCAACGGGCGCAACAGCGAAAACACACTGATCAAGAAATATTTGAACTGGGAACCGGACACGCCGCTGCGCGTGGGCCTGGAGAAAACCTACCGCTGGATTTACGACCAGTACATGGCGCGCGAGCGAGGTGAGCCGGGCGTGGTGCGGGAATCTTCAGCCGCGCGATAATCGAAAAGCCCGCGGATTCTAGCGGCCGCTCCGCCGCCAATCCCGCGCAGAGCGATACCTGGCACGCAGACCATGTCCGCGGGTTCGCAAGTGCAACGACCTACCCGTTTTCGGCGAATTGATTGCGCTTCCGGTATGCGAGGAACACCATGCCCGCCGTGACCACCAGGGTCGGGAACATCAGGGTCAGGATGCCGGCTTTCAGCGCGTGAATGGAGCGCGGACCGGAATTCGCCGCGCTCTGGTAGCACATCGCGCAACCCTGTGCGTAGAGAGCCGCCGGGCTGGCCAGCGCAACCGCCACAGCTGCCGAGCGTTTCACAATCCCGAAAATGGCCTGCTTCATTTCAGTCATGGAAGTCCAAGTCCTCTGAAAGCATAACATCGTGCCACGTACACATCCATCGCGAACGCCAGTCGCGCGCGCTGACGACGGCCTACTGGATCGGCAACCTCAGACTTACCAGGCGGTACGCGTCCGGCCAAATGTGATTCATCATGAACAGCACGAAAATCACCGCGGGCACCAGGCTCCAAAAAAGATTGGGCTTTTCGTATCGCAAGTGCATGAAATACAAAAGGCCGATTCCGGCTTCGATGAAGGCCAGCACCAAAAGCGACGTAATCAGTTCATCCGTTGACAACTTCAGAAACGTGAGAAAGGTCTCGATGCCGACTATGCACAGCAAGCCAATCCAGATCGAGATATAGCCGCTCATTCCCGGTTCGTGTTTCGCATCCATCGCCGCAGCGCCTCCTTCTTTTTGCTCCCGCCTCGATTCAGTGGCCCACGTTCATCAAATACAGCAAGGGGAAAACGAACATCCACACCAGATCCACGAAGTGCCAGTACAGCCCGGTGGTTTCCACGTGTCCCGCGTCCAGCCACTCCGTGTTGTAGCCGATGGCGATCACGATCAGGGCGATCACTCCGGAAATCACATGTATCAGGTGCAGCCCGGTGATGCTGAAAAACGTGGCGCCAAACTGCACGCTTCCGCCCAGGGGATTCTTCGATAGGCTCCATCCTTCCCCGAACATGTGAAACCATTCGCGCAGGTGGAGCGTGGCGAAAATGATTCCCAGGATGATCGTGACGCTCAGCCACTTCAGCGTTGAGGACTTGCGCCCTTGTTTCGCGGCGGACACCGCGGCCAGCATGGATAGGCTGCTGCTAAGCAGCACAAAGGTCATTACCAGGCCGTTGATGATGCTCGGTGAAAACTCGAAGGGAGTGGGCCAGTTCGGAGATCCTATCCGCAGGTAGGCGTAGCCGAAGAGAATCGCGCCGAACGTAACCGCGTCTGAGATGATGAACAGCCACATCGTCAGCTTCTTCGACTGAATGCCGTAGGGAGACGGCTCCATCGCGGCCGCGTGCCCTGCCCCTAATGAAATTTGTGCTTCGCTCACAACTCCTCCTGAGGGGTCCGATTAGGTGCGAATGGCGAGAAGCAACAACAGGTACACCCACAGCAAATCCATAAAATGCCAATATATTGAAAACGCGCTGAGTCCGCTGGTTTCCGCTACCCCGCCGTTCCGAATGAGCTTCCGCAGCACGTAAAACAGGCCCCCCATTCCGCCCAGCAAATGCACAGCGTGCAATCCCGTAAACAGGTAGAAGAAGGAAGAACTCGGATTCGTCGCGAGGAACAGTCCCTGCGCCACCAGGCTTCGCCAAGCCAAGATTTGGCCGAGAACGAAGATCAGCCCCAGAGCCGCGGTGACGTACAGCCAATAGAGCCCGTTGCCCAACAAAACCTTCGCGCTCGCGGACGCACGCCGCGCCGCTTCGGGAATCGCAGCGACGCGATGACGCGATATTTCCAATGTCACGCTGCTCCCGATCAGAATCAGCGTGTTGAGGTAAAGCACGTGGGGCAGCTGGAAATGCTGCCAATCCGTGGACGAATCCTGCCGCACAAACAAGGCACTGGTAAACGCCGCGAAGAACATCCCGATGGTCGAAACCGCCACCCACATGCCGGTCTCGGACCGCTGCGCTTGCGAAGCTACTGTGGGGACAATGGCGGGCCGGGCAGCGACGGCGGCCATACGAGTCGCCGCCTCATTCTCAAGCGTTGCCTGCGCTGGCGAGTGCAAAATGCCTACCTCCTGGAGTCGAACTGCTCCTCAAGAAAACCCGATTCACACGTTTTCTGGCGACGTCTGCATCACGTAGTCTTTTCCGTCCCTTTCGACTCCGTATTCGTTCGGACCGTTGTACACGACCAAGTGTTTGCCGCCAAAATTGTCAAACGGCGGTGGCGAAGTGGTTGACCATTCCAGTGAAACCGCATCCCAGGGATTGTCCGGCGCGATAGGACCCTTGAAACGGCTCCAGATCAAATTGAAAAGAAAAATCAACTGCGCGCCGCCGGTGATCAGGGCCGCCACCGTGATGAATTTGTGCACGGGAATCAGCGGTATCAGATAGTCGTCCGTGAACGCTGCGTACCGCCGCACGTTGCCCGCCAGCCCCAGATAATGCATCGGCATAAAGATGCAGTACACGCCGATGAACGTGAGCCAGAAGTGCAATTTCCCCAGCCCTTCGTTCATCATCCGGCCGAACATCTTCGGGAACCAGAAGTAGGTTCCGGCGAACACCCCGAACAGCGAGGCCACCGCCATCACAAAGTGAAAGTGGGCCACCACGAAATAGGTGGCGTGCAGATAAATATCAATCGAGGGCTGCGCCAGGAAGAAACCGCTGATGCCTCCGCTGATGAACACGGAGACGAACCCCAAGCAAAAGAGCGAGGCCGCCGTGAAGCGCATCTTCGCTCCAAACACCGTGCCAATCTGCAACAGAGTCAAGATGGTCGCCGGAATGGTGATGATCAGGGTCGGCACGGAAAACAGGTTGGCGGAGAAAGGGCTCATCCCGCTCACAAACATGTGATGTCCCCACACCATGTAGCTCAAAAACCCGATGGCGATCATGCAGCCAATCGCTGCGCGCGGGCCCAGGAACGGCTTACGCGCGAACGCCGGCAGGATGTGGCTCACGATTCCGATGGATGGCAGTACCGCGATATAGACTTCCGGATGGCCAAAAAACCAGAAAAGGTGCTGCCACAGCAGCACCGAACCGCCGGAATGCGGTTCAACTCCGGCGCTGAAAACCAGTCCGCTCGGGATGAAGAAGCTGGTTCCCGCGGTCCGGTCCAGAATCAAAAGAATAGTTGCGGGAAGCAAAACCGCAAAGGCCAGCAACGCGATCACCGAGGTTACGAACCAAGCCCACGAACTCAGCGGCATGCGCGCCAGCGACATTCCCTTGGTGCGCAGGTCCAGCGTGGTGGAGATGAAATTCAGCGCGCCCAGCAGCGACCCGATGCAAAAGATCCCAATTGAGATCACCCACAGCGTTTGACCCAACGCCAGTCCCGGTCCTGCGTCTCCGCCCACCGCGCTCAGCGGTGCATACGCCGTCCATCCCGAAATCGGCGGGCCATCCGTGACGAAAAACGCAGCCATCATCACCAGGAACGCCAAAAACGTCGTCCAGAACGACATCATGTTGAATCGCGGAAACGCCATATCCTCCGCGCCGATCTGGATGGGCAAGAAGTAATTTCCGAACGCGGCGAACGGCGCATTGGTCAGCACGAAGAAGATCATAATCGTGCCGTGCATGGTCATCAGGGAGAGGTAATACTCCGGAGTCATCATGCCCTTCGGCGCGCCAACGGCCGACAGCTTATCCAGGAACGGGATCGGCCATGCCGGCCAGCCCAAGTGGATTCGCATGAGCCAGGAAAGGCCCATGCCGATAAAAACTGCCAGCAGCGCCAGCCCGTAGTATTGCTTACCGATTACTTTGTGATCGAGGCTGAAGACGTGCTTGCGGATGAAACTCGTTGGCGCCGTGTGCTGGTGCGCGGCGTGTGCTGCCGGTGCGTCATGCATAGGTGGACCTCGAAGAGAGCAACTTGACCCCTCGCGCGAGAGGCGCGCGAAAACGCGAATTCACTGCCCCGCTTACAGCCCTTCTTGCGTCTTCAACCACTGTTCGTAATCGGCTTCCGACATCACTTCCAAAAACGCTCTCATCTCGTAGTGCCCCAGGCCGCACAGCTGCGTGCACACGATTTCATATTTGCCGATTTTCGTGGCCGTGAAGTGCACCGGAATTACCAGGCCAGGGACGAAGTCTTGCTGGATCCGCAATACGGGCACGTAGAAGGAATGCCCCACATCCTTGGCGTGCAGAGTCAGCAGGATCGGCCGATTCACCGGCACGGCCAGTGAACCCACCACTACGTCATCCCGAGCCGCAACGTCGTCCTTCGGATCCAAGCCCATGTAGTTGCCGTCGGCCTCATCAATTAGCTCCGGATGGATTCCGCCAAACTTGCCGTCCGGTCCGGCGTAGCGGAACCAGAAAGCAAATTGTTCCGCCTGCACGTCCACATGGATCGCATCCTCGCTCGCTGGCGCCTCATTAATAGCCGCCCAAGCCTTCGAGCCGACCAAACTCAAAGCCAGCACCTCGATGCCGACCACAATAATCGCAGCCGCAACGAGGGGATTCGGACCACCGGGAAATATCTTCATCTTTCGCGCAGGATTCTTATTGCTGGCCTGCCACACGAAGATACCGAGCAGCATTTGCCCCGCCAGGAACAAAAGCCCCGTCTCAATCATCGTTTCGTTCAGCTGATGATCTATGGCCGGGCCTGTAGTAGAGATATCCGGCGGCAGCCACCAGGTATGCATCACGAAGAACGCCACCGAAATAATGGTGATCACGATAACGGCCACTGCGAACAATTTGCCCGTCATAATTTCCGCCTCGCTACGCGATGATCAAAATCAACATACACCCCGGCCAGCTGCAACCTGAATCCTTCTCATGTGGAGCTGCGGTTCGCCGCCGCAGGGATATTTGCCCTAATATGGCGTAGCGGTGAAAACGAAATTCGCTGTCGCGGGTCCCGCGCCAACTGTGACGCTGGCCGTTTTCACTCCGTACTGCTCCTGCCAGGCCGTTACGGTGTATTTCCCTGGCGCAAGTCCCTTGATATCGAACTCGCCATTATTTCCCGTCACGGAATAGTGCGAGGTCTTCAGCACGATGAAATAGCCGTGCATCCAGGGGTGAATATTGCACTTCACCGGAATGTATTCCGCCTTAGCCCACTTGGCATCAATCGGCGGCGCGCCCGGAGGCTGTGCCCTGTTCCACTCCTGATTCACTTTCGCCAGCGGATGAATATTGTGCGTGGTCTGATCATCGTTATATACCTGCATCGGCTGGTCCACTTCCATCGGCAGAACGTGCGGGATATATTCGCAGCCCCTTTGGTCGTAGCGCACGGCCTGGGTAGGAGTGGCCGAACCTTCATCGCCGGCCGAAATGTAAACTACCACCCACTGTAGGGTGTTGCCGGGCCCGGTCGTCACGTTCTGCGTCATCACCGGAGTCGCGTGCTCCTTGGCGCAAGACGGCTCCTTGGACATATCAATCGGTTTCATCTTCATCGGGGTGCCCGTGTATGTCACCTTGCCGGTAATGGACCCTGACTCCGCCGGCGGGTTGGCGAACACCATCAAGGCGCTGCCCATCGCAACCGCCAATCCCAAAGCTGCAAAGAATTTCCCACGCATCGGATCAGTCCCTCCTTGCTTATGTGGTACTACTCTGCCCCGGCTGCTGCCGGCCCGATCGGTTTCAGATCTTTTCCGTGAGCCGATTTATAGGTATCCCAAAGCGCCAGCTCCTGCGTTTTCATCGGCTGCAGCGTGCGCAGGAAGTGCACCAGATCCCAAGCGTCGTTCGGCTTGATCACGTCCGCGAACGAAGGCATCGGCGATCCATCCAAGCCAGTCATAAAGATTCGATACAAGTCGCGGTTCGTGCTCCCGCACATGAATCGCTCCCCGGTTGAAAAATTGAAGGGCTTGATCGGGTTGCCCTTGTCGTCCGTGAGCGTAGCCGCCGATGGACCATCCGCATGTCCCTCCGGGCCATGGCATTTCCAGCATTCCAGCTGCTGGAAGAGTTCGCGGCCGTGCAGGATGCTCTCGATCGTTATCGGCGTTTCCGACGGTATCACCAGCGGGGTTCCCGGCTTTTCCTTGGCCCAGCGCGGCGACCAGGTCTTGATAAACGCCACCAAATCAGCGCGTTGCCCGGGCGAGAGCGGCCTCCACGACGGCATATTGGTCGTCACGAACCCACGTGTAATGGCGTCGAAGAGATCCTCGTCCGTGGGCAGCGTTCCCGTTGGCGTCGAACGGCACTTGAACGTGGCCTCGGTGAAATCGCGCGGTTTGGGATCAATCCACTCGGCATTCATCCCCTCGCCGTTGCCGTCCGGCCCGTGACATCCGATGCAGAAGCGCCGATACAGCTTCTTCCCGTCTTCGGCATTACCCGTCAAGTTGCCGATATGACTTGTTTCGGTGGCAACGCTGGGCGCCCCAAGCAGAGGGTCCGGTGAATTGACGTGCGACTGAGCCACGCTAACCGTCGCGCCAGCGGTGAGCAGTGTTGCCGACCCCAGAGCGAATGCCGCCACTAATTTTTTCAGTATCATTGTCGGCCTCTCGATTAAAAGTCGAAATCAATTCCGAAAAATATGCTGCTGCTCCAGACCGCCGCCGTGGGATTACCGACGGTGCCGCTGCCATCGCCGCTTTCCGGCTCGTTTCCGATGGTCCTGACGCGAGAGTATTCGCCGTCGAGCGCGACGCCTGCGCGGCTGAACATGATCGGATACCAGCGGTAGCCAAACGAGTACCCGGTGATGTTGCCGTAGCTGCCGGGAACGCCCGCCGCAGCCGCGTTGTATGACTGCTGGCCCACGTTGATCTGCTCGAACCGCGCCATAGCCACGTTTTGCGGATTCAAGTAGTAGTGCGCTTCCAGGAACCCGCCGTAGAACGTCGGAGCCTGCGCGCCCGTGGGAAGCGTATCCGTGGAAGGAACCAGAGTGCCGAGGTACGGGTTATCGTGCCCGTACATGAATAGGGGCATCAGTTCCAGGTTCTTGTAGGTTAGATCGCCCGCAAAACCGATGCGGAAGAAGGGTTTGTTGTCTATGCCCACCAGCTGAGTGCCCTCGTACGTCTGGTAGTTGGTTGGCCGCTGGCCGATATAGGCAAACGCGCCAACGCGCGCCTGACCGAAGCCGCTTTCGCTGAACCCAGGCGTATTAAACGCCTGAGAGAAAGCCAAATTTACGTCGTAGCTCCGGCTTCCTGGCGGCGCGCCCGGCACCACGTCCGTGGTGAGGCCCACGCCTCCTTCGTTGCTGCCCAACACGGCGATAGAATACCGCGTGTAGCTATTCGCCGAGTGGCCTGCCAGTTCTACGCCGATTTGGTTGTCCCCATAACCGAAGTTATTGCTGCTGCCCGGGGCGTTGAAGTGATAGATCTGGTAGATGCCGCCGTTGTTGGACAGGAACAGGAAGCGTTTTTCCGAAATCATATTGTCCAGTTCAAACCGGCCGAACTTTACGTTCAGCCAGGGACTGCCTTTCAAATTATCGAAGCGAATAAATGCGCTCTCAAAGTGCCACACCGCCGTCGGATCCGAAGACGGCAGCAGCACGAACGAAATGTTTTTATACAGCGTCCCGGCCGACCACAGGTCCATTCCGGACAGGTCGAATCCAGATTGCGTCACCTTGCCGATTCCCAGGCCGTCTCCGTTGCCTGGAACCGAATCAATCGCCTGGTTGTTCGCGGTTTCGCGATGCCAGTTGGGGGTGATGCGGAAAGAAATTGGAAAGTACGAGGGGTTCTGCCAGATCGGCGAGTCCCGGTCGTTCATCAGCTGGTAGCCGTTGTCGCGGAACACCTGCCCGAAATTATTCAGTTCGGGCCACGCGGTGTGACACGCCGAACAGGGCAGGCCGTACTTACGCGCAAACGCCGGAATCGCCATCACCTTGCCTGTCGGCAGGGCGCTGGCAGACCGCACGTCGCACGCCATCATTGCTAGAACCAGAAACGCGCACGTCAAAAACGTTTTCGTCCGTGACCATTTCATCGGATTCGCACCCTTTCGAAACTTCTCAGACATACACCCTCCTGTTCCAGCCGGCGGGAAAATAGCTTATCGGAATCCACCATTGAATCGTACGCGGCGTTCGCGGCGGCTCGCAGCACTTGCCAACGAGAAATAGTAAGACCTCTCTGGAGCTTGTATTCGAACATTCCAGGAATTTGCTTCTTCCCCCTTGCGAAGACGTTAAGCCGCGAACACCCCAAACGCACAGATAATTACTCTCCTTCATTAACGAATGCAAGACAAAAATTAACAAAACTTAACAATTTGTTCTCTGCCGCACTTTTGGTGTATCGTGCCCTGTGGAATGCTCGGATGTATCGCGCGCCTACACTCCAGATTTTGCAGCTTCGCAAGGGCCTCATCGCGGTCGCAAGGCGATTTAAGGAATATGGATGGCGGCCCAATCTAGCAGGAAGGATGTGGCATTGCGTTCGCCGGTTGCAGTTCGGGAAAACGGTCGCGAGGGACCTCAAGTACGATCACACCTTCGGCCACGCCACCTCAGTCAGCTGGCCTGGCTGGCTCTATTCCTAGCATTTACGGCGGTCGTCGCGGCGATTCCTGCCATTGCTCAAAAAATAGACACGGGCGAAGGCTTTACAATTGACCTGAAAGCGTCCGAAGCGGACGTCCTCAAAGCGGTCAGTCTGGTGACGCAGGATACCATCCTCCATGGAACCCAGGTGTATTCCAGGGAGGACGAGTTAACGGACGCAGAGGCGGCCACTTCCTCCGCGTACTACGGAACCTGGACCGGGCCGGGCCACGTCTTCTATAAGGTGCGCCTCGACGCACTGTCGCCGACGCATTTCAAGAACAGCACGGACATCGGCACCATCACCGTGCGCTACATCGTCCAGGCCGTGAATCCCGATCGCACCCATCTGCAGATTGACGCCGTCTTCACAGAAGACGCTTCCAAGCGCGTCCATCCCTCGGACACCACCGTGGAAACCAGCGAGTTTGCCGAGATTCAGGCCCATATTGTGCAGATTCAGCGCGAAGAGCGGCAGACCGCCGACCTGATGCAGCGGCGGGCGTTGCTGGCCGCCGCGCAAACCGATGCCAAGGAACGCGCCGACGCAGCTGCGCAGTTGCAGGACTCCGAAAACTCCGTAAAGAACCTCGAGCAGCAACTGCAAGACCTCCAGCACAAAGCGGAAATGCGCGTAAAAGCCAAATCCGACCTGAAATCGGCTCCCTTTATGCACGCCGCCACGCTGCAGCCCGTGGCCGCGAATTCCGACGTGCTGGTCGAAATCATTACACCGTACTGGTACGGAGTGGAAACCGTGGATGGACATCGCGGTTGGCTCCGGCACGACCAGGTGGAACCCCTACCGTGAAGAGCTCCCTCAGGCCCGCAGTTTCTTTCTGCCGTTTCCTCTTCGTATTCGCACTCCTGGCAGGATTCGCCGGCGCGCAGACGGCCACCTACGAACGCACTTTCTCGAGCCCCATTTCCGACGTCGAGCGCGTCGTCCGCAATCTTCGCCCCACCTCCAGCGGTCGCCTGCCCACCGTGGATGGCTTCGTCGAGCCTGGGGATCAGCCGCTCGACCGCTACGATCGTGGCTACTATGAATGTACCTTTCAAGTGATCGCCACCCCTGCAGGAGGCGCTACCGTCCGGGCCTCCTCCAAGATCACCGCGTGGTACACCGACCCCACCCCGGCGCGCTCGGGATACCGCGTACTCGTCTCCAATGGCCACGTCGAAAATGATTTCCTGGACCAGATCCAGGGAGCGCTGGGAGCCAATTCCGCGGTAAAGCCCGCGGACTCCCAACCTGCCCGAGTTTCGCCCGGTGCCAATGCTGGTCCCGCGGCCTCGGGGGTCAGCGGCGGTCTGCGCGCGCCGCAGCGGATTGATCCCTCGCTCCTCGATCCCGGCGAATCGTCATCCAACAAGAGCGCCGTGGTGGGGAATTTTGCGAACCGTCCGCCCCCGCCCGCCGAACCCGCCTTGCCTTCCGTGCCCGCCGGTGAAAGTCTGGAAACGTTGAAACTGCGTCGCGCGGCCACCGAAAAGCGCGCGCAGGAGTTGGCCGCGGACATCAAGAATTTCGAAGACATTCTGCATAACCAGGTCCGCCCCGCCGATCTGGTCGTGGTCAAGCGCGCCGGCACGCACGTCTTCAGCAAAGCTTCCGAGGAGTCCACGGTGCTCTTCACCGCGGACGCGCAAGACGAGTTCCAACTCCTCGACTCGGACGGCGCCTGGGTACACGTGCAAATTTCCGGCGTCTCGCGCGGGTGGATTCGCCGCGCTCACCTCGATTTGCCCGAGGACTTGGCGCAAACCCCAGCCGAGACGGCCGCTCCGTCACCGGCCCCGGCCCCGGCGGCGCCGCCCGCCAACCTGTTCAATGTCGGCAAGGACGAGACCACGGCGTTCGGCGGCAATTGGCCGCCGCTCAAAGGCAAGCAGGTTCGCGTGATCTGGCTCGAGCCCATCTCCCCATCCGCCTCTTCCACCGCCGGGGAGAAACTCGCCATTGCCAAGCCGCTCTTCGAAAAGGCGTACCGGGACCTGAAATCCTCGGTCACCGCAGTCGGCGGCGTGGTCATCGTCTTCGACTCGGCGGATGGAGGACAAATCGCCGCCACGCTCGCGAGCCTCAGGCAACTGACTGACGGCGCCATATCCGAAAGCGCGTTCTGGAGGCAGTGCTCTCTCGATCCGCCGGAATCGTTTGATTCTTCGGCCAAACCATAGCGTCTTGCCGAGCGGCCATCCCCTCGCGATTGCCGCCGTTCCCGGCAACGCCGCTAATTCCTTCGCCGGCTCAAGCAGCGCCGGTTCGTTGTATAACCATACGGAAAGGAGACCGAATGAAGTATCGCAAGCTCGGGCGCACAGGTTTCGACGTGAGTGACATCTCCTACGGTCTCTGGGGCATGAGCGGCTGGAGCGGCTCCGAGGACCGGGAATCCCTGCAATCGCTGCAAGCCTCGATTGATCTCGGCTGCAATTTCTTCGATACCGCCTGGGCCTACGGAGAGGGAAAGAGCGATGGCTTGCTCGGGGAAACGCTATCGCGTAATCAGGGCCGGCGCCTTTACGCCGCGTCGAAAATCCCTCCGATGAACGAACGCTGGCCCGCAAGACCCGAATACAAATACCGCGACGTCTTTCCCGCCGCGCACGTCTTCAGCTTCGCCAGGAAGATCCGCGAAAAACTCGGCACCGACGCGATTGACGTCTTGCAGTTCCACGTCTGGGACGACGGTTGGGCGCGCGAAGCGGAATTTCGCGACACCGTCGCGAAGCTCAAGAGCGATGGCCTCATTCGCTACTTCGGCCTCAGCCTCAATCGTTGGGAGCCGGAGAATGGCATCGAAGCATTGCGCACCGGGCTCGTGGACGCCGTCCAGGTCATCTACAATATTTTTGACCAATCCCCGGAGGACAAGCTTTTCCCCGTCTGCCGCGAACTGAATGTCGGCGTGATCGCGCGCGTTCCGCTCGATGAAGGCAGCTTAGGCGGAAAAATGACGCTCGACACGCGATTCCCGCAGGACGATTGGCGCTCCCGCTACTTCGGACCCGCCAACCTGGCCAACACCCTGGCGCGCGTCGAAGAATTGCGTAAAATCCTGCCGCCGGGGATGAGTCTGCCGGAGATGTCGCTGCGTTTCATCCTGTCGAATCCGGATGTGGGCACCACCATCATCGGAATGCGAAAGAGCGCGCACGTGAAGGACAATATCGCCGTCAGCGACGCCGGGCCGCTCGATGCGGACCTTCTTCGGAAATTGAAAGCGCACCGCTGGGATCGCGCGCCGCAACCGTGGTCGGATTGAGCCTCCACTCCCGGCCGCCCGCGGCATTTCGCGCACCGCTGCCGCGATCCGCCGCAGACTCGCTCCGCGAATGTGGCATAATAATTCAGGTGAAGTCAGCCGCTCCGCCCCATCGGCGGCCGGCCGTCCCTGGACCGTGACCGCACGCACCAAAATTCGCAGAAAAGTTCTCGCGGCGCATCGCAAGCTGCGCGAGTTTCGCATGCTCGCGAAGGGCCTGCTCTCCACGCGGCATCCCGTGCTGGTGCACATTATTCCCATCCGGCGCTGCAACCTGGCCTGCACCTATTGCAACGAATTCGACGATTTCTCGAAGCCCGTGCCCCTCCAGGAGATGTTCCAGCGCATTGACCGCCTCGGCGCCATGGGCACCTCCGTCATTACCATCAGCGGCGGCGAGCCCCTCCTCCACCCGGAACTCGACGCTATCATCGCGCGTATCCGCAAGAACGGAATCATGGCCGGGCTGATCACCAATGGATATTTACTCGTAGCCGAGCGCATCAAGGCCTTGAATCGCGCCGGGCTGGAATACCTGCAGATCAGCATTGATAACGTTAACCCCGACGAAGTCTCGAAGAAGAGCCTGAAGGTGCTGGACCAAAAGCTGAAGCTGCTCGCCGAACATGCCGAATTTCAGGTCAACATCAATTCCGTGCTGGGCGGCGGCGTCGCCAATTCCGAGGACGCTCTCACCGTGGCGCACCGCGCCGTCGAGCTGGGATTTACTTCCACCGTGGGCATCCTGCACGACCACAACGGCCAGCTCCAGCCTCTGGGCCCCCGCGAACAGGAGATCTTCGAAGAGATCATGTCGCTCGGCAAACAGTCCTTCACTCGCATCAACCAGTTTCAGCACAACATTGCCAAGGGGCGGGAGAACAACTGGCGCTGCCGCGCCGGCTCGCGCTACCTCTATATCTGCGAGGACGGCCTGGTCCATTATTGCTCGCAGCAGCGCGGTTACCCGGGCGTCCCGCTGGCCCAGTACACCGACGAGCAGCGCCACCGCGAATTCCTCACCAAGAAGAGCTGCGCCCCGCGCTGCACCGTATCCTGCGTACACCAGACCGCGGCCATGGATTTCTGGCGTGCGCCGCAGACCTTCGATCCCGGCCCGGCGCCTCCACTTTCCGCAGCGGAAAATCTGGTGCAATTGACCGGCCCTTCGAATCCCCACTAGCAATCGGCGGTTACATCCCCGCAGCGGCCCGCCTGCTCGCGCATCCCTCCATCGTGCCGCTACTTTTACGGCTATGGGCTTCCCCGCTAATCGCTTGGGCAATTCTTATCGGACGCATTAAAGATTCCTATTGCAAAGAGTTACGGGTCGGCGTAGAAGTCGCTCATCTGTCCTTTTCTGCTCTGTAGGGTGCGGAGCGGACCCACTGTTTCCAGGCGTTCGCGCGGAAATGTGGCTCGATGTTGGGCGGGAACAATACGGCAGGGTCACTTGGGGGTATTACGATGGGTCTGCAAAAGCTTCTGCTTGCGGTGCTGCTGCTTGGCGTGATGGTCCTCGCTGCTCCGTCACGAAGTTTCGCGCAAGTGAATACCGTGAACCTGTCCGGAACGATTCTGGACCCGCAGAATCTCGCCGTGAAAAACGCTACGCTCACCCTGCAGAATCCGGCGAAAGGCGTTTTACGCACCGCTACCAGCGACGCTAACGGAAGATACGAATTGGTGGGGCTGCCTCCTGGAACCTATATGCTCACTGTCGAGGCGGCCGGCTTCGCCACTTTGACCGACGCATCCTTTACCCTCACGCTTGGACAAGCCGCCGAATTCAACCCGCAGTTGCAGTTGAAAACCAGCGCGGCATCCGTGAGCGTCTCCGCCGCGCCCGACCTGGTCGAGACCAGCAAGACCGACGTTTCCATGACCGTCTCGCAAAATCAAATTGACAATTTGCCCATTAACGGCCGCAATTACATCAACTTCACGCTACTCGATTCGCGCGCCGCGCGCGACAATACTCCCTCGATCGGCGCAGCGCCCAACACCGGCCTGAACCTGGGCGGCCAGCGCGGGCGCTCCAACGAAATCTCCGTAGATGGCGCCGACGCCATAGACAGCTCGGTGAACGGAGTGCGCGCCACCGTATCCCAGGAAGGTGTGCAGGAATTTCAGGTGATCAGCAACAGCTACATGCCGGAATATGGCCGGGCCATGGGCGGGGTCGTCAACATCGTCACCAAGTCGGGCTCCAACCAATTTCACGGCGATGTGTTCGGTTACTTGCGCGACGGCGCTATTCAGGCGCAAAATCCGTTTTCGGTGACGGCGTCCTGCGATCCCACCACCTTCCAGTGCGGCATCACCCCCGTGAAGCAGTCCTACACCCGCGTGCAGTCCGGAGTTACTCTGGGCGGCCCCATTCAGAAGGACAAAACCTTTTTCTTCTTCAGTTACGAAATCACGCGCCGCGAGGAAACCGGCTTCACCGCCATCGGCCAGGACAACTTCGGTTTCGTGAACTCCACCGCGCTGCCGCCTTTCTCCGCGCCCTGCCCGTTGCCCGCCTATCTGGTGACGCCGGCCCAGGAATCGTTCATCGGCAGCGTCCCGGCCTCCGTGGGCATTCCCTACCTTTGCGCCGCGGCAGCCAGTTCTTTCACCGCCATTTTCGGCAACACGGCTGTGTATCCCGGCGCCACTTTTCCCAGCACCGGCGCGCCCGTCCCGGCCTCCTTCACCGGATTGCTTTCCACCATCGGAAACTTTCCCACGTCCGAGAAGGGCAGCATCACCTCTCTGCGGATTGACCACATCTGGAATTCCAAGAACACCACTTTCATCCGCGGCATGGTTTCGCCAGACAGCATCACAGGCATTCAGGTGAACGCCGAAAATCAAACCTACGGACAGAACTCCGGGAACCGCACTTCCACCCAGCAAACCCATGACTGGGCGCTGATCGCTCAGCATACCACTGCCATCAGCAGCACCGTCTTCAACGAAGTCCACTTCCAGTTTGCGCGCCGCAGCTTGTTCTACGGCTACTCGGACCTTCCGGGAGGCTCCGACCCGGCCGTCAACATCGCCGGCGCCGCCTATTTCGGACGCGAGCCATTCTCCACCGAAAACCGCATCGAAAAGCGCTATCAGTTTACCGACAACCTCACCTGGAGCAAGGGGGCGCACACCTTCAAATTCGGCGGCGATTTCAATTTCATTCAGTTGGGCTCTCCGTCTTCCCAGATTTTTACCCTGAATTACGGCGGCGTGTACGATTTCGGCAGCGTTTCCATCGCCGACGGCGCTCCCAGCCTCACTCCCGTGCAAGCCTACGGCCTGGGAACTCCCACGATTTTCTACCAGGGCATCGGCACCTCCAACAGCCCGTTCAACAACGAACTGCTCGGCGTCTTCGCGCAGGATAGCTGGAAGGTAAGTTCCAAACTCACCGTGAATTACGGCGTGCGCTACGACATCGGCTGGCAGCCCACATTCGCGGCCGCTACCCCGGCCAACGCCGCCGCCGAACAGGCTTTCGGCGTCCAGGAAGGCGTTCCGGTTGACAAGAACAACGTCTCCCCGCGCATCGGCATTGCCTGGGATCCCTGGGGCAACGGCAAGACCGTGATCCGCGCCGGATACGGTTTCTTCTACGACAACCCGGCCCTGGCGCTCACTTTCCTTGCCACCGCCGAGGACGGCGCGCGCTCCGCGTTGCTGCAATTCCCCGGCGGCACTCCGGACGGCTCATTGAACGCCGCTTCGATTTTCCAGGGCATACTCAACGTGCCTGACATGGGCTGCTCCACGGCTACGCCGAACATGTGTTACCAGGCCAATCAGCAGCGCTTCAATGCCTTCCAGCCCAATTCTCTCTTCATCAATCAAAATTATCTCTCCGTGCCCAACCCCGTAGTGCCTGGCGCGCTGGGATATCCGCTGGTCGGCATTCCCTACACCATTCCCATCACCAAAAATTTCCAGTACGCGCTCGCGCAACAGGCCAACCTCTCCATCGAGCGGGAACTCTCGAAGGACTGGAAAATCAGCGCCGGTTACAACTACACGCACGGCACCCATCTCGACCGCACCATCAATATCAACGTCACCAACCCGGCGATCCTGGACTCCAATGCCGCCAATGCCATCGCGGCCGGCCTGATCACCCCCGGCACCAATCCGCTCACCGTCGCCGTTCCCGCCAACGGCGGCGCGCCCGGCTGCGTCGCCACCGGCACGGGCAGCGTGCTGGTCGAAGCGCCCGGCGTCTTCGGAATCGGCTCTTCGGGTCCGGGATGCGGGTCGCCGATCGGGCCCATCGGCACCGCCGCCGCGTTTAATTTCTTCCGTCCTTCGGGTCCGAATCCATCCTTCGCTGGGCTCGTCGGCGGCTACGCCAATTTGGTTGGACTAGCGCAGTTGGGCGGCTTCCCCACCGGCTTCGCCGGCCTGCAGGTGCCCTGGAGCGACGTGAACCCCCAGACCTCCACCGGCAACTCTCTCTACAATGCGTTCACCCTCACGGTCACCAAGCGCTTCTCGCACGGTTTTGAAATGCTCTCGGGCTGGACGTGGTCGCACACGATTGACGATTCCACTGACCTTTCCACCCTCCTCAATCCGCAGGACAACAGCAACCCCAACGGCGACCGCGGCAACTCCGATTTCGATCAGCGCCATCGCTGGATCACCAGCGCGGTCTATCAAACCCCCTACCACCAGAGCGATTCGGAAATGTGGAAGAAAATCCTGGCCAACTTCACCATTTCTCCGGTTATCGAGCTCGCTTCGGGCCGCCCTTACAACGTCCTGCTCGGTTACGACACCAACCTCGACTTCGGTTCTTCCACGGGCCGCCCTTCCGTGCTGCCCGCAGGCACGCCCGTACCTCCCGGCTTCCCCGCGGCCACCACCTCGCCCTTCATTTCGGGCGCCGAGTTCATCATCCCCACCAACTGCTTCGGCAGCAATGGATCGCCGATTCCGCCCAGCGCCCTGGTTCCCGTCCCTCCCACGGGCTGCACCGGAGATCTCGGCCGCAATACCTACACCCAGCCGGGCTTCTTCGAGATTGACTTGCGCATCGCGCGCCAAATTCCGATTACCGAGCGAGTGAATCTCCAGGTCATCGCCGACGGGTTCAACATGCTGAACCGCTTCAACGTCAGCGGCGTCAACCCGGTCTGCGATTCCACTGCGGGCGCCAACACCTGCCCGGCCGGACAACCGACGTCGGCCTATGACCCGCGCACGTTCCAGTTTGCGCTGAAACTCAGCTTCTGATCGCGCCACGAAAATTTACCGCGGCCCGTCGCCCAAACAATCTGCGGGCGCCGCTGCGTCCCACTCTGGGGCAAAATCCTCCGAGGATCAGGTTTTGACTTTGTAGCGGCCGGTTCGGGTTCACCGAACCGGGCAGCCGTTGCCGTTGCTTTGGCTTTGGCTTTGGCTTTGGCTTTGGCTGCGCCTTTGCCTTTGCCTTTGCCTTTGCCCTTCCCGCGGCGCAACCGAACGCACCATTCGCAACGGTACAACCGCCGCGCGCCTGAAACACCTTCTCCCACTCGCGCGTTCGCGTTAAAGTATTTGCAAGCACTCCGTAGGAGCGCTCCGCGCTCGAGGAACCGTATTGATGAGTCCTGTCTTGTGGGTGATCATCGGCCTGGTTGCCATCGCCGTAGTAGCGGCGGTCGTGGCCGTCGCCTGGTCCGCCGGCCGTCGTTCGGACGCGCAACTCTCCGCCGTCCGCCAGGAGATGCAAAATTCTCTCGCTGCCCAGGGCCAATCCGTAAGCGCGCAGCTCAACCACCTCATGCAATCCGTCACCACGCAGCTCGGCCAGGTGCGCCAGGAACTCCAGAGCGGCGTCGCGTCATCCGGAAAACTTGCCAGCGACGCGCAGATCGCCATGGCCCAGCAACTGCAATCCTCCAATGAGGCCATCCGCAAAATCAGCACGCAGCTCGCGGAAGTCCAGCAGGCCGGCCACGAAATGTCTCAATCGGCGCAGACCCTGCAAAATGTGCTGGGCGGCGCGAAAACCCGCGGCATGCTCGGCGAAGTGGTCCTCGAGCGTTTGCTGCAGGATGCGCTGCCGCGCAGCGCCTATGAGACCCAATACCGCTTCGATTCCACCGGCGCGATCGTGGACGCCATCGTGCGCAGCGGCGACCGCATTCTTTCCGTTGATTCCAAGTTCCCTTTGGACGCGTACCGCCGGCTCCTCGATACCGGCGAAGCCGCCCGCCGCGATTTTTCTCTCGCTGTGCGCAAGCATGCGGACACCATCGCCGAAAAATATATCCTGCCGGACGAGCACACCTTCGATTACGCGCTGATGTTCGTGCCTTCCGAGGGCGTCTATTACGAACTGCTGATGACCGAGGATTCCAAGTGCGGCCCGATTGACGAATATTGCCGCGCCAAGAGAGTCTTTCCCGTTTCCCCCAACACTTTTTACGCCTGCCTCAGCGCCGTCGCCATCAGCCTGCAAGGCCAGAAAATCGAGGAGAACACCCGCCACTTGCTCGCCGGCATGGCGGGGTTGAAAAAACAGCTGGAGACTTTCGCTGAAGTTTACGACAAGCTCGGCACCCATCTGCGCCACGCGCAGCAGAGCTACGAAGACGCCGACAGTCGCCTCGGCCGCGCCCGCAATTCCCTCGAGCAAATGGCCCAGGGCGCGCTTCCCGAAGCGCCCGCAAAAATCCTCAGCCCCGCGTCCGAAGACTAGCCCTCACTGCAGCGCCGCCGCCGCGCTTTCCAGCAGCGTGCGGTAGTCTCCCGCCATCGTC
Organism: Candidatus Acidiferrales bacterium; assembly: GCA_049300435.1. Lineage (GTDB taxonomy): Bacteria > Acidobacteriota > Terriglobia > Acidiferrales > UBA7541 > Palsa-295. Next base: position 68,549 of record JBAQJS010000046.1, on the reverse strand, counting down.
GTCGCCAGAATCCCTTCCGCCTCGCGCCACACTCTCTGCGTATCGTCCGGATGATGCGTCAGCCTGTCCGCCAGGCTTTTGGTCGCGTGTTGCAGATCCTTGGGAGCCATGGTTTCCGCCGCGGCCAGATACCGCCGCGCCACCCCCGCGTCCGGCGCCGCCAGGATTCGCCCGTGAAACTGAAAATCTCCCGTGCTCACCGCCTGCACCTCGATCTCCGCCGAATTCTGCGGCCCGCCCGAGGTGAGCAATTCCTGCCGGTCGCCCCGCAAAAATCGCAGCACGCCGGGCGTCTCATTCTCCACCCACACGCGCAAGGCCTGGTCCGAACCCTGCACGTGCAAAGTCAGCTGGCTCCTCTTGTCCGGCACCAGCGGCGGCAGCGGTGGATCGAAGTGCAAGCTCGCGAGCGTCGTCGCCGCGCTCCACTGCCCCGCGGGCGTCTCGATGGATATTTTCGCCGGGCCTGGCAGCGCTCGCGGGCTCGCCAGCACCACGATGCATTCCGGTGAAGACGCCAGGACAAATACCCGCTCGTCGTTGATGCTCACCACGTTCGCATCCGCCGCGCCGCCAAATCCCCCGCCGCAAATCGAAAACTGGTCCAGCTGCGATACCACCGGCGGCACCTGTGCGGCGCGCTCGCTCGCCCCGGCCGCCGCCGCATCTACCAATGCCGCGGCGGAATCTCCCGCGGCGTCGGCAATCAGCACAGGCGCGTCCGTCGGCGCCGTGAAAAGCGCGCGCCCCGTCTTGTCCGTCTTCACGCGCTGGTCTTTGCCAATTTCCACCGTCACTCCCTCCGCCAGCCGCCCGTCCACGCCCAGCACCGCCAGCGTCGCCGGCTGTCCCGCCACCAGTCGCGGCGGCAGCACAATCGAAACGGTCCATGTGGTGGATTCGCCGGATTGCGCCCGCGTACCAACCGCGGAAAGCCCCACCAGCAGGCTTCCAAACACGATCGCCCGCAGCGCTTCCGCCGCCCATCTTGCTGCCTCTGCTCCGCCCGCGCGGAAAATCTTTCGCCGCCCCATTATTTCGGCACGGGCGGCGTCACCCGCTCGTATATTTTGGATTCGCGGAACATGCGGAACAGCTCGCCGTCAATTTCATTGGCCTGCACGCAATCGTCCAGTATGCTCAGCGCGCGCTCCAGGGGAACCGCGCCTTTGTACGGCCGGTCCGAAGCGGTCAGCGCATCGAAGATATCGCAGATGGTCATCATCTTCGTCGGCAACGGGATCTGGTCGCCGTGCAGCTTGTACGGATACCCCTCGCCATTCAGCTTCTCATGGTGCGCTCGCGCGATCTCCGGTATGCGCCGCAATTCCTTGGTCCAGGGAATCTGGCTCAGAAAATTAAAAGTGTGGATCACGTGCGATTCGATTTCCAGGCGTTCCGCCGCGTCCAGGCTGCCCTTCGGAATGGAAAGCAGCCGCATTTCATCCGCGCTCAGGTAGGGCAGCTCGAGGCCGGTGGTGTCCACGAAATATTGCTGCGCGATTTCCCGCAACTTGCGGAATTCGCTCTGCTCCATCAGCGTCGGCTCGTTCGCTTCCAAAATGAATTCGCGGTAATCGTCCAGCCGCGCCATCCGTTGCTCGAAATCCTCGCTCAGTCGCGCGATTTCCGCCAGCGCGTCACCGCGGTCCCGCTCCAGGAACATCTGCAGCTTGCGCCGCACCATGTTCGCTTCCATTTCCTTGCGGATGTAATCGAAGCGCTGCTTCACCAGGTCCATTTGCATCGGGTACAGCTTCTTCGCCTTCACCAGCACTTCTTCGCGCACGCCCACTTTTCCGAAATCGTGCAACAGCGCCGCGTAGCGAATTTCCTTCATCTGCTCCGCGTCGAAATGCGTCGCGCGATAAGGGCCTGTGCCAACCTGGTCCACGATCCCGGCCAACCCCTCCGTGTACGTCGCCACGCGCAGCGAATGCCCGGAGGTTGTCGGATCGCGCTGCTCGATCGCCGTCACCGCCGCGCTCACGAACCCTTCGAACAGCGTCTCGATCTCCGTGTACAGCTTGCGGTTTTCGTAGGCCACCGCCGCCTGCGACGCCAGCGACAGCGCCAGCCGTACCGACCGCGCCTCGAACGGCTGCACGTACTCCGTCACGTCCGCCTCGCTGTGCAGCCGCGCCGCCGGATCGCGCTTCGCGTTGATCAGTTGCAGCACTCCCAGCACCTCGCCTTTGGCGTTGCGCATCGGCAGGGTCAGCAGCGATTTCGTGCGGTAACCGGAATCGCGGTCGTAATGTTCGTTGAAGCGGAAAGGCATCTTCGCCGGAATGTGGTGCGCGTCCGGGAAATTCAGCACCTCGCCGCGCAGCGCCGTGTATCCGGCCAGCGAATCCTCCGCCAATGGCAGCGTGAACTCCTTGAAGGGAAACTCCAGGCTGTCGTTCTGCGTCAGCATGAAACGCAAATGCCGCCCGCCGTTGGCCTCTTCGTCCACCAGGTAGAGCGACCCGGCATCCGCGCGCGTAATTTCCCGTGCCTTCGCCAGAATCAGGCTGAGCAGTAAACGCACGTCGCGCTGCGAAGAAAGCGCCGCGCCGATCTCGTTCAGTTGTTCGCGCTCGCGTTCGGCGTTCTCCAGGTCTTCGCGCGCCGCGCGCTCGCTCCGCACCAGCTCGATGTTCTCGAACGCCACCGCCACCGTCTTCTCAAGCTCTTCCCGCGAAGCGCTCGCGGAAACGTAAGCGAAAACGGGAATTGGTTCCTTCCCCCCGGCCGGCCGCGCGGCCTTCGCTGCGCCAGAGGCTCCCTCAAGCAGCACGCCAATCACACGGTAATTGCCATCTACTCCGCCCCACGAAACGGGCAGCACGGGGTTGCCCTCGCGCATCTCCGCCAGGACCACCCCGCAATTGGTCGAGGCTCCGGGCTCTCGCGCCCCGTTCGAATCGCCTTCCTTACTGCTGAGCAGTTGCAGGCTATAATTCTCCCGTAAAGGCGCCAGAAGCTTCTGCGCCACCGAACCCGCCAGGCACCACACTTCCTGCTTCTCGGCCATATGCTCCAATGCCGCGCGCTGGCGCCCCGGCACGACCAACCCCCTGCGGCGCTAGCCAAGCCGATTCTATACCCATCTTTCTTGTATTGGGACAGCCCTTCCCCCGCGGCGCACATCCTTCTCCTTCCCGCCTTGAATCAAGCGCACCGGTTTGTTAGCCTTGCGCGGATTTCAATTTCCAACCCTGTACCGCGCTCGCGCCAATTATGGCTACGCCCACAATCCTGATCACCGGAATCTTGCGATTGCTTCGCGAGTGGTGGGACCACAAAGTGTCGTTGGCCCTCAGTCTGCTGATCACGCTTGCCGCCCTCGCCATCTACGTCGCCACCTTCCTCGGCGAGCGCCCCATGCCGCTCTTCGATTTTGTCCATCGCCTGGAACTTTCCACTCTGGATACCCGCTTTCAGTTGCGCGGCCGCACCCGCCCCGACCCGCGCATCATCATCGTGGACGTGGATCAGGAATCCCAGGAACTGTTGGGCCGCTGGCCCTTCCCGCGCATCCATTTCGCGCACCTGATTGACGCTCTGCGCGAAGATGGCGCGCGCGTCGTGGCTTTCGACATGACCTTCAGCAAGCCCGACGAAACCGTGCTGCCCCTGCAGGAACTATCCGGCGATTTGGCCGCCCAGGAAAAGAAGGGCCGCGCCGTCAGTCCCTCGGTTTTCGCCACCATCCGAAACAAGGAAAAACAATATAACTACGACCAGCAAGTCGTCGAGGCCATCCAGCGTTTCGGCAACGTGGTCTTGGGAAATTATTTTCTGTACACCAAGTCCGACCTCGCCGGAGTTTCCAGCAAGTCGCTCGATGAATACGCCAACCAGATTGCTTACTTCCCCTTTCCGGAGGTGCGGCCTCTGCCCTCCGCCGGCGGCGAAGCGGGCCGCGTTCGCGTCATCAAGCAATATGAGGATTTGTATCTTCTGCCGCGCGGCACCGAAGCCAACGCCCCCATTTTCACCGACGCCGTGGCCGCCAAAAAAGGCGTGGGCTTCTTCAACGTTTTCGTGGATCCCGACTCAGTGGTGCGCCGTCTGCCTCTCGCCATTCCCTATGGCCGCGACCCCGACCGCGCCAATTGGGACTTCTACGCCTCCCTGGATGTCCAAGCCATTCGTTTGTATCTCGGCCTCCCCGACCAGGAAACGGTGCTCACCTATGGCGGCGCCGGAATCGTCAGCGTGGAATTCGGGCCCCAGCTGATTGTCCGCACCGACGACGTCAGCCGCCTCCTGGTCAATTATCACGGCCCCGCGCGCACCTATCCTTACGTCTCCTTCGCGAATGTGGCCCTCAAGAACTTTCCGCCGGGCACGTTCAAGGACAAGATCGTCCTCGTCGGCGCCTCCGCCACGGGCATCGGCGACTTGCGCGCCACCCCGTTTGGCGGCATTGATTTTCCCGGTACCGAGATCCACGCCAATATTATTGACAACATTTTGAATCAGCAGTTCATCGTGGACCGCGGCCCGCAGGCCCTCACCGACGTGGGATTCATTCTCCTGTTCGGCATTCCGCTGGGAATCTGGCTCGCCGTGGTTCAGCCGCGCTGGATGGTCTTCGCCCTCGCGCTCGTCTTGCCCTTCGCCGGCATTGTTTACTGGGCGTTCCTGCACGGTTGGTGGCTGAATTTCGTCGTTCCGGCGCTCTTCACTCTGGTTCCCAACGTCAGCCTGGTCGCGCTGTATCGCGTCCTCGTCGAGGAGCAGGAAAAACGCAAAGTCCGCGGCGCCTTCCAGCAATACGTCAGCCCGGAAGTCGTCCGCCGCGTACTCAAAACCCCGGAACTGGTGAAACCGCGCAAAACTGAAATCACCGTCTTGTTCAGCGACATCCGCGGTTTCACCACCATTTCCGAATCGCTCGATGCGCAGGAGCTCGCCGATCTCCTCAACGGCTACCTCACCGAGATGACCAAAACCATCTTCCAGCACCGCGGCACTCTCGATAAATACATCGGCGATGCGGTGATGGCCATGTGGGGCGCACCCTTCGACGAGCCCGATCACGCCGACCGTTGCTGCCTCAGCGCCTTCAATATGCTCGCGCGCCTCGCCGAACTCCAGGCCCAGTGGCGCGCCACGGGAATGCCGGTCCTCGAAATCGGCATCGGCGTCAATTCCGGCGTCGCCTCCGTCGGCAATATGGGCTCGGAGCTCCGCTACGGATACACCGCGATGGGCGACGCCGTGAACCTGGCCGCGCGCCTCGAAGGCTTGAACAAGGAATACGGCACGCAGATCCTGATCAGCGAGTTCACCCACGCCGCCCTGCACAGCGGCCAGCTGATCCTCCGCGAAATTGATCTGATCCGCGTGAAAGGCAAGCTGCAGCCCGTGACCATTTACGAAATTCTGGGCCCGCGCACCGGCGAACAGGACGGCAGGCAACTCGTCGAATCATTTACCGCCGCGCGCGCGGTGTACAAGCGCCGCGAATGGCACACGGCTCGCTCCGCCTTCGCCGCCATTCTCGACCGCTGGCCCCACGACGGCCCTTCCGGCGTCTTCCTCACCCGCTGCGAGGAATTCCTGGCGCAGGAACCTTCTGCCGAATGGGATGGCGTTTACGTGATGAAGCACAAATAGAGGTAGGCGCCGCGCCGGCTCAATCGTCCAGCCGCACCACAAACGTTGTCAGTTGTTCCTCGTTGCGCAGCTTATCCGCAAGACTCTGCGCCGCCGCTTCGCTCGGCACCCGGCCCACGCGCACCCGATAGAACGTCCCATTCGGCGAATCGTACGCAGTGACGCTCACCGGCGGATACATCGTTTCCATCTGCGCTTTCAGCCGCTCGGCGTTTTCCTGAACCTTGAACGCGCCAATCTGCACTCCGAAGTAGCCCACGTTCGGATTCGGCCCGGACATAATCTCCAGCCGCACCTTCGCCGTGCCGGTCCCCACCATTTCAATCGCTTGCGCCGCCGATAACGAGAGGTCAATCACCCGGTTCGCCACAAACGGCCCACGGTCATTGATGCGCACTTCCGTCTGCTTTCCATTGTTCAAATTCGTCACCCGGACCACGCTGTTGAACGGCAGCGTGCGGTGCGCCGCCGTGAACTGGTGCATATCGTAAATCTCGCCGTTCGACGTGCGCCGCCCGTTGAACGGCACTCCGTACCACGACGCCACCCCTTCCTCCACGTACGCGCCCGGCACCGCAGGCTGCCGCTCGGCCGCGGGCGGTGGCCCCGACGGCGGTGAAACGCCCGGCCCCGGCGATGGCTGTGCCGCGGGCACATTCGCCGGAGGCTGCGCAGCCACTTGGCGTCGCGCGCATCCCGCAACCCCCAGCAGCGCAAGTGCCATCGCCAGCGCCAGCCGCGCAAGACCGCCGCGCCGCTCGCCCCGCCCATCCCGCCTGAATTTTCCGCGAAGATTCTCCGGCCCGCTCGCTGGCCTCACGCAGTTTCCCGGTTCACTGGTTTGCTCGCATTTTCGGTATTATAGGAACGCACTCACATTCTCGCAAGGAACCCTATTGGATATCTCGCCGCGTCTGCGTTGGAAACTCGATCGCTTTCGAAAACAGTTGAGTGATCTCTTTGGCGGCAGCGCCAAGGAAAATCCCCGCCCGAAACTTTGCCCCGCCTGCGGCACGCTCGTCGGCGCCACCGCCACCAAATGCCATCAATGCGGCGCCAGCCTCACTTTTGGAATGGCCGCGGCCACCCGCTCTCTCAGCCGCCTGCTGCCCGCCACGTCCCCCGCCACCTACGGCATCCTCACCCTGAGCTGCTTGCTCTATGGCGCCAGCCTGCTCGCCACCATCCGCACCGTCGGCTTTCAAGCCCCGGCTGGCGGCGGATTTTCCGCCATCATGGGCCTCGGCGGCATCAGCGGCCAAATCCTGCAAAAACTCGGCGCGTCCTTGCCCTGGCCTTTCGATCTGCTCCAACCGTGGCGCTTGATCATGGCGACTTTTCTGCACGGCGGCCTGCTGCACATCGGATTCAACATGTGGGTGCTGATGGACATCGGCCCGCAAGTCGAGGAACTGTACGGCTCCGCGCGTTATCTCTTCATCTACGTGGCCACCGGCGTCGGAGCCTATCTTCTCAGCGGCGCCATCGGCCACTTCAGCATCGGTGGCTCCGGCGCATTGCTCGGCCTGATCGGCGTTCTCTTTGCCATCACCACCAACCGCCGCAGCGCCTCCATGCAAATGCTGCGCAGCCAGTTGATCAAATGGCTGATCTATATCGGCATCATGGGCTTCATGCTGTCGGGAATTGACAACGCCGCGCACCTCGGCGGCTTCATCAGCGGCTTCGCCCTGGGGAAAATCATGGCCGACCGCGCCCCTTCCTCGCCCGAGGAATGGACCCGCGCGAGTCTGCTCGGCTGGACGACCGCCGCGCTCATCGCCGCAAGCCTGGGCATGGTAGCCTTCGGCGTCCTGCACACGGGCTAACGGCTAGCCGGCCGTCGCGCCCTTCCGTGCGTCATCGCCGGCCGCCTCACCCGCCCGTGTGCAATCGCCGCGACACCACGATGCTGTAATTAAATCCCGAAATGCACACAAACGCCGCCACCAGGTACCCGCAAAGCTCCTTCAACATCCACAGCGCCTGGTTGTCCCACAGCGCCAGCACCAGCACCAGAAATATCATGGTGATCTCGAAGAACGTCGTGGCCTTCCCGTAAATGCTCGGCGGCAAGGACATGTACCCCACCGTAATCAGTATCACCGCGCTCGCCACCAGCAGCAGCACGTCGCGCCCCAGCACCAGGATCGTCAGCCACCACGCGATTTTTCCGTGCAGCGCCAGCTCGAAGTATGAAGAAGATAGCAGCAGCTTATCCGCAATCGGATCCAGATACGCTCCCAGCGGCGTCTTCTGATTCAGCCCGCGCGCCAGCCAGCCATCCAGCGCATCGGTCATCCCCGCCACGATCAGGATTCCCAGCGCCCAGCTGTACCGCTCGTAATGGATTGCCATGATGAAAAAAGGCAGGAAGGCCAGCCGCAGGAACGTAAGCTGGTTGGGAACCGTCAGGATTCGGCTGGTCATGGATTTGTTTTGCAAGACGCCGGAAATGCCGCCTACGCGAACTGCGCCAGATAGTCCTCGAGCGTTCGGCCGGTCTTCTTCTCGAACATTTCCGCCAGCGAAGGAATGGATCCGCGCGCCTCGTCCAGCGCGATGCGTTCGATCCGCAGCATCGGAAAAAACAGCGTCGGCAAACCCATGCGATCCCCTTCCGGGTGCAGCACCTGGCTCACGAAATCGTCGAACGAGTTCAGGTCAATTCCCCGCAAGGTCACGCCCGAGCTGGTCATGTCCATCAATTCGCCCCACAGCCTTTCTTTCGGCGTGTGCAGGCTGATCACCACGATCGAGTGCGGCTCCATCAACTCTCCTGAATGCCCTGTGTTACCCGCATGTTATCGTAATTCACCGCGCCCCGCGTACCCCGTCCCCGCGAACGTTATCCAAGCGTCATCCGCGCGCCATCTCCCGCATCCCCTATACAGACATCGTCTTCAAATCCGGCGCGCGCTTCAAAATCGGTTCGGTGGCCTTCTGCACGTCCTCCGCCGTCACTCCCGCCGCCACTTCGCGCAATACCAAACCCTCCGGCGTCACCTCGATCACCCCCAACTCCGTGACGATTAGCTTCACCACCCCCACTCCCGTCAACGGCAGGCTGCACTTCTTCACGATTTTCGCCTCGCCGTCTTTCGTGGTGTGCTCCATCGCGATGATCACCCGCTTCGCCCCCGCCACCAGGTCCATCGCCCCGCCCATGCCCTTCAACATCTTTCCCGGGATCGCCCAGTTCGCCAGGTTTCCCGCCTCGTCCACCTGCAGCGCGCCCAGCACCGTCAGATCCACCCGCCCCCCGCGAATCATGCCGAAGGATTCCGCGCTCGAAAAATAGCTACAGCCGCGCATCTCCGTGATCGTTTCCTTCCCCGCATTGATCAGGTCCGCATCTTCCTCGCCCTCGTAAGGATACGGCCCGATCCCCAGCATTCCGTTCTCCGATTGCAGAATCACCTCAATATCCGGAGGCAGATAATTCGGTATCAGCGTCGGCAATCCAATCCCCAGGTTTACGTAATATCCGTCGTGCAATTCCCGCGCCACGCGCCGCGCAATCGCTTCCCGTTTGTCCACATCCGTCGCCATTCGCAGCTCCTAACGCTTGCGCACCGTACGCCGCTCGATCCGCTTCACGTATTTCTCGCCCTGAAAGATCGCGTCCACGAAAATTCCCGGCGTATGCACGCAGTCGGGGTCCAGCGCTCCCAGCTCCACGATTTCCTCCACTTCCGCAATCACATAATCCGCCGCCGTGGCCATCACCGCGTTGTAATTCCGCGCCGTCTTGCGATACACCAGGTTTCCCCAGCGGTCGCCCTTCCACGCTTTGATAAACGCGAAATTCCCGCGCAGCGCCCGCTCCATCATGTACGGCCGCCCGTTGAACTCGCGCACTTCCTTGCCCTCCGCCGCCGGAGTTCCATAACCCGTCGGCGTGTAAAACGCCGGAATTCCCGCGCCCCCGCAGCGAATCCGTTCCGCCAGCGTCCCCTGCGGGTTCAGCTCCACCTCAATTTCCTTCTTCAGCGCCAGTTGCTCGAATGTCTTGTTCTCCCCCACGTAACTCGCAATCATCTTCCGCACCTGCTTGCTTTGCAGCAGCAACCCAATCCCAAAATCGTCCACTCCCGCATTGTTCGACGCCAACGTCAGGTCCTTCGTTCCTTTGCGCCGCAAGGCCGCAATCAGATTCTCCGGAATCCCGCACAGCCCAAATCCACCCAGCAAAATCGTCGCGCCATCCTCAATGCCCGCAACGGCAGCGTCCGCGTTGGCCACGCGCTTATCCATCTATTCTCCTCAAGTCACAAATGTACGGAATGAATGCCCAGGAAGTTTACTGCAAGTAAGGAAGCTTTTCGTAACGTTCGTTCGCCGGGCCGCGCGCCCCGACCGCAATACGACCCAACCCAAATAAATTAGCTCGTCGAACAATCACCGCGCCAGTCGCAGGCCCGTTCCGCAAGCCCGCCACACCAGCGCCGTTTTATCCTGAGACCCTGCCAGCGGCACGGTCGAAGCAAGGCGCGGCACAGCCTCGTCCGCCGCCGCGCAACTCCCCAGGGCGAACCTCAGTCTCCGCCCCGCCAAAACCCAACTGCATCTCTTCTTTGCCTCCCGTCGCAGAGAACGTATCATCAACGTCCATCGCCGCACCACGGCGACCGCAGCGCCTCGGGAGGTTCCCTATGCGCCGATGCCAAATCCTCTTCGCGAGCCTCGCTCTCTTCTGCGTGCTCGCCTGCGATGGCCGCTCCCCCGGTGCAAACTTCTCGGCGGCAAACGCTGCAGCATCCACCCAAGCAGCAAATCCTTCCGCCGCGCTTCCTCCGCCCGCCACCGGCGGCTTCGACGGCACCCGAGCCTACGAACATGTGCGTCGTTTGGTCGCAATTGGGCCGCGCCCGCCAGCTTCGGACGGAATTCATCGCGCGCAGGCCTACATCATCGGCCAGCTCAAAAGCTTTGGATGCCCGGTCGAGGAGCACGACTTCCACGGCTCCACGCCGCTCGGCAATCTCCCCATGAAAAATATCATCGCCAAAATTCCCGGCACGGGCCGCAACATCGTCCTGTACGCCACTCACTACGACACGGTGCGCTTGCCGAATTTCGTCGGCGCCGACGATGGCGGCTCGGGCACCGGCACCATGCTCGAACTCGCGCGAATCCTCTGCGCTCGCAAGACCAGAATCACTCTCAACACCTGGATAGTGTTTTTCGACGGCGAAGAAGCGCAGCAAGAATGGGCCGACAAGAACAGCGTTCAGTGGACGGACGCCAACAGCACATTCGGCAGCCGCGAGATGGCCGCCAGCATGGCGCTCTCCGGAGACCTGAAATACGTCAAAGCCATGATTCTCGCGGACATGATTGGCCCCTCCGATCTCAAGATCAAGCGGGATACCGGCTCCACGCGCTGGCTCACCGATCTCATCTGGGCCACCGCCGCCCGCTTAGGCTACGGGCATGTCTTCGTGAACGAAAGCACCACCGTGGGTGGTGATGATCACTTCTCGTTCATCCGCCGCGGCGTAGCCGCCTGCGACATCATTGACTTCGACGTGGCCTCAACCTATTGGCACACTCCTCAGGACACCCTAGACAAAGTGGATCCCCGGAGCCTGGCAATCGTCGGTCACGTTTTCATCGAAACACTGCCTGCACTGGACAAGAAATTTCGCTGAGGACGAACGTGCGTTGACTGCTCTTGATTCGCGCAGACTTCCGTTCGCGCATCGCTCTCTCGCTTGTTCCGGAGCACCGCCGCACCCGCGCCGTTTCATGCTGAGACTCTGCCGGCGGCAGGGTCGAAGGAAGGCGCGGCACAACCTTGCCCGCCGCCGCGCAACTCCCCCCGCGTCCGCGCTACAACCCCTCTCCACTCCGCCGGCTAACCCCGCGACGCGCCGCCGACTTCAAACTCCGAACCCGCCCCGCCACCGCCGCCACCGCATCCTCCACCGTCGCCGCCTTCTCAATCTCCGCCATCAACGCCGACCCCACCACCGCCGCATCCGCAATCCCGCCCAGGACCGTAACGTGCGTCGGCAGCGAAATCCCGAATCCCACCGCGATCGGCAGCGCCGTAAATTTCCGCGTCCGCCGCACCAGCGCCGGCAATTCCGCGGGCAGCGCCTCGCGCGCTCCCGTAACTCCCGCGCGCGAAATCACGTACAAAAACCCGCTCGATGCCGCCCCAATCTGCCCCAGCCGCGCGTCCGTCGAAGTCGGCGCCGCCAGAAAAATCGTGTCCAGCCCGTGCGCCCGCAGCGTCGCGCGGTATTCCACCGCTTCTTCAGGCGTCAAATCCGTCGCCAGCACGCCGTCCGCCCCGGCCGCCGCCGCAGCCGCGGCAAATTTCCCCAGCCCCATCTGCAAAATCGGATTGAAGTAACTGAAGAGCACCAGCGGCACATCCGACTGCGCGCGAATCCGCCGCACCAGCTCGATCACGCCCGCCAGCGTCGTCCCGCTGCGCAATGCGCGGTCGCTCGCGCGCTGAATCGTCGGCCCGTCCGCGACGGGATCGCTGAACGGCACGCCCAGCTCGATCACGTCCGCGCCCGCCTCCGCCGCGGCCAGCACGAATTTCTCGGTCGCCGCGAGCGACGGATCGCCCGCCGTGATGTACGCCACCAGCCCCAGTTCGCCGGCCTCGGCCAGCTCCCGGAACCGCCGCGCGATCCGCCCCGCCGGCTGCACCGCCACCGCGCGCGGTGATGCGAAGTTCTCAGACATAGCGCGAGAAAATATCCATGTCCTTGTCGCCGCGCCCTGAAAGATTCAGAATCACCACTTCATCCTTCATTCGCGGCGCGCGCCGGAGCAGCTCCGCCACCGCGTGCGCCGATTCCAGCGCCGGGATAATCCCTTCCAATCGTGCAAGCGTCTTCGCCGCTTCCACCGCCTCGCCGTCGCTCACCGCGCAATATTCCGCGCGTCCTTGTTCCGCCAGCCAGGCGTGCTCCGGACCCACCCCCGGATAATCCAACCCCGCCGAAACCGAATGCGTTGTCGCAATCTGTCCGTCCGCGGTCTGCAAAATATAAGTATAAGTTCCCTGCAACACTCCCGGCCGCGCTCCGCTGAATCCTCCGTCCCTCGCCAGCCGCGCTGCATGTTCGCCCAGAGTCGTCCCGCGCCCGCCCGCTTCCACCCCGATCATCTTCACCGCGGCGTCGCCCAGAAACGCGTGAAACAGCCCGATCGCATTCGACCCGCCGCCCACGCAAGCGATCAAAGTGTCCGGCAAACGCCCTTCCGCGCGCAAAATCTGCCCGCGCGCCTCTTCTCCAATCACTTTCTGAAAATCGCGCACCATCTGCGGATAAGGATGCGCGCCCAACACCGACCCCAACAAATAATGCGAATCCTCGACGTTCGTCACCCAGTCGCGCATCGCTTCGTTGATCGCATCTTTCAGCGTGCGGCTGCCGGAATCCACGCCCACCACTTCCGCGCCCAGCAAACGCATGCGCAGCACGTTCAGCCGCTGCCGTTCCATATCTTCCGTGCCCATGTACACCGTGCACGAAAGCCCCAGCTTCGCCGCCACCGTCGCCGACGCCACTCCGTGCTGCCCGGCACCGGTTTCCGCGATGATCCGCTTCTTGCCCATGCGCGCAACCAGCAGCCCCTGCCCCAGCGCGTTATTGATCTTGTGCGCGCCGGTGTGCAGCAAATCCTCGCGCTTGATGTAGATGCGCGGTCCGCCCAGGTGCTCCGTCAATCGCGCCGCGAACTGTAGCGGCGTGGGGCGCCCGGCAAAATCGCGCAGCAGCGCGTCCAGCTCCGCCTGAAAGCTGCTGTCCGCGCGCGCCGCTGCGTATGCCCGCTCCAGTTCTTCCAGCGGCGCCACCAGCGTTTCCGGCACATAACGTCCGCCGTACGGGCCGTATCGCCCGCGCTCGTCCGGCACCGCCCGCGCTATCGCGCTCATGCTCGCGCCTTCCTCCGCGTCCCGGCCGCTGCCCGCGCCGGACGCACCGCCCGCACCGCACTCACCAGCTCGCGCATTCGCGCCGCATCCTTCTTTCCGGGCCGCGATTCCACTCCGCTGCACACGTCAATCGCAAACGGCCGCGCCGCCGTCACCGCCTCCGCGGCATTTTCCGGCGTCAAGCCGCCCGCGAGGAAAATCTGCCGCCCGCGCCCCACCCTTTTCGCCAGCTTCCAGTCAAAACTTTTCCCGCTGCCGCCGCGCACTCGCCGGTCAAAGCCGTCGAGCAAAAAAGACGAGGCGCGTTCGAAACGCTCCAGTTGCGCCGCGCGCAACGAACCGCGCACCCGGATCGCCTTGATCACCCGGAAATTCCGCCGCATGCGCGCCACCACTTCCGCCGTCTCGTCGCCGTGCAATTGCACGTAATCGAGTCCCACCCGCCGCGCGATCCCCAGCATCTCGCTCTCCGCCTCGTTCACGAACACGCCCACCGACGCCACTTCCGCCCGCAACCGCCGCACGATCCGCCGCGCCGCTGCTGGCGCGATATATCGCGGGCTTGCCCGGCAAAAATTAAATCCCAGAAAGTCCGCGCCCGCTTCCACCGCGCGCCGCGCGTCCGTCCAGTTGGTGATCCCGCAAATCTTCACTTTCACCATGCCGCTCCGCGGCTCGCGCCGCTCATGCTGCCGGATGCCCGGCTCCCGCCGGCGCCAGCAACGCGCGCAGCGCCGCCGCCGGATCAGCGCTCTGCATCACGTGCTCGCCGATCAGAAACGCATCGAATCCCGCGCGCTGCAAACGCACCAGATCCTCATGCGCCCGCAGCCCGGATTCGCTCACCGCGATGCATTCCCGCGGAATCGCCTCGCCCAGCCCCAGCGAAGTTTCCAGGCGCACCTGAAAATCCCGCAAATCCCGGTTGTTCACGCCGATAATCCGCGCGCCCGCCGCCAGTGCCCGCTCCAGCTCTTCGCGCGCGTGTACTTCCACCAGCGCTTCCATTTTCAGAGAGTGCCCCAGCTCCAGCAATTCCCGCAACTCCCCATCGTCCAGAATCGCCGCGATCAGCAAAAATGAATCCGCGCCCGCAGCCCGCGTTTCCCATACCTGCCATGGCTCCACGATGAAATCCTTGCGCAGGATGGGAATCTGGGTCGCGCGGCTCGCTTCTTTCAGGTCGCCCAGCGAGCCGAGAAAAAATTCCTCTTCGGTCAGCACGGACAAGGCCGCCGCACCCGCCTCCTGCAAACTCGCCGCCAGCGCCGCCGGCGCGTATTCCTCGCGAATCACCCCCCGCGAAGGCGAAGCCTTCTTCAACTCGGAAATAATATTGATGCCGCCCGCGCGCCCCAGCGCCCCCGCAAAATCGCGCGGCGGCGCAACCTTCTTCTCCACCGCCATCTTCAGCGCCGCTTCCGGCAGCACGCGCTTGCGATGCGCCACCGCAGCGCGCCGCGCCTCCACAATCCGCTCCAGAATGTTTTTCGCGCGCGAGCTGCTTTCCATGGTCGCAAGGTCCTGCGGTACAGGCTTCGGCGGGCACACCTGCGGAGCCGCCTGTGGGGGAACAATCGCTGCAGCTATGCTAGCCGCGCGCTGCACGCCCTGTCAATTTAACGGGCCCGCGCGCGACGGCTCAATCCGGTTAACAAGCGCCCGCTGCGTCCCCTGCTTCCCGCGACGCAGCGCGCATCCTTACTTCTCAGCTCGGGCGCTAATGCGCCAGCAAAGGCTGCGAAAACCGTATCGGTATCCCGAAATTCGACCCGCCGAATCCCTTCAGCACCGCCACCGTCACTCCAATCACTTTGCCGTCCCGATTCACCAGCGGCCCGCCCGACCCTCCATTGGTCGTCTGCGCGTCGAACACGATCTTGTCCGGCAACACGTCCCCAATATGCCCCTGGGTGATCAGCGGGTGAATCAAATTCCGTTTCGCCAGTTCATTCAGCACCTGCGCCACGTCGCTGCCGCTCTTCTTCAATATTTCCTGCGCCGTATCTTCGTCGGTGCGCGCCAGTATCGCGGCCAGCCCCGTCGCATACCCCATCAGGATCACCGGCTGCCCGCTCAACGCCGAATGCTTGCCCGTATCAATCGCCAGCACCGACCGTTTCAGGTCCTGCATGTCCACGCGCATCTCCGCCAGGTCCGTCACGTCCGAAATTTCTCCGATCTCCGCGTGGAACGCGCGCGGGTCCCCCGGAAAATACGCCCGGATCGCGGAAATTTGCGGCTGCAACCCCTGGCCGGTCATCGCCGTCAGCTCGTCGTTCTTCCACCACGGCTCCGCCACGTGACGGTTGGTAATCACCCGCCCGTCCGGCCCGGCCACAAAACCCGTGCCGAATACATCCAGCTTCACTTCCGGCCCTTTTCCATCCAGCGTCAGAATCGGATTGCCCTGGCTATCCTGCAGCGGCTCGCCATCCGCATTCAGCCCGCCGTAGCGCAACCGCCGCCCCGACGTTTGATCGTTAAACGCCACCGCCACGTGCAGCAGGCACACCGACTGCACGTCCGCCGGAATAATGCTTTGCGCCGCTTCTCCTTCCTTTTCCAGGCGCTTCAGCCGCGCGTCGGTTTCTTCCAGTTGCTTTTGCAGGCTGGCCTCATCGCCCGAATTGCCGGCGGCCATTTTCGCTTTCAGGTCCGCGGCCTGCTTCTTCAAGTCGTCCGTCGCCGCCGCTCCCGTCGTCTCCGCCTGCGTTCCCTGCTGCGCCCGCAATATCCGCGCCTGCGCGATTAGATCCTGCTGGTGCACGATCCCGCCCTCCAGCTTGGCCAGGATCGAATTCGCGCGCTGCGTCTCCTTCTGCGCGCTGCGCACGAACAACAGATAAATTCCCGCCATCACGATGGCCACGGCCAGCACCGCCGCAAACCCGGTCTTCAGCTTGCGATCCAGCGAGAACGCGTCGCTGGTCATCTTTTCCGTCACCGCCAGCGCTTCGAACGCCGTATGCGCGAGCTGCTGCCCTTCTTCCGCGATGCGCATCTTGTCGCGCAGCTGATTTTCCGCGCGCTGCATCCGCAACCGCGCCCGCACCCGCGCCAGCACTTCCCGCGCGTCGCAAGGCCGCGAGATCGCGTCGTCCGCTCCCAGATCCAGCGCGCTCGCCCGCTGCTCGCCTCCCGCTCCCACCAGCAACAGCACGCGAATCGTCTCGGTCTTCGCCGCGCCGCGGATCGTCGCCAGAACTTCCCCGGCGGTCGGATCCTGTAGCGTCGCGTCCAGCAGCAACAGGTCCGCGCCGCTCTGCTGGATCGCCTCCAGCCCTTCGCGCGTCGTCGCGTATGCGGCCACTTCGTATCCTGCCGCCTGCAGCGCCGCGCGCGTTTCTTCCCGGCTGTGCGCGTCCGCATCCAGAATGATGATTTTTTCGGGCGTGGTATCCATTGCGTTCAGTTGGCTCCGGAATCGGCTGTGCTGCTCATCCTAGACGACTACCCGCGATCTACCAAGAAACGTTCTCGGCGACGTCGGCAGTTTTCATCGCCGCCCGGCCGCCTCCGGGCGCTCCGCCTTCGAGCCTCCGCGCGCTCTGCGATGAATCCTTAATCTCTTCCCCGCTCTCCCGGCCCAGCATTGCAGATAGACGTGCACAGTCCAATCCCGGATTCATGATAGCTTTCCCTTAGAGGCTCGCGTGAACCAATTAGATCACCTCAATCGCGAAATAATCCGCTGCCGCCTCTGTCCCCGCCTGGTCCGCTACCGCGGACAAGTCGCCCGCGAAAAACGCCGCGCTTTCCTGTCCTGCGATTACTGGGGCCGGCCCCTTCCCGGCTTTGGCGATCCCCGCGCCGAACTTCTCATCCTCGGCCTCGCCCCCGCCGCGCACGGCGCCAATCGCACCGGACGCATGTTCACCGGCGACCGCTCCGGCGATTTCCTCTATCGCGCCCTCTTCCGCGCGGGCTTCGCTAATCAACCCACTTCCACCGATCGCCAGGACGGCCTCGCTCTCAAAAATGCCTACATCGCCGCCGCCTTGCGCTGCGCCCCGCCAGCAAATAAGCCGCTGCCCTCCGAACTCGCAAATTGCCGTCCCTACCTCGAACGCGAACTCGCCATCCTCCAACCTCGCGCGATCCTGGCCCTCGGCGGCATCGCGCTGCGCGCCTATCTCGGCCTGCTCAAAGACCGCGCCCAGATCGCCACTCTCGCCGCATTCCCCTTCCGCCACGCCGCCGCCTACGCCCTCCCGGAAAATCTCCCGCGCCTCTTTGCCTCCTACCATCCCAGCCAGCAAAATACCTTCACCGGCAGACTAACCGGCGCCATGCTCCTCAAAGTCCTGCGAGACATCCAGAGATTCCTAGCCGCCTGAGCAGCCCGAGAGACGCTTCACTTCGTTGCCTGTGTCGCCGTCCGTCTCGTCGCCCCTCCCGCCCCCCGCATCAATAGCAAATAAACAAAAAACGAAACCGCAAATCCCACGAACCACGCATATGCATACAACCCCCGCAACTCCCGCACCACCAATCCGCTCAACGCCACCGCCGCTCCCGCCGCCAGCGCTCCCACCGCGCGCCAATTGCATCCCCGCGAAAATTCATAGGCCCCGCCGCGCACATATAAATCGTCCGCCAGAATCAGCCGCCGATGCAGCACGTAATAATCCGCGATCATCACTCCGGCAATCGGCCCCAGAAAACTCGAATAGCCCACTAGCCAGCCCATCACGTAGCTGCCATGACTCGCCAGCCATCTCCAGGGCTGCATCAGCAGCCCGATAAAGCAGGTAATCACCCCGCCGGTCTTGAAACTGATCCTGCGCGGCCACAAATTCGAAAAATCGTTCGACGGCGACACCACATTCGCCGCCACGTTCACATTCAAAGTCGCCAGCAGCAGCGCCAGCATCGCCACCACCACCGCCACCGGATTTCCTAGCCGGCTCAGCACCTCAACCGGGTCCCAGATCGCCTGCCCAAACACCACCACCGTCGCCGACGTCACCGCAATCCCGATGAACGAATAAAACGTCATCGTCGTCGGCAATCCCAGCGCCTGCCCCAGCATCTGTTCGCGCTGCCCCTTCGCATAACGCGTGAAGTCCGGAATGTTCAGCGCCACCGTCGCCCAGAACGCCACCACCCCCGTCAGCGACGGCACGAAAAACGCGAAAAACTCCCCGAACGTGTGAAAGCGCGACGGCGTCGCCAGCATCGGCCCCAGCCCCCCGGCCTTCGCATACGCCCAGCCCAGCATCGCCAGCCCCAGCAACAGCAGCGCCGGCGCCGTAATCCCCTGCAAATAACGAATCGCTTCGATCCCGCGCAGGATCACCGCCAGGTTCAGCAGCCAGAACAGCAAGAAACACAACCACGCGTGGTTCCACCCCGGCCAGATCGCCGCGAGCAATGTGTTGATCGCTTCGCCGCCGATCCACGTCTGTATCCCGAACCATCCGCACGCCACCAACGCCCGCAGCACCGCGGGCACGTTCGCGCCCAGCACCCCAAACGACGCCCGCGCGAACACCGGAAACGGAATTCCATACTCCGCCCCCGCATGCGCATTCAACAGCATTGGAATCAGCACGATGATGTTGCCCAAAAACACCGTGCAGATCGCCTGCTTCCAGTTCATCCCCCCCGCAATCATCGCGCTAGCCAGCATGTAGGTGGGAATATTCACGCTCATCGCCACCCAAAGCGCTGCGTAGTTGTAAGTCCCCCAAGTCCTCCCCGCCCGCGGAATCGCCGCCAGGTCGCGATTCCAAAGCGAAGCAGCAGCCCCCACAGGGCGCGCACTTACAACCTCCGCCGCCTCGCGCTCGGTCATCGCCTACCAGCCATCCTCAAATCCCACCCCCAAGAAGTGCGCCCTTATACCCTCGCCACCTCCAGCAAGCAACATCTTTCTACCCCAACCACCACCCCGGTTTTGCCGTTGCCGTTGCCGTTGTTGTTGTTGTTGTCGTTGTCGTTGACTTTGTAGCGGCCGGTTCAGGTTCACCGAACCGGGCAGCCTTTGCCGTTGTTTGGCCGTTGCCGTTGCCTTCGCCGTTGCGGTTGCCGTTGCTATTGCCTTTGCCGTTTCCCTCCCACCCCACCAAAATCCAATTCCCAAAATGGAACGCGCCCCGGTACTAGTCCCAAGCCGCGTCCGCATTTCCCTTCCATTCCATTACCGACTGTGTTATCATCAGTCGGGCGCTTATTTCGCCCGCACAAGGAGGACGCATGCCCGCGCCTGCTCGCGCTTCCGCCTCTCGCGCTCCCCGGGCCGCCCTTCGCCACCCCCTCTTCACCCACCCGCGCATTTCTAATCGCGGATTCCGGGATTAGAAAATGACGCAACCCACTGAAAACAAACAACCGCACCCCGTTCTAATCCCGCCCAAAACGCCCACCAGCGCGCATTCCGCGAACCGCGCCACCCCACCCGCGCATCCCCAGCCGCCATCGTCGGCCACGCCCCGTCAATCGCTACTGTCCGGAAATCGGAAACCCACTCAACTCCTTCCGCATCAATACAAATTCCCTAATCAATCGCTAATTTTGGTCGCAACAACGCCCGCCGCCGCACGCCCCGACTGCCCCCGCCCGGGCTCCCCGGAACCCAAATCGCGGTTCGGGATCACCGTTCACCACTCACGAATCACCAATCACGACTCCCCGCCGGCACAAGAACGCCATCTGCGAGACCGCCGGCGGCTCCAGCAAATCCGCTCGCAACGCGCGCGGCGCATAGCGCGCCGCCTCCCGCCCCAGCCGCGCGATCTGCTCCGCGCTCAGCGCCATCGCATACACGTCGCCGCGCCGCGCGTAGGAATATTCCCGGTAACGCGGCGGCCCCTCCCGGGCGAAATCCGACAACCGCTCCCAAAAGCTCGGCCGGCCTCCGAACAGCCGCGCCGCGCTGCCCAGCCAGCCGCTCTTCCCAGCCGTCTCGCGCGTCACCCGCAGGGAATGCCGCGGCGGCCAGCCGCTCGATTCCAGGGTGATCTCCACGCAGTCCTCGGCGCGGAACGTGCGCCCCGGCTCGGTATCCGGATATGCCGCCAGCATTTCCGCGAGCGCCGCCGCGTCCGGCTCGAATCCCTGCCACCAGTAACGGAAGGAATGGAACACCACCGTGCCGCCGCGCACGATCTGCTGTACCCGCGCGGCATCCTTCCCCGCAACCTGCACGATCATGTCCACCAGCTCCGCCGCGCGAAACGTCTGGCGAACCACGGGACGCATGCTCAGATATTCAGCTTCTTCTTCGGTGTATTTTACGACGATGGTTTCCGGCAGCGGCACAGCACCAACCTGGCACGGATGTGGAGGTCATCCCCCGCCCGGCCTGGCCGGCGGCGGAATCGTTATTTCGGTGAATTATTTCAGGCCTTGCCCGCGGATTTCTCCGCCAGGCGTTCGCGCACTTTATCGCTCAGCGCTTTTCCGTCAATGGACTTGCCTTCCAGTTTCGTCCGCGCGGCTTTCACCACCGCGCCCATCTGCTTCAGCGAATCCGCGCCGGATTCGTTGATGGCTTCTTCGACGGCGCGGTGCATTTCCGCATCGCTCGGCGCGGCCGGCAGGTACTTTTCGATGATGGCGATTTCCTTCTCTTCCTTGTCCGCCAGGTCCTTGCGCCCGCCCTTGGTGAATTGCTCCACCGATTCCTTGCGCTGCTTGATCAGCGTCTGCAGAATCTGCAGCGATTCCAGGTCGTCCAGAGGGCGCATCTTGTCAATTTCCTTCAACTTCAGCGCGCTCTTCACCATGCGCAGCACGCTCAGGCGCAGCTCGTCCTTTTCCTTCATCGCCGCGGTCAAATCGCCCTGGATTTTTTCGATGTATCCCATTCGTCTCCCCCGCTTTACAGCCAGAATACCACACCGCTTCTGCCGCGCGTTCCCCTTTGCGCCGCGCCGCGCGCGAATTCTTGCTTCGCATCCCGTTCCGCCGCGAAAATTCTATCCGCCGCATGCGCACATCGCATTTGACAGTGTTGCACTCACCCATTACGCTTCTAAAATGAAAATAATCGTCGCTGACAAGATTAGCGAACGTGGTATTGCCCTCTTACGCGAAACCGGCTGGCAAATCGTGCTGCCTCCCGCTGCGGAATTGCTGAATCAGATTGCCGATGCGGATGGCTTGATCGTCCGCAGCGCCACCAAGGTCACCAGCGCCCTGCTCGACCGCGCCGCCAGACTCCGCGTCATCGGCCGCGCCGGCGTCGGCGTGGACAACGTGGACATGGACGCCGCCACCCATCGCGGCGTGCTGGTCATGAACACTCCCGGCGGCAACGCCGTCAGCGTCGCCGAGCATACCTTCGCCTTGCTCCTGGCCCTCGCCCGCGGCGTCACCCAATCCAACGCCGCCATTCACGCCGGGCGCTGGGAGAAATCCTCCTCCGGCATGGAATTGCGCGGCAAGACCATCGGCTTGGTCGGCCTGGGCCGCGTCGGCACCGAAGTCGCCCGCCG
This sequence comes from Candidatus Acidiferrales bacterium, assembly GCA_049300435.1. Lineage (GTDB taxonomy): Bacteria > Acidobacteriota > Terriglobia > Acidiferrales > UBA7541 > Palsa-295. The sequence goes on along the minus strand of JBAQJS010000046.1, from coordinate 46,583 downwards.
CGCCCGCGCTCTCGAGATGAAAGTCCTGGCCCACGATCCCTACGTGACGCCCGCGGCCGCGCGCGAACTCGAAGTCGAGTTGGTCCCGCTCGATGACCTCCTCAAACGCTCCGACGTGATTTCCCTGCACACCGCGCTCAGTCGCTCCAACGAAAAAATGATTGATGCCGCCGCTCTCGCCAAGATGAAGAAGGGCGCGCGGCTCATCAATTGCGCGCGCGGCGAATTGGTTGACGAAGCCGCCCTCGCCGATGCCTTGCGCTCCGGCCATCTCTCCGGCGCCGCCTTGGACACCTTCGCCATCGAGCCGCCTAAAAATTCTCCGCTCCTCGGCCTCCCCAACCTCATCGCCACGCCGCACATCGCCGGTTCCACCGCGGAGGCCCAGGAAGAAGTCGGCACGCTCATCGCCCAGCAGGTGCGCGACTATCTCGCGGAAGGTTTCATTCGCAACGCCGTGAATATGCCCGCGCTTTCCGCCGAGCAATACCGCCGCTTGCGCCCCTATCTCGAGCTCGGCGAGCGCCTCGGCGCTTTCGTCGCGCAAGCTGCTCCCTCGGCAGGCTTCAATCGCGTCCACATTCGCTACGCCGGCGAGCCCGCCGAACTCGGCTCGCACGTCATCCGCAGCGGAGTGCTCATCGGCATCCTGAATTCCGTGCTCGATGAAAAAGTGAATCTGGTGAACGCTTCGCAGGCGGCTGCGGCGCGCGGGCTGATCGTTGAAGAAACCACCCGCCGCCGCGAACGCGGTTTTCCCAACACTCTCGAGGTCATTGTGGAAAGCGGTGAGCACAAGCTCACCATTGAAGGCACCGTCGGCCAGGACGGCTCGCCGCGCGTGCTGGCGATTGACGGCATCGAGCTCGAAGCGCCGCTCGAAGGCACGCTGCTGCTGATCCGCAACCGGGACGTGCCGGGCGTCATCGGCAAAATCGGCACGGCGCTCGGCAATCTCGGCGTGAACATCGCCACCTTCGCGCTGGGCCGCCGTCAGCCCGTGCACGGCGCCGAAGCCGTGGCGCTGGTGCGGCTCGATGGCGCGGTGGACTCCTCGGTCCTGGAAAATATTCGCGCGCTTCCCGCCGTCACCGAAGCGAAACTGGTCCGCCTGGCCGAAGCCGCAAAATAAAGTTTCCGGCCGGCGCGTTTTGCGCCGGAATATATTCCATGCTCGAAACAGCGCGCATGCGACTCTTGCCGTGGCAGCCTGACGACTGGCTGCTGTTGCGCCCGCTCGCAACCGATCCCGAAGTGATGCGCTACATTACCAACGGCGAACCTTGGCCGGACGAACGCATCCGCGAATTCACCGCCAGGCAAATCACCCACTTCGCGACCCTCGGTTACTGCCTCTGGAAACTCATCCACAAGGAAACGTCCGCGCTGATCGGCTTCTGCGGCCTGCAACCGCTCGCCGGCACGCAGGAGACGGAGATCGGCTGGTGGCTCGCCCGCGCGCATTGGGGACAAGGCCTCGCCACCGAAGCCGCGCGCGCGGCCCTGGAGGATGGATTCGCGCGCGCCGGCCTGCAGACGATCGTGGCCGTCGCCATGCCCGCAAACCGCGCTTCCCTGCGCGTGATGGAAAAGCTGGGCATGGAGTACGAACAGGAAACAATTCATCGCGGATTCCAGGTAGTGCGCTACGCCGCCGCGCCAGCTGTGCTATCCTAAGTTCGGTTCGCGTGTGAGCCCCCCGCTCACCCGCGCCCACACGGTCGGGGCGTAGCGCAGCCTGGCTAGCGCGCCTGGTTCGGGACCAGGAGGTCGAAGGTTCAAATCCTTTCGCCCCGACCATTTAATCTCTTTCGTACAATCCCCAACAACGGCGGGTTTCCGGACACAACCGCGAGCGGAGTCCATTTGGCTCGCTCGCGTCCAACAACAATTCATTCAGCTCTCTGCAGCTCTGTGTGGATCCTTCCGATTGGCATGCAGAAATACCTCGCGACTGATTTCAGGCGTGAATTGACCGAGACGAGCTCGCGTGGCTCCCACCGAAATTCCGGCTGCGGCCGATAAAGTCGCATGCGAATGGCGAGACGAGGACAAATTAATTACGCGCCAACCCAAGTGGCCGCAAACCGGGCGAACCGAACGCCGCAACAAATTGCCGCTGTTGAACGCTTGAATCTGCGATCCAGATAAGACGGGGTCCGGTACAAGAACTTGGGCTGGTCAGTCGCTGGCGTATTCTACGGCGTGCAGTGGCACGGCGACGGCGGGCTCGATTCTGGATGTGAAGTACAATTACAATTCGGGGGCGGACAACGGAAACGTGGCCGGCATAACCAACGACCGGGACACGACGCGGTCGCAGGCGTTCACCTACGATCAGGTGAACCGCGTGCTGACGGCGCAGACTCCCAGCCCCTGCGGGTCGAATTGCTGGTCGCAGGCGTTCAGTTACGACCGGTGGGCGAACCTGCAGTCGGTGGCCGCCACCGGGACGGCGCCGCCGCTGGCGAGTCTGGCCGTGAACGCCAACAACCGGATCACCTTGGCGCCTTTCACGTATGACCTGGCGGGGAACGAGACGGCGGACACGACCTCGACCTACGTGTGGAACGCCGAGAGCGAGATCAAGACGGCTGGCGGCCTTACTTACAGCTATGACGGCGATGGCGACCGGGTGCAGAAGTCCAACGGGAAGATTTATTGGTATGGCGCGGGGACGCAGATTCTGGATGAGTCGGACGGGTCGGGGAACATCACCGACGAGTACGTGTATTTCGGCGGGAAGCGGGTGGCGCATCGGGTGGTGAGCAGCAACAGCATCTATTATTATGCGGAGGATATGCTGGGGAGTTCGCGGGCGCTGGCGACGGCGGCGGGCGCGCTGTGCTACGACGCGGATTTCTACCCGTACGGCGGCGAGCACGATTACACCAATACCTGCTCGCAGAACTATAAGTTTACGGGAAAGGAGCGCGACCCGGAAACGAACAACGACAACTTCGACGCACGGTATTACTCGTCGGCGTATGGGCGGTTCCTCTCGGCGGACTGGTCGTCCATACCAGCGCCGGTGCCGTATGCGAACCTGACCAACCCGCAGACGCTGAATCTGTACGCGATGGTCAGCGACAACCCGGAATCGTTTGCGGACCTGGATGGCCACATGGCCATGACCGCGCAAGTGCAAAACGACTGCACTGGCGCCGACAGTTGCCCGCAGCCGGCGCAATCCACGACGGCCAACGACCAGACCGTGGCGCAAAACGCGGGAACGGCACAAAATCAGCAAGCTTAACAGCAAGGAGACACTCAACAAGTCGGCACCTCTCAATCCAGTGGGCAGACTGCAGGGGGAAATCGAACACCTTCAAGCGGCGATCCGAACACAACTGATCGAGTCCCCGGGGCCAGTCCCGGTAGCTATGGAGAAAGGACATATGGTCCCGATGGGCGCGCCGTCGTAGACATTGATCATGGTCGTGACCACGGCCAGGGAGACCCGCATGCACACGATTGGGATTGGAGCAAGAAGCCCGCTAGACAGCGTGGGAGATCTCTAACGCCGGAAGAAGCGGGGCGCGCTGATCCGCACCGCTTCTCAACTTGGGTTTCAGATCACAAGGGAGCAATTATTGCTGGAGCGGTAATCGTGGGAGCAGCAGCTGTTATCTTGGCATCTGGTGGCACAGCAACGCCTGCTCTTGTCGGTGCAGCAGCGGCTTTCTAACGGAGTCAAACATGAGCAAGGACGTTCAAGCGATGTTCGGGCAGATTAAGTGGTGCAACATGGGCCTCCTTACGATGAGATCAGAGAGGGGGCAGGACACTGACGACTTTGTGATCGAAATTATCGACCTTTATTCCGGTACGAGCGAGAGATCGGAACTTCGGTTCAAAGACACAACATATCTGTCACTCGAAATTGATTTTGCTAGTAAGAGGACCTGCGCTGATGCGTTCGACGGCGCTGACTGTCGTTCAGAATCGCCATGGAAGAAGGCTCTCGCGGATGCTAATCCACACGACAACTTTGCCTCATACCTGCATTTTCGGTTGGGTCTCGTACCGAAAGGGGGATCTATCAATCTGTTGGCTTTAGACTTTGAGATTCAAAAACTCTAGACGCAACAGTAGAGGAAACCAACCATCTGGCCGCGAATAAAAGGTGCCTTTCACGCCGTCCAAACGGTCCGGCAAGAAGAACAAGCGTGGCTGGCAAAGGATCCGAACGTTGAGTGGAGCGGCGTGGAGCGGCGGACGGCGGTCGTGGTTGAGCTGATGGCGCGGCGGCAGGCGCGGGGGCGCGAGGCGCCTTGGTGCGAGGCGGGGCGGCTTGGGAGAGGGTCGCGGGGCTGCTGGTTCGCCGCGATGTGGATATAATGTTTGTGTCAGAATGGCATTCATGAAATTTACGCGGCGGTCGTTTTTTCGGGCTTCGCTGGGGGCTTCGCTGGGCGCTTCGGCCTCTCGCCTGTTCGGTCAGGGGATGTCCACGCATACCACGAAGGCGCAGCCGCGCTCGGCGCCTTCGGGGCGGCCTTTCAACGCGCATTTCACGGATATCGCGGCGGCGGCGGGCCTGGTGGCGCCGGTGATCTACGGGAGCGCGGATCACAAGGACTACATTCTAGAGGCGGTGGGCTGCGGCTGCGCGTTTCTGGATTACGACAACGACGGCTGGATGGATATTTTCCTGCTGAGCGGCACGCGCCTGAAAGGAGCGCCGGCGGGGGCGAGCAACCGGCTGTACAAGAACAATCGCGACGGCACGTTCAGCGACGTGACGGAAAAAGCGGGCTTGCACGAAGTGGGCTGGGCCTCGGGCGTGTGCGTCGGGGATTACAATAACGACGGCTTTGAAGACCTCTTCTGCACGTACTTCGGGCAAAACAAGCTGTACCGCAACAACGGCAACGGAACGTTCAGCGATGTGACCAAGCAGGCCGGCCTGGCAAACGATGCGCCGCGCTACGGCGCGGGTTGCACCTTCCTGGATTACAACCTGGACGGCAACCTGGATCTTTTCGTATCGAATTACGTGCAGTTCGACCTGAAGCATGCGCCCGCGCCCGGCGACAACGGCAATTGCACCTGGAAAGGGCAGGACGTCGCGTGCGGGCCGCGCGGCCTGCCGCACGGATTTCATTCCTTGTACCGGAACAACGGCGACGGCACGTTCACGGACGCGAGCGCGCAGGCGGGCATCGCGGCGCTGCGCGGGAGCTACGGCATGACGGTGGTCTCCGCGGATTTCGACGAGGACGGCTGGCCGGACATTTTCGTGGCCTGCGATGCCACGCCCAGCCTGCTCTTCATGAATAACCACGACGGCACGTTCCGGGAAGAGGGCGTGCTGCGCGGCGTGGCGCTCAATGAAGACGGCGCGGAGCAGGCGGGAATGGGCGTGGGCGTGGGCGATTACGACCTGGACGGGCACCTGGATCTTTTCAAGACGCATTTCAGCGACGACACCAACGGGCTGTATCACAACGACGGCAAGGGCAATTTTGTGGACGTGACGCGGCTGGCGCGCATCGGCGTGGAAAATCGCTACGTGTGCTGGGGCGCGGGGATCGTGGATCTGGACAACGACGGATACCCGGACATTTTCATCGTTTCCGGCGGCGTGTATCCGGAGGCGGAAAAGAAACATCCGCAATATCCGGACAAGACGCTGCGCGTGGTATTCCGCAATCTGGGCAACGGCACTTTCGAGGAATTGCTGGACGAAGCCGGGCCGGGCGTAGCGGCGGCGCACTGCAGCCGCGGGTGCGCGTTCGGGGATTTCGACAACGACGGTGACCTGGACGTCTTGATCGTGAACCTGAACGAAGCGCCGTCGCTGCTGCGCAACGATATGCGCGGCGCGAATCACTGGCTGAAACTGAAGCTGGCGGGCACGAAATCCAACCGCAGCGCGATTGGCGCGCGCGTGGTGGTACGTTACGGGAAGAAAATGCAAGCGCAGGAAGTGCTGAGCCAGTCGAGTTTCTATTCGACGAACGACAGCCGGTTGCATTTCGGGCTGGGCGCCGAGCAGAAGGCGGACGTCTCCATCCGCTGGCCAAGCGGCGCGCACGAAGAACTGAAGGATGTGGCCGCCGACCAATTGATCGTGGTAAAGGAAGGGGCTGGAATCGTGCCGGGGCAGGGATGGTCGAAGGCGGTGAACGCGGCGGCGCCTTCGCGCTAGGAGCCAGCGCGCAAATGCGCCCCGATGGTTTCCGGCAGAGGAAGCTACGGAACGGACCATGGCCAACAAGCGAAAAATGACGATGGGGGTGATCGTGGGCAACCGCGGATTTTTCCCCGATCACCTGGCGAAGTCGGGCCGGGAAGAAATGATGCAGGCGCTGCACGCGGCGGGGATCGAAGCGGTGGTGCTGGGTCCGGAGCAGAGCAAGCACGGCGCGGTGGAGACTTACGAAGAAGCCATGCGCTGCGCGGAGCTTTTCAAATCCAAAGCGGATGCCATTGACGGCGTGATCGTGACGCTGCCGAATTTCGGCGACGAGCGCGCCATTGCGGACACCTTGCGCCTGGCGCATCTGCGCGTGCCGGTGCTGATGCAGGCGACGCCGGATGCGCCGGAAAAGATGGCGCTCAGCCACCGGCGCGACAGCTTCTGCGGGAAAATGTCCGCGTGCAACAATCTGAGCCAGTACGGGATTCCCTATTCGCTCACCACGCTGCACACCGTGGCGCCGGATTCCGCGGAGTTTCGCCGGGATCTGGAATGGTTCGCGGGCGTCTGCCGGGTGGTGCGAGGGCTGCGCCATTTGCGCATTGGGGCGCTGGGAGCGCGGCCGGCGGCGTTCAAGACGGTGCGCTACAGCGAGAAGCTGCTGGAGGCGAGCGGGATATCGGTGGAGACGCTGGACCTGAGCGAAGTGCTGGGGCGCATCAGCCGGCTCAAAGATAATGATGAAGCGGTGGCGCGAAAGCTGCAGGGCATCCAGAGCTACGTCGAGACCGCCGGGATTCCGCAGGCCGCGCTGCTGAAGATGGCCAAGCTGGGCGCGGTGGTGGACGAGTGGATGAAAGCGGCGCACGTGGACGTGAGCGCCGTGCAGTGCTGGACTTCGCTCGAGGAAAACCTGGGCGTGGTGCCGTGCACGGTGATGAGCATGATGAGCGATTCGCTGCTCTCCAGCGCCTGCGAAGTGGACGTGTGCGGCGTGCTGGCCATGCACGCCTTGCAATTGGCTTCGGAGACGCCGAGCGCGCTGCTGGATTGGAACAATAATTACGGCAACGATCCCAATAAAGCCGTGTGCTTCCATTGCAGCAATTTGCCGAAGCATTTTTTCCGGGACGTGAGGATGGATTTTCAGGCGATCATCGCCGGAACGGTGGGGATGGAAAATACCTTCGGCACGTGCGTGGGACAAGTGAAAGCCGGCGCGATGAGCTTTGCGCGCTTTTCCACCGACGACGCGCACGGAAAAATCCGCGGCTATACGGGCAGCGGGCGATTTACCGATGACCCGCTAGAAACTTTCGGCGGCGCCGGAGTGGTGGAAATTCCCGGACTGCAAAAGCTGCTGCGTTACATCTGCGAGAACGGATTCGAACATCACGTGGCCGCGAATTTTTCGAGCGTGGATTCCGCGCTGCACGAAGCGGCCACGCGCTACCTGGGCTGGGAGATGCACGCGCACACCGCGTAGCGGCTTCGCCGCATGGCGCGAGCGATATCTTCATTCGCATGGCGGATGACCGCGCCATCCGCACCGGCCAATCACCTGGCGGCGACCGCCGGCGCCGCGATTTTCTTGCCAGCGAATTGTGTTCCGGCGAACGATGCTAGTATCGGGATCAGCGGGGGAATCAAATGCGCTACGCGCTGCTGGGCATCGCCTTCTTGCTGTTTCTCGTGTGGCTCGGGGCCTTTCTGGTCTTTCATGTGGTTGGCGCACTGCTGCACCTGGTGCTGATCCTGGCGGTGGTTTTCTTCGTCATCCACCTTTTTAGCAGGCGACGCTCGGCCTGAATTTCCAGCGTGGATCAAAGTGAATTCGGCCGCCTCCCGGTGTGGAATTCCGCTCATGGCTGGGCGCAGTTTGCCTCAGCCGGAGACCGAGGACAGGGACCCGAAAGTCGCTACCGCGAGCGAGGAAGCGCTACAGGCTGCGACTGGCGACGCGGCTGATGGTGGCCGTGTGCGGACGCGTCCGGCCGTTGCTCGCAGGGGCCGGCAGAAGCGGGCGCTCGAATTGCACCAGAGATCTGCGCAGCATTTCCCGCAGGTCCCGGCGCTCGCGCGGCAGCAACGCGGCGAAGATTCTTTTTTCCACCTGGCGGGCGCGCGCGATGGCCCGGCGCAGGAGGCGGTGGCCGCTGGGAGTGAGGGTCAGGCGGTGGATGCGGGTGCTGGTCGGATGCGGCCCGCGCACCAAGTGACCGCGGCGGGCAAGTTTCGAGACCGCGAGGCTCATGTTTTGCGGCGTGACGAATGTAAGGCGCGCAAGATCGGCCGTGGAAAGTCCGGGAGTGCTGGCAAGCTGGAAGAGAACCTGCAATTGCAGACTGGTGAGGCCCAGGGCGGAAAGGGACGAGGTAATCTCCTGCCCTACGGAGTGGTTCAACTGCCAGATCAGGCAGCAGATGCTGTATTGCGGATCGAGATGGGGCTTCACGTTTCTCTGCACACGCTGAAAATCCCTCTCTTTGTAGCAAGTGTTTGCTATGATAGCAAGGACTTTCCATTGGGCCAGCGCGTGCGGCACGCACCCATTTTTTGGGGTTCAATTGCTGAATCGCCCTGCCGATAAAGCACATCTAAGCCAATCAGTTCCCTTTCTGCACACGCAAATGCGATAAAACGCGCCGCCAGGAAGCCACAGTGCTTTCCGTTGGAGAAGAGGAAACATGGGACCCATCGCAGTGACGCAATGTTCGGTGTCAAGCAAGCTGTTGCAGCCGTTCGGAATTCCCGCCTCGTCGTCGAAAAGAGCAGCATCGGAAGGAAGCAGCGTGCTGCGCGCAGCCTCCGCGCGCACCGGCAGCCGGTTCATCGTCGCGGCCCTGGGGCTCGCTTGCATTTTCAGCGTCGCCGGCTGCGAGCGATCGTCGCCTGCCGCGCCTCCCCCGCCTACCGTGTCCTTTGTTCCGGTCCAGCAGAAGGACGTCCCCATATATGGCGATTGGGTGGCCACGCTTCAGGGTTATACCAGCGCGCAGATTCAGCCGGAAGTCACCGGCTACCTGGTGAAGCAGACGTATCGCGAAGGCTCGTTCGTGCGCAAGGACGATGTGCTGTTTGAGATTGACCCGCGGCCATTTCAGGCGCTGCTGGATCAGGCCAAGGGGCAGCTGGCGCAAGCCAACGCGCAACTGGGACTGGCTATCATCAATTTGAATCGGGACACGCCGGTGGCGAAATTGCACGCCATTCCGCAAAGCCAGTTGGACAACGACGTTCAGAGCAAGCTCGCTGCGGAAGCGCTGGTGCAGGCGGACCAGGCGGCCGTGGAACAGGCGCAGTTGAATCTGGATTTCACGAAAGTGCGCTCGCTGATTGATGGAATTGCGGGCATCGCGCAAACCCAGATCGGCAGCCTGGTGGCGACTTCCACGGTGCTCACCACGGTTTCGAAAGTGGACCCCATCAAGGTGTATTTCCCCATCAGCGAGCAGGAATATCTGCGCATCGCCACCAAGATTTCCGGCACGATTGATTTGCTGTCGGACAGCAGCAGCGTGCCGCTGCAATTGGTTCTGGCCGACGGCAGCATCTATCCGCATCCGGGACGAATTGTCTTCGCCGATCGCGAGGTGGACGAACAGACCGGAACGATCCGCATCGTGGGAGCTTTTGCGAACCCCGGCAATATTCTGCGTCCCGGGCAATTCGGGCGAGTGCGCGCGGTGACGTCGTACCGGAAGGATGCGTTACTGGTGCCGCAGCGGGCCGTCACCGAGCTGCAGGGCAAGTATCAAGTAGCCACAATCGGCGCGGACAACAAAGTCACCATTCACACGGTGACGGTTGGCGACCGCGTCGGCACCATGTGGGTGATCGCCGACGGCTTGCAGCCGGGCGAACGCGTGGTGACCGAGGGCGTGCAAAAAGTGGCGGAAGGCGCCCCGGTGACTCCGGTTCCCGATACCACTGCGGACGGGAGCAACTGAGCGATGTCCAAATTTTTCATCAACCGCCCGATTGTGGCGATGGTCATCGCCATCCTGATGGTGATTGTGGGAATCGTCTCCATGCTGCGGCTGCCCACGGCCCAGTTCCCCAACATCGTCCCGCCAGAAATCCAGGTGCAAGCCACCTATCCCGGCGCCGATGCCGAGACGCTGGAGCAAGCGGTGGCCACGCCGATCGAACAGCAACTGAGCGGCGTGGACAACATGAATTACATGTACTCGACGAACGCCAACAACGGGCAGACCACCATCACCGTTGATTTCGACATCAAGACCGATCCCAACATTGACCAGGTGCTGACCGACCTGCGCGAATCGCAAGCCGTCTCCCAGCTTCCGGCGGAAGTGAATACCGCGGGCGTGGTGGTGCAGAAATCCTTGACGGCCCCGCTGATGCTGGTGGACCTTTACTCGCCGCACGGCACCTACGACAACGTATTCATCGCCAATTTCGCCTACATTAATCTGGTGGACGAATTGACGCGCGTGCCGGGCATCGCTCGCGTGCAAGTTTTCGGCGCCGGGCAATACGCCATGCGGGTGTGGGTGAAGCCCGATCAACTGGCGAAGCTGGGCGTCACCGTCCCGCAAATCGTCAACGCCATTCAAATCCAGAACACCGTGAACCCGGCGGGAAAAGTGGGCGGCGACCCTGTGCCCAAGGGCCAGCAATTCACCTATACGGTGCGCGCGCAAGGCCGCCTGGTTTCGCCCGAGGAATTCGGCCAGATCATTCTGCGCTCGAATCCCGACGGTTCGACGCTGCGCCTGAAGGACGTGGCCCGCATCGAGCTCGGCGCGCAAACCTACGACATCAGCGGCCGTTACAACGGGAAGCCCTCCGCGATTCTGGCCATCTATCAATTGCCCGGCGCCAATGCCGTGGAAGCCGCCCTGGGCGTCCGCAAACGCATGACGGAGTTGAAGCAGCGGTTCCCCGAGGACCTCACCTTCGGCGTCGGGCTGGACACGACCCTCGCCGTTTCCTCCGGCATCCACGAAATCGTGCGCACGCTGATCGAGGCGCTGATCCTGGTGATCATCGTCGTGTACATTTTCCTGCAAGGCTGGCGCGCCACGTTGATTCCCCTGCTGGCCGTGCCGGTATCGCTGATCGGCACGTTCATCGTGTTTCCGCTGCTGGGCTTTTCCATCAATACGCTTTCGTTATTTGGTCTGGTCTTAGCCATCGGCCTGGTGGTGGACGACGCCATCGTGGTCACCGAGGCCGTCGAGCATCACATCGAAGAGGGCATGTCTCCGCGCGACGCTTCGTTAAAAGCGATGGAGGAAGTTTCCGGCCCGGTGGTGGCGATCGCCCTGATTTTGACGGCGGTGTTCGTGCCCACCGTCTTCATTCCCGGAATTACGGGGCGTTTGTATCAGCAGTTTGCGGTGACCATCGCGATCTCCGTGCTGTTTTCGGCGTTCAACGCGCTTTCGCTCAGCCCGGCGCTGTGCGCGCTGCTGCTGAAACCGAAAACGGAGAACCACGGCCCGCTGGCGCGCCTTTTCAAATGGTTCAATCGCGTATTCGGCCGGGCCACGGACGGCTACGTGGGATTTTGCGCGGTGCTGATTCGCAAGTCCGGCTTCAGCCTGATTTTCCTGGCGCTGGTCGCGGTCGTCGCGGGACTCATCGGCTCCCGGCTGCCCACTTCGTTCCTGCCCGATGAAGATCAAGGCTACGTGTTCGTGGCCATGGTGCTGCCCGATGCTTCGTCGCTGCAACGTTCGAGCGAAGCGGCGAAGAAGGTCGAAGACGTAATCCTGAATACTCCAGGCGTCGAAGGCTGCACTTCGGTGATCGGTTTCAGCCTGCTGAGCTTCACGCAGAACACGTACAACTCGTTCTTCTTCGTGACCCTCAAGGACTGGGACAAACGCAAAGCGACGGACGAGCAGTACGCTGCCATCCAGACCCATCTCGCGCAGGGTCTTTCGAAATTGCAGGAAGGCTTGGCGTTCTCGTTTCCGCCGCCGGCGATTTTGGGCGTAGGCGCGACGGGCGGCGCAACCTTTATTCTGGAAGACCGTTCCGGCAGCGGCCAGGAATTCCTCGCCTCCAATGTGACGAAGTTCATTGATGCGGCGCGCAAACGCCCGGAGCTGGCCGCGGTCTTCACAACCTACACTCCGCACGTCCCGCAGGTGTATGTGGACGTGGACCGGGCCAAGGTAATGCGCCAGGGCGTGAACATCGGCGACGTGTACGAAACCATGCAAACTTTTATGGGCGGCTACCTGGTGAATTACTTCAACCGCTTCGGCCGCCAGTGGCAGGTGTACGTCGAGGCCGAGGGCGACTATCGGACGCGCGCCGAAAACGTGGGCCAGTTCTATGTGTCCAACGCGCAGGGCACCAGCGTGCCCTTGAGCGCCCTCACCAACGTGAAGTCCATCGAAGGCCCCGAGTTCACCATGCGCTACAACGAATACGAGGCTGCGCAGCTCAACGTCAGCGCGGCGCCCGGCTACAGCTCCGGCCAGGTGACCAAAGCCCTCGAGGAAGTCTTTGCGCAAACCATGCCGCGCGAAATGGGTTACGACTGGCTGGGCATGTCTTTTCAGGAGCAACAGGCTTCCCAGGGCGTCCCGGCGTCCGCGATCTTCGGGCTCTCGCTCTTGTTCGTCTTTCTGATCCTCGCGGCGCAGTATGAAAGCTGGTCGCTGCCCTTCAGCGTGCTGCTGGGAACGCCCATCGCCGTCTTCGGCGCCTACGCCACGCTCTGGCTGCGCCGGTTCGACAACGACGTGTACGCGCAAATCGGACTGGTGATGCTGATCGGCCTCGCCGCGAAGAACGCGATTCTGATCGTGGAGTTCGCCAAGTACGAATACGAAAAGGGACGCAGCATCGCGGACGCCGCCCTGGCGGGAGCGCGCCTGCGCCTTCGTCCCATTCTGATGACCGCCTTCGCGTTCCTGCTCGGTTGCATTCCGTTGTGGACCGCCACCGGCTCGGGCGCGGTGTCGCGCCGCGTGCTGGGCACCACGGTGATCGGCGGCATGCTGGCCGCGACGCTGATCGCCATTTTCCTGATTCCCGTCACCTTTGACGTGGTTGAAACGCTCTCCGCGCGCGGCAAGAAGCTCGCAACTGCTCCGGCGAAGCCGGCCATCGAGCCCAGTTCCGGCGGAGGTGCGGTATGAGCGGGCGCGCCCGATTGGCGCGCTTGGCCTTGGGCTGCGCGCTGGCGCTGTGCTTCACCGGTTGCACGGTAGGGCCGAATTACAAGCGCCCCGACGTGAACACTCCTTCGACCTATCGCGCCGACCCGGCCGCCGGAGCCGGCGCACCGTCCGCGGAATCCATCGGCGACGCGAAGTGGTGGACCGTCTTTCAGGATCCGCAACTGCAGGCGCTGATTCGCACCGCGCTACAGCAGAACTACGACGTGCGCATCGCCGCAACCCGCGTGCTGCAGGCGCAGGCGCAGCTCGGCATCACCCGCGCGGATCAGTTCCCTACGCTCAGCGCCGGCGCGGACCTCAACGCCACGCGCAATCCCAAGACCCCGATCTATCCCTCGTACCAGATGAATTCCGGCACGGTGAGCCTGTCCGCCGCGTGGGAACTCGATTTCTGGGGCAAGTACCGCCGCGCGACCGAAGCGGCGCGCGCCAATTTGCTGGGCAGCGAATGGGGCCAGCGCGCGGTGATCAGCACGCTGGTTTCGAACGTGGCCTCGGCGTATTTTCAATTGCGCGCGCTGGACCTGGAGCTGGATATTTCCCGCAACACACTCGCGTCCCGCCAGGATTCGCTGAAGCTCGAAGAGGCGCTCGAACAAAACGGCTCCGTCTCGCTGGTGGACGTCCGCCAGTCCGAACAGCTGGTGTACACCGCCGCCGAGACCGTTCCGGACATCGAGCGCCGCATCCAGCAGCAGGAAAATCTGATCAATAATCTGCTCGGGCAGAATCCCGGCTCGGTTCCGCGCGGGCTGCCGCTCATCCAGCAACCGCACGCGCCCACCGTTCCGGCGGGGCTGCCTTCCTCGCTGCTCGAACGCCGCCCGGATATTCGCGAAGCCGAGCAGAATCTGATTGCCGCCAACGCGCAAATCGGCGTCGCGCGCGCCGCCTATTATCCCGATATTTCGCTGACGGCCCTGGGCGGCTTTCAAAGCGACGCACTGGGGCGCCTTTTCGGCGGCCCGGCCGGCTTGTGGAACTACGGTCCCGCGCTCACGCAGCCGATTTTCACCGCCGGAAAAATCCACTCCCAGGTGAAGCTGGCCGAAGCGCAGCAGCAGCAAGCCCTGCTCACCTACGAGCAGACCATCCAGCAGGCCTTCCGCGATGTTTCGGATTCGCTGATCGCCTACCAGAAAGACCGCGAATACCGCGAGCAGCAAGAATTGCTGACGGCTTCCGCGCAGGACGCCACGCGCCTGGCCGGAATCCGCTACAAGAGCGGCGTCGCGAGCTACTTGGAAGTCTTGACCAACGACACCAATTATTTCAGCGCGGAACTGAACCTGGCCCAGGCGCGCCTGAATGAGCTCACCGATCTGGTGACGCTCTACAACGCACTGGGCGGCGGCTGGGAGCAGTAACGGCAAGACACGCGGCCGCAGCGCGCTCTCGCGCGCACCGCCTTCGTCGCTACTTCGCTTTCTCTTGCACCGCAAGCTAGCCGCACGGGCTCACCCGGCCCGTGTCACATTTCCGTAACACTGCCGCGCGTTCCCCGCATGCCGGGCTTCGCAGTCCGCGCAAAAACGTAGTAGGCTCTTGCCTGCGCCATGAATAAACCGGAAACCCAAAAGCTGCGCAACCTGCTGGCGCAAAGGCAGTGGGCGCCCCTCATCGAGCTGCTGCGCGCGGCGGGACCGTCGGCGGCTGCCGATTTTTTTCTCAGCGCGCCCTATGACGAGCAGCGGGCGCTGTTTCACGAGCTGCCGGTGGATTTCGCCGCGTCCCTGATCGTCCATCTGCCGTATTACCACGCCTACGTGCTGCTGCATTCGGTGCCGTCGCGCGAAATGCGCGCCATCGTCGAAGCCATGAGCCCCGGCGAGCGCAATCATTTTCTGGACGCGCTGCCCGAAGAAGCCTGGCAGTGCTTGATGGACGAACTGGCGGAAGCCGGAACCGGAGCGCCCTATTGCGCCGTAGCCGAAGACGGCAACACTGCGGCGACCACGGAGTTTGCGCCGCCGGCCGCCGAAACCGAAGCCATCATCCAGGCGCGGCAAATCGAAAAAAGCTACCAGCAGCCGGACGGCCGGCAGATTCAGGTGATCGCTCCGGTGGATTTCTCCATCGAGCCCAACACCATCATCGCGCTGCTGGGGCCCTCCGGCTCGGGAAAATCCACGCTGCTGCGCATTCTCTCCGGCCTCGCGGCTCCTTCCGCGGGAGAAGTTCTGTGGCACGGCCGGCCGATGAGCGGAGCGCGGCCGAATGTCGCCATCGTGTTTCAGAGCTTCGCACTTTTCCCGTGGCTCACCGTGCTGGAAAACGTGGAGGCGCCCCTGCTCGCGCGCGCTATCACCCACGCCGAGCGCCACGAGCGCGCCATGCGCGCCCTGGCTTCCGTCGGTCTGCACGGGTTCGAGTCCGCATACCCGAAAGAATTGTCCGGGGGGATGAAACAGCGCGTCGGTTTTGCGCGCGCGCTGGCAGTCGAGCCGGAAATTCTGTTCATGGACGAGCCTTTTTCCGCGCTGGACGTGCTGACCGCGGAAAACCTGCGCGGGGAGTTGCTGGAGCTGTGGCTGGCGAAGAAAGTGCCCACGCGCAGCATTTTCATCGTCACCCACAACATCGAGGAAGCGGTGCTGCTGGCCGACCGCATCATCGTTCTGGGCCGCAACCCCGCGAAAATTCGCGCGGATTTCCGCGTGCCGCTGCAGCATCCGCGCGACCGCAAGTCCGCGGCGTTCGTCCTGTACGTGGACTACATCTATAAGGTGATGACCCAGCCGCAACTGGAGCTGGCGCCACCCTCCAAAACCGAGCACAAGGAGAAAGCGGCGGCGCAGATGCTGCCGCATTCGCGGCCCGGCGGGGTGGGCGGCTTGCTCGAGCTGCTGGACGATCGCGGCGGCGAGGAAGACATGTACCACATCGCCGAGCAGTTGCTGCTGGAGGTGGACGACCTGCTGCCCATTCTGGACGCGGCCACGCTGCTGGGCTTCGCCACGATGCACGAAGGCGATGTGAGCATCACCGAGAAGGGCCGCGACTTCGCGCGCGCGGACATTCCCACGCGCAAGACCCTGTTCCGCGAAGCGGCGCTCGAACACGTCTCGCTGCTGCAGCAGATTCAGTCCGCGCTCGAAAACAAATCCGATCACACCATGCCTGTGGAATTCTTTCGCGACCTGCTTGACGAACGTTTCGCCCAGGTGGAAGTGGAGCGCCAGATCGAAACGGCTCTGAACTGGGGCCGCTACGCCGAGCTTTTCACCTATGACACCGAGGACGATACTCTGCACCTGCATCAGCCCGACCATCGCGGCGAAAATTCTCCGGAAAGCGCCTCCCTGCACTGATGTCCGGCGAACCGCAGAAGAGTTCTTCCCGCGTGCTCAACTGGGGCACCAACCCTTCCTCCGTGCCCTCCCTGCTGCGCGACCTGCCGATTCTGCTCGCGGCGCTGGCGATTTTTTACGCGATCCTCTCTATGACCCATTACTGGATGACGCCGGCCGGCACGCCGACGGTAATCCATCTGGAGCCCAGCGCGCTGCCGAAATACGCCATGTTCTCCGTGCTGCGCATCGCCGCCGCGTATTGTGTGAGCCTGGCGTTCACGCTGGTGTACGGATACATCGCGGCCTATAACGCGCGAGCCGAAAAATTCATGGTTCCGCTGCTGGACACCCTGCAATCCATTCCGGTGCTCAGTTTTCTTCCCGGCGTGATGCTGGCGATGGTGGCGCTGTTCCCGACGCGGCAAATGGGCGTGGAACTGGGGTCCATCCTGCTGATTTTTACCGGGCAGGTCTGGAACATGACGTTCAGTTTTTATTCGTCGCTGAAAAGCATCCCGCGCGAAATGCGCGAAGTGGCCGAAATCTACCGCTGGAGCTGGTGGCAGCGCTTCACGCAGATGGAGCTGCCCTATTCGATCATCGGGCTGGTGTGGAATTCGATGATGTCGGTGGCGGGCGGCTGGTTTTTTCTGATGGCCTGCGAGATGTTCACGCTGGGCAATCGCGATTTGCGCCTGCCGGGCCTGGGCTCCTACCTGCAAACCGCCGCGAACGCCGGCAACACACGCGCGATCTGGTGGGGCATGGCGGTGATGATCGGAATCATCGTGCTGATTGACCAGCTGGTGTGGCGCCCGGTGATCGCCTGGGCGGAAAAATTCAAATTCGAGCAGGTGGAATCCGCCGACGCGCCCACTTCCCCGGTGCTCGACCTATTGCGCAGCTCCCGCATCCTGCCGTTCTTCTCGCGGCTCACGGTGCAACCCGCGCGCGAATCCCTCGGCCTGTATTTCGCGCGCAAGCGCGCGGAGGCGCGCCCCGAGCACGCCAGGAATGGGATCCTGCACTGGCTGACGCGGCTGTTCCTCGGCGCTTTGCTGGTCGCCGTCGCTTACGCGTTCGTGAAAATGGTGGCGCTGCTTTCGCACGTCACCGGCGAGGAATTGCGCGGCATATTCGTCGGCGCGGGCGCCACCTTCCTGCGCGTGGCTTTCACTTTGTTTCTCGCCGGGCTGTGGACCATTCCGGTGGGCATCCTCATCGGCTTGAAGCCCAAGCTTTCGGCCATCGCGCAGCCGATCGCGCAGGTGGCGGCGTCGGTGCCGGCCACCGCGCTCTTCCCGATTATTTTGCTGGTGCTGATTCGCGCCGGCGGCGGCTTGGGAGTCGGCTCCATCGTGCTGCTGCTGCTGGGCACGCAGTGGTACATCCTCTTCAACGTGATCGCCGGAGCCATCGCGCTGCCCACCGACCTAAAAGAAGTCTGTTCCGTTTTTCGCTTCGGCACGCTGGAGCGCTGGCGCGAGCTGCTGCTGCCTGGGATCTTTCCGTTCTTGATCACCGGATTCGTCACCGCTTCCGGCGGCGCGTGGAACGCCAGCATCATCGCGGAATATTTCAAGTTTCAGGGGCACACGTACTCGACGACAGGGCTGGGCGCGGTGATCAGCAACGCAACGGATACCGGAAATTCCCGCGTGCTGCTGGCGGCAACGATTCTGATGGCGGTGATGGTGGTGACGATCAACCGGCTGGTGTGGCGCCGGCTCTACAATCTGGCCGCTACGCGGTTCCGTCTGGAAAACTGAGCGGGATTCGGTCCGGCGCAGCGCGCCGCCAGCCGCGCCGCGCACCGGTTGCCGCGCGGTTCAGCGTTTTACGGCCCAGAGCAAGCCGATGCCGCCGAAAATAAATCCGCGCGTGTCCAGGCACTCGTAGCCCGTATTCTCCAGCAGCGAGGAAAAATCCTGAATCGAGACGAAGTTGCGTATCGAATCCGGAATGTAGGTGTACGTGCGCGGCCTGCCGTGCAGCAGCGTTCCCCAAAACGCGCCTTGCAGGTACAAAAACCCCAGGTAAAGCTTGCGGAACACGGGATTCACCGGAAGAAAAAAATCCAGGCTGACCATCAGGCCGCCGGGCCGGGTGATGCGCTCGATTTCGCGCACGGCGGCGCTCAGGTTCGGAAAATTGCGCAAGCCGTACCCGATAAAAACGCAATCGAAGGACGCGCTGGCGAACGGCAGCGAAGCCGCGTCCGCGCACACCGCTTCGGGCAACCCGTGCCGGCGCGCCAGGCGCAGCATTCCCTCCGTCAGGTCCACGGCCACCGCGCGCGCCTGCGGCAAACGCGCGCGCACCAATTGCGAGAAATCGCCGGTGCCCGACGCCAGGTCGAGCACCAGGGCGTTTTCCGGCAGCGCCGCGCGCTCCACGCCCAGGCGTTTCCAGCGCCGGTCCATACCGTAGGAGATCACTCGCGTGATGAAATCGTATTTGGGCGCGATGGTGTCGAACATCGCGCGCATCAACCGGGTGTCCTGGCGTTCGGCGGGAATCGGCATGGTCCGTGCGAATTCTACACGGAATGCAGCGGATGCATGGGGGCTAATTTCAGCGCGCGGCGAGCGAGAGATTGCCGGCGCGCTCGACCAGCTCCGGCAGATTCTTTCGCGCGGCGTCGGCCGCCCTCGCGCCCAACTTGCTTTCCACCTGCTCGCGCGCCGTTTCGATGGTGCCGCGCTCGGCGCCCTGCTCGGCGCCCAGCAGGTTCTCCGCATTCAGCAAGCACGCGTACACGATTTCTTCCGGCGCATTCTGCTGGCGCAGGAATTGCCCGTAGTTGAACCAATCCAGCGCCGCGGCGTGCGTGTCTCCCGTCTTGGCGTCGAGCGTCAGACCCTGTTGATAAGATTGCGCCGCCGCCGCGAAATCTCCTTTCCCGGCCTGCAGGTCCCCGCGGTGGGCCAGCGCCAGGCTTTCCAGTTTCGCGTCACCCGCTTGCTGCGCCTGCGCGATCGCGGAATCGTAGCGCGCCAGTGCCGCGGCAGGCTGATTCACGCGCGCTTCGTCGTCGGCCAGTTGAACGCTCGCCGCCCGCGTCTGCTGCGGCCCGAGAACCGGATCGTCCGGCGCAGCGCGCCCGCTGGTTGCAGCGAGCTGCAAAAATAAATTCCAGTGGCGAGCCGCGGCCGCCGCTTCGCCGCGCTGATCGAAAGCTTCCGCAAGATACAGGTGGGCGTTCGGCTGGTTCGGATTCACGTCCACCGCCTTCTCCCAGGAATCCATGGCCTCTTCCGGATGGCCCAGGCGCGTTGCCAGCAAGCCGTAGTTCACCAGCGCATCCGCGTCGCGCGGAAACCGTTGCAGCATGTTCTGGTAATGCGCGTATGCGTCCGCGTAGCGGCCGTCTTCGATCAGCGCGCGGGCGCAGGCTTCCTGCAGCGCGATGCTGCTGGGATTGATGGCCACGGCGCGCTGGAGTGCCGCCACGGCTTCGTCGCGCTTGCCCTGCTGCGTTTCTGCGCGCGCGATGCGCTCCTCGACGGAACTATCGTACGGATTGATTTGCGCCGCGCGCAGCAGCGCCGGCAAATTCCCGTCGGCGGTGCGCAACGCGAAATGGAGCTGGTCGAGCCCGCCCCACAGGAACAGCAGCACCGCCAGCGACACGCGAAACGCCGGCGCAGAGATCACGCGCCCGGCCAAGCTACGCGAAGCCGAGGCAGAGGCCGAAGCCGCAAGTGGGCGCCCCGTCGCGCCACGCGACGCCGCAGCCGGCGCCTTGCCGGCCGCATCCACCAGCAGCGCGGACACCTTCTTATCGCGCAGCTTCCACAGCCGCCCATCCAGAATGAAGTGATGAATATTCACCAGCGAGAGAAAAATCAAAAAACTGGTGGTGAAATCGTAATGAAATAAATAGCTCACCAGCCACGGCCCGGGAATGAAAAGTGCGATGCCGCCGGCCAGCAGCGTCGCGAAATACGGCGCCATGTGCCAATTTTTCTGCCCCGCCGTGCGCGCTTCGCGCCGCTGGTAATAACTGGTGATCCATATATATTGCGCGGAATGCAGCACCGCCAGGATGCCGCTGCTGTAGCGCGTCTGCGGCACCTGCGAAGCCGAATTCAATTCCAGCAGAGTCGGCAGCACGAACCACAAGAATTGCGTGAGCGCCAGGGTGAGCGGCGCGAGCAAAGCCCGCGCGCCCAGAGCGCGAATCAATCGCCGGAAGCCCAGAAAAGTGCAAATCATGAACGCCGCGCCGCACGCCAGGCGCAGCGGAAGCGTGAATTTCGCCGGCAGGCCGAGGGAAAGAATCAGCGGATCCGTCGAGCCTCCGGTTTCAAAGCTCGCCAGCAGCATCGCATAGGAAGCCACAAACGCGCCGTGCAGCCAGCGCCTTTCGCGCGGGGTGATTTCCGCCCCACTGCGCCGCGCGAACATCATCAGCAAGCCGTAGTTCTGCCCCGAGTAATGCCACGGGCTCCAGCAGATATAAAGCGTGAAAAGCCAGGGAAACAGCCGCGGCGACGCGTGCATCACCACGCCGGTGAGCGCCAGCAGCAGCGTCACGTGCAGCGTGACAAACTTGTATTTCTCGAAATCCGCGCGCGTGTGATACGCCCGGTAGATCGTCGCCATGAAATGCGGGTAGTTGAAGACGATCGCCAGCAGGTAAAACGCCATGGCCCAGCCGTGGCTGTGTGCGGGCGTCATCCACAACGCAATCGCCAGCAGCGGCGCCGACCATGCGCCGCAGCCCACCAGCAAATCGAGCCACGGACGATAAATCCACGGACTCGCGGCCGTGGGCACGGTCGCGGCAGGCGGCGTGGACGGCGGAGCAACGATTGTTTCGCTGGTGGCGCTCAAGCTCGGGACCTCGGGTCTCCCTGTGGCGCACGCGCGAGCGATTCACCTGCTCGCACCAGGCAAAGCGCGACCGCGGGCGCAAATACGCCTCGGGCGGCTTCCCGCCCGCCAGTTTACTTCGTTTGCATGGGCGCCCGGCCGCGCTGTCACACTGCAATGTTGAAAACGTAACTTCCATGGCGTATCGTGCAGAGCTCGCCTGGCCGCGCCCCGGCCGGGACGCCCGCGGCGAAGATTCGGAATATGCGCGGAGGGCAAAATGTGGCTTAATAGGCCCAGCGTATTCCCACGATTCGGGCCATCAGCACAGAGGCACTCGCAGCGGCGCTCCCTAGATCGCCGCCGGCGCGTCAACGTTCTCCGGCGATCGCAAGACCGCTGCTACAAAAGTTTCGGCCATTTGTTGCAACGCCGGCCACGCGCGCGAATCGTATCCTGAGAGGAGCTCCGCCATGCAATTGGGAATGATTGGACTAGGACGGATGGGCGCCAACATGGTCCGGCGCCTGATGAAAGCCGGCCACGAATGCGTGGTCTTCGACATGACTCCCGCCAGCGTGCAGGCGCTCGCCAAAGAAGGCGCCGCCGGCGGCAGCTCGCTCGACGATTTCGTCGCCAAGCTGAAAGCGCCGCGCGCGATCTGGCTCATGGTCCCCGCCGCCGTGGTGGACAGCACCCTCGCCCAGCTCACGCCCAAGCTGCAGAAGGACGACGTGGTCATTGACGGCGGCAATTCGTATTACATTGACGACATCCGCCGCGCCAAGGAGCTCGCCCCTAAAAATCTTCATTATGTGGACGTCGGCACCAGCGGCGGCGTCTGGGGTCTCGAGCGCGGCTACTGCATGATGATCGGCGGCGAAAAACCGGTCGTGCAGCGCCTCGACCCCATCTTCAAGACGCTCGCTCCCGGCCCCGGCGATATTCCGCGCACTCCCGGCCGCGAAAAAGCTTCCGGCACCGCCGAAGATGGTTACCTGCACTGCGGCCCCTCTGGCGCGGGCCACTTCGTGAAAATGGTTCACAACGGCATCGAGTACGGCATGATGGCCGCCTACGCCGAGGGCCTGAACATCCTGCGCCACGCCAACGTCGGAAAAGTGAAGCAAACGCAGGACGCCGAAACCACGCCCCTGCGCCAGCCCGAACATTATATGTACGACCTCAATCTGCCGGATGTCACCGAAGTCTGGCGCCGCGGCAGCGTCATCGCTTCCTGGCTGTTGGACCTCACCGCCATCGCTCTCATCAAATCCCCCGACCTCGCGGATTTCTCCGGCCGCGTTTCGGATTCCGGCGAAGGCCGCTGGACCATTCAAGCCGCGATTGACGAAGGCACACCCGCGCCGGTGCTCACCAGCGCGCTCTACGACCGTTTCACTTCGCGCGGCGAAGCCGATTTCGCGAACAAGCTGCTCTCGGCCATGCGTTTTGAATTCGGCGGGCACCACGAGAAAAAATCCTAGCGCCGCACCGCGCAGCGCCGATGGCGGCGCGCAATTCCGATCCACGCATCAGGCAGGCGACTCCACAGAGAGGGATGATAGATGGCTGACACCACAGCTCCACACCTGGACGTAAAAAGCACGATTCCCGGCCCCAAGGTGCCCTCCGACGCCCTGGTCTTTTTCGGCGCCACCGGCGATCTGGCGCACAAGAAAATCTTTCCCGCGCTGCAAGCTATGGTCCAGCGCGGAAACCTCAACGTCCCGGTCATCGGCGTGGCCAAGGCCGGGTGGAACATCGAGCAACTGCGCGAGCGCGCCCGCGACGGCATCACCAAATTCGGAGGCGGCGTGGATGAAGACGCCTTCGCGAAACTCGTGGAACTGCTGAAATATATTGACGGCGATTATCAGGACCCCAAGACCTTCGAGCAACTGCACGCCGCGCTCGCCGGCGCCCAGCATCCCACCCATTATCTCGCCATCCCTCCCAGCCTCTTCGGCGTCGTGGTCGAGCAGCTCGGCAAATCCGGCTGCGGCGATAACGCGCGCGTGGTGATCGAAAAGCCCTTCGGGCACGATCTGGCCTCGGCGCAGCAGCTCAACGCCATCCTGCAATCCGTTTTCCCGGAATCCGGGATATTCCGCATTGATCATTACCTCGGCAAGGAAGCGGTGGAAAACCTGATCTTGTTCCGCTTCGCCAACGCCTTCCTCGAACCCATCTGGAACCGCAATTACATCCACAGCATAGAAATTACCATGGCGGAATCGTTCGGCGTGCAGGGCCGCGGCAAGTTCTACGATGAAACCGGCGCCATCCGCGACGTCATTCAAAATCACCTCCTGCAGGTCGTGGGCTTCCTGGCCATGGAGCCGCCCACCAGCATGTACGCGGAATCCTTGCGCGATGAGCAGGTGAAAATCTTCCGCATGATTCCGCCCATCAATTCCGCCAACCTGGTGCGCGGCCAATTCGTCGGATATCACAAGGAGCCGGGCGTCGCTCCCAATTCCGAAGTGGAAACCTACGCCGCGGTTTGCCTCGAAGTGGATTCCTGGCGCTGGGCCGGCGTGCCTTTCCTGATTCGCGCCGGAAAATGCCTGAAGGTGACTGCTACCGAAGTGTTCGTGAAGCTGCGCCAACCGCCGCTCACCAAGCTGCCGCCCGGCTCCAATTATTTTCGCTTCCGCCTGGGCCCCGATCTGTCTTTGAGCCTGGGCGCGCGCGTGAAGCGGCCGGGACCGAAGCTGCAAACCATGGAGACGGAGCTTTCGGCCGTTTCCGCGTCAGAAACCGGCGAAATGGAAGCCTACGAACGCCTGCTGACCGATGCGATGAAGGGCGATTCCCTGCTTTTCGTGCGCCAGGACGCGGTGGAAGCAGCCTGGTCCATCGTCGAGCCGATTCTGGGTGACGTTGTTCCGGTGCAGCCCTATCAGCCCGGTACGTGGGGTCCCGTCGAAGCCAATCACATGGCGATGGCTATCGGCGGCTGGCACGACCCGGTGGGTCAGGCCAGCGGCGGCTAGACGCCGCGCCGCGCCGAACATTTGTTCGCAGTGTCGTCCGGAACGCGGCGAGGTCGCCGCTTTTTCGCCGTGCTGCGCGTTTGTCGCTGCGTCCGATCGCATCCGCTACGCGGGATTTTTCGCTGCGTGCGCCTTGCCCCAGCGGAACATCACCACGCCAATCGCTACCAGCACCGCCGTCAGCCCCACGATTTTCACCACCGCCAGCGCTTTGTGCGGATCGTCGTCCGCCGGAATCACCGAGAACGCAATCGTCACCAGCGTGGTGGTAAATCCCAGCATTCCCACCGCCGTCACCACCCGCCTGCCGCCGGGAATCCGCATCACTTCCGGCCCGGCCGGCTCGCGTTGCAATCGAATCAGCGACGCAAACACGAAAAGATAGGGAATGAAATAGGTGATGATGCCCATGCTCACCAGCACTTCATACGCTCCGTACACCGTGGTTCCGGCCTGGCTCAGCACGATGAAAATCACCGCGCACACCGCCTGCACCAGCAGCGCCACGTGCGGCGTTCCCCACTTCGGATGCACGCGCGCGAACGCCGCGGGTAAGTAACGGTCGAGCCCGGCGACAAACGGCAGCCGCGCCGAAACCGCCAGCCACGCGCCCAGCGCGCCCAGGTTGCTCACCGCGATCAGCAGCGCCACCACCGGACCGATTCCAGCGAAGCCCACCCGCGCCGCGGATTGCGTAATCGCCTGCATGATTCCCTGCATTCCGCTCACCTGGTTGGCCGGCAAAGCGATCAGCACCGCCACCGTGCCCAGAATGTATCCGGAGGTGACGAACGCGCCGCCCGCCAGCAGCGCCCGCGGAAGACTGCGCCGCGCATCCTTCACTTCGCCGCCCAGGAACGACGCGGACTCCGAACCGCCCAGCGCAAAGACGATCGTGGCCATGAACAGCACGTCGTGGAAGTGCATGTGAGGCTTCATGCTTGCCGCCGTGAATTTTGTGGCCGAGCCGAAGCGATGCCACGCCGTGCCGGCGATCGCGAAGAGAATCGCTATCGGCAGCCAGGTACCGATCGCTCCCAGGTTGTGCAGCCACTTGCCGACCGAGAGGCCGATCAGGTTCAAGAATGTGGCCAGCACCAGGCCCAGCAGCGAAAACACCAGAAAATACGTTTTGCTGTCCGCGAGCGATTGCCAACTGGCCGGTCCGATGTACAACGCGTTGCTGGCCGCAAAATAAAGGATGGCGGGATAGTAAGGCAGATTGCTGGCCCAATACGTCCAGCCGGTGATGAATCCGGGAAACTCGCCGAAGGCGTGTTTGGTCCAGACGTACAAGCCGCCTTCCTGCGGGTAGCGCGAGGAAAGCTCCATCACCGAAAGCGCCAGCGGAAGGTAAAACGCGCACCAGGCGATCAGCCAGATCGCCACCCCGCTGGCCCCGACCGTCGCTGCCGTCGCGATCCAGCGCAGGCTGATTCCGGTGACGATGTAGAACATCACCAGATCCCGAAAGCCCATCGCGCGGTGCGGGCGATGAGCCCCGGGTGGTTCATTCATCGGCGCGAAGCTCCACAACCCCTGGGCATAAGGCGCACATAATGTCCGAGCCGCGCCAGAAAAGCGAGCGCCATTCGTGGCATCACCAATCCTGCTCGTCGCACAGCCAATCTTGCCTGCGCCCCCTTCCCGCAGCACGCAGCCAGGACGCTTGCTCCCGCGCCGACCCTCTAAGCCCCCGCCTTCGCCTTCTGGTCGTGCCCGTAATACTCATACGCGGACATCGGCTTCTCTCCGCCCTTCTTCCACACGCGCTCGTCCGCCGGCAACTTCCCCAGCCCGCGCGCCATCTCGCGGATGTGCGTAGCCACTGCCCCGCAGCACGCGCCGATATAATTCACGCCCATCTCGCGCGCCTTCACCGCATACTCCCCCATTTCGCGCCGCGTCAATTGATACGGCTCGAGCTGATCCGGAAATGCCGCGAGGCTGGTGAAATCGCGATGGGTGTGCGTGGTGCGGTAGGCCACCGGCTGGCAGCCGATGTAACCCGGCACCGCCTTGCGCATCTCCGCCATCAGCGGCAGCGTGTGCTCCGGACTGCGCAGGCAATTGATGCCCACAATGTCCGCGCCGGCGTCGGCGAGGGCCCGCGCCACGTCCGCGGCGCTCTTGCCGTCCGTAGTGATGTCTTCATTCTCGAAGCAGACCGTCACCATCACCGGCAGCTTGGTCGTTTTCGCGCGCTCCACGGCCAGCAAAGCTTCGCCGAGAAACGAAAACGTCTCGCCGATGATGAAGTCCACGCCCTCGGCCACTTGCACGTCGAGCTGTTCGTCGAACGTCTTGCGCACGCGGTCCGCCGCGGCCTTATCGTTCGGCTCGTACATCCAGGTAAGGCTCAAATTCCCGGCCACCAGGCAGCGGTCGCCCGCCGCTTGCTTGGCGATGCGCACCGCCGCGCGGTTCAGCTCCTCGACGCGCTCGCCCATGCCCACCGTCGCGAGCTTGTCGCGGCTGGCGTAGAACGTGAGCGCCTGCAGCACTTCGGCGCCCGCGTCGCGGAACTCGCGGTGCAACTCGAGCAGCGATTCGGGATTATTGATCGCCACCTCCGGCGTGAACGGCCCCGCGCGCACCCGCCCGCGTTTTTCCAGTTCCAGCAAATACCCGCCGTCGCCCAAAACGACGCCCTCCGCCAATCTTTCCAGAATGCCTTTCTTGCTGCTCGCCATTGCTGCTCCTTCGGCGCCGCGCCATCGCGCCGCGCCAATTAAAAAACCTCAGCCTGCCGCAACCCGCGCGCCGCCAATTTCACGCGTGCGCCGTCTTCACTTTCCCCCGCTTGCAATCGCGCAGCACCTGCCGCGCCGCGTTGTAACCAGGCGCCCCGGTGACGCCCCCGCCCGGATGCGCCCCCGCGCCGCACAGATAAAGCCCCTCGATCGGCGTGCGGTATTGCGCCCAACCGCCCACCGGACGCATGAAAAAAAGCTGCTCCAGCGAAAGGTCGCCGTGAAAAATATTGCCCTCGGTCAAACCGTAGGTGCGTTCCAGGTCGAGCGGCGTCAGCACCTGCCGCGCAAGGATCGAATTCGCCACGTTGGGCGCGTACTCCGCGATTTTCTTCACCACGCGGTCGCCCAGCAGCTCGCGCTTCTCGTCCCAGGTTCCCTCACGCAGCTTGTACGGCACGTATTGAACGAACGTGGTCATCACGTGCTTCCCGGCCGGCGCCAGCGTCGCATCCACGTTCGACGCCACCACGCAATCCACCCACAGCTCTTCCGGAATTTCGCCGAACTTCGCGATGTCGTAGCAGCGCTCCGCGAATTCCAGCGATGGCACCAGCGTAAAAAGAGCGCGCTGCGACGCCGGCCAATCGCGCGGCATCCCCGTCACGCGCGGCTCCTCGCTCAACACGAAATTCACTTTCGCGCACGGCCCGTCCATCTTGATTCCCGCCACCGCCCGGCGAAAATCCTCCGGCAGCTCGCGCTGCTCCACCAATCCCAGAAACGTGCGCTTGGGATCGGCGTTTGAAAGCACCAGCCGCCCCGCAATTTCCGTGCCGTCCTCCAGCACCACGCCCCGCGCCCGCCC
Organism: Candidatus Acidiferrales bacterium; assembly: GCA_049300435.1. GTDB lineage: Bacteria > Acidobacteriota > Terriglobia > Acidiferrales > UBA7541 > Palsa-295. The sequence goes on along the minus strand of JBAQJS010000046.1, from coordinate 18,601 downwards.
GTCGCGCACGTCCACTTTTGCCACCGGCGCGGCAGTCAGTATCTCCGCCCCCAGCTTGCGGCACGCCGAGGCCAGCGCCTGGGTGATTGCTCCCATCCCGCCGATCACGTGGCCGTAGAACCCCTGAATCTCTCCATCGCCGCCGCTGAGCAAATGAAACAGCAAACCCAGAGCCGAGCCCGCGTCGTACGGTCCGCCGTGTTTGCCGTACACGTTGTTCGCCAGAAACATCGTCTTCATCTTCTCGGATTCGTAATGGCGATCCAGAAAATCGCCCAGGCTTCCGGTGAGGAACGCAACCAGCTGCGCCACTTCCTCGCCTTTCATCCCGCGAAATCGTTTCCCCACGCGCAGCAGCTCGAACCAGCCCTCCGCGCCGCTCCGCGTGGGATCAGGCGGCGGCTCCAGAAAAAACGGCTGCAGGTAACGCGCCAGTTTTTTCAGCTCGTCGTCCACGCGCACAAAAGTTTCCGCGTCGCGCGGCGAAAGTTTGCGGAACTCCGCCACCGCTCGTTCGCGCTCCGCCCACCACGGCACCACTTGCCCGTCCGGAAACGGAACCAGCAATCCCGGATCGCACGGCACCATCTGCAACCCATGCGCGCCCAGCTCCAGGTCGCGAATGATTGTCGGCCGCAGCATGCTCGCAATGTACGAAGTCGTCGAAGCGCGGCATCCCGGCGCAATCTCCTCCGTGACGCAGCAGCCGCCCACGATCTCCCGCCGTTCCAAAACCAGGGTGGAAAATCCCGCCCGCGCGAGATAAGCTGCAGCCGTCAGGCCGTTATGGCCCGCGCCGATGACGATCGCATCATAGTGCTTGCTTCGCGGCGGCATTTGCGTCTAGTATGACCCCAAGTCACAGCAAGTTTGGACTGAATCTAGATAGCATATATGGAGAATTATTCCAATGACAGCTTCGCGCCATGACCTCCGGTCACAGCAAACACCCCGCGTCCCGCGCAGCCTCCTGAATCCCCCCGCGCGCCCCGCCGCTCCCGGACCGCGCCTGGAAGCCAAGCGCGCCCGCATCGTGGACGCTGCCCTGCGCCATTTCGCCGAGCACGGCTATCACGCCGCGCGCATCGAGGATCTTTCCGCGCAGCTCGGCGTGGCCAAAGGCTCCATCTTTCAATATTTCGGCAGCAAGGGCGGCCTGTTCCTGGAAGCCTATAAAAAAGCGGTGCACTCTTTCCCCGCGTACCTCGATTGCCCCGCGCAAATCCGCGAAAAAGGCTTCTTCGAAATCCTGCGCTACTGGCTGCTGCGCACCGAACGCCTGGTGCGCGAAGACTGGATTCCCTATCGCGTGGCCCTGCTGGGAAATTACGGCGTGGACCTCGCCCTCAAGCGCGAAATCAATCGCTTCCTGCTCGCCGAGGATCCCTACGGCAGTACCGCCTTCGTGCGCCTGGGCATCGCCCGCGGCGAAGTGCGCTCCGATATTGATGCGGCCCTGATCGTTTCCATTCTCGACTGGACCATGGAGCGCTTCCAGGATGCGCTGCTCACCGAGGAGCTCGATCCCGGCCTGTTCCCGCATCCCGCCGATCTGGAAAAAAATCAGACGCGCATCAACCAGTTCCTGCTGGTACTGCGCGGCGCCATCGGCATTTGAGTGCAGCGCGCGCCGCTTCGCGCGCGCAACGCACAATCTTTCGAGGAGAGAACGGCATGGAATCCACGCTGAAAGAAATTCTCGCTTCCTACAACGCAGCCGCGGCGCTCGCCGACGCCTACACCATTCCCGCGCCGTGGTACACCGACGCGCGCGTCGCGCAACTCGAGCTGCAGAACGTCTTCTCGCGCACCTGGCAAGCCGTCGGACGCGCCGTGCAGGTGGAAAAGCCGGGCCAGTACGTCACCGCGACCGTCGCGGGTGAGCCCATCGTGGTCATGCGCGGCAGCGACGCCAAGCTCCGCGCGTTTTACAACGTCTGCCGCCACCACGCCATGACCGTCATGAACGAGCCCTGCGGCCACGCCCAGCACATGCGCTGCCCCTATCACGGCTGGACCTACAACCTGGAAGGCGAGCTGCGCGGCATGACCGAATTCGAAGGCGTCAATAATTTTGAACGCGCGCGCAACGGCCTCGTGCCTGTGCGCGTCGAGACCTGGGAAAATTTCATTTTCGTGAATCTCGATCCGCACGCCGCGCCGCTCGCGGAATTTCTCGGCGCGCTGGTGTGGCTCGCCAAGCCTCTGAATTTCGGCACGCTGCAATTCGTCGAACGCCGCAGCTACGTCCTGCAGTGCAACTGGAAAGTGTACGTGGATAATTATCTCGACGGCGGCTATCACGTCCCGCACATGCACAAAGGCCTCAACAGCGTCCTCGATTACACCAACTACACCATCGAGAACGTGGACCGTTGCTGCGTGCAATCCAGCCCCGTTTCCGTGGACAAAGCTTCCGAAGCCAGCGCCGCCGCCACCCGCAAAGGCGACCGCGCCTATTATTTCTGGCAGTATCCGAATTTCATGCTCAATTGGTACGAAGGCTATTTGGATACCAACCTGGTGATTCCTCTCGGCGTGGACCGCTGCGAAGTGATCTTCGATTTCTATTTCGGCGATACCAGCGAAGCCCAGTTGCCCTACGTCCGCGAGAGCATGGGCGTCAGCGAGCGCGTGCAGCAGGAAGACATCGCCATCTGCGACGGCGTGCAGCGCGGCCTAAGCTCCCGCGCCTACCAGGCCGGGCGCCTCTCCGTCCGCCGCGAAGCCGGCGAGCATCTCTTCCATCGCCTGCTAGCCGCAGACCTGAACGACACCCGCGCCGCCGCCGCGCGCTAACCCCGCGCTCTAATCGAATATCACGGTTTTCTTGCCGTACAACAAAATCCGGTTTTCAATGTGCCAGCGCACCGCGCGCGAAAGCACCACCTTCTCCAAATCGCGCCCCTTCTGAATCAAATCCTCCGTGGTATCGCGGTGCGAGATCCGCACCACGTCCTGCTCGATGATCGGCCCATCGTCCAAAACCTCGGTCACGTAATGGCTGGTGGCCCCGATCAACTTCACCCCGCGATCGAACGACTGCTGGTGCGGCTTGCCTCCTACAAACGCCGGCAAAAACGAATGATGAATGTTAATGATGTGGTGCGGTGGATATTGCCGGATGAATTCCGGCGAGAGCACCTGCATGTAGCGCGCCAGCACGATCAAGTCAATCCCATGCGGGCGCAGCAGCTCCAGTTGTTCGCGCTCCGCCTGCGCCTTATTTTCCTTGCTCACCGGAATCACCCGCAGCGGCACGCGGTAAAAATCCGCCCAGCCCTGCGCGTCCGCGTGGTTGCTGATAATCAGCGGAAAGTCGCAGGCCAGCTCCCCGCTGCGCTGGCGATTCAGCAAATCCGCCAGGCAATGGTCGTAACGCGAAACGAAAATCGCCACCTTCGGCCGGTAACTGGAAAGCGCCACGCGCCACTGCATCCCGAAGCGGTCGGCAATCGGCTGAAAGTGCTTGGCAAACTCGCGCATGTCCACGGTGAAATCCGCCAGGTCCCACTCCACGCGCATCAAAAAAAGATTACGCTCGGCGTCCTGGTGCTCGACCGCATGCAGCGTGTTGCCGTTGCCGCGATAAATGAAATCGTGGATCGCGGCGTTCAAACCCTTCTGATCCGGGCAGCTCACCAAAAGTATGGCGGTATTTTTCACGCAACGCTCCGGCGGGATTTCGTTTCGCCAACGGCGGCCTTGCGGCCGCGCCGCTGGCCGCGCTACTGATGATCGCGTGGGATCGTCTCGTCCCAGCTTTTATCGCGCAACGGCTTTCCATTTTCGGTCAGGTGCCGCTCGAAATGATAATAGAAATTCCGCGAGTCGCTGCGCATTTCGAGCGCCACGCTCCACACCAGCACCCGCCCCGGCAGCTCGACGGTGGTCGAGCCTTCGCCGCGCACCGTGCTTGCCGCCGGCTGCGCGTCCGCCACCACGTAGCTCATCTGCTCGTGGTCCTTCATCTTCCCCCACGGATAGCCGCTCGCATCGTCTCCGCTCCACGCCACGCGCGTCGAACCGGCCAGCACGTCGCGTGTCACCGTCCACGCCTGCGGCGCCCAGGTGTCGCCTTCGGAAGTGTATCCGGCCAGCGGCGGTTCCTTTTCTGGCGCTGCAAAATGCACCCGCGCCGGCGGTTCCAGCGGCACCAGCGGCAGCACCAGCCGCGAAGCGTCCGGCCCGCCCAGCCAGAGCGCAGTTGTCATCGCGTACGGCGTCGGCCAAATCATCGGCCACAACGCATTCGAAATTGCCAGGCGGATGCGATGCCCCGGCGCGAAAATCCAGCTGGTCACGTGCAGCTCGACGGGCAGCAGGTATTTGCGATTCGGCTCCAGGTCGCTCGGGTTCGCCGCGGAATCGCGCTGCGCTCCGCCTTGTCCCGCGCCGGTAATCAACGTCACGCTGCCGTCCGGCGCAACGTCCGAAAGCCGCACGAACCAATCCGCCAGCGGCGCGCTCGCGGACACCCGCAAGAAAGCTTTCGGCCATCCCAGCAGCGCCGTTTCTTTCGTCACCGGCGCGGAATCGTAAACCAGGCTGTAGGCGTCAATCGGCCGCTGGTCCGCAGTCAAATCCCCCCACCAGAATCCGGCCTCGTTGCCGATCGAAGGCACGTACTGCAATTGCTGGCCGCTGCTCGCGAGCCCCGCCGGCGCCGCATCACCCAAAGCGTAATTCGGCTCCAGAAACAATGTCTGCGTGCTGGCATTCGCCGGCGGCCAGGTTTTTTCCGCGCGCCATTCGCCCGGAATCTCCGCGATGTTCGGATCGGGCGGATACCATTTCCGCATGTACACCTCGAAGCGCGGCTCGTCCATGATTCCGTTCTGCGCCCCCTTCAGCCAGTAATCCCACCAGCGCGTCGCTTCCACGCGCCATTCGATGGAAGGACCGGGTTCGGCGTCGTGCGGAAACGTGTGATTCCACGGGCCGATCAGCGCCTTGATTGGCGCCTTCGCGTGCAGGAAGAAGCGCGGGATGCTGTCGCGATAGCCGTCCAGAAATCCGCCGATCATGAACGAAGGAACGGTGTACTCGCCGTAGTGATTCGGCGCCAGCGACGCCCGCCGCCAGAATTCGCTGTCGCGCTGGTGCTCCAGGTACAGCAGCGCCCACGGCCTGGCATCGAAACGCGCGGTCAGCGACTTCTCGTCCGTCGGAAAATCCGGCGCGCGCGTCATTCCCAGTTGCAAATCCATGCCCAGTTCGTATTCGTCCAGGTGCATCAGGTCGTCAATGTAATGGATGTCGTCGTGCAAGAGTTCTTCGGTCGCGCACATCGCGATGATTGCTTTCAGCGCCGGAGGATGCCGCCGCGCCATCTGGATCGAATTGAATCCGCCCCAGGAAATCCCCATCATCCCCACGTTCCCGTTGCACCACGGCTGCTTCGCCAGCCACGCGATCACTTCCATTCCGTCCTGCTGCTCCTGCTCGGAATATTCCCGGTCCGGTGGATTTCCTTCGCTCGCGCCCGTCCCGCGAATGTCCACACGCGCGCTCACGTAGCCCCGCCGCACGAAATAGGAATGCAAATCCCAATCTCGCGCCATCGTCCAATCGTCCTTGCGGTACGGCAGATATTCCAGAATCGCCGGAAATTTCTCCCCGGCCTTCGCATTCTCGAGCGGCCCCTGCGGCATATAAAGGTTCACCGCCAGCCGTACCCCATCCTTCATCGGAATCCACGCCTGCACTATTTTCATCGTGGCGTACTGAGCTTGGCGGGGCGAATTTGGAGGCACGGACGATGACTGGTCTTTAGATAGTTCGATAGCGTCTTCAGGCGAGATTAAATCGAGGAGAGAAGGTTCTACTGTCACTGGGTCGGCGAACACACCGACGATGAGAGTGAAATCAAGATTTGCTACGGAGCCTTTCTTGATTTCTACACCCTTGGTCTCATTCACCCGGAAACCGTTGCGTTGAACGCGAACGACGTATGAGCCCGGTTCCAATTCAATTTCATAGGAACCCTGACGGTCGGTTTTCGTATCAAATGATTCGCCGCCGCGAGCGAACTGCAGCCAAGCGCCAGCGATCCTGCCGTTACGTTCGTCGGTGACGATGCCCTGGACAGTCGCGGTTTGATCCGAACGGCGCGACTGAACCGCCGCCTTCAGGTCGTTCGGAATAATCGCGTACGAGAACGCCAGTGCCACCGCCATCACCACGCACCATGGCGCTAAGAAAAAGCTCGACGCTCTCTTCACTTGGCGCGGCCTCCTCCGCGTGCAAGGCTATCACACGGAAACGCTCCCGCCGCCGGCGACGCCGCGCGCGCCCAAGAAAATCGCGGCGCGCAATTGACCCGCGGTCGGAAGAGCTCTCGTAGCGGCGGTCTTCAGGACCCGCGCGGCTTGCGGTGGTGGGTCAGTTTTCGCTAAGGGCGCAAATCCGGCATGTCGCCGCGGATACCGGCACGAATTCCCATAACCCCGTTTCGGGCCCGCAGCAGTCACTGGTCCGGTAACGCGACACACTGGCAAGTGGACTGAGACTGTCGCGATTTCGCACAATGGGCCTTCTGACCCTGATTACTTCCGACTTGCTCGTGACTCGAGAGCAACGCGGTAGTCTTGAGCTTGTACGAAGCTCAAATAAGTGCATTGGCGATTTTGAGTCAACCGGGGAAGCGTTCCGTTGTCCAGATTTCAGAGTCACGACCTGGGCACTTTGCATCAATCCGCCGTTTGCTAAATTGATTCGGGGTAGCTGGTTTGCTAAGGTCGTCGTCATGTCCGAGCGTTCCACCGAGCAGATACGTGAATTGCTCGACTCCCTTTATCGCGTGGATTCGAGACGAATCCTGGCAACTCTGATCCGCTTGCTCGGTGATTTTGATCTTGCCGAGGAGGCGATGCACGAAGCCTTTGCGGCAGCGCTGAGCCTGTGGCCGAGAAGTGGAGTACCCGATAACCCCCGACCATGGTTGATTTCGACGGCCCGATTCAAAGCCATTGATACTCTGCGTCGAAGGGCAAGATTTGATGCGTCGCAAGACGAGCTCGCGCGATATCTCGAAGCGCAGTGGAGTTCGGCGGAAAGGGCCAATGAAGAGGACAGCCTTGAGGACGACCGGCTGCGCCTGATTTTTACCTGCTGTCATCCATCTCTTGCGTCGGAAGCGCACGTTGCGCTCACCTTGCGTGAGGTGTGCGGGCTGACAACCGAGGAGATCGCAAAGGCCTTCCTCATCACTCCGCGCACGCTGGCGCAGCGCATTGTGCGCGCCAAGGCCAAGATTCGAGACACACCAATTCGCTACGAAGTGCCGACGCCGCAGGAATTGCCCGAGCGACTGAGCGCGGTGCTTCAGGTGGTCTATCTCGTCTTTAACGAGGGTTATTCGGCTGCAGCGGGAGCGGAAGTAACGCGGGCCGAGCTAACTGGCGAGGCGATTCGACTGGGCCGGTTGCTGGCCGAACTCCAGCCAGAGCCGGAAGTGATTGGGCTGCTTGCCCTGATGCTGCTACAGGAATCCCGTCGCGCCGCGAGAACCTCGCCGGCCGGAGAGCTGATTTTGCTGGAGCACCAGAATCGTTCGCTCTGGAACCGGGAACAGATCGCGGAGGGAGTGGCCTTGCTGGAGAAAGCCCTGAAGTCCCGCCGCTTCGGCTCCTACACACTGCAGGCTGCGATTGCGGCCGTTCATGCGGAGGCGGAATCGGTCGCTGCGACCGACTGGGGGCAGATTGTTGCGCTTTACGACCAATTGGCACGGATTCAGCCTTCGCCAGTTGTTCAGCTAAATCGTGCCGTGGCAATTGCAATGCGCGATGGTCCAGAGGCCGGTCTCACGCATATTGACGCGGTGCTGGAACATGGTGAATTGGCAAATTATTACCTGGCGCATTCAGCCCGCGCAGATATGTACCGCAGGCTCGGCAGGACAGCTGAGGCTCGGTCCTCGTATGAGAAAGCTCTGGCGCTGACCCAGCAGGAACCCGAGCGGCAGTTCCTGCAAGAGCGGATTCGGCGGCTAAAATAAAAACTTCGACGACTTGTCGAATTCAGGTGCGGCCGTTCGACTATATGGTGAAGGCCGGGCAACCGGCCCGCCAGAAAGTATTTCCGGGGCGATACGCTACGCGAAAAATCTGCAAGTCGCGTGGCGATTTCCCAGCACCCCGTTCGACTAGTTAGTGGAGCCGCACCGCGCAACGGGGCAGTCGCAACATTTCGTGCCCAGTGCGGCCCAAGCTCTTATATAAAAGTAGCGGCCCTGATCCGGCGTCCGCTCAACACTCAAGGAGAAGAAAATGCGCTTCATGATGATCCACTATCCGAAAGTCTACGAAACCGCGAAACCCGGCTGGGTACCCGACTTCAAAGAGATGGAGGAAATGGGCAAGTACAACGAGGAACTAGGGAAAGCCGGCGTGCTGCTCGCGCTCGACGGGCTGACCCCGCCCGCGACGATGAGCGCGCGAGTCACCTTCAAAAACGGAAAGTCGAAAGTCACCGACGGTCCGTTTCCCGAAACGAAAGAAGTCGTCGGCGGCTTCTGGATCATTAAGGTGAAGTCGCGCGAAGAGGCGCTCGAATGGGCCTCGCGCATCCCCGGAAAAGATGACGAAATGGTGGTCGAAGTCCGCCGGTTGTTCGATTTGACCGACTTCGATCCCGAGACCCAAAAGGAGATCCAAAAGAAGTTCGGCGACGACGTCGCTGCTGAGATGGGCCAGTAGCAAAAAAACTTTCCCGCTTTGTCGAATTCCGGTCCGGCCGTTCGTCTATGTAGTGAAGGCACGGGAGCCGCCCGGACCGAATCCCGTTACGGGAAAAGGAGAAATCATGCCGCAGTATTTGGTTGCGATTCACCATCCTGACAACTTCGACCCCTCCACAGAGAGCGAAGCGACGGTCCGCGCCATTGACGCGCTCAACGAGGAGATGGCGGCTGCCCGAATCGTGGTTTTCGTTGGCGGCCTCAACTCCGTCCGCGAGGCGAAGTCGCTGCGCGCGCAACCTGATGGGAAGGTGGTCACCACCGACGGCCCGTACCTGGAGACCAAGGAGCACATCGGCGGTTTTTGGGTGCTGGAGGTCGCTGACCTGGACCAGGCGCTCGCGTGGGGGCGCAAGGCGGTGGTGGCCTGCCGGGCGCCGGTGGAAGTGCGCGCGTTTGGCATACCAACGTAAGCAACTGATGGCAGGCGCTGATACCTAAAGAGGAGGGCGTAACCAAATGAGAAAGGTAATCTACGCAATCAACCTTACCCTGGATGGCTGCTTCGGCCACACCGACGGCGTGCCCTCCGATGACGCAGATGACGCCCTACTTGACTATTACACGCACCTCGTGCGAGATGCCGGCCTGCTCCTCTATGGGCGTAAGACCTATGAATTGATGGTTCCTTATTGGCCGGATATCGCAAACAATCCTTCTGAGTCAAAAGCAGACATCGAATTTGGTCAAACATTTGTCTCCAAACACAAAGTTGTTTTCTCACGATCATTAGGCAGCGCCGAAGCAAATACGAGAATCGTCCGCACGAATCTTCGAGACGAAGTGCTTAAATTGAAGCAAGAACCGGGCAAGGACATTTTGCTCGGCGGTGTAGATGTCGCTTCACAATTGATCGAGCTTGGCCTGGTTGATGAATATCGTTTTGTCGTTCAGCCAGTAATTGCAGGACAAGGGAGACGGCTGCTGGAAGGCACGAGCCTGCAGGAGAAAGTAAAATTGAAACTTATTGAATCCAAGATTTTTAAATCGGGATCCGTTGCGCTTCATTACTTGAAACAGTGACGGAAAAACCTGCCACAGGTGCGCTGCCGGCTCCCACCGAGGGAACGAGAATGAGGAGAAGAACAATGAAATACATCTGTTTGGGCTATCTCGAGCCCGGCAAGAATGCCCTGGCAGGAGACTTTAATTTCAGAAACGGGAGTCAAGGATGAATGAGCTCACGAGGCGTGATTTTGTTCGCGACGGTTTGACTGCGGGAATTGGGATCGGCATTGCGCCTGAATTGCTGCGCTCCGCTGTCGCCCGGCAGTTGCCTGCGCCTGCAGCGGCGGCGGACCCCTACGCCATGGTCGATCCGGAACTGCTTGCCACCATCAAGCAATTCCCATTCCCCACGCAGAGCTTCACCAGCGAAACTCTCGCTGTCGTACGCAAATGGCCAGGGGTTCCTCCGCTGCCTCCGCCGGCGCCGCAGCCATTTGAACGGCACGTACCCGGTCCATCAGGCGCGCCGGACTTGCGCCTGGTGATTGTGGATGCGGCTCCCGGCACGAAGGGGCGTCCTGCATTGCTGCACATGCATGGCGGCGGGTATGTCTCCGGCTTCGCCGGACAATTCGGTCCCTTTCTACAAGCAGTGGCGCAGAATTGCGGATGCCTGGTCGTTTCGGTGGACTATCGCCTCGCGCCGGAAACTCATTTCCCGGGATCGCTCGAAGATAATTACACCGCGCTGCGCTGGCTCTACAAAAATTCCGACGAGCTCGGCGTGGATCGCAAACGCATCGCTATCGGCGGAGAAAGCGCCGGTGGGAGCCATTCTGCGCTGCTCGCGATTGCCGCTCGCGATCGCCGCGAAATTCCCATCCTATTTCAGTTGCTGATTTATCCGGCGCTCGACGATCGAACCGGCAGCACGCGCCAAGTTCCGCCGTTTATCGGACAGTTCGTTTGGAACGCGGGCTCGAATCGTTTCGGCTGGACTTCTTTCCTCGGCGTCCCGGCCGGCTCGCCTACGGTTCCGGCAGGCGCGGTTCCGGCGCGCGTCGAAAACCTCGCCGGACTTCCTCCCGCATTCATCGGCGTCGGCGCTCTGGATCTGTTTGTGGATGAAGATGTCGAATACGCCCGCCGCCTGATCAATGCCGGAGTTCCGACGGAACTCCATGTAATTCCAGGCGCGTATCACGGCTTCGATGTGCTAGTCCCCGACGCCGCAGTTTCGAAGCGATTCACGGAATCGTGGATGATTGCCCTTCGACGAGCATTTGCCACCGGCTAGCCCGCGAAGTTTGCATTTACTAGCGATAAGCAACTGCATCAATCGCTGTGTTACACGGTCTCTGACGGAGGACCCCATGAAATACATCTGTTTGGGTTACTACGACAAAAGCAAACACGACGCCATGACCGAGGCCGAGAAACAAGCGATGTTCGACGCCTGCTCTACCTACGACGACCATCTCCGCGCCAACGGCCACTGGGGCGGTGGAGAGCCGATTCAACCTGCCGAAACCGCCTTAACCCTCTATTGGAAGAACGGCAAAGTCGCCACGACGGACGGTCCCTACGCCGAAACCAAGGAACAACTCGGCGGCATTATCATCCTCGAAGCCCGCGACATGAATCACGCTCATCAGCTCATGTCCCAGCATCCTTCGCTCAAGTACGGCGCCATCTTCGAGATTCGCCCGGCTGGCGACCTAAGCGAAATGCTGAAGGCCAGCGAGCAGCGGCGGCGGCAAAAGGATACGGCGGTATTCTGAAACGGGCCTGATACCGATACTTGGCAGGGAGGCTATGAACGTGCCATTTTTCCGCGATCTAAGAGTTGCGCTCCACTCGCTGATGCGCAGCAAAGGGCTTGCGACCATTGTGATCCTCACGCTGGCGCTGGGGATCGGGGCCAACGCGGCCATCTTCACGCTGGTGCGGGGAGTGCTGCTGAAGCCGCTCGTCAACCGCGACGAGAACCGGCTCATCTACATCCGCCAGAGCGCCCCGAGCATGGGAGAGGACAATACCACGTTCTCCGTGCCCGAAATCAAGGACATCGAAGCCAGCGTCCACTCCGTGAGCGAGTTCGGCGATTTCTCGACGATGGACTTTACGATGGTCGGACTCGGCGAACCGAGGGTGGTTCACGGCGGGGTCGTCAGCGGCAACTACTTTGAAGTACTGGGTCTGCGTCCGGTTCTCGGCCGTCTCGTCGGGCCCGCAGACGGCGGTGCCGACGCCCCTGGCGTCATCGTGCTGACCTATCGTTTCTGGTCCACCGTTTTCAAAAAAGATCCGAATGTGATCGGCAAGACCGTTCGGCTGAGCAGCGTCGGCGACCGTTCGGCTACGGTCATCGGCGTCCTGGAACCCTCGGTGCCATATCCCGAGGAGACCGAGATCATCGGCAATCTGGTCATCAGCCCGCATCATCTTTCCGCCACCATGGTCACCGGGCGCGTCCATCGCATGACCGAGCTGTTCGGTAAGCTCGCTCCCGGCGCCACGCTGGACCAGGCGCGCAACGAGTTGCGCACGGTTTACGCCTCCATGGAGAAGGACCATCCCGATGCATATCCCGATAACGGCGGCTACCGCATCGACGCGAAAATGCTTCGCGACGAGATTACTTCCGGGGCGCGCACCGTGCTCCTCGTCCTTCTGGTCGCCTCGGGTCTGGTTTTCATCATCGCGTGCTCGAATGTTGCCAACCTGATTCTGGCGCGCACGGTTCGCCGCGAGGGCGAACTCTCGATCCGCGCCGCGCTCGGCGCCAGCACTTGGGCGCTGCGCCGCATGTTGTTAGCCGAAAGCCTGCTGCTCTGCGGCGCGGGCGCAGCCATCGGCGTAATAATCGCGCAGCCATTGGTCAGCATCCTGGCTCGCTACGCCTCGCGCTTCTCCGTGCGTGCGCTGGATTTGAAGGTTGATTTCAGCATGCTCTGGGTGGGAGTGGCGCTGGCAATCATCGCCGCGGTGATTTTGGCATTTGTGCCGCGGCTGCCGTCGGCAAACGCATCGAATGGCATGAATCTGGCGAGCGGTAGCGTGCGCATCACCAGCAGCACCGGCCGCCGCCAACGCCTCTTCGCCGTCACCCAGATCGCAGCGTCTTTCGTGCTGCTGGCGGGCGCCAGCGTGTTGATCACCACGCTGATCGCGTTGCAAAGGACCCAGACCGGCCTTGATACGCGCCACGTGCTGGTCATTGACGTTCCTTCACCATCCGACGGAAGAACGCCGCAGCAAGTCGTGGATTTTTACAAGGAATCGGTACGTCAAATTGATGCGCTACCCGGCGTCACCGAGACAGCGGTGGGCATGATCGCTCCGTGGCGTGATGCCGGGGGCGGCTTCGGCATAGGTTTGCAATTCTCTGGTGATGGTCACGTGCATGGCAAAGACGATCCTCGCGCGCTGTGGCGTACCATCTCTCCCGGTTTTTTCACCGCGCTTGGCGTTCCCGTTATCGCCGGGCGAGATTTCAACGCGCTCGATGACTCGAAAGGAGAGCCGGTCGTGATCGTCAGCGCGAGTCTGGCGCAGAGGATGTTTCCCGGTCAGGATCCAATCAATCGGCATGTCTATTGGACCGATCCCGTGCTCGAGTTCGTTACCGGTACTGCGAGCGAAAAGGCGCGAATTATCTCGCCACACCGCATTATTGGGGTCGCCGCCGATGTGGACGACGAACACATCGTTCCGGCGCCCACGTCCACCATTTATGGCCCCTTGGCGGACGGCGGAATGTTTGGCGGTCACCTCTTCATCCACACCACCGGAAATCCTTATGCGCTGGTAACGCCGGTAACGAAAATTATCCGGCAGATGGCCGCCGATGAACCCGTTGAGAACGCCGCTACTCTGGAAGACATCCGCGCGAAGGTGCTGGCGCCGGACCGCCTGAACTCGCTGGTCTTTGGCGTGTTCGCCGCGGTCGCGTTGCTGATTGCGGTGGTTGGCGTCGCGGCCGTACTGGCGTTTTCGGTGAGCGCGCGGACGCGCGAGTTCGGCATCCGCTTGGCGCTGGGGGCACGGCCGGAAAATATTCTGAGAACTGTCGTCGCGGAAGGCGCCGTGATGGCTGGAGTTGGTGTTGTGGCGGGCGCGGCGTTCGGGCTCGTGGTGGCGCGCGTGGCAGGCAGTTACTTCGGCGACTTGAAAATGCCCGGCGCATTGCCGGTGGTCGCCTCTGCGTTGGTGCTTCTCGGTGCTGCAGCCGTCGCGTCCATGCTGCCGGCGGCACGTGCCGCGCGCGTTGACGTCATACAAGCGCTCCGCTCTGAATGATTTTCCCGGCGCGCCAAGGTTTCCCGCGAGGAGCTGTCCGTCCTTGAGTCACAGGAAACAAGGAGGGATTGATGAAATACATCTGTTTAGGCTATCTCGAGCCCGGCAAGTTCGAAAACATGTCGGAGACCGAGCGCAACACCATGCTGGACGAGTGTTTTGGCTACAACGACAAACTGCGCAAGAACGGACATTTGGTCGCTGAGGAACCGCTTCAGCCCGCCAACACGGCGGTGACCGTGGTTTGGAAGAACGGAAAGGTTGCAGTGACAGACGGTCCGTACGCGGAAACGAAGGAGCAATTGGGTGGAATTCAGGTGCTGGAAGCGCGCGATCTGAATCACGCCATTCAGCTCATTTCCCAATCTCCGGGAGTGAAGTTGAAGTGTGGCACAATCGAGATACGTCCAGCGGCGGATATCACCGAATTGATCAGGGAGAGCGAGCGGCGGCGAAAGGATACCTCGCGATGAGGGCAGCCACGGGGGAAAGAATGATCAGTATCATGGCCGAGGCTGGCCTGGCGGGTGGATTGTCGGCTACACGGAATTTATCCTGCAACGCGTCCGACAAGTAATCGAAGCGAACCGTCGCGGCACTTGGACGATTACGCCGTTACCGGAAAAGTGAAGTGCTACTTCACATCTCCGGTAACGCGACTCTTGTTCAGCAGTTCGAGGGTACGCTTGAGCTGCTCAAGCTTTTGTCCGGCTTCGCCGAGTTTTCCCTCTGCGGTCAACCTCTGGTAGTCGGAAAGGTCCTTGGCGGCCTGCGCGATTAGCGCCTGGAGGCTCGCCGCGGGCCCAGGGGCAGCGGCAGAGGCTGACGCTGACGCCGAACCGTCTTGGGCTGGCCCTTGCGTTTCAGGAGCCGCGCTTGTGGAAGAGGCTGCTCCGCCAAAGAGGGCCGCCATTGCCGACTCGAAAGTCGGTCCGTAGGCCAAGCGGTCTTGTACCGCGAGGACGACCAACCGCAACTCCGGCATGGGACTGCGTTCCGCCTGGAGATAGATGGGCTCCGCATAGAGCAGAGTGCGCCCAATCGGAATCACGAGCATATTTCCGCGGCGCACGTGCGAGCCTTGCTGGCTCCAGAGGGTCAACTGCCCGGAGAGCTGAGCATCCTGATCGATGCGGGCCTCAACCTGGAGCGGCCCGTCCACGAGTTTGGTTTTGGGGAAGTCATAGACGACCGAGTTGCCGTACTGGACGCCGTCGCTACGCCCTGCGATCCAGCCAATCAGATTATTCCGGTTGGCGGGGGTGAAGGGCAGAATTTCCACGAACTCCGTATCAGCCTCGTCCGGGAGCTTCATGAGCACAAAGTTAGGCTGCATCGTCTGGGTGGCTTGCTCGCCAACTTCGTTCAGGCCGACTTCAGTGGCCACGGTCCACAAATCCTCACGATTGTAGAAGACCTCGGAATCGGTCATGTGATAGAGGCCGTACGCAGCGGCTTGAACGTTGAGCAACATTTCGGGGTAGCGGACATGCTTGCGGAGATCAGGAGGCATCGCGGCCGCGTCCTTGAACAAATCCGGAAACACGCGGCGGTAAGTCGCGATAATCGGGTCCTCGGAGTCAAAGACGTAAAACGTCGTGGTTCCGTTATAGGCGTCGATAACTGCCTTTATGCTGTTACGCATGTAATTGACGGGATCGCCGTCGAGGAGGTAATGAGTCGAGTAGGGATAGCCGTCCGAGGAGGTGAACGCATCCATCATCCAATACAATCGGCCATCCTGGGCGACAACAATGTAGGGATCCGGATCAAAAGTGAGAAAGGGGGCGAGGGCGGACACGCGTGCGCGCACGTTGCGGCGCATGAGCAGTCGGCTGTCTTGGGTTACATCATCGCTGAAAGGAAGCTTCGTGAGATCGCCGAGGTCCGTGGCGATAAGAATGCGGCGGAGAAACCCGCCAAGGACAATGCCACCGCTGCCCTGGTAGGAGGTAAAGCTGTTCGTCTGACCTTGGGGGTAGTTGAATTCTTTTTGCCTCGTCTTGACGTACACGTCCGTGTTGGTCAATTCGCCGAAGTAGATTTCGGGGCGCGTGACGGTTAGACCGGGGACGGTGCTTTCGACGGGCATGTTACTCAGAAGAAGGGTGGGAAGCCCTTCCTGCGTGAAACCGTTGACCGTGTTCATCGTGATGCCATAGCCGTGTGTGTAGATCAGTTTTTCATTGATCCAGTTGCGGCTACTCTCCGGGAGTTTGTCAACATTCAACTCGCGCGCGGCGAGCATCACCTCGCGAAGATGGCCTTCGATCTCATAGCGGTCAATGTCGATATCTGGAAAGTCGTAGTAGGTGCGGATTTCCTGAATCTGCCGCAGGGTGTCTTGAAGAGCGTGCCAGTCCCAAAGCCGGATGTTCTGGAGCGTAGCCTGATTGTTCGCGGGGTCGGCCGCTTGGACGCTGGTCTCGGCGGGGAACTTGCGCTGGGTCAGGCGGTCTAAACCATAGGCCAGCCGAGTCATCTTGATGTTGTATGCGATGTAGGGCTTTTCGCGAACGAGCTGGTTCGGCTTGACGACAAAGTTGCTGACATACCATCCGACGACCTGAAGGAGCAGATAACAAGCCGCGCCCGGAATGATTGCCGCGAACAGCCAGCGGCCGCGCTGCATCGAGGCGGCATTGACGGCTGCGATCCCCGCGCCGAGGGCGAGAGCGGCGCAAACGACCAGCAAGCCCGGGAGCATGATGTGCACATCGGTGTAGGTGGCTCCGCCGAAGATGGTGTGGTCCTGGAACAATAGGGTGAACCTGCCGATATACACCTGCAGCGCGATGACCAGCAACAGGAAGGCAGCGGAGATGGACAAGCCGCGCCAGGGCAGGGCGTTGTAGCTGCGGCGGAATCCCTCGAGAGCGCGGGTGCTGTTGGCGACCACAAACAAGGACGCGGCAACCACGCAAATCACCACCGCGAGCATCATCAGCCAGCCGGAGAACAGTTGCCAAGCAGGAAGCTTCAGGAGGTAGAAGCTGAGCGACTTGCCGAAAATCGGATCCGCAACGCCTACGCTGGTGTGCGGCGCATACCAGTACAACGCGAGTGTCGGCCACTCCGCCATCATGACGGTGCCTGTGACGAGGGCGATAAGGAGCGAGGCTCCGATGGCGGCGAAGCGCAGAATGGTCTCGACCGGCAGCCTAAGAGGCTGGCCGCCCACGAATATCGTTTGGCCGCTCGGCAAATCGTCGCGGTGCGCGCGCTTGAGAGCGAGAATCGCCCCATACAGAATAAGAAATGTGGCCACGGCAAACGCCGTGAAAACCGTCCACTGGAGGCTCAGCATTTTCATGAAGACTTCTCGGAAGCCGAGCGATTCGAACCAGAAGTCGTCTACGTAATAGGAGAGCAACGTCTGGCCGCCGAAGACGGCCACGGCTATCACGGCGAGAATGAGGATCAACAGCCGGCGAGAACGCCGCGCCGGATGAGACGGCACTCGGATGGCTGCACGGTTACGATCTCTATCGATAGGCTGGGACAGCATTTAAATTCCTTCTTCACCAGCATATCCTCTTTAGGCATCCGAAACAGCGTGTTTTGAAGCGCTGGAAACTTCGGGGGAAGGTCGCTTCAACCTATAGCATGTCATTCACCGCGCCTATCTTGAAAGCGGCTTCAGCGTTGCACCTGCGGCAACCCGGCCCCGTTTCAGCAAAACCCATCCAGTGTGAATTCGGTTTCCAACCCAATGCCACATGGCAGCCTGGTTTCGGCCACGTTCGCCTGGCGGATGGTCGGCAAACCGGAAGCTATCCTGAAACGGGGTTGTGGGAAATAGCTCCTGCCTTGTGGTGTAGTGTTTACTGATGACTTTCGGGAGTGGGATTTCCCCGTTATCGAACCTAAGTCTTGGTAAACGCTGTACTCGGACAAGTGAAGTGGTACTTCACATCTCCGGTAACGCGAAAAACCAGGAGTTGACGAATTAAAGAAGGAAGCAATCGTTTGGGCGCGAAGAAGTCACCGGCTAATCTGAATCTATTACCGCGATTCCTTCTTCTCGGTATTCTTCGAGATTCTCGTTCAACCATGTCTGACCCGCCCGGAGTCGGTGGAATCGGACAGTTGCCTCACGGCCATCAAAAGTTACGATAACAGCAAAATCGCCCGCGAAGATTGCGGCGAGGGCCTTTTTCAATCGCCGAGCGAATTCTAGGGCCTCTCCCAGGCTCTCGACATGGACATGGTTGACGAAGCATTCGTATCCGGTCTCATCCTGAGTAGTCGCACGGTCAGACCCGGAGTCGCGTTTTTCTGATGCGAGAAGTACGCAGCCTTTTTCTTCCACAAAACCGGCATTCAAGATGCTCGACAATCTTGGCGAGAGCCCCGACCGAATTTCTTTCAACTCTGCCAAGAATCGGCGCATGTTCTGGTTCGTTTTCATCGCGCTGATGGTGCCATACGTTGGAGCCCCGAGCGAAGCGGAAGATGGGGCGCGACTGGTCAAAGTCTAGCTCCTGATTGATGTCATAACGACGTCGGCCTCGCGACGGCCCGAGTAAACTGTTCGGTGTTCACCCCAACAGTGCTCGGACCGAAGGAGGCCGAGATGCAGATTATAGGATGTGATTTGCACGCTCG
>JBAQJS010000045.1:0-3244 GCA_049300435.1 Candidatus Acidiferrales bacterium | reverse complement strand
AACGTCCCATTCGACGATGCTTATCCCGCTGAATACAAGTACCTTTATCTAGAAAATGGAACCCGAGAACAAACCGTAAGCCATTTGAAATGTGGTGGCCAGAGACGGGATCAAACCGCCGACGCCTTGCGGGCAAACGTCAGGCCAGGCGCGGCGGTGCGAAGTCTTTGGCGACTTCCAGGGTTAGGACCAACGAGCAATTTTCCGCTTGAATTCTCAACGCAACCTCGCTAAGTGAGCAAAATGGAACAGATTTTCACTTTCGTTCGATGCGATGCTGATGCAGCCTGCGGGTGCACGTTCCTCGCGATGGCGGTGTATCCTTATCCCGCAAACGGATATTCTAGGCAGCAGAAGTGATTTGCGGTGAAATCCTAAGTATGTCTTACCTATCCTTCTACATTCGCCGCCCTGCGGGGCACTCGGCTTTCGGTCGCACTAAAGCTCTTCTGAAGTTGTGACCGCTGTCACCGATGTTTGGCGCCGTACGCCATTTAATGAAGAAGCAGGCAGATATCGTTGCAGGTATCGGCGCAGCAACGGATTCTCATATAGAGCGATCGAGGCAGCACCTATCGTTCCAGCGATTGGGTCGCGGCCACAGACAGATGACTATCTGGAAGAACACCGCTCGAGGCAACAAGAAGGACGATTATCGTGAAACCAAACGCAGATAAGCCCAGGAAAGGGCCGCAGTCCGCGCCCGATTCTAAAGACGACCTGAAGTCCCTTCCCATGCCGGAACTCGAGAAGAAGCTGGGATCGTCTCCGGATGGCCTCAGCCAGGCCGAGGCCACGAAGCGGTTGACGCAATACGGGCCGAACGAGATTGCAGAAAAAAAGACCAATGTATTCCTGAAGTTCCTAAGCTACTTCTGGGGTCCCATCCCGTGGATGATCGAAGCGGCAGTGATTCTATCGGGGATAGTCCGTCATTGGATGGATTTTTTTATCATCCTATTTTTGCTTTTTTCCAACGCTGTGGTCGCATTTTGGGAAGAACACCAGGCTGGCAACGCCATCGCAGCTCTCAAGGCCAAGCTGGCGACGAACGCCCGAGCCAAACGCGATGGGAAGTGGACTACTCCGAAGGCGAGCGAGCTGGTGCCAGGCGACGTCATCCGTCTGTGCCTGGGCGACATCATACCTGCGGATGCGCGCCTGTTGGCGGGAGATCTGGTAGAAGTTGACCAGTCCGCGTTGACAGGGGAATCGTTGCCTGTCACGGTCAAACATGGCGGGGCGGTGTTTTCCGGGTCGATTCTCCGTAAGGGCGAAATTGACGCCATGGTGTACGCAACCGGGGCGAAGACCTATTTCGGCAAAACCGCGCAATTGGTAGAAGAGGCGCATACTGTCAGCCACTTCCAGCGCTCGGTGCTGAAGATCGGCGACTACCTGATCGTTCTGGCTGTGGCGTTGGTGGCCGTGATTGTCACGGTAGCGCTCTTCCGCAGCGACCCGATTCTTGACACACTGGAGTTTGCGCTGGTGCTTCTGGTGGCAGCGATCCCTGTAGCAATGCCGACCGTGTTGTCCGTCACCATGGCCGTCGGCGCGCGCCTGCTGGCCAAAAAACAAGTGGTGGTGACACGGCTTTCGGCGATCGAGGAACTGGCCGGTGTGGACATCCTGTGCTCGGACAAGACCGGTACGCTGACCCAGAACAAGCTGACGCTGGGCGATCCATTCACGGTGAACAATATCCCGGGTGATCAGGTGATTCTCTGGGCCGCGCTCGCTTCACGGGCGGAAGACAAGGACACCATCGATCTGGCCGTCATCGGCGGCGTGAAGGATGATAAAGCACTGAAGGGCTATCAGGTGCTGCATTTCCAGCCATTCGATCCGGTGCATAATCGCACAGAGGCCACTGTGAAAAGCGGGGACGGAAAGCAGTTCTTTGTGGCCAAGGGAGCACCCCAGGTCATTCTGGACATGTCGACGAACAAGGATGCGATAAAGCCCGCCGTCGAAAAAGAGGTGAATGATTTTGCAGGACGCGGCTTCCGTTCGCTCGGTGTGGCTCGCGCCGATGAGGAGGGCAGGTGGCAGTTTTCCGGCGTGCTGCCGTTGTTCGACCCGCCGCGCGAGCAGGCCAAGGCAACCATTGCGAGCGCCTACCAGATGGGTGTGAAGGTCAAGATGGTTACGGGCGATCAGTTGGCCATCGCTAAAGAGACAGCAAGACAGCTGGGGTTGGGCACAAACATCCTCGACGCCAGTTCGTTGCGCGATACAAAACAGCAGGACACAGAGCAGTCCGCGGAGGCAATCGAAAAAGCAGACGGCTATGCCCAGGTATTTCGGGAAGACAAGTTTCACATGGAAGCGGAGCGAGAGATTCAGAAAGATCTACCGGGACATTCGCGGGTTGCGTAAACGCGCTCGTTGCCACGCGTGATCGATGCAGCCCGTAACACGGAAGGAAAAGAGATGAAAATTAATTCAAAGGATTTCCGTGTGCAGTCCGGGAAAAAGGTCAGGCTTGCGGAGTGGCCGACGATTGTGAAGCCTTGCTGTAAGTCGAAGGATGAATGTCAGAATGTCTTGGCGAAGCACGTGGAAGAGCTGAGTTCACTGCAGCACCTTCACTACGCCTCGAACCGATATGCACTGCTGCTGATCTTCCAAGGGATGGACGGTGCCGGCAAGGATGGCGCCATTCGACACGTGATGTCAGGAGTGAATCCGGAAGGGTGCGAGGTGTTCAGCTTCAAACAACCGAGCGCCGAGGAGCTGGAACATGATTTTCTCTGGCGCACGACATGTCGGCTTCCCGAGCGCGGGCGAATCGGTATCTTCAATCGTTCCTATTACGAGGAAGTGCTGGTGGTTCGAGTGCATCCAGAGATTCTCCGCGGCCAGGGGCTTCCGGAAGAGCTGCGCGACGAGAAGAGTATCTGGGAGGAGCGGTATCGCTCCATCGTGGATATGGAGGCGCATCTTCATCGCAACGGCACGAAGATCGTCAAGATATTTCTCCATCTTTCTGAGGATGAACAGCGCAAGCGATTCCTAGCCCGCATCGATGAGCCCGACAAGAACTGGAAATTCAGCGTCGCAGATATTCACGAGAGGAAGTACTGGAAGGACTACGTGAAGGCATATGAGGATTGCCTGCACGCGACCAGCACCCATCATGTGCCCTGGTACATTGTGCCTGCCGACGACAAGGAGAACGCACGCCTGATCGTTTCGCGAATCGTTCTGGATGCTCTTGAGAGCCTCAAGATGGCCTACC
>JBAQJS010000044.1:0-2022 GCA_049300435.1 Candidatus Acidiferrales bacterium | reverse complement strand
TCCGCGAAGTCGGCGCAAAGGTCGCAGGAGGTCGCCTTCTGCTTCACCATCGCCTTTTTCATCCCCGGCATTCCGGGAACGTCCGTGAGCACATTGAATGGATGCATATTGATGTTGCCGTACGGGCAATTTTCCGCGCACAGGCCGCAACCGATGCACCAATCTTCGATAATGACTTCCAGCGAATTGCGGCGGCGGATCGAACCCACGGGGCAGCCCACCATGCACAGCGGGTCCAGGCATTGGCGGCAGGACGTGGCGACCAGGTAGTGATCGAAACGCAGCCCCTCGCGCACCAAACGCGTGACCCCGTCGTGCGCATCCGCGCAAGCGGTGACGCACGCATCGCAGCGCGTGCAGGCGTTCAGATCGAGCAGCAGCAAACTTTGCGCTTCCATCAGCCCTTGCTTCAAGAAGCTATCCAGCGGCGTGCTGTTGATCACCGCTAGCGTCTCTTGATTCATTCTTGCGCGTTCGTGCTCGATTTCCGCGAGCTTGTGGCGAATTCCCGGGAACTGCTGCGTCATGCTGCTGAAATCGTCCGCGCTGATCCGCACCACTTCTACGTGATCAAGCGCCGTGCAAGTTGCGGTGCGCATGGTTCCGTGCAGCAACCCTGTTTCTCCGAAGTATTCGCCGCGCGAAAGATATGCCAGAACCATCTCGCCGCCGGGGTAAGTTTGCGATACTTTCACGAAGCCGATGCGCACCAGATAAAAGCTGTCCGCGTCTTCGCCTTGCCGGAAAATCACCTGACCCGGGGCAAATCGCAGGAGTTCCACCTTCTCGCGCAGGCCCGCGATGAATTCCTGGGTCAACTCGGCGAACACCGGGACGGACCGCAAGTGACTATCCAACGCGCGCTGGCGATACGATCGGTCCAGCTTCGCCCGAAACGTCTTGTTGCGCTGCATGATGTCCAGCACGTTGCGCAGCATTTCCAGCGCGGTGCAATCTGTTTCCGCGCGGATTGTAGCCGAGCGCGGATATAAGCTCATGCACGTCATTTCTCCGAAGAGGTCCCCGGGCCCGAGCATGGCCACCGGGTTCTCGTAATTCAAATCCATCGGGGCATCAATGTGAATCCAGTGCTGGCTGGTCTCCTCTTCGCGCTGGTCGTGCTGGCGCTGCGTCAACCGGCTGGAAAGCTTTCCGAGGAACTTGCGGACGGCGCCTTTCGTCTTCACGTGCGCGATGGGGCTGGCGATGGAAACTTTCGCGTGTCCCTCCAGAAGGTAAAACGCCGTGGATCCGTACTCGCCCTCGCGGCAGATCACGTCGCCGGGCCTGAAGTGCCGCCGCACCACCGCGTTGCGATTCAGGCTAAGGAATGTTCCGGACACTCCTTCGAAGAAGGGGAGGACTTGCAATTCGTGCAGCGGCACCGGCTCAGAATCAGGCGTCACGGCAATTTCGGTTTGCGTGACCGCGCGATTCGTCAGCGCTCCGGTGGGACAGGAAACCATGCACTCGCCGCACGATACGCAGGAGGATTCGCCCATCGGTTCGTTCGCGTCAAAAGCGATCCCTGTGGACGCTCCTTTGCCCATGCGTCCCAGAACAAAATTCTCGCGAATCTCATTGCAGCCTCGGACACAGCGATCACACAAAATGCACGCATCGAAATCCACGGCAATGCTCATCGAGGAATCGTCCGGACCGCGGCGCGTTGCGCGCGCTGGGTAACGCGCACGCGTAATGTTTTCCTGTTTCGCGAGCGCTTCCAGTTCGCAATCGCCCGATTGCCGTTCGCGCGCGCAAGGGCTGGGATGATCAGACATCAACAGCTCAAGCAACGTGCGGCGAGCCCGTTTCACGCCATCCGATGCGGTATTCACCACCATCCCCGGTTCCACGGGCCGAACGCACGACGCCGTGTAAACCCGGGCGCCCACGTCCACCACGCATACGCGGCAAACGCCAACAGGCTTCTCGTTTTGCTGGTTGCACAACGTGGGAATGCCAATGTCGTGCATGCGCGCAGCGTCAAATATGGTCGTCCCCGCAGGCACGGAGATTTTC
>JBAQJS010000043.1:0-1890 GCA_049300435.1 Candidatus Acidiferrales bacterium | reverse complement strand
TCGAACGGCACAACTCTGGCACGTCCGGGGTTTCCGAATCTCCACATTCCGAGAAGGAACCCGATCACTGACGGTTTTAATCCGATGGAATCTTTCAGAGAAACTCATTTTCTTCACGCTACAAGGAGGCACCATGCTCCCAACTACTCGTCCCATGAGGCCGATTGAAGACAGCAGGACCAACGGCGATGCAGCCACCAGGAGTTCGGCTGCTACAAAAGAGGACTCGTCACCGGCCTTTGTTGCCTGCTTCGTTCTGCCACCCAAGCAGGCCGAGACTTTGATCTCGATCCTTCAGGAATTTGTGTCCAGCGCAGAGGGTCTCGCCCCGGCGAACTTTTCGACATCGGCAATTGCCCAAACCGAAGATTCTACCGCCGTCTGGTTGACCCATTCCGAAGCCGCAAAATGTCTTGGTATCTCGACCACCACGCTTTACCGCTACGCAGAGCAGGAGAAAATCGAATTTAGAAAGATCGGAAACCGTCTTGAGTACCGCCGTTCCGCTCTCGATCAATTCAAAGAGCAGCACGTACGCCCCGCACGGCGCACGCGCCGCCAAGAGGTATAATTGCGGCGGCGCCTAACTCCGGCAAGTCAGAGGAGCGCCATTGGGCCTGTACAAAAGAAAGGCATCACGATTCTGGTGGATGGCTTACACGATGAACGGTGAGCAATATTGCCAATCGACCAAGGCAGCCAGCAAGGAACTCGCAACGAAAGTATGGAAGAAACGAGAGAGCGAGATCGTGCTGGGACTGTTCAACGTCGGGTGGTCAGGGGAGCGGATTACGTTCGAGCACTTATGTGCGGAATTCGAGCGGTCACATTTCGCTGGCCTTACCGAGAACACCGTGCGAGGTCATCGCACCTATCTCAAACAACTAAAAGCATTCTTCGGCGAGAGCAAGTTGGACAGAATCACCGTCGAAATGATCGAAGAGTATCGCGATCAGCGTCGCCGGCAACCAACAAAACTCAACCCAAATCGGACGATCAAAGGAGCAACGGTAAATCGAGAGCTGGAATGTTTGAAGTGTGTCTTAGACCTCGCCGTTAAGCGGAAGTACGTACCGGAAAATCCCGCTTCGACGGTGAAACACTTCAACGAGCTCCGCGAGAGACCGGTTCGAAGAATGCTCACCGTCATAGAGGAGCAACGCATTTTGGAAGCTGCACCACCTCATCTTCGGGTGGCCATCATCCTGCTCTCTCAGACGGGCGGGCGAACGTATAGCGAGGGGTTCTCGCTGCGTTGGGACCAAGTGGACCTAGCGAACAAGCTAATCCGCTTCGGCAACGACGTGAAGACTCCTGGTTCATCCGAACCTGTTCCCCTTTCCGAATATGCTTGCGATGTTTTGCGGGCGTGGAACAAGGAACAGGCTTCGAAAAGTCCATTCGTCTTCCCGAGCCCGCATCTCCCTGACCGACCGATCTCCACGGTTAAAACCGCTTGGAAGGCCACACTCAGACGGGCAGGCGTACCGCACTTTCCGATCTACAACCTGCGGCACGTTTTCTGCACTCGGTTGAGTGGAGTCGCACCGGATGCCGTTGTGCAGCGCGCAATGCGGCACACGAGTCCAGAAACCAAGCGGCACTATCAATTGGGTATGGCGGATCAGGTGCGGGAAGCGATGGAGAAATCCAATAAGAAGGCGTACGGGCGAGGCCGATTACTACATTTCCACGACAGTAGCCCGAACGCGAAGAAGGAAGGAGTGAAAGCCGTCTGTAACTAATTGACGAAGAAGGAGAATTTGGCTCCCCGGGCTAGATTCGAACTAGCAACCCTTCGGTTAACAGCCGAATGCTCTACCATTGAGCTACCGGGGAACGGGCAAGTAGACTTTTAATTTACAACAACTTGCGAGCTCGTGCTAGTCT
>JBAQJS010000042.1:0-4546 GCA_049300435.1 Candidatus Acidiferrales bacterium | reverse complement strand
CGCCGGCGGCGGTTCCTTCCGCGCCGCCCCAGCAGCCCGCGGCTGCGAGCGGTGAAAAAGTTCGCAGCTCTCCCCTGGTCCGCAAAATCGCGCGCGAGCATCACATTGACGTCTCGCAGGTTCCCGGCACCGGCGCCGGTGGCCGCGTCAGCAAGAGCGACATTCTCAGCGCGGTGCAAAGTGGCGGCGCTGCCGCTGCGCCTTCCGTCGTGCCCTCCGTCGCCCCGGGTCCTGCGCCCGTCGCCGCAGCGCGGCCTGCCATCGTGCCGCCTCCCACGGGCGGTGCGTCCGCGTCCGCCGTGCTGGAAAACGCCGTCCCGCGCGAAAAAATGTACTTCGGACATTACGAAGTTCAGCCCATGTCCGTGATGCGCCAGCGCATCGCCGAGCACATGGTGCTCTCCAAGCGTGTTTCTCCGCACGTCTATTCCGTGGACGAAGCGGACATGACCGCTATCGCCACCCTGCGCGCCAAGATGAAGACCAAGTTCGAGGAAACCACCGGCACCAAACTCACCTTCATGCCTTTCTTCGTGCGCGCCGCCGTGGAATCGCTGCGCGCCTTTCCCACCGTCAACGCCTCGGTGGACGGGACCAACATCGTCCTGCACAAGGAGTGCAACATCGGCATCGCCGTGGCTCTCGACTGGGGCCTGATCGTCCCGGTCATCAAGAACGCCGAGGAGAAAAATTTCCTGGGCATTGCGCGCACCATGAATGATCTCGCCGAGCGCGCCCGCGCCAAAAAACTCAAGCCCGAGGAAGTGGCTGAAGGCACTTTCGCCATCACCAATCCTGGCGTGTTCGGCGGCTTGTTCGGCCTGCCGGTCATCAACCAGCCCAACGTCGCCATCCTCGGCCTGGGCACGATTGAAAAACGCCCGGTGGTGATTGACGACGCCATCGCCATCCGCTCGATGGTCTATCTCACGCTGTCCTACGATCACCGCGTGGTGGATGGCGCCGTCGCCCACCAGTTCATGGCCAAGCTCAAGCACACCCTGGAAAACTGGACGGAGAATATTCTCTAGCGGCGGGCCCGATGGCAGGCGGCCGGCCGTTGCAAGCGAACGCCGGCGCAGGTTTTGACTCTGTAGCGGCCGGTCTGGCGCAGCCAGACCGGGCACTCCCCCGTTCGCGCGCCGCTGCGCCAGGCACCCTGCGCAGCGTATCGCCCCACCCCGGCCGCCGCGGCGGTATCGAGCGCCGTCTTTCGGCTTGCAATTCTGAACTCCGTCGAGAGCCCGCGGCTGAAGGCTCAATGCGCCGCCATCGCGCGCGCTCTTTCTGGCTGTGAGCTTTATAACCGTCAACTTTCAGCTTGGTGCTGCCGACCATGAACTCGCGACGCAATCCCTGGGGCTCCCCACCCTGGCAAATCCGCTTCACCCCCGCCCGGCGCGCGCTCCCCGCCGCCGTGGACTTCGCCGTCATCGGCGGAGGCTTTACCGGCCTCGCTGCCGCCGCCCGTCTGCGCCAGCTCGCGCCCGGAAAATCCGTTGCGCTGTTCGAAGCCGCGCGCATCGGCGCGGGCGCCAGCGGACGCACCGGCGGCATGGCGCTGTCCGAAACCGCCGCGGGCGCGCAGCCCGGCCTGGGCGACGTCCTCGCGGGTTTTCGCGCCATCCTCAAACGGCTGCGCGTGCAGTGCGACCTGCAGCTCGGCGGCGCCTGGGAAATCGCGCGCCAGGAGTCGGTCGGAAAAGCGCGCCGGCTCGCTTCGCCGATCGTGTGGAACGATTCCGGCACGCTGCGCGTGGTCAACGAAGTTCCCGGCGGCACGCTCGACCCCGGAAAACTGGCGAGCGGCCTCGCCCGCGCCGCCCAGCGCCTGGGCGCGCAGATCTTCGAGGGGCAGCGCCTGCACGACGTGAGCTGGGGCGCGACGCCCGAGCTGCTTTTTCCCGCCGGCCGCGGCACCGTGCGCAAAATCGCCGCCGCGAAAATCATCTTCGCCACCAACGCGCTGTCCCTGCACGCGGCAGGCCTGCGGGCGGGCATGCACCCGCGCTTGACGCTCGCGGTGCTCAGCCGGCCCGTCAGCGAAGAAATACTCGCAGCCATCGGCCTCGCCGCGCGCAAGCCTTTCTACACCCTGGATTTTCCCTACCTGTGGGGCCGCGTCCGCCCGGACCGTTCCATCGTGTGGGGCGCGGGCCTGGTGCAATCGCCCGACGCTGGCGACCTCGACCGAGTGGATGTCGCCGGCGCGGAGTCCGTCGCGATTTTCACCCGCCTGGAAGACCGCGTGCGCCACCTGCACCCCGCGCTCGCAAAAATAAAATTCGCGCGCCGCTGGGGCGGCCCCATCCTGTTTCGCGATTCCTGGAAGCCAGTGTTCGACTGGCACCCGGAGAGCGTCGCCCGCGGGAAGGGCGGAGGGCCGGAAGACGACGTGCCGCGCAACGCGCTGGTCCTGGGCGCCTACGCCGGCCACGGCGTCGCGCTCTCCTCCTATCTGGGAACCTGGGCCGCCGAAGTCCTGCTGGGCCGCCGTCCGCTTCCAAGATGGAGCGCGCTCCAGCCGTAAGCCGCAAGAACCGCGACCCGAGAAACTGCCAGTTGGATTGCCGGACGCAAAACGAGCAGGTTTCCCATATTGCGGCTAATCGCCCACTGACTTGCTACTCGCAGTGATCTACATTCGAGCGTCCGGCAAGCCTTTCCACCGGCAACATTACTGCATCCGCTGGCGCAGTTCCTCGGCGAAGCCCTCCACCTCGCTCATGGCCACGATGCGTATGCCCTCGCCCGCAAAAAGCTTCTGCACGAAAACGTGCCGGGGATTTTCGCCGTCCGGCGCGTTGTCGGTGATGGCGGTGATTTCCGCCTGCGCGTCGCGCGCGTGGATGCATCCCGCGGTGTAGGCCAGCGCTTTCGCCTGCGGCAGGTCGCGCCGCAGCGAAACCGAATGGATGAATCCGCGCACGCCGTTCTGGTAGCCGTAATCGAGCCGCAGCGGGTCGCCCGGCTGCGTAAACCCCTCGACGCGCACGCGATGTTCCAGCTTGCCCAGCAGGCGGTGCCGCCGGAACACGTCGTTCAGCTTCTCGCGCATCCAGTCCCGGGTGTTCTGCAGCAGGCCGCCCGCGCGCCGCGCCGGCAGGGTCACCTGCTCGCGGTACAGGCGGTCCAGCTCCGCGTCGAAATTCTCGGCCAGCAGCGCGCGCGCCGGGCTCAGCTGCAGGGTGTTCGCAAGATTCTGCTCCAGCTTCTGCAAATACGCCGCCACTTCGGCAGCGCGGCCGCGCAAGCGCGCGTCGAATTCCGCGGCGAGCGCGTGCAAAAGATCCTCATCCGCGTCCGGATGCAGCCGCCGCACCCGCGCGAATTCGCCGCGCTCTTCGATCAGGCGCATGGCCTGCCGCCCGCCCGCGGTTTCCTCCAGCAGCACGCCGATATTCACCCACTCGTCGCGCAGCAGATTCGGCACGTACCGCAAAATGCGGTAGCGAAACGTCGTGCGGGGCTCCGCCCCTGCCGCTTCCGGTGTCATCCTTCACCTCCTGCAAAAAACGCCCGCCGCCCAGCCAAGCCGTTCAGATGAAGCCGCCCCCAAGAAGCCGCCCCCAAGAATTCGCCCCTAAAGAATCCGCCCCAACCAGGCAAGCCGCAAGCAAAGATTGCACCCGCAAGACGCCCCTGCGAAGAAAAATTCCGCCGCCTTCGTCGCACGCAACTTTTTTCCGCCCAGTTCAGCGCCAGTTCGGAAAAGGCTGCGCGGACGATTTCCACGCCGACACGATCAAATCCCGCACCAGCCGCCGCCGCCGCAACAGGTGCTCCAGCATTTGTTCGATGGCGTCGGCGTCGCCCTCGTACCATTCCGGGGGGATCTCGCCGCAGATATCCCCCAGCGCGTTCTGCTCGATGCGCTCGACCCGCGCGATCCAGGGCTCGAACGCCTCCATCCCGCGCACCGCTTCATACACGCGGTGCCGCGCGTACAGCCCGCGCAGCGGCGCATCCGGAAAGTTCCATTCTCCGGCGTTGAAGCAGAATCCGTTGTCAATCATCCGCGCGCAGTAGCGGATGGCCGCGCCCGCACCCCCGCCCGTGCTCCCGTCCGCACCGCGGGCCACCTCGCGAAAAAAAATCGCCTGCCGCCCGTTGGTGTTGCAGGTCCACTTGTCGAACACCAGCATCCCGCAGAATTCCCCGAGGTTGCTGACCTCGCGCAGCTGTTCGTCCGGCAGGAAATCGTACACCGCCGTCTGCCCCGGATTCCCCGGATAGCGCGAGCCGAACTGCCGCCCCGCCCGGCAGGGCGCGCGTCCGCGCCCCAGCTGGATCACCAGATCCTCGGTGTGCGCGATCAGCTCCGGCCGCACCTCTACCACTTCCGGTTCTGCCACCGACAATCCCATCCTTGCCGCCAGTCTCGTCCCCAGCAATTCGTTCGCCAGCACCCTTAACCCCTGCGGGTTATTCTGGAATTTCACCACGTAATACCCTTGGTTCGAGCAGCGCATCAGATGCGACTGCGCCCCGCCCCGCATTCTTCTCACCTGCTCGACCGCCAGCGCCATTCCGCGCGTATGCTATT
>JBAQJS010000041.1:0-12815 GCA_049300435.1 Candidatus Acidiferrales bacterium | reverse complement strand
AGAAAAGCTAACCTACGTACAACCTTGGAACGTGAAAAACAGAAACGCCAATAAGTCATAGGGAGAGCGGTCACAGGGGTAACAGCGGTAACATGGTTTGCCGCGCGATGGGACTTGACGCGCCAATATTGCAAGAGTATATGAAATAGGCGCCAGTGAGGCGAGACAAGGGAGATGGTCATGAGCACAGTCGACCGCGAGGACAAATTAGCAGACGCGAAGCGCCAAGGTGCTGCGCAATTCGAGTCGATCGCCGAAATGGTTGCGGAGTTAGAGCGGTTTTGCGGGGACACGGCGGGAGGCATGGAATCTTCCATTGAAGACGCCGAACGCGCTATTCAAGAAGATGCGTTGTCTGTTCAGGTACGCTCCGGCTGGTACAATCCAGGCGATAGCGAAGGTGCGAAGCCGGCCGAATACGAGATTTTGCTTTGCACTGGCGGCCCGGCTGTGCGGATCATTGGCGAGCTCAATGAATACATGGAACCGGACAGCGCGCGAATCGAGGTTCAAGACTGGTTCCAACCGTGGACGGAATTGCGTCATTACACGGAAAACAAGGACGCATTGCAAATTTTGTTAACTTACGCGCGGCAGTTTTATTTCGGTGAGGCTTGACATCCCTGTATTGCAAGAGTATACAAAGCACAAGCCCGACATGGCGTCGGGCCTTGAGAATAGGAGATAGGTGATGGCAATGCAGCGCAAAATTTATCAGCACATAGCGTCGGCACTCCAGGCAATGGAAAATTGCCGCAAAACGGGCAACGCAGAATGGATCGCGAAGCATGGCGATACTATTTCGTATATTGTCACGAATCATATGCCGTCCGGGTGCGGTATCGATAGCGGCATAAAATTTGATTACAACGCGAGCAAGCCGAATCGCTTAGTTTTTCACACCTCGTTCCACCATATGGATCAAAACGGTTATTACGACGGGTGGAGCGATCACACCATTATTGTGACTCCGGATCTTGCATCAGGTTTCGATATTCGTGTTATCGGTCGGGATCGAAACGATGTGAAAAATTATCTCGGCGAGATGTACCACCACGCGCTATCAGCCGAATTAACTGAAGCGGAATACATCCAAGCTTGTGGTGTAAAAGCCGCTTAGACGCGCGAGGAAAGGACGCGAGACTAAGCCGCCCTAACCGGCGGCTTTTTCTTTTGCGGGATATCGGCCGTGCGCTTTGAGCCAAGCGATTAGAGCGGCGCCGGTTGGCTTTGTGTTGGCCTCGATCGCCATTACGGGCGCCACGTATTCGCGTAAGCAATCGACTGCCCATTGAGGCGGGATAACGCGGCCTTTGCGCCAGTGACAGATTGCCGACCACGTAGCTCGGTTGTGGAATAGCGCGCGAATTTCCTGGCGCCGGCCACTCGGCACTAGCCGCCGTATCGCAATATCTATGGGAACCGAGGCAGGGACCATTAGTGGACCGTACCCGCTCGATTGATACTCTGCCACCCGTGCCAACTATCGGCTACCAGGTGCCGCGCGCCGCCTAACCACGCCAGCGCAGCAGCTCGGCTCGTCACCAGGCCCTTCAAACCGCTTGCAGTCTTACAAGACCGCAAGAAACGGCTAAAAATCACGAGTGTTATGAGGTAGTTAGCTGTTTGAATTCCGAACGGGTGTTTAGGCACTGGCAGTGCCGGGATTGATAACCGCAAGACGTGCGACAATCTGCCGCGGCAATTGTTCGCCTTTTGTTCCGGCTGAAGGCCCCGAGCC
The DNA here is from genome assembly GCA_049300435.1 of Candidatus Acidiferrales bacterium. GTDB lineage: Bacteria > Acidobacteriota > Terriglobia > Acidiferrales > UBA7541 > Palsa-295. Next base: position 11,074 of record JBAQJS010000041.1, on the reverse strand, counting down.
AAGATAGAAACCGGGGCACCCTACCTTGCGCCACCCCGAATTTTTTCAAAAAATTTTGCTGAAACTGTAGTATTGCGCTCACTACAACTGTCGTGCTACCATGCTGCGATGCGCTTCGCTTACGCCGATCCCAAAAAGGTGAAACGCAATGGATGCGAAAGACCTAGAGTTAGAAAAACAATGCGAGAATTGTAACGGTGAGGGTATCATGGACGGCGATCAGTGCGTCGTCTGTCGCGGTGAGCGTGCCGTGCTCACTGAGTTTGGTGAGCGCGTGATGGATTTTATTGACCGAAGAATCAGTTTGCGCCTTCGGCGGCTTTAGGGGCGTTTGTCATTCTCTGTTTGGAACAGAATTTTCCGACCTACTGCATTAGCCGCTTGACCCGCCTCTGGCAGCTTGACACCGCCTCTGTAGTCCTATACGCACTACACGCTGCTCTCGGATAAAAACCCTGGCCCCCCAGCCCATCCGAACGCGGCGCCCGGCTCTCGCCAACACCCTCCCTGGAACGCACCGGGAGCCGGGCTTTTAATCCTTCTGGAGAAAGTCGCTGACCAACAACTTCCCCGCTGCAGTCAAGCCGAAGCCAGATGAATTCCCGACTTCGGTTCGGCTGTCGAAACAGTTGAAGGCCGACTTGGTGAAATACGCCAGGTCCGACGGCTTCTCGCTGACCGGTCTGGTGGCTTCGATTTTGGAAAAGTGGGTTAACTGGCGGAGAGAGCAGAAATGAAAACCGCTCTGATCACCACAACCATCAACGTCCCGCGCGTTCTGGAATTGTATCGGAAGCTTGATTCCGAAGCGCGGTTCTTTGTTGCTGGTGATATGAAAACGCCGCATTACGAGACGACGGAGTTGTGTGATCGGATTGGCAATTGCGATTTTATTTCTCAATTGTGGCAAACCATAAAGAACTACGAGCATTCCGAACTAATCGGCTGGAACACCGACAGCCGGCGCAACATCGCGCTCCTGGAAGCGCTCAAGTGGGGCGCCGATCTGATTGTATCGATCGACGACGATATGATTCCCCAAGGCGACTGGGATTTTGCCTGCCGGTTCGAATTCCCGTTCGACGGCTTGCAGCTCGGCGCCAGGCATCATTGGTTCGATGCCGGGGTATTCTCGACGCCGCCTGCGCCGCAACGCGGACTGCCGCCCGATGTGCTGCCGGTCTCGGGCGCCGAGCATGTTGTCGATGCCAGGATCGGCGCTGCGCAAGGCATCATTTTCGGCGTGCCGGATACCGATGCCGTCACGGCGATGAGCAAGGCTCCGCGAGTCCTTGGTGCGACCGACATCCTGCGCAACGGCTTTGTCGTTCACCCGCAGGCTTTCTCCGTGTTCAACTCGCAATTTACTGCGTTCCGACGCGAGCTCGCCCCGGCGTTCGCGCAGTTCTACAATCACCAGGGGCGCAACACGGATATATTTGCTTCGCTCTTGATGCGGCGCATCATGCGCGAAAAAAATCTCTACACGTATTTTGGTCCGCCGATGGCTTTCCACGCGCGCACATCGCGCCCGCTGTTCAAGGATCTCAAGGCTGAGATGTGGGGCCTGGAGCACATCGAGGAATGGGCGATGTATCTGGCGATGGCGACCCTGCCCGACGCTTCCGTGACCGACGCTTCCGTGACCGACCAGTGCCGCGCCCTGACTGGAGGCTGCGCGATTTTCAGCGACGAGATGAAGGCATGCGCGCGGGCTTGGTATAACGATGTGGAGAAGGTGCTATGAAAAAGCCGCGTTTTAATCTCAAGCAGTTCGCGCTCGAATCGCAAGGTCGCCAGAATGGAATGGCACAAGACATTGATGCAATGAAACACAACTTGCGTCGGTTACACTGGCAGGTGACTTCGCTCATTTCGTTTTTTAAGATTGCTGTGCCGCCAGATTCGCTCGATGAAATTCTCAACCCACCAGATTCGTATATCAATCAAATCGTGCGTAAGGCGCGATTTGCTGCTACATCGAAGCGCATTACCCCGGCTAAAAAGAAAAAACGGCGGGAGCATAAATGAACCGCATCGCCATCGCTTTCTCGACCTGCGACAGAACCGAGTTCACCAAGCGCTCGATCGAGCCGTTGTTGCAGCCCGGCAAGTTCGATCTTTGGTGGAACGACGGCAGCAAAACAGATGAAGGAAAAGCGTTTCACGAGAATTATGCTTTTAAAGGAATTGCAAGACCCGGTGTGTGCGGCGGTTCTGGTCCAGCAATTGTTTACGCGCTTACTAAAATGCTTGAATCGACGACTGGTGAAAGTTACGGCGCGCAAGGATTTACTCTCAAACCTACTTACGACTACCTTGGCCTCGTCGAAAATGACGTACTGCTCGACCCCGATTGGTTCCTGCCGACGATGGCGCTGTTCGAGCGTGGCCGGGAGGACGGCCTTGGAGTCGGCGCCGTCTCCGCGCGAGCTTACGAGGATCGCATCCTGATTCAGCGCGACGGTTATGCGGTCATGCATAACCTCGGCGCCGGGATGATTATCTTCTCTCGCAAGGCTGCCGAGCTCGTCCTGCAGCACTATCGCACCGTCTGGACCACCGAGAACCGCCTGCTGTTTGCCCAGCTTTCCGGCATCGACATTGGCCAATACTGGGCCTTCCGCGGTAACGAGCATTTCCTGGTGGCCGACTGGAACTTCGACCGCGTGCTCGCCGCGCACGGCCTCGCCAGTCTCGCGCTGACCCCGAACAAGGTGACGATGCTCGATCAGGATATCGGCCCGCTCGGTCTGAAATATGCCGATGGCAATCCGCCAGCGCCGATCAGCCGCAGCGACATGGATTTTCTCAATTACGCCGCGCGATTAAAGCAGGTCTGCGAAGGCACATTGAAGCCCGGTATCAACGCTCCGTTTTTCCGTGATGACCAGGGTTTCACGATCTTCCCGCATCAGATCCCTCAGATCGGCGGCGCGTATTCAGGCGATTGGCGCATCCGCGACTTCCTCGGCTTCGGCCCGTTTTGCTGGAAATCGGGCCGCCCTACGGCGGCTGAAGACTCGCCCGCTGAAAGCGGGTTCGAGCGACCAAGCCTGACTGTTCCGGTTTCCGGTCCCTGCTCGCTGATTATTTCCGGCGGCAAGATCGGCGGCTCGATGCGGGTCGAGGATCAGCAATCCGGCTTCAAGGCCGAGCCGGCGCTGCCGCCGGAGAACGACGGCGCCAACATCTTGCAAATTCCGATACCGTCGGCTTGCGGCTACCGCGCGCTGAAACTGACGGCGCTGTCGGAGGGTTTCTACCGCGCGCTGAAACTGACGGCGCTGTCGGAGGGTTTCTGCTTTCTCGGATTGAAGACGCGCGAGCCGCAGCCCTGGCTGCCGCATGTGAAATTCGACTATGGGACTTTGCCACCAGCATGACCGCGGGATCCGTGACCAACACCGGAATTATCTCGATGCCGACCGAGCGCAAGTATCTGCCGACCTTTGCCGAATTATGCGACCGGCTTTCGATCGTCCAACTCAAGGCTGTCTTTCTTGACGCCGCGATATACAATCCCGAGCGCGAGATGATCGAGCATGATATCGACCTGGCCTTGCTGGAACGTGACTACAAACTTACTGCCAAGGACATCCGCGCCGTCATGGTGATCATGCTGGCGAACCGCTTCATCTGGGAGAACGAGGCCGCAGTGCGCGCCGGTAACGGCGAAGCAAATCTTCGCGCCACACACTCGGTCAACGGCGTGCGGAATACCGCGAAGAACAAACTCATGGAGCATTTTGGCGGTCGGCAGGACTACAAGATCGATTGCCTTGCTGCAGATCTTCAAAAAGAATTCGGCAATTGGAACGTGTTCGAATGAAAATCCTGATCACCGGAGGTCTCGGCTTTGTCGGGCGTCACTTCGCACTGCACTTCCTGCAAAGCGAGGACAATGAGGTCCACATCGTCGACAACATGTATTCCGGCCTGCCGGTCGACCGCTGGTACATGCAGCCGCGCTATCCCGAGCGGCTGACGGTCATCCAGGACGATCTTAGAAACTGGATCAAGAACAAGCGCAACATCCCTTCGAACTTCGATCTGATCGTCCACTGCGCCGCCATTGTCGGCGGGCGCCTGATGATCGACGGCGACCCGCTGGCGGTCGCTACCGACCTGTCAATCGACAGCGAGTTCTTTAACTGGGCGGTGCGCGGGAAGTTTCTGCCCAAGGTGATCTATTTTTCGTCATCGGCGGTGTATCCACTGGAACTACAGACGCGCACCATGAATGTCGATCTGAACGAATCGCTGGTGACGTTTGATTCGCTGCGTATTTCCAAGCCCGACATGACTTACGGCTGGTCGAAGCTGTCGGGCGAGTATCTGGCAAAATTTGCCGTCGAGAAATACGGGCTCGATGTGCAAATCTATCGGCCGTTCGGCGGCTACGGCGAGGACCAGGATTTTTCCTACCCGTTCCCCTCGATCATCCGGCGCGTCTTGCGCGAGGAAAATCCGGTGGCGGTGTGGGGCTCCGGCGACCAGGAGCGGGATTTCATCCATATCGATGACATCGTGAACGCCGTGGTGCAGACAATGAACGTGCTGGCGCCGGGCGAAGTGCTCAATCTCGGCACCGGCCGCGGCGTGTCGTTCAAATTCCTGGCAGGCGCTGCCTGCCGTATCCTCGATCGGCCGGCCGAGGTCGTCAACGACGCCACCAAGCCGGAGGGCGTGTTCCGCCGCGTTGCCGATCCATACAAGCTCAAGCAGTATTATGAGCCGCAAATCTGGCTGGAACAGGGGATTTTGCGGGTCGCCGAGCATTTGAAAAAAGTGCTTGACCCATCGCAAGTGATAGTGTAGTGAAGGGGTGACTACAGGGAGGCTATCATGATCCTGTCCTACGCGCGAGTATCCACGGTCGAGCAGGCCGCCGATGGCACCACGTCGATCGCCGAGCAGATCCGCAAGAACAAGGCGATTGCCGATCTGCGGGGGGCGAGCAGCTTTGATTTCACGAGTTATGTTGATGAAGGCATTTCCGGGAGCATTCCGCTTGGTGCCCGTCCGAAAGGCGAAAAGATGCTCCGCGAAGCGGCGAAGGGCGATATCATTGTGGCCAGCAAGATGGATCGATTATTTCGATCTGCTTCTGACGCACTCAATACCGCGGAGTCGCTCAAGGCGAAGGGGATTGATTTGATTCTCGTTGACATGGGCACGTCGCCTGTGACCGAGAATGGCACGGCGAAAATGTTTTTCGGGATGCTCGCTCTTGTCGCTGAGTTCGAACGCGGGCGGATAGCGGAAAGGATGGAAGATGGGCGTCGAGGCAAGCGCAGTCGCAGCGGTCATCTTGGCGGCGTTGCTCCTTATGGCTATCGCGTGGTGGGTGAGAAACGCGAGTCACGACTAGAGCCGGTTGCCGAGGAACAGCCGATCCTGCAGGAAGTGCTCGATCTCGCCAACCAGCAACTGTCGTCGTGGAAGATCACCAAGCTGTTCAGGGAAAAAGGCTACACCAATCGCGGCGACAAGCCGTTCGAGTGCTATCAGATCAAGCGCATCATCGATCGCGCACAAGGAGTGCAGCAATGATTACTTGGACGTTGATCATCATGTTCATGGGCTCGGTCGCCAACTATCCGACTAAGGCGGTATGCGACGCGGCCGGCGCCCAGGCGACGACGCTGCCCTACATCTGCGTCATGACGTACCCAGCCCATGCAGATCACCGCTGATTTTGACGATCTGTGTCGCACGGTCTGCCCGCTTTGCGCCAAGGGTGTCGAAGTTCGCTACCGGCCGGAAACCAACGAATTTGTTCATGACCAGCGCACGCTGACTTCGTTTGCACACTCGCTCTGTCTCGCTAACGGGTTGCGCAAGAAATACAAGGAGCCGCCTCGTGGGTAATCGCAAGTTCGCGATGGATTTTTTCAATCAGGCGGTCACGTCGGTTCACGATACGTCGAACCCGACGCGGCTCAATCATGCCTACCAGCTTTTTTCGTCCGCCTGCCTGACCGATCCGACCTGGGGCGAGGCGTGGTATCAGAACGGCAACAACAATAACGATCTGAATCTGTACCCGGCCGCCGTGGCCTGCTGGCGGCAGGCGATCGAGACCATCGAGGACAAGACCTTGCGCGCCCGCGCCATGTGCAACCTGTCATGGCGATTGCACACGCTTGGTTACGTCCAGGAAGCCTATGAGTGGGCGATGAAGTCGCTGGAGCTCGACGATACGCTCGATGCGACCTGGATCAATCTTTCGGTCATCCACACCACACTCGATCAGACCACGACGGCGGTGAGCTGCGCCAGGCGCGGCTTCAAGCTGGCGCCCGATAATGCCATGAACGAGTTTGCGCTGGGCATGGCACTGATGTTCGACCGGCAATGGGTCGAGGGTTTGGCGCACAACGAAGCCCGGTTCGAGTACCGGCTACGCAACTATCTGCAGTATCCCTATCCGAAGTGGAAGGGCGAGGCAGGCAAGCAGGTTTACGTGGTGGCCGATCAGGGCATCGGCGACACGCTGAGCTTCGCGCGCTTCCTGCGGGCGGCGTGCAAGCGGGCGCAGTATGTCCACGCGCATATTCAGCCGGAACTGCTCCTGCTGTTCCAGCGCGCGTTCTTCGATATTCCCAATCTTAATCTGATCCCGAGCGGCAACCACTTCCCGCCGGCCGATGTGTGGACGACGTTCGTCAGCCTGCCGTCGACGCTGGGCTTGAGCGAGGAAGAAATCGTCAATGCACCCCCTATCCATATTGATCGTTACGATTTTACTGCTAACTGGCGAATACCTGACCGCAAGCTCCACATCGGGATCGCGTGGGCGGGATCGCCGTTGAACGATATCGACCGGCATCGCAACATTCCGGTCCAGCACTTTTTCGAGCTGTACAAGGTGCCGGGCATCCAGCTCTATTCGCTGCAGAAGTCGGACAAGAACAAGGAAGTGTACGATGCCGGCGGCATGGCGCTGGTCTGGGACTTGGTGCCTTACATTTCGTCGGTGGTCGATACCATGGCGATCCTGCGCAAGCTCGACATGGTGATTTGCTGCGAGTCGGCGCTTTTGCATATGTGCAACATGATCGGCGTCGAGGCGTGGGTTCCTTATAGTTACCTCGGGCGCGATTGGCGCATGGGGCTTGAGGGCAAGGACGTTTTGTGGGGACCGAAGGTCAGAACATTCCGGCAGGCTCCTGATTTGCAGTGGGGTCCGGTTTTCGGGCGGATCGTTGAGGCGTTGAAGGAACGTTTGGCGAAATGACCGTCCACAATTTCAAATGGAACTTCGCGGGTAAAGAAATCCGGTTCGGCATGGATCTCGATCCAGCGTCGGCAACCGACAGCGAGATGCTGACGGCAATCCGCGTCGCCGGCTATCCCGAGTTCGAAGTGGTGGAGCTGTTCTCCCGCGTGCTAAAGCCGGGCGACTATGCGATCGACGGCGGCGCTAATATTGGTTTTTTCACCTTGCTGGCATCCGTCCTTGTCGGCGAGGAAGGCTACGTGCTGTCGATCGAGCCTGGGATCAACAATCTGCCGAGCCTGAAGGCAAACATCAAACTTAACAAGCTGACCAATATCGAGGTTGTTCCGCACCCGTTGTGGAGCAAGCGTGAGGCGGTGCAGCTTCATTTGTGCCCCGACGGCAGCAAGAACTCCATGGCACCGCACGCCGGCACGCGCGGGCTGTCGATTCTGGAAGCGGTGACGCTCAACGACTATGCGACCGAGGAAATTCGCCCGCGGCTGAAGCTGATCAAGCTTGATATCGAAGGCGTGGAACTGGAAGCTTTGAAAGCCGCGACTGATTTGCTACGCGAGCCCGATCGTTGCCCGTTTATCGTCATGGAACTCAACATCGAGGCGCTGCCGAAGTTCGATGCCAGTGTGGAGAAGATACGCGATTTCATGCGGCAGTTCGGCTACGATATGTTCATGCTGAATTTCAACGGTGCGTTGCCGGTTTATGTGCCGCGGCATACGACCGTTGTACCGAATCGTTTGAACTGGAACGCGCTGTTCTCGACATTCGAGGATGTGAGTCGCGCTTGGCCGGAGATATGGACATGAGTTTATCCAACGACGAGATGTCGGTGCTGATGATCGCGGCGCAGGGACAAACGATGCTTCCGATCGGGCGATGGGAGGGACCGACAAAAAGTCTCGCGGCCAGGGGTTTTATGAAGTGCGAGATACTTGCCGGCGGTCCTCAGTACACGATCACGGAAGCTGGCCGCGCGGCTATGGAAAAAGGTGATGATGATAATATCCGGGGAATAATCGAGACAACTTCGGAAGTCGGCACGATGCAAAAAGAAGCGCGCGCCGGAGCAGAAACGGCAGCGCAGCTGCTTGCAAAGATCGCTAAATTGTCGGCGTCTATTACGGGCGATACATCGGAGACTGCAGCGCGCCGCTGGTCGACTATCGTACTGAACCGGGCCTTGGACATCATAAACAATGGATGAGGATATCCAGTTCTTTACCGAGCACCGCGACCGGTACGCGCGCATTCGCGAGCCCAAGATGGTGTTGGCCAAGAGCCCACAGCGCGCCGTGTACTATCGACCGGAATCAGAGGGCGAGTTCTGGAGTCTCGGCGAACACAACAAGGACCGGCGTCGCATCCTGGTATGGCGCGTGCCGGAAAGTCACCCCGATTACGATCCCAAGAGTGTGAAGATTCTGAAAATTCCGTTCCTGCTGTTCGCCGATGAGACAGTCGAGGACAACGACGCCACACTATTGCCGATCATTCACCAGATCATAAGCGAGAAAGCCAAGCAGTTGGGAATGAAGCTGTGAGCTGGTCCCGTACCGTCTTCAGTTCCATGGTGTCCGAGGTTGGTTATGACGATCAGGCGCAGGAGATGATCGTGACATGGGCCAAAGGTGGGAAGACGAGTGCCTATGCTGGAGTGCCCGAGGAATTGGCCGACACCTGCTCGCGAGCGCCGAGCGTGGGATCATTCATCAACTCGGAAATCAAGCCGTTCTACTCGCATAGGTACGTGTGATGTCCTGGTACGATCATGCCATGTGGATTTGGGTGCTGATAAATATGGCATTTTTTGCATGGAGACTGGCTCTTGTCCGATGAAACTCAACCAGTTTCGAATGCCGATCGCTTCCGCCTGATGGCGGATCGGATCGAGCTCAATAAGGATTCCGGCTTCGGCGGTGCCTGCGTGATCATTCCGCCGAGCGGGGCCGGCGATCCGATCGAGATACTTCTGCTCGATCATTCGGCCGATATTGCACAGTTCTATTCGACGGTTTCGACGCGGATTCAACGGGTTGTCGGCGAGATCGAGCAGCAAAATCAGATTGCAACCGGGTTCGGGCGGCGATAATCTGCCGGGATGGCAGGTTGGTCCCAGCAGAAGCGCGAGCACGCCGAGCGCGCTTTTTATCAGTTTCTCAAGCGCTGCTACGTCAACTCCAAAGACGCTGGACGCATTTGCCTCGGCGATAACCTGTACATTGGCCAGATACGATTCATAACGACCGTCTTTGACGGCCTGCAGGAAGACATCCACAAGATTTTCGTCCTGAAAAGCCGGCAGCTTGGCTTGTCGACGATCGCCCGCGCGCTTTCGATTTTCTATCTCGGTACGCACGAAGGGCTCAAAGGTGCGCTGGTGTTCGACACGGCGCCGCATAAGGAATCTGCCCGTAAAGAACTGGTGACGATGGTGCAGAACCTTCCTGCCAATTTGAAATTTCCGAAGGTCAAGGGCACCGGCTCTGGCAACCGCGATAGTTTTGAACTGGTTAACGATTCGTCGATGATCTTCATGTCGGCCGGCGTTAAGAAATCTAAGTCGAGTGGCACGCTTGGCCGATCCGAAGGTTTGACCATGGCGCATTTGTCGGAGTTATGCTCCTACGACAATGACGAGGGGCTGAAATCGTTTGAGCAGTCGCTGTCCGAGCTGCATCCCGATCGGCTTTACATTTACGAATCGACGGCGCGCGGCTTCAATCAATGGTACAACATGTGGCGTCGCGCCAAGAAGGACGAGGCGCACTGCAAGTGCCTGTTCCTTGGTTGGTGGTCGAAGCCGGCGCAGAGTATTCCGCGCGATCATCCTGACTTCGAGACTTATGGTATAGCGCCGCCAACGCCGCAGGAAGCGGAGCGGATCAAGGCGGTGCTGGAGGAATACGATCATCAGATCACTCCCGAACAACTGGCGTGGGTGCGGCGGAAGTTCGATCCCAATTTTGCAGATGAGGAAGACGCCGACGATGCAGACGCAGAAGATGACTCGATCATGCTGGCCGAACAGGCATGGACCGAAGAAGAAGCGTTCCAGCAAACGGGAGCGGTGTTCTTTGGGTCGAAGCAGCTTACCGATCAGACCAATGCCTTCGTCAAGCACAAAGCCAAAACTTACATGTATATGGCAGGTGACAATTTTACGGATATGCGGATTTATCCTGCCCAAAATATGCGGTCGGTGGAGCTGAAAGTCTGGGAAGAACCGGAGACCGGCGCGCAGTACGTCATGGGCATCGATCCGGCCTACGGCGAGAATGAAAACAATGACCGTTCGTCGATCGAGATTTTCCGTTGCTACGCCGATGGCATCGACCAGGTTGCCGAATATGCCTGGCCACTGGTGACGACGCAGCAATTCGCTTGGGTTGTTGCCAGTCTTCTCGGTTGGTACGGTAACGGTGCGGAGATCAATTACATCCTGGAGCTCAACGGTCCAGGCAGCGCAGTCTTTAACGAACTGAAGTCGCTGAAATTCAAGATCGACAACGATCGCAGCCAGCGGCAGATGCTGGAGGATCGCGGGTTGGCGAGCGTTTTCAAGAACGTCAAGACGTACATCTACACCCGCGTCGATGCCATGGGCATTGGCGCCAATTACCACTGGGAAGCCAATACCAAACGTAAGATCATGATTTTGGAGCGGCTTCGCGATTTCGTTTCCACGGGCAAATTGCATATACGCTCGGCGTCGCTGATCGAGGAAATGAAGACGATAGCGCGCGAGGGCGATCATATTGGTGCTCCGCAGTCGATGCGGGATGATCGCGTGATAGCTGCCGCGATGGCGGCGTATTATTGGGACACCAA
>JBAQJS010000040.1:0-8206 GCA_049300435.1 Candidatus Acidiferrales bacterium | reverse complement strand
GGCCAGTATCCGTCCGTGCCGCCCGGAGGCAAGCTGGTCGTGGGCACTACCTTGACCGCTATCGAAGGTTTCTCCGGCACGGTCACCTTCAGCTGCGCCACATCCTCGCCCACCATCACCTGCGTGCCGGTCCCCGCGAGCGTCACCATCACCCCGCCCGGGCCAACCCAGGTCGCCTTTCTTGTGGATACCTATTGCACCGCCGCAGCGCCGCCCCCCGGCTCCGCTCCCGCGCCTTTCGGCCGCGGCCCCGCGCTGCTGTTGTTCGCGCTCGCGCTGGGCGGCCTCACGCTCACCTTCCGGCGCAACCGCCGCTTCGCGCTCTCCTTCGCCGCCGTCATGCTCATCACTCTTGGCGGCGTCTCCTGCGGCAGCCTGGCCAAAGGACCAAACGGCGTCACCGCCCCGGGAAATTATTCCCTCACCATCAGCGCCACCACCAACGGCCAAACCACTACCACGCCGCCCATCAATTTCACGGTGCAGTAGCAGGGCATCGCGCCGGTTGCCGGAGGGCACCGCCGCAGCACGGTTCGCGAGCCGCCCCGCGCCGTTTACCGTCAGCAGTCGCCGGTACGCGCCGTATTCGCGCCCAGCGGCATCCGCAAGAAGTAGCGCCGGCGTCCCGCAGGCTCTTTTCCCAGCTAAAAATCGTCGCACCAACGCCCCCGCAGCGCCGTCGCCTCGGCATCGTCGCCACAACGCCGTGCGCTCCGCGCGCACCAGCGCAAACCCGCCGTTGCTCGAATCACGAGCGGCTCAAGAGGGCCATAATTATTCTGGTTCGCGAAATCGTAGGAGGGATGGCTCCGGGGCCTGGACTCGAACCAGGATAACCAGCTCCAAAGGCTGGCGTGCTACCAATTGCACTACCCCGGAACGGGGTACAAAAGTGTAGCAGACCTCCCCTCGATTTGTTACTTCCAGCCCGCGTCTCGGCTTTCCCTTCGCGCGCCGCCATCATCCGTTACAAATCGAAACGCCCCGCGCCCAGCCGTTTGCCGCTGCGCCCTCGATTTGCTACGCTGCTAAAGCTCGCTCGCGGCGGAGAGGTGTCCGAGCGGTTTAAGGAGCACGCTTGGAAAGCGTGTGTTGGGGAAACTCAACCGTGGGTTCGAATCCCACCCTCTCCGCCATTTTTCAATCATGCCGGTAGCAAATTCGCGCCGCGTCACTCCGCGCGCCGCCCCCGCCTTCGGCCGCACGGCGCGGTCGCGCAGCACACTCCTCACCCGCCTCGCCCCCATGTTATTCACCAGGGCACCATGCCATTGACGTTCCGGCGCTCCCGGCCTAGCATCGTCTTGTAGTTCCCCCCTTCCTGCAGCCGAACTCTATCCGGCCGCAACCAACCCAAAAATAAATGCCGTCTGCAAGACGTTACCTGCAATATTGTCCAACTTTCATCGCGACTCCGCGCGCATCCGGCGCCCAGGCGGCGCGCCATGAATAGCAGCCTCCTCGCCCTGCCCGGCAGTTACGATCCGCGTCTCGTCGCTCTCTCCATCCTCATCGCTATCTTCGCGTCCTACGCCGCGCTGGACCTTGCCGCCCGCACCACCGCGGCCACCGGCAGGGCGCGCGCCGCCTGGGTCTGTTGCGGAGCGCTCGCGATGGGCCTGGGCATCTGGGCGATGCACTACGTGGGCATGCTCGCGTTCGACCTGCCGGTCACCGTTCTCTACGACATTCCCACCGTTCTACTCTCGCTGCTCGCCGCGGTTATCGCCTCCGGCATCGCCCTGCACATCGTCGCCCGCAAGCACATCGGGCCTCTGCGATTTCTCGCCGGCGGCCTGCTGATGGGAACTGCTATCGTCGCGATGCACTACATCGGCATGGCCGCCATGCGTTTGCCGGCCGTCTGCCGCTACGACCCCCGCGTCGTCGCCGCTTCCTGCGCCATCGCCGTGGTCACGTCCCTCGCAGCACTGTGGCTTTCCAGCCATTTTCGCAATCTGCAGAGGGAAGTCAGCGCGTGGAAGGTCGCCAGCGCCGTCGTGATGGGCGCCGCCATCGCCGCCATGCACTACACCGGCATGGCGGCTGCGTCGTTCGTCGCCTCTCCTCTCCCCGAAGATACCAGCCACGCAATCGCCGTCTCTTCCTTCGGTGTGATGGGCATCGCGCTGGTCGCCATCGTGGTTCTGGGATTCGCCGTCGTCACCTCCGTGCTCGATCGCCACATTTCCCGCCAGTCCCAGCAATTAGCCGCCGGCGAGCTACGGTACCGTCTGCTCTTCGAAAGGAGCCTCGCCGGAATTTTTCGCGCCGGCCTGGCTGGCACGCTGGAAGATGCCAATGACGCCTTCGCCGCCCTCTTCGGATTCGAAAATCGCCCGCAGATGCCCGCCGCCTACTCCATCGCCGCCTGCTTCGGCGCTTCCGAGCTTGCATCCATCCGCGAACAATTGCTTGTCCGCGATCATCTGCGCAATTTCGAAATCCATTGCTATCGCCACGATGGCGCGCGCCTCTGGGCCGCCGCCAATCTTTCGCTCGCTCGCGATTCCCAGGGCCAGCCCGCCGGCATCGAAGGCACTCTCATGGACATCTCCGCGCGCAAGTGCGTCGAAAACGAATTGCACCGCGCCAGGGAGCTGGCCGACTCCGCCAATCGCGCCAAAGGCCAATTCCTCGCCAACATGAGCCACGAGATTCGCACCCCCCTCAACGGCATCATCGGCATGACCGAACTGGCGCTCAACACCGAAACCACTCCCGAGCAGCGCGAGTATCTGCAGATGGCCCGCTCCTCCGCCGATCTGCTTCTCGTGGTCATCAACGAAATTCTCGATTTCTCGAAAATTGAAGCCGGCAAGATGGAGCTCGAAGCGATTGATATGGATCCCCGCGCTTGCCTGGGCGACACCTTGAAATCCCTCGCCGTGCGCGCCAGCCAGAAGGGGCTGGAACTGGCGATTCAAGCCGCGCCGGATGTGCCCGCTTTGGTGCGCGGCGACCCCACCTGTCTTCGCCAGATCCTCACCAACCTTGCCGGCAACGCCATCAAGTTCACCTCCGCCGGAGAAGTCGTCGCCCGCGTGCAGGTCGAATCGCAGGATTCCGGCGGCACCACCTTGCACTTTTCTATCGCCGACACCGGCATCGGAATTCCCAGCGACAAACAGGAAAACATCTTCGAAGCCTTCACCCAGGCCGACGCCTCCACCACGCGAAAGTTCGGCGGCACCGGTCTCGGACTGGCGATCTCGTCCAAGCTCGTTCACCTGATGGGCGGGAAAATCTGGGTCGAGAGCGAATCCGGGAAGGGCACCGTCTTTCATTTCATCGTGCGCTTCGCTCCTCCCGCGGGCGACGGCTTCAATTCCTATCAGATGGGTCCCGCCTCCGTGCAAGACAAACGCGCGCTGATCGTGGATGACAACGTCACCAATGGCCGCATCCTCACCGAAACCCTGCGCGCCTGGGGCATGCGCCCGGTCTGCGTCACCGGCGGTCCCGCGGCCCTGCAAGCGCTGCAAGCGGCGCATAGCTCCGGCGAAGCCTTTTCTCTGATGATCGTGGACTTTCAAATGCCCGAAATGAACGGCTTCGAACTGGTCCAGGCCGCGCGCCAGGTTCCTTCCGCTCCCACATCCCGCATTATCTTGCTCACGTCCGCGGACAGCGCGGGCGGCGCGGCGCGCTGCCGCCAGCTCGGCATCGCCGGCTACCTCACCAAGCCCGTCAAGGAATCCGATCTCAAGAATTTGCTCGCGATGGTTTTGGACGATTCGTACGCCGCAAAGGAGCGCGCTCCGTTGATTACCCGCCAGCTTCTCGAAGAATCGCATCGCAAACTGCACGTTCTGCTCGCCGAAGATAATCCCGTCAATCAGGTTCTGGCTCGCAAGCTTCTTCAGAAGCAAGGGCACACCGTCACCTCTGCCGGCACCGGCAAGGAAGCCCTGCAGCTCTGGCAACAAAATCAGCGTTGCCAATTCGACATCGTGCTCATGGACGTGCAGATGCCGGAGATGGACGGCCTCGAAGCCACCGCGCGCATCCGCGAATTCGAAAAAGCATCCGGCGCGCGTATTCCCATCATTGCCGTCACCGCCCACGCCATGAAGGGCGATCGCGAACGCTGCCTCGCCGCCGGAATGGACGGCTACATCACCAAGCCCATCAATACCACCGACCTCGCCGATGCCATTCAAGCCGCTCTCCCCGCCGCTCTGCACCCCGGAGCTGTTCCGGTCGCCGCCGCAAAGGTGAACCCGGCGCAAGAAGCCGCCGCCGATCATCAATTGTTGGCGCACTTCGGCGGGGACGCCGACTTACTAAAAGAGCTTGCCGGAATTTTTCTTCAGGAATGTCCCCGGATGTTGCTTCAGATTCGCGAGGCCTTGCAAACCGGCGACGCCAAAGCCCTCGAAACGGCCGCGCACGCCATGAAAGGTTCGGTGGGAAACTTTTCGCTGCAGGGTCCGCGCGAAACCGCGCAGCAACTCGAGCTGCTGGGGAAGTACGGAAAACTATCCGAAGCCGCAAGCGTCTTTCGCGCCCTGGAAATCCAGCTGGCGCAGTTCAATCAAGTGCTAACCAAACGCGCCACCGAATCCACGCTACAACCGCGCTGAGCCCCGCAGTCGCAGGGGCCGATTCGGCTGGCTCGAACCGGGCCGTCCTTGCCGTTAAACTTGCCCTGGCCGCATCGCTGGCATCGCACCGCGCCGTTCTCGCTCGCTCAATTCAAAATATTCTTCGCCGCCAGCAACTCCGCGTTCAAAATCGCCGCGCCCGCCGCCCCACGAATCGTGTTATGCCCCAACAACACGAATTTGTGCCCCAGCACCGGGCACGTCCGCAGTCGCCCCACGTGCGTCACCATTCCCCCGCCGCGCTCCACGTCCAGCCGCGGCTGCGGGCGGTTCGGCGCATCCAGATAGATAATCGGTCTTGCCGGAGCCGTCGGCAGCTGCAACCTCTGCGGCTCGCCGGAAAAATCGCGAAACGCCGCGAGGATTTCCTCGTGCGTTGCCGCTTTCTCGAATTCCACGGACACGCTTTCCGTGTGCCCGTTCACCACCGGCACCCGCGTGCTGGTCGCGCTCACCGTCACCGGATGCAGCTCGATCGCATCCGCAATGAACCGCCCCAGAATCTTGCGCGTTTCCGTCTCGATCTTGTGTTCCTCGCCGTCAATGTACGGAATCACGTTCGCGGTCGCGTCCAGCGAAGCCACCCCGGGATATCCCGCGCCCGACAATCCCTGCAGTGTCGTCACCAGCACCCGTTTCGGTTGAAAACCCCGCAACGCTGCCAGTGCCATCGCCAGCGGAATGGACGCGCAATTCGGATTGGTGATGATCGCGCCGCTCCAGCCCTTCGTCTTCTTCTGCAGCGGCAGCAATCCCAGGTGTTCCGGATTCACTTCCGGTATCAGCAGCGGCACCACCGCGTCCATGCGATGATTGCGCGAATTGCTCACCACGATGTG
Organism: Candidatus Acidiferrales bacterium; assembly: GCA_049300435.1. GTDB lineage: Bacteria > Acidobacteriota > Terriglobia > Acidiferrales > UBA7541 > Palsa-295. The sequence goes on along the minus strand of JBAQJS010000040.1, from coordinate 2,760 downwards.
CCCGGCCGCGGCGAATTCCACTTCGGCCTCGCCCGCAATCGCCGAATCCAGCGCCGAAAACACCAGTTGCGGACCCGCGCCCGCCTTCAGCGACTCCACCGAAAGCCGCGCCGTCTCTTCCGGCAATTCGCTCGGCAGGCGCCACGCCAGATCGCCGTAGCGTTTGCCGGAGGAGCGCTCGCTCGCCGCCAGCCACGTCACCCGGAACCACGGATGATTCCCGAGCAGCGCGATGAATTGCTGCCCCACGGCCCCCGTCGCGCCCAGAATTCCCACCTCGATTTTCGCGGACCCCGGGCGGCGCGCGCTTCCGTGCGTGGCAGTTTGTGCGTGTTCTGTTTTAACGGGCACCGGCCGCAACCACCTTCTGTGTTTTTCGCTGATGATCCAGCAGCGTCAGCCCTTCGAGCAGGTCCTCGACCAGGTCTTTCGCGTTCTCGCAGCCAGGTGACAAGCGGATCAGCGTATCCGAAAGCCCCAGCTCTGCCCGCGTTGCCGCCGGAATCGAAGCATGCGTCATCGTCGCCGGATGGCACAGCAGCGCTTTTACTCCGCCCAGGCTTTCGCCCAGCGCGAAATAACGCCGCGAGGAGCAGAACGTCACCACTTCCTCCATCGTGCCTTCCAACTCGAACGATACCATTCCGCCGAATCCGGTCATCTGCTTTTTCGCAATGGCGTGCCCAGGATGATCGGGCAGCCCGGGGAAATACACCTGGTGCACCAGCGGATGCCCATTCAGCGCGTTCGCTATCGCGATGGCATTCTCCTCGTGCCGCTGCATTCTCAGCTCCAGCGTCTTCAATCCGCGCAGCGTCAGCCAGCAGTCGAAAGGCGAAGGCACCGCGCCGGTCGCGTTCTGCAGGAATTTAATCGGCTCGAAAATCGCCGCATCTTTCGCCAGCGCCGCGCCCTGAATCGTGTCCGAGTGTCCGCCCAAGTATTTCGTCACGCTGTGCACCACGATGTCCGCGCCTAGCTCGAACGGCTGCTGGAAGTAAGGAGTCGCGAACGTATTGTCCACCACCACCAGCGCGGATTTCGCGTGCGCCAGCCGGCAGATGTCCGCGATGTCGTACACCAGCAGGCGCGGATTGGTCGGCGATTCGATCCACACCAGCTTGGTGCGCTCGCTGATGGCCGCTTCCAGCGCCGCGCGGTCCGAAATATCGAATTGCCTGACGGTCACGCCGATCGGCTGGAACACCTTATTCAGAATTCGGTAGGTGCCGCCGTACACGTCGTTCGGAATCACGATTTCATCGCCCGGGCGCAGGTAGGCCTGCAGCACGGCGTTCTCCGCCGCGAGCCCGGACGCAAACAGCGCCGCGTGCTGCACTCCTTCCAGCTCCGCCAGGACCGTCTCCAGCCGCTGCCGCGTGGGATTATTCGTGCGCGAGTAGTTGAAGCCCTTGTCCTGCCCCGGCGCTTCCTGCTCGTACGTCGAAGTCTGAAAAATCGGCGCAACCAGCGAGCCGGTCTCCGGCTCCGACGGCTGCCCCGCATGAATCGTCTTTGTCGCAAATTTCATGATCGTGCTCCTTCGCTTCTACGCTTTCTCGCTTCTCTTTCCATTTAGGCCCGGACCCCACACTCAACCAAAAAACGCGCCTTCCACCCACTCAATCCGCGCAAGCCTCTGCAATCGTCTCCGCCGCCCCCGCCGTCTCCAGGCGCACGCTTGAAATTCGGCTGCTGGGCGCCTTCTCGTTCACGCTGCGAATCACCAGCGGCATCCCCGTGCGCGCCGCCGCTTCGATCGCCCGGCGCTGCACCAAGTCGCAGCCCTCCGCCGCCAGTTGCAAGGCTTGTTCGAAGGTCAGGTGGGGAATATGGCTGGCGGAGGAATCGCGGTGCGGGTCGGCGCTGAAATATCCCGGAACGTCCTTGATCAATTCGCAGCGACAGGCCCGCAATCCTTCGGCCAGCAGCACCGCCGTCAGGTCCGAGCCGCCGCGCCCCAGCGAGACGATCGCGTTCGCCGAATTCGCCGCCAGAAATCCCGGCACCACCGCGACCGGGAACTTTGCCAGCACGCCGCAAAGACGTCCTGCGTGCAGTTGGATTCGCCCGGCTTCATTTTCGGTTTCGGGAACGGTGAGGCCTGCTTCGTGGATGTTCAGCGGCGCTGCCGCCACGCCCAGCTTCTGCAAATGGAGGGTCAGCAATGCAACGGAGCGTATCTCGCCCGTGGACCACAGCAGATCCAGGGCCGCGCGCGCCGGCTCGCCCACGATCTTTCTCGCGCCACGCTCCAGCTTGTCGGTGGTTCCTTCCTGCGCCGATACCACGATCACCAATCGCTCGCCCGGCGCCGTTTGCAGGATGTGCCGTACAAATAGCGCCGCCCGGCGGTACGCTTTCGCGCTGGTCAGTATCGAGCCGCCCAGCTTGATGACTGCTATGGACCCTTCTGTTGCCAAATCCTGCGACATCTACTTCCTCCCGCACTGGCGGAATGCGCTCCGCCGCCGCGCGATGGACTGGTGCAGGCCCCGCAATGCGTCCAGATGCACATAGGCCCTGCCCAGCGCTTCATGCGCCGCAATAAACATCAGCAGCATTCGCTGGAGCGAATGCCTGCTTTAGTTCGACTTCAGCTTGGGAGTTGAATCTTCAACGACCGGTGGCCGGTCTATCGAGGATCTTATCTCTCCCCACTGGGCAGGAATTAGCACCTTGGCAGTTGCACCAGGTTGCTGTGGCGTCGCAGGGCCTGTCCCCTCAACCACTCTTGATAAGCGCTGCTGGTAAGGCAGC
>JBAQJS010000039.1:0-52602 GCA_049300435.1 Candidatus Acidiferrales bacterium | reverse complement strand
GCTCCCGATTGTGCCAGCGCAAACGCCACCGCCCGTGCCGCGCCTCCCGCGCCGAAAATCAGCACGCGGCTGCCGCGCAAAGGGATGCGCCGCTCGAGCGCCCGCAGCACGCCCACGTAATCCGTGTTGTAACCGTAAAGTTTTCCGCCTCCGCGCACCACCACCGTGTTCACCGCGCCGATCGCCGCGGCCATCGGATCGCAATCGTCCAGCTCGCGCAGAATGATCTGCTTGTGCGGAATCGTTACGCTGAATCCTGCGATTCCCAGCGGCGCGATCGCGCCCAGGAAATCCCGCAGCCCGCGCACCCGGAACGGCAGATACACCGCATCCATCCTCCGTGCCTGAAATCCCGCGTTCTGCAGCACTGGTGAAAGCGAATGCCCCACCGGATCGCCAATCACTCCGTACACTCGCGTCTTCCGCCGCAATTCGTCCGCGCGATACAAATTCTTCATCGCTTCCAGCGTCACCTGCCCGGGAGCGGTCGCGTTCTCCACCGCTGCGTATCCGAGTGCGCTCCCCTCGCGCAGCGCCAGCACCCGCGCCGGCAGCGCCACGTCTCCCATTGGGATCGCAATCACGTCCTTGCGCCCGCGCGCCAGCCGCAGCACCCCCAACGCCAGCGCCAGCGTATCGCACTGAGCCGCAATCTTGATGGCGTCCGGCCGGCCGTGACCCAACTCCGCCGCCACCCGCCGCCAATTCGCCGGCGCGCGGCCAAAAAAGTGCGCCGAGGCAATCCGCCGCCCTTCGCCCAGCAGCACCTCCAGCAATTCCGCCGGACACCGCGCCGAACTCTCAACCTCCAGGTCGTACCAGCCGCAACCCGCCCGCACCGCGGCGGCCAGTTGCACCAGTTGCTGCGCAATCGTCCCGCGGAATCTCCCGCCCGCCTCGCGCCGCCGGCAAGTCGCAATCAAAGTCGCACGCGGCCGCTCCCTGGCCAGTCGGGCCAGGAACCTATTCCGCTCGCCGTCATTCGCCAGCCAGTCCAGCCGCAACTCGACGGTCCGCGTGGTCGCGAGCGCCCGCGCCACCTGCTTCCACATCCCGCCCGAGTCGGCGGCAGCGGCTACCGCGCAGATTCTGTCTTTGGCGATCATTTGCAGTGTTTTGGATTGGGCCGGATTCGCGTCACGCCCGCGGGCATCCATCCTTGCGAATTCTGGGGCACCCTGTCCTATCGTACAGGTGATGCAGGGCTTGTACCATGTGGTGCACAATGTGTAAAGCCACCCGGACCATTGTCTTGACGGGTCCCAGTACGTCTATTACAGTCGCTCCATCGGGGTATTGGTGGGCTGGCGCCTGTTCCGCGGCGCACGTTTTTCAAAGGAGCTTGCATCATGCGTGGGAAAATTGTCCTTGCCAGTCTGGTTCTGAGCCTCTCGGGGGTCGCCGCGTCGGCGCAATATCAGCCATCTGCGCCCACCCAGAAGGACGTCTATTGCACCGGGACCATTACCAACGAGTCCGTCCCGCACGACACCTACGTCATCACCGGCGAAGGCTCCAACTACAAGATTACTTTCCAGGACGGCGACTACGTGTACCTCAATAAGGGCGCCAGTGAGGGCGTGAAGGTCGGCGACGAGTTCTCCGTGATCCGCTCCGTCAGCGACCCCACCGAAACCGAATGGGCCAAGTGGCAATTCGACATCATCCGCAAGCTGGGCACCTGGTGGGAGGACGAAGGCCGCGTCCGCGTGGTTGTGGCGCAGCCCAATACCTCCATCGCCCAGGTGGAAAAAGCCTGCGGCTACGTGCAGCGCGGCGACGTCATCCTGCCGTTCAAGGAGCGCCCCACCCCTCCATTGAAGTCGGAAGCCAATTTCGACCGCTTCGCGCCGTTCAGCGGTAAGGCCACCGCCATGGTGATGATCGGCAAAGGCTTTCAGGTGGAATTGGGCACCAACGACATCTTCTTCATAAATCTGGGCAGCCAGCAGGGCGTGCGCGTCGGCGATTACTTCCGCATCTTCCGCTACACCGGCACCCAGCATGAAACGGCTTACCAGACCAAGAATTTCGCCTTCGACGCTGGCACGGCAGACGCCGTGTACGGCCGCCAGTACGGCTTCGGCAGCGTTCCCGCCAAGTGGAAGTGGGACAATACTCCGCGCGAAGTCATCGGCGAAGGGATCGTGCTGCGCACCGGCACCAATTCCGCCACGGTGTTGACCACTTTCGCGCTGCGTGAATTCTTCGTCGGCGATTACGTCGAACTCGAGTAGCCGCCTGATTTTTCCCGGCTGCTGCGCCGCCCTCAACCGCGCTGCGTCTGCGTTTGCGCCGGCCTCACGCCCCCCGCGGGCGGCCCGGCTTCGCTGAACACTTCCGCCGTGAACGCCTGCACCCGCGTCGCAGGATCTTGCCATGCGTCGCGCTCCAGCCCCGCTTTCACGCAGGTTTCTTCCAGAAAACGCCGCGCCGCCCATTTGAATTCCCGAGCCACCTGCGGCAGCAGCACGCCGCGCTGCCGCCCCTGGCTTACCACCAGGCCGTGTTTTCCGGCCTCGATCTGCTGCAGCGTTACATTTTCCAGCGGCGACAAAATCGAAAGCTCGATTTCGATCTCGCTCAGCTCCGTCGCAGCTACGGGATCGAAGCGCGGATCGTCCAGCGCAGAGGCGCGCGCGCAGTGCGCCACCACCGCCCCCAGCGCTTCCTGGCCCGGCAGTTGTCCTACGCACCCGCGCAGCCGTCCCCGGCGGTGCAGGGTGACGAACGCGCCTCCGGGCCGGCGCAGAAATTCCTCGTTGGGCCAGTCGCGCAGCGGTAGATTTTTTTCCACACCGAGGGTGAGGGCGCTCCGGGCAATCTGCAGGAGCAACTGCTGCTCGCGTTCAGCGAGAGAGGACATCCTGCGGCTTTTCTTCCTGCTTCACGATCATGGCGATCCGGCGGCGCTGCTGCACGCGGAAATTGATTTGCGTCCAGAACATCTGGAAATAATGCCCGGCCGAAGCCACCGCGCTGATCACCACCAGCCACAGCAGGATGGTGCCCACCAGCTTCAGCGCGGGATGATCGGCGGTGAGGATGACAGTGCAGCCCGCCAGCACCTGCAGGATCATTTTCATTTTTCCCAGCGGCGAAGCCGGAATCACCAGCCCCTCCACGGAGGCGATCTCCCGCAGTCCCATCACCATGAATTCGCGCCCGATGATGATCACCACCATCCAGGCCTGCATGAGGCCCATTTCCACCAGCGAAATGAACGCCGCGGAAATCAGCAGTTTGTCGGCAATTGGATCCAGCAGGATTCCCAGCGTGGTGATTTCCTTGCGCGAGCGCGCCAGGTAACCGTCCATCACGTCCGTCGCCGCAGCCGCCAGCAAAATCAGCACACCCAGCACTTCGAAGTGGATGGGCAAACCCCAGAAATCGAAATTGGGCTGACGGGTGAGCAGCACGACGACGAGCAGCGGAACGAAAAAGATCCGCAGGGTCGTCAGGCTGTTGGGCAAGTTCATGAAATCCCCGGAAAAACCCTTGGCTCGTGGGCCAGCGAGCATTCCAAAGGTTCGAGTCACTATAGTCCCGCAATCCGGGCGAGTCAACGGTGCAGGCGGCGCGGGCCGCGAAAAGCGGCAACGCTGCTGCAAGACGGTGCTGTTGCTTAGAAAGGCAAATCCCTACGCTAGTAACGCTTAGCGAACATCTCGCCCCAACGCTGTGCAAATTCGCGAGCCCCTCAGGAAAGCCGCCGCCACCCGGCGACGGATGCAGTCGCCGCGGAGTCCAGCGCATAAACCACGCATTTGCAGCAGGATGCAGGATCGGCCTAACCCAGGCATATTCAAATCGCTGATTTTGCAGGGCTTTTTTCACGCCTCCGCAGCATCCTTTATCCACAGTGATATCCACAGGAGCATCGCAAGTGCTGAGGATTACAGAATCGAATGCATCCGCGAAGGCCGCAAGATCGGGCGAAAATGGCCGCGCGGGAGATACCCCCGAATGCGCGCCCGTCGTGAATTTGGGCGCGATTAGAATGGGTCGCGGTTGTTTGTTTTCAATGGGTTGCGTCATTTTCTAATCCCGGAATCCGCGATTAGAACGGCGCGGACGTCATTTTCCGGTCCGGCAATCGCGGATCCGGAAGGTTCAAGGGCGCAAGCGTCTTCAGCCGGGATTTCGAGCGGCGCGTGACGCAAAAGCGTCGGCACGCTCGCGAGAACTTGCGGCAGAGGATTTTGCAGCGGCGCGGTGATGCGGCCGCCGGAAGAAACGACGACGTGAGTGGCCGGCTGGACCCATTCGCCGCGATCATTGATGTGAGCGCACATGCGAATCGCGCGGAGAATGGTTTCCGGGGTGGGGTCGGCTTCATCGGCGTGCTCGATCAGAGTTTCCGCGGCGAAACGCAAGTTTTCGTGGCGCTTCTCCAGCAGGCCGGTGATGCGCGCGTGGCGATAGATGGAGCGGTAGTCGTTGATACCGTACTCGGTGCGAAGGGTGTCGGCGTTGCGCCAGTTCACGAAATCCTCTTCGAGGCATTCGCGTTCGGGATGGTGGCAGATCGAGCATTTGCGAGCGTGGCGCTCGAGCGGACTGAGGCCGGGATCATCGTCTGAAGGCGCGGACCGCACGGAGCGCGGCTTTTGTTTAGGGCGCGGTTTGTAGCGGCGGCTGGTCTGGGAGCGTGGAGTGTCCGCGACAGGAGCCTGAGCGGCGGCGGGGGCCGCGCTTGGCGGCGTGTCGTCGGCAGGCACTTCGGCGGGCACAGCGGCGGGGGCTGCGGGCTTCCGTGAAGCGGCGAATTGCGCGAGCAAAGCGGGGACGGTGCGCGCCGGGCGCGTGGCGCGGAGGATCTCGGCAAGGTTGGCGGCGTCGGCGAGAGGATTTTGCGGGGTGGTGAGCGCGAAACGCGGGTCGCGCGATTTTTGAAACGGTTTCATTTTTTTGTTTACTCCTCGCGGAAGGCTAACACGCGCGGGAAAGAAAGATAACTGTACGAGAGAACGGACCGGTACGGAACTAGTACCGACTGGCCGAAATTATCGAGCTGTACTTTTCAAGAAACAGTTTGTGATTTGTTCGCGGAAAAGCCCCGGCTTCGGAGAGACGGAAGGCGGGGCACCCAGCCGATTGATTGAGTTTTCCTGGCGGCGACGGGATTATTTTGGATTGGAGTCCGGGGCGGGATTCAGGTCGGGGCCGGAGGTGGAATCGGCGGGGGGAGGGGCGTCGGGCTCGTCCGGGGTTTGGACGGCGTCGTTTTGGATGGCCCAGGCGACGAAGCCGGCGGGCGGATTTTTCGCGCCATAAATGTTGGCTTGCTTGATGGCGGCAATGTCGTGCCAGCCGATGAGACTCGCGAGGTTGGCGTTGCGCAGGTCGGCATTCGCGAGCGTGGCGCCGGAAAGATCGGCGGAGGAGAGATCGGCGCCGACGAGATCGGCATCGTCGAGCTGGACTCGCTGCAGGCGGGCCTTGCGAAAATTGCTGTAGCGGAAATTGGCGGAGTGCAGGTCGGCGTCGGCAAAATCGGCGAAGCTGAAATTGCTGTTGCGCACGTCGGCGGCGCTGAAATTGGCGCGCACCAGGCGTGCGCCGGAGAGCTGGATGCCTTGCAGGAACGCGCCGGAAACGTCCACGCCGACGAGCGGGATACGGTCGGAATTGAGCTGCTGCAGCGCGTCCACGCGGCCGCCGCTGCCGCCTTTGCCCTGCGCGGTATTGATGACCTGCCAGGCCTGGTAGTGTTTTTGCTGCAGGCGGTCTCCGGATTCCGAGAAGTAGAAAATTGCCGCGACCAGAATGCTCAGGCTGCTGAGGTATTCGAGGACTTCCAGAAATTTCCAGTTGCTGAGGACGTGGGCGAGCCAGTCGAGAGACCATTCCAGAGCGGCGAAGGGAACGGTCCAGCGATGCTTGATGGCCGCTCTTTGCTCGCGCCAGGTGGTGGGACGTTCTCGGGGAACGACGAGTCGCATGGGATGAGGGCTTGCGCCGGAAATGACGGCCTGGCCGGGGAGATTCTATTTCGCCGGGCAGGGAATGTCCATCGCAGACGCACGAAAAAGGGGGTGGAGAAAGGCGAAAGATTTAACACAGAGAGCACCGAGTTCGGAAAAAAGAGAGTTCACGGAGAAAAGCCAAATGCGGAGCGCGCGCCTGCAATGCAGGGCGGCCGCTAGAAAGTCAGGTGCAAATGGCGGGAGGCGTGGGTTGAGCGCGAAGTGGGCATATAATGCGCGCTGCGCGACGGCGGCGTGAAGCGCGGAATTGAAGCGCACGGGGAGGGCGATGGCTCGGCTGGATGCACCGCGGGTGGTAAACATTGAGGATTTGCGGCGGCTGGCGCGGCGGCGTTTGCCGCGCGTGGTGTTCGATTACCTGGACGGCGGCGCGGCGGATGAAGTGACGCTGCGGGAAAATTGCCGCGCGTTCGCGCAGGTGATTTTGCGGCCGCGCCAGGCGGTGGCGCACGAGAAGTACGACATGCGCACGCGCGTCCTGGGGCAGGATATTTCGTTCCCGGCGCTGCTGGCGCCGATCGGCTACAGCCGGCTGATTCATCCCGCGGGAGAATTGGCGGCGGCGCGCGCGGCGGGGCAATTCGGCACCGGGTTCGTGCTCTCGACGATTTCCGGGCACAAGCTGGAGAAGGTGCGGGCGGCGTCGAGCGGACTGCTGTGGTACCAACTGTACATGGTGGGAGGGCGCGCGGTGGCGGAGGCGGCGATCGAGCGCGCGCGGGTGGCGGGATTTTCGACCCTGGTGATCACGGTGGATACGGTAATCGCCGGAGCGCGTGAGCGCGACGTGCGCAACGGCGTGAAGGAGTTGATGGGGCCGTCGCTCGCGGCGAAGATTCCGTTTTTGCCGGGACTGCTGGCGCACCCGCGCTGGCTGGCGGCATTTTTGCTGGACGGCGGGGTGCCGCGGCTGGAAAACGTGGTGGTGCCGGGCGCGGGGCCGATGGCGATGACGGACGTGGCGGCGGCGCTGGGCGACGCGGTGGTCCGGTGGAGCGATTTGCGCTGGTTGCGCGAATTGTGGAAGGGGCCGCTGGTGGTGAAGGGCGTGCTGACGGGAGAGGACGCGCGGCGGGCGTTGGATGGAGGCGCGGACGGAGTGGTGGTGTCCAATCACGGCGGGCGGCAACTGGATACGGTGGCGGCGGGATTGCGGGCGTTGCCGGAGGTTGTGGCGGCGGTGAATGGCCAGGCGGAAGTCTTGATGGATGGAGGCGTGCGGCGCGGCAGCGACATCGTGAAGGCGATTTGCATGGGCGCGCGGGCGGTGCTGGTGGGGCGCGCTTATGCATATGGGCTGGGCGCGGGAGGATATGAGGGCGTCGCGCGGGCGCTCGCGATTTTGCGCGGGGACGTGGAGCGGACGATGAAGTTGCTGGGTTGCGCAACGGTGGCGGATTTGAATGCGGAGTTGGTGGATGTGCCGGGGGAGTGGCGGCGCCGGGTAGGGGCGTAGCGGGGCGGAGTGAATTGGGAACGCGGGAAGGCGGAAACTGATGATGAATGCGGCGGTGAATCTTGGCGCGGTGGCGATTGTTGGGAACCGGTTGGTGCATCTGGCGCCGGTGGATATGGTGATCGTGGTTTTTTATTTTGTGCTGGTGCTGACGATCGGGTTTTACCTGAAGGGGCGGTCGAATACCGGCGAGGATTTTTTTCTGGCGGGGCGGGAGATGACCGCGTGGATCGCGGGGCTGAGTTTTCTTTCGGCGAACCTGGGCGCATTGGAATTGATGGGCTGGGCGGCGGCGGCTTATCAGTACGGGATTCTGGCGACGCACTGGTACTGGATCGGGGCGATACCGGCGATGCTGTTCCTGGGTCTGGTGATGATGCCGTTTTATTACATTTCCAAGACGCATTCGGTGCCGGGATATCTGAAATTGCGGTTTGGGGAAGGGAGCCGGGCGCTGGCGGCGATTTCGTTCGCGTTCATGACCGTGCTGATGAGCGGAATCAATATGTACGCGATGGCGCTGGTGATGAAAGTGGTGCTGGGCTGGGACATCCATTTCAGCATCTGGGTTTCGTCGCTGACGGTGGCGGTGTACGTGACGCTGGGCGGGCTGCGCTCGGCGATCTTCAACGAAGTGCTGCAATTTATTTTGATCTGGGCCGGGGCGCTGCTGATTCCGATCCTGGGATTGATTGACGCGGGAGGCTGGAAGCAATTGCAGTTGAAGATCGCTCACAACACTTCGGCGGAATACACGCACCTGTGGTCCACGCTGGGATCGTTCAAGGACAACCCGATGGGGATTCACTGGACGGGAATCGTCTTCGGGCTGGGATTCGTGGTGTCGTTCGCGTACTGGACCACGGATTTTCTGGTGGTGCAGCGAGTGCTGGCGGCGAAGGATTTGCGTTCGGCAAAGATGGCGCCGGTGATCGGCGCGGCGTTCAAGATGTTCGTGCCGTTCATCGTGATCTTGCCGGGGCTGCTGGCGCTGGCGGTGCTGCCGATGAAATTGACCGGGGAAGCGGCGGCAGTGGCGACGGGCGGGCACAGTTACAACGAAGTGCTGCCGCTGATGCTGGCACGTTATTGCGGGCCGGGACTGCTGGGGCTGGGCGTGACGGCGCTGATTGCGGGGTTCATGTCCGGGATGGCGGGAAACGTGAGCGCGTTTTCGACGGTGTGGACGTACGACATTTACCAGGCGCTGATCAAGAAGAAGGCCGCGGATGCGCACTACGTGCTGATGGGGCGGTGGTCCACGCTGGTGGGCGTGCTGATCAGCATCGGGACGGCGTACTTGGTGATGCAGTTCCTGAGCATCATGGATTACGTGCAGGCGCTTTTCAGTTTTTTCGTGGCGCCGCTTTTCGGCACGGTGATTCTGGGAATGCTGTGGAAACGAGCCACGGCCGCGGGGGGATTCTGGGGATTGCTGGCGGGAACGGTTTCTTCCATCGGGATGTGGGCGTGGGTTAAGTTCGATCCGGCGGCTTTGCGATATGTGGCGCTATCGAGCAATGCGCGGGACATGGCGGAAAACATGTACCGCGGATTGTGGTCCTGGCTGATCTGCGTGGGGGTGACGGTGGTGATTAGCTTGCTGACCAAGGCGAAGCCCGAGAGCGAATTGCAAGGGCTGGTGTACGGCGTGACGGAGATTCCCTCCGAGGAGCAGGTTCCTTTGTATCAGCGGCCGGCGTTCTGGGCCGTGCTGGTGGGGGTGGTTTTAATTGCGTTGAATATATTGTTGTGGTGAAGATGCATGGGCGAGGGTGAGATGCGAACTGGCGAAACAATTTCGATCTGGTTCTTTGTGGGGATTTCGTTGCTGGTGAACGGGGTGCTGATATTCGGCGCGGGGCTATACGAGATCGCGCATCCGCCGGCGGTGAAGGTGACGCTGTATGAGCTGCACGCGAATGTGTGGTGGGGCGCGGTGCTGCTGGTGTGCGGATTGTTTTATTGCCTGCGCTACAACCCGCGGCGAGGGTAGGACCTGTCCAATAAATATTCCGCCCCGAGCGAAAGGCGCGGCTTCAGGGGCTAATGAATGCGTGTGGCAACCGCCGAGGCGGAACTTCAGGGGCTAAAGCCCTTTTGATTTTGGGCGGTTTATGTCGTGGCTAAAGCCACGACCCACAAAGCTTCTCGAATCGCCATACGGACTCCGAAGCCCCTCCCTTCCGCCGCAGCCATTTGTGACATGCCTGCCAGCGGCGGGAAGATAATTTACTTCGCGGCGGCGTCGTCGTGCAGCAGGACGGCGTCGGATTCCACGTGGCCGCGAATCATGGCGATGGATTTGCCGTCCGGCGAAAAGTGCCAGACGGTGATGTGCTCGGACGGAAAATTGCTGATTTGGCGGCCGGGAGCGCCGTCGAGGGGCTGCTCCCAGAGATTATCCACATCGTTCTGGCGGATGGAGTACACCACAGCCTTGCCGTCGGGCGCAAAGCGCGGTCCTTCGGAGATGCCGGGATGGACATCCAGCATGCGCACCTGCGGCTGGGATCCGGCGTCGAGGGGAACCAGAACGATCTTCTGCACGTTGGTGAGCCCGGCGCCGGGTAATTCGACCGTGGAGAGAAACGCCAGGGTCTTGCCGTCGGGAGAAATTCCCAGGATCTGCGACCCGACGATGCCGTGCGGCACGCTGGTGCCCGGGACCGGTTCGGGGTCCCCACCCGCGATGGAAATGCGATAGAGCTGCTCGCTGCCGGAAGAGCGGAAATAAACCCACTTGGAATCCGGGGAGCAAACGGCGGCGTCTGCATCCTTGCTCCCGGTCAGTTGCGCGGGGTCCGAGCCGTCGGAATTGACGCGCCACAAGTTGATGCCAATGGCGCCGGAGCCGCCGCCCACGCGACTGAAGACCAGAGTGCGTCCATCAGGGCAGGCGGCGAGATCGAAGGCGGAAGTTTGATCCAGGATCAGAGTTCGGGAAGCGCCGTCGAGCGAAGTGTGGAAGATTTTGGAATTCACCGGCAAATAAAAGGCGTCGTTGCCGGCCCAGTCGAAAACGCGGCCGGTCACCTCCTGAGGAAAAATGGGAGAAGGCAGGGCCTTCGCCGTGCCGGAGGCGGGAAATGAGTACAAACCGGAATAAAACTTCTGCTGCACGGTGGCAAGAGTGTGGCCGTCGGCGGAAACGCTGACCGAGGAGTAGTCGCTGGTGTCCTTGGTGATTTCGTGGAGTTGGCCGTCGCGAGCGGATACGAAGCCGATTTGGTAGCGCTGATAACCGTTCTGCGGCCCCTGGTAGCGCACCAAGAGACCGCTGCCGTTCGGGTACCAAACTCCCCCGGGGACATAGGCGGTCTTGAAGGCGGCCAGGCGGGATTCCTTGCCGGTGAGCGCGTCCACGTTGTCGAAGACCGAAAGATCTCCCTTCACTTGGGTCAGCTCCTGCGTGATGGTCGAGCCATCAGGGGACCAGGACAAGAATTGAGGGAAGAGGTCGGTGGGAGCGCTAAGAATGGCCTTCTCTCCGGAACCTTCGGCGCCCGCGACGAGGAGCTGGTATTTGCCAACGTCGGGATCATTCTCGCGGATGAAGGCGATGCGCTGGCCGTCGGGGGAAAAGGTGGGGCCGCGATCAATATCGTGCACGACGGGCTGAGGGGTGCCGCCGAGAACCGGGGCGCGATAGAGGGTATAGACGTCGCGAACGTTGGTATCGGCCTTGCGGAAGTAGAGATAGTTTCCGTCGGGCGAGAACTCCACGCCGCCGAAGGATTCATCGGAAGGAGCGATGACTTGGGTATCGCTGTTGGTGGCGACGTGGCGGAGCCAGAGGCCGCTCTTTCCTTTATCGGTGACGACGGTGAGAACGTATTTGCCGTCGGGAGAAATGGCCGCGCTCTGGACCTTGCCGCTGCTGGTGAGCGGGGTAATGGTGAAATCCTGAAAGGGAACGGTGGCGCGGCGGCCCGCCAGAGTATAGACGCCGTAGCCGCCGGCCGCGAGCACCACGAGAGCGGTGACGACGGCGGCTGCGAGGCCGAGTTTGCTGCGCTGCGCAGGCGCGAGCGCGACGGAGGCGGCGGAAGATTGCGCGGCGGAAGGAATCGCGCCGGAATGCATGGCGGATGAAGAAAGCGGACGCACGGCGCCCGAACCGGAGCCGGCGCTGGATAGAGCAGTGGCAGCGGTATTGCCCACAGCGCTCGCGCCGGCATTGAAACCGGAATTGGAATTGGCAGCGTCGCCAGGCTGCGGCGCGACGGGCGGGGCTGCGGCGTAGGACGAGCGGCCGGAGCGGCCGGAATCGGTGTCGCGCTTCAAGCGCTGCAAATCGGCGCGCATGTCCGCGGCGTGCTGGTAGCGCATGCGCGGATCTTTTTCGAGCGCCTTGGCGATTACTTCTTCCAGCTTCACCGGCAAATCGGGATTCAAGCGCGTGGGCGGGGTGGGCTCGCGCTCGAGGATGGCGGCGAAAATCACGCCAGAAGTATTGCCGGTGAAGGCCTGGCGTCCGGTGGCCATTTCGTAGAGGACCAGGCCGAAGGAAAACAGGTCGGTGCGCGCGTCCAGCTTTTCGCCGCGCACCTGCTCGGGCGACATGAAGGCGACGGTGCCGAGAGAGGTTCCGGGGCTGGTGAGGTTGGGGTCGGATTCGAGCATGCCGGGACCGGCGGTGACCGTTTCGGCGATGTTGCGCGTGGCGACCAATTGTTTCGCGAGGCCGAAGTCCAGAACCTTGGCCTGGCCGCGATCGGTGACGAAAATATTGGCGGGCTTGATGTCGCGATGAATGATGCCTTCGGCGTGTGCGGCGTCGAGCGCGTCGGCGACCTGGATGCCGGTTTCCAGGATCATGTCGAGAGGCAGCGGGGCGCCGGCGATGCGATGTTTCAGAGTGGTGCCGCGCAGCAGCTCCATGGCGATGAAGGGGACGCTGCCGCTGTCGTCAATATCGTAAATGGTGCAGATGTTGGGATGGTTGAGCGCGGAGGCGGCTTGGGCTTCGCGTTCGAAACGTTCGAGGGTGACGCGATCGCGGGAAACGTCCTCGGGGAGGAATTTGAGCGCGACCTGGCGCTTCAACTTGGAGTCTTCGGCGCGATACACGACGCCCATGCCGCCCCCGCCGAGTTTCTCGAGGATGCGGTAGTGGGAAACGGTGCGACCGATGAGGGGCTGGGAGTCCGCCATGAGCGGGCAATGTTAGTCCGCGCGGCGAAGGCAAGTCAACGAGTGGGCGCGAAATAAAGCGGCGCGCGCCGTCATTTTTCGGCGGAGCGCGAGGTGCGAGGTGAGGCGGGGAAGCGTGCGAAAGGAAATGCGGATAGGGCGGAAGCAAACCCGGCGCCGGGAGCTGCATCCGATGCAGTCAGCTTCCGCCCGGGCGGGTGGTCGAGCGGCTGCGCCGCCGCAAATCTTGGGATGCATAGATTCGGAGCGTGCCTGTAGTAGAGTACTGCGCGAGGGCGCTCGCGCACGGGGCTGCTAATTCATGAAGAAAGGATGCCGATGGCGATACTGGTGGCGGGGGGAGCGGGGTATATCGGGAGCGTGACGGTCGAGCTGTTGCGTGCGGCGGGCGAGCGCGTGGTGGTGCTGGACAATTTATTTCGCGGGCACCGGGCGGCAGTGGATGCGGAGGTTCCGTTTTACCAGGGGACGATCGGCGACCGGGCGTTGCTCGAGCGGATTGCGAGCGAGCACGAGCTGGAATCGTGCGTGCATTTCGCGGCTCTGACGTATGTGGCCGAGTCGGTGAAGGACCCGCTGGCATATTACGAGAACAACGTGGAGCAGGGCATCGCGTACCTGGGGTCGCTGCTGAAGGCGGGAGTGCGGCGGCTGGTCTTTTCGTCCACGGCGGCGACATACGGGGACGCGCAGCAGACGCCGATTTCCGAGCGGGCGGCGCAATGGCCGGTGAATCCGTACGGCTGGTCGAAATTGTTCATGGAACGGATGATGGCTTCTTTGGATGCGGCGTACGGGCTGAAGTTCGTTTCCTTGCGCTATTTCAACGCGGCGGGGGCGACGGAGAAATATGGCGAGCATCACGATCCGGAGCCGCACCTGATTCCCAACATTTTGCGGGCGGCGCGGGAGTCGGCGGAAGTGCCGGTGTTCGGGAAGGATTATGCGACGCCGGATGGGACGGCGGTGCGCGATTTCGTGCACGTGGTGGACCTGGCGGACGCGCACATTCGCGCGGTGCAGTATCTGCGGCGCGGCGGAAAATCGGAGTTTCTGAATCTGGGTACGGGGCACGGATATTCGGTGCTGGAAGTGATCGAAGCGGCGCGCCGGGTGACCGGGCGGGAGATACGGGTGCGCGTGGAGCCGCCGCGCGCGGGCGATCCTGCGCGGCTGGTGGCGGATCCGACGCGGACGAAGGAAGTGCTGGGATGGACGCCGGTACAATCGGACCTGCGCTCGATTATTGAGTCGGCCTGGAAATGGCACCAGAGGAATCCGCGGGGGTATGAAGCTTAGTCGAGGCGGCCGGTGATCCGTTGGTCAAGGCCCCAACTTTCGGAAGGCGGAAGGTGGGGGCGCCCGTCGCAGGGTTCATCGTCCTGGGATTCGCTGCGGGTGCGATTGATTTTCAGTTCGCGGGTTTTACGGAGTCCATCAGGAAGAAGAAACCTTCGGCCAGCGTGGGGTGAATGTACACCGCGCCTTTCAGGATGGTGTAGGGCGCGCCAGCGAGAATCATGGCGCCGAGGATTTGCACCAGCTCGCCGCCTTCGCTGCTGAGGATGGCGGCGCCGAGGATGCGATCGGTCTGCGCGTCCACGATGATTTTCATCAAGCCGGCGGTTTCGTCGCGCTCGATGGCGCGCGACACGCGGGACATGGGGACGGCGCCCATCTTGAATTTTATTGCGGAGGCGCGAGCCTGCTTTTCGGTGATGCCGACGCGGCCGAGCTGCGGGTCGGTGAAGAGCGAATAGGGAAGGTAGCGGTTTTCGATGGTGAGATTTTTTCCTTCGATGAGGTTCGCGTAAACAATCTGGTAATCATTGTAGGAGATGTGGGTAAAGGCGGGGCCGCCTTTGACGTCGCCGAGCGCCCAGACGCCGGGGACGTTGGTTTCCATGCGGGGATTGACGCGGACGTAGCCGCGCGCGTCGGTGGAGATGCCGGCGGCGGCGAGGCCGAGGTCGGCGGTATTGGGCTTGCGTCCGGTGGCGACGAGCAGGTGCGAGCCTTGCAGGGTTTCCGAGCCGCTTGCGGATTGCAGGGTGAGGGCGATGGCGCCGTTGCGATTTTCGACGCGGGTGGTGGAGGCGTTGAGCTTGAGCGCGATGCCCTCGGCGGCGAGAGCTTTCTGGAGCTCGGTGGTGATGTCTTCATCTTCCCGCTGCAGAACGCGATCGCCCGTGTGCACGATGGTGACGCGGCTGCCGAAGCGGCGAAACATCTGGCCGAATTCCAGGCCGATGTAGCCGCCGCCGAGGACCAGCAAGTGCTCGGGGAGCTGCTGCAACTGCATGATGGTGGAGTTGGTGAGATGCGGAACGGTGTCGAGGCCGGGGATTTGGGGGATGCCGGGGCGCGTGCCGGTGTTGATGAAGATTTTGTCGCTCTCGAAGAGTTCGGCGCCGACTTGCAGCTGGTGCGGCGCGACGAATTGGGCCTGGCCGCGCACGAGCTTCAGCGTGGGCCGAGCGTCCACGCGTTTCTGAATGCCATTGCGGAAATTGAGCACGACCTGATTCTTGCGGGCCACGATGGCGGGCAGATCCACGGAGACTTCGCTGGCGCGGACGCCCCAGCGGGCGGCGGAGCGGGCGTAATACGCCACCTGTGCGGAGGCGACCATGGTTTTCGTGGGCGTGCAGCCGGTGTTGATGCAGGAGCCGCCGAGATCGGCGCGCTCGATTAGCAGGACTTTCCAGCCGAGGTCGGCCAGAGCGTAGGAAAGAGGATTGCCAGCCTGGCCCGAGCCGATCACGATTGCGTCGAATTGCATGGGGCACCTCCCGGGGATGGGATGATGGAGCGCAGACAGTGTACCCGGAAATGCGCGGCGGATGGCGGCGGGCGCGCGGTGCGGGCGGAAGATTCAAGGAAACAAAGTGAAAAAATGGGTGGGGGAATTGCGCGCGGCAAATTAGAATCTAACGCATGGCCAGGGGATGGGAAAGCAAGGCGGTGGAAGGTCAAGTGCAGGAATTCCAGTCGAAGGAAGACCGGAAGGAGAGCAAAAAGGTCTCGCAGGGGCAGCTGGAGGCGCGGCGCAAGCGGGGTGTGTTGCAGCTTTCGCGGGCGCGCGTGGAAAGACAGTTGCAGTCGAGCCAGGATCCGCGTTACCGGGAGCAGCTCGAGCGGGCGCTCGCGGATTTGGATTCGCAGCTCGCGTTGCTGCCGAGCGAGGCGAAGTAGGCGTCGCGGGAGCGGGCGGCGGCGACGGAAGTCAGACGCAGCGATTTTTTGCCACGTAGTGGAAGCCTCTGCGAAGATGTTTCAGTAGTCCTACCTTTTGAGATCGAGCCTTAAAGACAATCTGTGGTGATGCCGGGGCGCTCTGGTGGCTGGAGCTTTGCCGGAGCGGTGTCGCGCCTTCCTTCGACCCTGCCGCTGGCGGGGTCTCAGGATAAAACGGCGCTGATTGCGAGATAGGCGTGAAGGGAGCGAGGTGTGAGTTGGGACTGCGGCCAGTCACAATGCTGACGTTGTAGCAAGCTGGGGCGCAGCTAGCAGCGCCCCTACCGCGCAGTGAGATGCGAGCCGATTTCGCAGGGATTACGGCGAGGTTCAGTGCGTCGTGACGCAATCCATTCGTTAAACGATTCTAGAGCGTCGCTGGGCGGCTAGTCGCGAGGGCGGCCTGGGTCGGGATCTTCTATGAAGACTACGCCTACGCCGTGGTGATTTTTTTCGCGGCCCAGTTCGAAGTGCACTACCGTGCCGCGCAGGTGGATGAGGCTGGAGACGGTAGGATCGCCGGAGGCTTCGATGATGACGCGGATCTCGGATTGCAGCTTGGGGCGGCTGTGCAGGGCGAGGTAGGCGCCTTGCAGGCTTAAATCGCGCACGGTGGCTTTTTCCTCGAAGGGCTTGCCGTCCTCGGTCTGGCCGCTGACGGTGGCCGCGAAGCGCAGGCGGCGGCGCAGGCCCAGGCGAGTCTCACGCATGGTGACGGCGACGCCGCGTTCGCTGAGCGAGATGGCCATGCCCTCGGTGGCGGCCCAGGTGGCGGGAAATTCCTGGCGCGCGGCGGAGAGAAACCCGTCCACGGTCTTATCAAGCGAATCCGGATCGTGATGAAACAGGACCAGATTGCGGACCTTGGCCTCGCGCGCGATCTTCACACCTTCGAGCCAACTGGAGTGGCCCCAACCTTTGCGGTCAGAAGCGAGCTGTTCGGGAGAATACTGCGCGTCATAGATGAGCACATCGGCGCCTTGCGCGAGAAGGCGGAGATTCTGATCGCAGGTAGAATTGCCGGGCTCGTTGTCGGTGGCATAGACGATGGAACCGCCGGAAGTTTCCAGGCGATAGCCCAGACAGCCTTGAGGATGATTCAGGAAGCGCGAGGTGATGCGCGTGCCGTGGATTTCCCACTTTTCGGCGTCGCCCACTTCGTGGAATTCGCGCGCGGCGGTCATCATGCTGACGTCCACCGGGAAATAGGGGCTGGCGAGCTGCGCGGCGAACACCTGCTCGAGGCTATTGGGCCCGAGATATTTCGACTGGAAACTGTAAAAGTGGAAACGGTTCTGGGACTCGAAGAACGGATGGAAAAACGGAATGCCCTGGATGTGGTCCCAGTGGTAATGGGTGACCAGGATGTGCGCATCAATGCCCAGGCCGCGCCGGCGCGCGGTGAGGTGATTTCCCAGGGCGCGCAGACCGGTGCCGCAATCCAGGATGAACTTGGTGGCGTCGGGAGCGGTGAGTTCCAGGCAGGGCGTATTGCCGCCATAGCGCCAGGTGTCGCGCTCGAGCGTCGGCGTCGAGCCGCGCACTCCCCAGAAGACAAGTTTGGCAGCTTGGTGCGTCATCGCCGGGCGGTTTGCGACGCTGCGCCCCCTCTGAGAGCGTACGGGAAACTGGTGCCATGGTAGGCGGGTGCGGCGAGAGAAGTCAAATGCGATTCCGGTGGCAGCGGATATAGCGTGGGGGCGCTGCGGTACGGTGCGCACCGAGAAGGCGAATGCCGACGGAGAGGAGCAGAGCGCGCAGAGGAACGCGCGGCCGGGCGGGGTGGGTCATGTTCGGTGAGCGCTTACTGGTTGAGAGTTGCGCGGGAAACGCGGCTGGGTGGCGGAGCGAATCGCGGGTAGAATCGGGCTGATGCACGAACATAGTCACGGACACGGGCACGAGCACAGCCACGGCGTGCTGGGCGGGCACTCGCACGTCACTTTGCCGGCCGAGGGGATGACGATCACCTTGGGCGCGGCGGTGGTGGCCACGTTCGCCCTGGTCGCCGTGGAATTGGTCTCCGGTTATGCGGGGCATTCGATCGCCTTGGTCAGCGACGCGGTACACAACTTGACGGACGTGCCGACACTGGTGCTTTCGTGGCTGGCGATGCGCTGGGCGTCGAGGCCGCCCACGCCGCAGAAGACTTACGGCTACCACCGCGCGGGGATTCTGGCGGCATTCGTGAACGCGATGCTGCTGACGCTGGTATCGCTGGGGCTGATTTACGAATCGGTTGTGCGGCTGCGCAGTCCGGTGGAGGTGAGGACCGGATTGATGCTGTGGGTCGCGGTGTTCGCGCTGCTGGTGAATGGGGGAATCACGCTGGCGGTACACAGGGGGCGGCGCGACCTGAGCGTGCGCAGCGTGTGGATACACAACCTGGGCGACGCGCTCTCGAACGTAGCGATCATCGCGGGGGCGCTGGCGATTCGTTATACGGGCGCGAGCTGGGCGGACCCGGTGATCGGCATCGCGATCGGAGCGATGGTGCTGTGGTCCGGCGTGGGGATTTTGCGCGAGAGCACGCACATTCTGCTGGAGGGCTTGCCGCGCAGCATCGAGCTGGAGGCGGTGGCGCGGGCGCTGCTGCGGATTGAAGGCGTGCAGGAAGTTCACGACATACATATCTGGACGCTGGGCACGGATTTGAACGCGCTTTCCTGCCACATTTGCATCCCGGACATGCACATGGAAGAAAGCGAGAAAGTTCTGGGGAAGATTCACGAGGTGCTGGAGCGCGAATTCCAGATTACGCATACCACGATTCAGTTCGAGCGCGCGGGATTGCCGGCGGATGCGGGATTGTATATGCCGGAACCGTTGCGGCGCGGGGAAGGCTAATCGTTTTGGCGCGCCCGGTGTGACGCAGGTCACGTTTGTGGGTGACTCAGGTCACCGCGCGGGCGTGCGGAATCGGCGCATGGTGCAAGCGGGAGGTGGAACATGCCAACCCTTGAAACCAGTGCGCGAATCAAACTGCAGAATATTCTTTTCCTGACGGATTTCTCGGAACCCTCCGAAGCGGCACTCCCGTTTGCCATCTCGATCGCCCGAAAACACGGCGCGAAGGTGCATGCGCTGCACGTGGCGATTCCCGACGATTACATTTATGCCAAGACGGCGGCGGCGGGGATGCTGAAGGAAGCAGAAGAAGAGAGAGTGAGAGGCGAGATGCAGCGAGTGGAATCGCAGCTCGCGGGCGTCGCCTACGAAACGAGCCTGGAGTGGGGGGCGGGCGTCTGGCCGACGGTGGAGCGCAGCATCCGGGAAGACGCGATTGACCTGGTGGTGCTGGGGACGCATGGCCGCACCGGAGCGCAGAAATTCATGCTGGGCTCGATCGCCGAAGAAATCTTCCGGCGTTCACCGGTGCCGGTGCTGACGATCGGGCCCGGGGTGCGCGGCGGCGCGCACAACGGCGCCAGTTTCCATCGCGTGCTATTCGCCACGGATTTCTCGCCGGAAGCGGAAGCCGCAGCGCCCTACGCATTCGCGCTGGCCCAGCAGAACCAGGCGCGCTTGCTGCTGCTTTTGGTGCTGCGCAGGCCGGAGAGGCGGAGTGAGGAAGAAAACGAAAACGACTGCCGATTGGTGGAATTGTCGGTAGCCGAGGCTCTGCACCGGATGTACGAAATGGTGCCGCAGGACGCGATGTTCACTACTCCGCCCGAGGCGGCCGTGGATTTTGGCGAGCCGGCCGAGCGGATACTGGCCACGGCGAAGCAGCGCGGAGCGGATTTGATCGTCCTGGGCGTGCGCGGGGCTGCCGGGCGAATGGGAGCGGCGACGCATCTGGAGCGGGCTACCGCGCATAAAGTGGTGGCGCACGCGACGTGCCCAGTGCTCACCGTGCGCGGTTAAAGCGGGCGCGCGGTATGTGCGCGGGCCGGGTGACTGCCCGGTGCGAATCGTTCTATAAGAAAAATGGCCGCTGCGCCCCGAATCACACGGGACGCAGCGGCCGCTATATGAGCGCTTCGTAAATGCGGATGCCGCGCTGGCACGATGCGCGGCCGGCAGATTTTTTCAGCCTACATTTGTTCGCCACAAGGCGGCCGTTCGGATATCGCTTTGCAGATAAAATGCTCGACGCAGGAGGTGGCGTGCGCCGCGAAGGAGCCGCCGACTTTCGCGAACGTTTCGATGGCGAACATAAGACCCAGGTTTCCTTCCCGAATTAAATCCAGCATGGGCACGCCCGTCGGAGCGTGCCGTTTCGCGACCGAGACAACAAGAGAAAGATTCGCTTCGATCAGACGCTTGCGCGCGGATTCCTGCGGATCGTCGTGCGTGCGCACGCGGCGCAACAGGCTGACCTGCTCCGCGCTCGTCAAGGGCGGAACGGCGTCGAGTTCGCGGAGATAGAACTTCAGGGGATCGCCGGAATAGTCCACAGTGGCCACGGTTAGGCGCCAGCATACACCGCGCGGCCACATCGCGCCGGGATTTTCTCCTGCGATCAGGGCCGCTCAGCGGGCCGGCAGCTTTGTTCCTCGAGTCCTTGCCGTGTAGTATGTTGAGCAGCGTGGGGCCCGTAGCTCAGCTGGTTAGAGCAGCGGACTCATAATCCGTTGGTCCTAGGTTCGAATCCTAGCGGGCCCACCAACGTGCCCTCGGGCGGATGGTTCGCGGGGGAGACGAAGATGATGAAAGCGTTGCTTGCGGTGCTGCTTCTTGCGGCGCCGGCGCTCGGGCAGGACCAGGCAGCGGCGGCGATGGCGGCGGCAGGCTGCGGCCCGCACGAAACCGAATTCAGCGTGAAGACCAGCAAGAAGCAGCGTCCACTGCCGCAAGCGCAGCCGGGCAAGGCGGTGGTGGCGGTGCTGGCGGAATTTCCCAAGCTTTGCGTCGGAGGATGCATCACGTCCCGCGTGGCGGTGGATGGGACGTGGATGGGAGCGAACAAGGGCAGGTCGTATTTTTTCTTTGCGGTTGCTCCGGGCGAGCACCGCGTGTGCACCGCGCAACAATCGAAGCTCGCGCCGCTGTCCGAGAGGGCCGCGGCATTGACGCTCACGGCCGAGGCGGGAGAAATCTACTACTTCCGGGTCATCTTCATTAACAATGAGCTGGTGTTGAAAACAGTGGATGGCGCGGAATGGCCGCTGCTGCTTAAATCTTCGCCGTACAGCACTTCGAAAGTGACGAAGCCCTGAGGGGCCGCGGCTGCTTGGCCGAGATTACCCCGTTCGATGACGCCTAAAGCGACAGCCGCGGCTTGCTCGCCCGCGCCCGGAATCCGATAGAATTACCGCGCACAATCGTTTGTGTGGCAGCACCACGCCACGCGGCCGGATGCGAGGTGCCTGTGATCAGGAAATGGACCGCCCTGCTGTTGCTTCCGCTGTTCTTCTTCGTTTCCGCAAATCCCGGCAAGCCGCTGCAAGCGCAAACGGTCGCAGAGAGTGCGCCCGCCGTGGCCGCGCGCCGCGCCGCGCATCTGCGGCACGGCGTCAACCTGGACGATTGGTTCCAGGCAGGCGGCGATCCCAACGGGCTGAGCAAGCAGCACTATGAAACGGCCATCAGCGAAGAGGACCTGGCGCTGATCCAGGCGATGGGCTTCGATCACGTGCGGCTGTGCATCAATCCGACGCCGATGTTTCGCCGCGGGCAGGCAGACGAGATTCCCGCCGAGTACCTGGGCTACCTGGATCGCGCGGTGAAAATGATTTTGAGCCACGGGCTGGCGGTGGAGGTGGATATCCACGGTGCCGAGGATTTCAAGCATGCCCTGGCGACGGACGACGGACTGGTGGCGGACTTCTTGGATTTCTGGCGCGGCCTGGCGAAGCATCTTTCGAGCTACGATCCCAACCTGGTCTTTTTCGAAATTCTCAATGAACCCGAGGTGCGCGATTCCTACCGTTGGTATGGCATTGAAGCCAAACTGGCCGAAGCAATCCGCGCGGGCGCGCCGCAGAATACGATCATTGCCGCGGGAGCGCGCTGGTCCGACGACGACGATCTGGTGTTCCTACAGCCGCTGCGCGATCCCAACGTGATTTACAACTTCCATTTTTACGAGTCGCACGTCTTCACGCACCAGGGCGCCACCTGGGGCCTGAGTTACTGGCACTATCTGAAGGGAGTGCCGTATCCCTCGACTCCCGAGAACGTGCAGGCGGTGGCGAACCAGGTGCCCGATCCCGTGGACCGTTTGCAGGTCATTCGCTACGGTACCGACCGCTGGAACGCGGCGCGGATTGACCAGGAAATTATCCAGGTGGCGGACTGGGCGGCGCGCTGGAACGTCCCCATCATCTGCAACGAGTTCGGAGTATTCCGCAAGAACGCCGATCCCCAGGACCGCGCGGCGTGGCTGAAAGATGTGCGCACGTCGCTGGAAAAACACGGGATGGGATGGACGATGTGGGATTACAACGGGGGATTCTCAGTGGTGAATTACGAGAACGGTCACCCCGTGGCCGATGAGCTGACGGTGCGCGCGCTCGGGCGGACTGTGCCGAAGCGATAGCAAATTCAAATTCCAACATGGCCAGCCGTGCCGGGCAGATCCAGTCGAGTGCAGATGTCTGCGACGATTTCTTCCGGTGCGCGGTCAATGTCCTCCACCAGCGCGCCGGCAGGCTCTTCCAGGGTAGCGAGTTGGCTGGGCACCAGGCTTTCGCCGGCGAAATGATGCTGGCGATGCGCCAAGTTGTGATCGAGTTGCGCGAGGGAACCGCGCAGATAGACGACTCGGAGCGCCAGCCCCGCGCTCAGCACGTCGCGATAATCCTGCCTGAGCGCGGAGCAGGCTAGCACGACGTTTTCGCCGTCGCTTTGTTTGCGCAGAAGGTCGGCGTGAATCGCGGCCAGCCACGGGGCGCGGTCCGCGTCGCTCAGCGGGATGCCGTGGTGCATTTTTTCCTTGTTGGCGGCGGAGTGGAAATCATCCGCGTCGAGAAACGCCCAGCCGAGGCGCTGCGCGAGCAATTTCCCAACGGTGGTCTTTCCGGAGCCGGTGACGCCCATCACGAGAATGACCATGCGGAATTATGGCACGGGAGCGCCGCGCGCCGCGGTGGATGGTTTTTTGGGATTTGCGCGCCAGCGAATCACTCGCCGCCGTCGCGATAACGCCCAGGCGTTCAGTGCCGCAACTTCGCGGAGGGTTGCAGGGAATCGAGGCTACGGCGCGGACTTCGTATGCGCGAGCGGGTGGGCGGAGATTACGCCGGAGCCTTCTTTAATCGTTATAAATTGATCGGCGGCGGTCTTCGCCACGGATTCTTTCTGTCCGCTGGGCCAGTGGATTTCGATCGAGTCAATCTGGGTGTGCGCGCCCAGGCCGAACGTCAATACCAGCTCGCTCGAGGAAAGATAGCTGGAGCCGCTGCGCAGCATCTGCGTTTGCGAATCGTTGCCGGCGGTGACGCGCACGGTGGCGCCGATTCCGTCGCGGTTGGATTTGGTTCCGACCAGCTTGATGCGCAGCCGGTGCGCGGTGGCGCCGGTATTGCGGAACAGGACCGTAGGCCCGGCGTTGGTTGCGACCAGCAAATCCAGCGCGCCATCGTTATTGATATCGCCGTATGCGGCGCCGCGCGCCACGCGCGGTGTGGCGAATGCGGCTCCGGCTGATTGCGTGGCTTCGGCAAATTTTCCGTTGCCGAGATTGTGGAAGAGGTGCGGCGGCTCGGCGTAACGCACGCGCGGCTGCACGCGCTCGATGGCGTCTTCGATGTGCCCGTTCGCCACGAACAGATCGGGCCAGCCGTCCAGATCGTAGTCGAAGAAGAAGCAGCCGAAGCCCAGCGTGAGCAGGGAAGCGTGGCCCACTTCGGATTGCGGAGCTTCGTCCACGAACAGGCCGTTGCGCTCGTTGTGATAGAGCGAAAGCATCTGGTTGGAAAAATTGGTGATGACCACGCTGGGATATCCCGAGCGGTCGTAATCCGCCGCGTCCACGCCCATGCCGGCGCGCGCGATGCCGTCTTCGCTGTAGCCGATGCCGGAAGAGACGCCTTTCTCCGTGAACGTTCCGTTGCCGTTGTTGATGTAGAGCTTGTTGGGCTGCGTGTCGTTGCTGATCAGAATGTCCGGCCAGCCATCCTGGTTCGCGTCCAGAATGGCGACGCCGAGGCTCTTCGACGTGGGATCGTACAGCCCGGCCTGGTGCGTGGCGTCTTCAAAAGTTCCATCGCCGCGATTGTGCCAGAGGCGCACCGAGGCGCCCTGGTAGGCTTCGGGCGTGCAGTAGGATTTCGTCTTGCCGTCGAGCGCGCAGTACAAGTCCTTCTCGGGCGACCACTGCACGTAATTGGCGACGACCAGGTCCAGCTTGCCGTCGCGGTCGTAATCCACCCAGGCGGCGCTGGTGCTGAATTCGTTGGGGCCTTCCAGGCCGGCTTTTTTGGTGACGTCGCTGAACGTTCCGTTGCCGTTGTTATGAAAGAGGCGGCTCTGCCCCAGCGCGGTGATGAAAATATCGTCGTAACCGTCGTTGTCGAAATCGCCGACGGCGACGCCCATGCCGTACATTTCCACGGCGAGGCCGGCTTTGCGCGTCACGTCGGTAAACGTTCCGTCGTGATTATTGCGGTAAAGCGCGAGCGTCGAATGCTTGCGCACATGGCCCGGCCAGTCCATGCCATTGACCAGCAGAATGTCCTGCCAGCCGTCGTTATCGTAATCGAGGAACGCGACCCCGGGGCCCATGGCTTCCGGCAGCCATTTCTTGCCGAAAGCTCCGTTGTCGTGGACGAAATGGATTCCAGCGGCGCGGGTGACGTCTTCGAAGCGGACGCTGCCGGCCGCGCCGGGTTGCGCGGCAGCGGAATTGTGCATACCGCCAAGTGCGCCGACGGTGCCGAATGCGAGGGCAGCGATCGCCGCGCACGGGCCGGCTAGCGCATATCCCGCAAATCTTCCCGGCCGGAGGCGGCCAGCGCAGCGCAATACAAAAATCCCTCGTGAGATAAGCTGCCGCCAAATTCCATTTCCGCGCATGGGCATCAATCGGATTCCTTGGTCTTGTGCGGGACGACCGCGTATTTTTTCGCAACGGGCGCCGCCTTGGCCAGCGGGAGCGCTTCGGAAACGTGTTCGTGAATCGGCTGGCGCTCGTTATTGTCGTCGGGATGCGTCCGGACGTAAGGCCCCACCAGCGCTTGCGAAGATTCATCGGCCTTGAAGCGCAGGTAGCGCTTCTGAAACGCCGCAGCCTGGTCCGGTTTGCCGAGCCCGGTGTAGGTGAGCATCAGGTTGTAGTTCGCTTCGAGGTCTTCGGGATCAATGGCGATGGTGGCGTTGAATTGCTGCAGCGCATCGCCGTAACGCCGCTGCAGAAAATAAATGCGGCCCAAATCGTCGTGCACCACGCGGTCGCGCGGATACTGCGCGAGGACCGCGCGGAGATGCTGGATGGCGTCGTCGTAGCGGCCCTGCTGGCGCAAAACTTTCGCGTAGAAGAAATTGGCGCGCGCCAGGTCGGGCTTGAGCGCCAGCGCCTTTTCCAGGACCTGTTGCGCCGCGGGCAGATTGCCTTCCTGCAGCCGCACCCGCCCGATGTTCGTCCAGCCGTCGAAATTCGTGGGCGCGACCTCCGTAATTTTGCCGAACGCCCAGGCGGCGCCGGTCAAGTCTCCTTGCAGGAACAGGCCGATGCCGTAATCGTTCCAGCGCGTCCAATCGTCCGCGTCGAGCACCACCTTCGGCGCAGGCTGCGGCGCGGAAGCCGGCAGCACGTTCAGATCGGCCGAATTTTCAGCCATCACCACAATCGGGAGGTTCGGAATGCCCTGGCTGCCGCCGGGCAGCTTCGAGGGATCTCCGGTGAAGTCGTAATGCTGATCGTCGTAAGCGGGCGCCACGAGCGGCTCATTCGCCGCGGGCTCCTGGGGCTGATGCGGGTCGCGCACGCCGGCAAACGAAAACTGCGTGTTGAACCACGCAAATTTCCGGTAGTTCACCTTGGCGACCAGATGGATTTTTCCGCCGGCGCTGGCCGGGATTTGCAGCCGGTAGTGCACCGTGTCCGCAGCCCCCGGCGGAATGAGCCGCACGTACACCACCGACCGCGTGGCCCAGGCGTTGCGCTTGTTGATGGGGTTGCCGTGCGCATCAATCTGCAGCGAGCGGTAGAAATGCGCGCCCGGGTCCACGGGGCCTTTCCCGCCGTCGGCCACGCGGCCGCTCCAGAAAATGTTCTGGCCCTTGTCGTCCGTCGCAATCAGCTCCACCCAGCAATCGAAAGCGTCCACGGTGCCGCCGGGGAAAAAGTGGCCCACTTTGCGCGTGCGCACTACCACGTCCACGCGATACGTGCCGCCCCGGCGCACCGCGGCAACGGTGCGATCAAGCGGCGCGGTGATCTGTGCGGTGGGCGTCGCGGATTCAGGCGAAGTATTTACTGGGATCGAGGCTTCCGCTTCTTCGCCCACCGCAAAAGTGGTCTGCAATCCCGGCAGCGAAGGGGCCGCAACCGGGGTTCCGGCGCCGCCAGCTCCACGCTCTTCGCCCGCCGCCGATTTCGCTTTCGCTTCCGGAGAGATTGCGAAGATGTCCACGCTGATCGAGCCCTTGGTGAGGAAATCCTCGGTGGTGGCGAGCTGCGCAGCGTCGTGATTGACCGTGGGCAGCGCGGTATTCGCGGCGGGGAACTGGTGCGAATGGATCAGCCCGGCAATGTTTCCGGCGTCGGTGGATTTGGTGAGAGGCATGTGGCAATCGGCGCACATCTGCCCCTTCGCTGGATAATAGAACGAGCGCGCGCCCTGAAAAGAAACGCCGCTGGCCTGCCAGTTGTCGTAATCATCGAAGCCGCGCACCCAGCGGTAGTGATTGACGGGAATATCCATGTGGACTTTGTGGCAGGTGGAGCAAAACTCCGCGGTCTGGTTGCGCATGAACGGTTTCAGGAACACCCTCCGGTGCGGCTCCGGATTCAGCTCCGTCAGAAAATCGTGCAGCCGCACCACCAGCGGATTCTTGCTCGCGGCCATTTTGTGCAGCGCGGGATATTCCAGGTAGAAATCGGCCTGGCCCATGGTGCTCTTCACCCGCGCGACCGAATGGCACATCATGCAGCCGAGGCCGGCTTGCCCCGCCGGGGTATCTTCCACTTCGCGCACCGGGCGATCGAACATGCCGCTGTAGAGCAGCGCGGGGTCGTGGCATCCCGCGCACCATTTCGAGGGTTTCACCCCGACGGTGTCCTGCATGTACTCGACGCTCTTGCGGTACCACGGATTATTGAACGAAGAAAAATGATGCGCGGAGCCCTGCCACTGCTTGTAGATGTCCTGATGGCAGCGCTTGCAGGAATCGGATTCCATGAAGTAATTCGCGGGGATGTGTTGCCCGTCGGCGGTCTGCGCGGAACTGGGGAAAAAAGGACCCTGCGGGCCGTCGCCTTCGCTGTCCATGGTTCCGGGCGCGATCGCCGGATTTTCAATTTGATGCGCGTGCTGCCAGGGAACCGTGCGCAACCACCACGCGCCGCCCGCGATGAGCGCCGCGACCGCCAGGCACAATGCGCTGCGCAGCAGGCCAGCAGCCACGCCGCCCGCAAGCAACCTGCGTTTGCCGGCCCAGCTGGAAATCAGCAGCGCGCCACCCGTAACGCACGCGGCAATGTGCGCGTACAGCAGCGGCCATTCCGCGCGCCGCGTGCCGGTATAAATCAATATCGCGCCCAGCACGCCGCCCAGCGCGAGCAGCAGCCACCCCACGCGCGCGAGCGACGGCCCATTACGCAGAATCGGGCGCAGGGTGAAAATCAGCACGAAAAGGAAGGCGATCCCCGCAAGCAGGTGCAGAACGAGCGCCGCGAAGTAAGGAAGATTCGCCGAGGGCCACGCGAACAGGTAGAGCGCGGTCAGGGCCAGAGCGGCCGTCAGCAATACCAGGATTCGCTTCAATGCCAAGCCTCGGCGCACACCAGTATCACCCGTGGCAGACACCCCTTCTGTACGATTTAAGCGGGGAGTGTCCTTCAGTCACCAGGATGGGTCAATAGTAGTTTTAGATTAGGCATGCGGCGCGCGCGGCCCGGGGCTTCGTTCATCAATCGTTAACGAAATCTTCGTACGATTTGCACCGCAAAGAACGATTGACGCATCTGTACGTTGGGAACAATATGCAGGGATGCCGGAGGCAAATTCAAAATGAAACTTCGCGCCGTAGGACTCCTTCACGCCATTCTGGCGCTCGGAACGATAGCTATAGCGGCTGTCGCCCTCGCCGGCGACTCCGCCTCCATTCCTTCACGCAGCTTCGATTTTACCTACACCGTCACAGTGCCGGCGCTGCCCCCCTCCAGCGCGCCGCTGCGCATCTGGATTCCGCTGCCGGATCACGACCCGTACCAGAAAATTACCGGGCTGCATATTGCAGCGCCGCTGGCCTACAAGGTCGAGCAGAACGCCGAGTACGGCAACCGCTACGCGGTTTTCGTCGTGAGCGCGAAGCAGGCCAGCGCGCCGTTCGACATCACCCTGCGCTTCCAGGCCACGCGCTACGAGCATCGCGTCGCGCTCACTCCCGTCAAATCCTCGGGTGCCGCGCCGGGCGGCGCCGCCGCCGACGGCGCTTCCAAGCTGATGCTCGCGCACTGGCTCCAGCCGGACCGCCTGGTGCCCACCAACGGCGTCATCGCGCAACTCGCTGCGGAGAACACCGCGGGCGCCACCGACACACTCGATAAGGCGCACAAGATCTACGAGTATGTGATCGCCACCATGCGCTACGACAAGACCGGCGAAGGCTGGGGCCACGGTGACGCCGTCTGGGCTTGCACCGCCAAGCGCGGCAATTGCACTGATTTCCACTCCCTGTTCATCGGCATGGCGCGCGCTTCGGGAATCCCGGCGCGCTTCGAAATCGGGTTTCCGTTGCCGGCGGACAAGACCGCCGGAGAAATTCCCGGCTATCACTGCTGGGCGGAATTCTACGTGCACGGTCTGGGCTGGGTTCCGGTGGACGCCTCCGAAGCCTGGAAGCATCCCGACAAGCACGAATACTTTTTCGGCGCGCACGACGTGAATCGCATCGAGTTCACCACCGGCCGCGATTTGCGGCTGGATGCGGAGCAGAAAGGCGAGCCGTTGAATTATTTCATCTATCCCTACGCGGAGCTGGACGGCAAGCCCTTCGATAAGCTACAGAGCCACTTCGCATTCCGCGATCTGCCCGCGAGCACACACACCCAAGCCGTCGGCAATTAAATTTTGCATCGCGGTATGAAACGGCTTCAGGCGGCGGGCGCGGCTTGCACCGCAGCAAAATCAGTTGTATCCGGCGGAGGAGCGGCGCTCGTGCGCCAGGGCTTCGAGCAGCTTTTCGCCGGCGAGAGGATTCTCCGCGGGCAGCGTAAGGCGCGGTTTTAGCTTGGCAAGAATTTGCTCGGCCATGCGGAAGCGCACCGCGGGGTCCAGCTCGTAGCGGCGGTTCAGGAAAGCCTCGATTAACGCCAACTCCTCGCCGGAAATTTGCTGCGTGCCGGAGTGCAGCGGCGCGGCGCTCTGCGCCGGCTGCCAGAGCGGCTTCACGTCCTGCAGCGCGCGCTCGTGTACCACGATGGTCCCCGCCACGAAATCGCCCAGGCGTTTGCCCTGCTTGCTCAGCAGCACGCTGGTAATTCCCACTCCGTAGAAAGCGGGCAGTTGGTCCACGATGCGCAGCAGGTTCCGCGCCACCGCTTCAACCGGCGTGATCGGACGCCCGGTTTCCTTGATCACGCGAATTCCGCAAAGCCGCTTGCCGGGGGTCTGGCCGTTCCAGATGGCCTCGAAGAAGGCGAAATATCCGAAATAGAGCGCGAAAAAGAAAATGACGATGATGGATACCGCCCACACCCGCGGCAGCCACGAACCCAGTCGTATCCAGCCTGGCCCCAGCCCCAACCCGATTCCCACCACCAGCGAAGCAAGGACTTGAATCATGCTATCCAGGCCGAAGGCCAGAAACCGGCTGCCCACTCCGGCAATGGGAAATTCCAGCGCCGTTTGCTCGGGCGTTTCGATGGTAAGCTTGTCGGAATACGGGTCCGAAAACGGGGATGTGTCCGATGGGGCGTTCATGATCTCGACTCGCTGGCTGGAAAAACGCAAGCCGTACTGGGCGCGCCTGGAAGCGCTGGCGAAACGCTCGAGCCGCCGCGGATTGCGCGGCCTGGAACACGGCGAGTTGCAGGAACTCGGACTCTTGTATCGCCAGACGGCATCCGACCTCGCAATTGTGCGGGAGGATAGCACAAGTAATCCGCTTTCCGCCTACTTGAACTCCTTGCTGGGCCGCGCGCACAACCTGATTTACATGGGCCAGCAGCCCCAGCTCAGCGCGCTCGTGAAATTCTATTCGCGCACCTATCCCCAGGTCTTTCGCGAGACCTTCCCGGAGACCCTGCTCGCTTTCGCGATCTTCCTGGTGACGGCCATCGCCGCGTGCGCGCTCACCTTGCACGATCCCTCTTTCGCGCACCGCGTTCTGGGCGCGCAGATGATGGACACCATCGAAAAGCACGAAATGTGGACGCATTCGATCGTAACGGTGAAGCCCCTCGCGGCTTCGACCATCATGACCAACAATCTTTCCGTCGCGTTCGTCACCTTTGCGCTGGGGATCACTGCCGGTGTCGGCACCGCCTGGATGATGGTGATCAACGGCCTGCTGCTGGGCGTCGTCGGCGCGGCCACCTGGCACGCCGGCATGGCCGGGCAGCTTTGGAGTTTTGTCGCGCCGCACGGCGTGTTGGAATTGCCCGCCATATTTATCGCCGGCGGCGCGGGCTTCGAAATCGCCCGCGGCATGCTGTTTCCGGGATTGCTGCCGCGCCGCGAATCGCTCGCCCTGGCCGGCGGCCGCGCCTCCCGGCTGCTGCTGGGAACCATCCCGCTGCTGATCGTGGCCGGAACGATCGAAGGATTTCTTTCGCCTTCGGAAATTGCCGCGCCCCTGAAATTTCTGCTCGCCGCCGTCCTGTTTGCCGCGCTCATCGCCTACCTGAATCGGGCGCCCGAGGATGCGTCGCTGGCAAAGGCCGGCAACGACCTCTCGCTCCGCTACTAGTCCCCCAGAACTAGCCGAGCTCTACTGACAACCCACCCAGCCGTCGCTCCGATCCCGCGCAGAATCCTGGCCCGACGCGCCCCCGAATCTCCACCCTTAGAACTCGGTTCCCTCCACCCTCTTGAGCAGCCGAATCACCGTTGCAGCCTCCCGCGTCGTCAATTTCTCCCGCACCTTTTCCTCCG
This sequence comes from Candidatus Acidiferrales bacterium, assembly GCA_049300435.1. Taxonomy (GTDB): domain Bacteria; phylum Acidobacteriota; class Terriglobia; order Acidiferrales; family UBA7541; genus Palsa-295. The sequence goes on along the minus strand of JBAQJS010000039.1, from coordinate 21,556 downwards.
CCGCCCTTCGCTCCTTGATGAGACGCTCTCTGTAGCGATTGCCCTTCGCGGTGAGCTGCACCAGCAGCGCTCTTCCCGTGCCGGCCTTCCTCTCGGAGAGCAGGCCTTCGTGAATCATGGTCTTGATTGAGCGATGCACCACGGTCCGGTCGAAGCTCAGCCGGGTGGCGATCTGATTTTGATTGAGGCTCGCGCCGCCGCGCAGCGTCGCAAGAATGAAGCCGCGCGTTGCCGAGCATTTCGTCTTCTGCTCCAGCTGCTTGCCCACGGAAAAGTACGCGGCGGCCAGTTGCACCAGGATGGATCCCTCGACGATTTCCCGCGGTATCAGATTCTTGTCAACGATAATCACAGGACTTGCACCGTCGTTTCCAGCGGCCGGCGCCACTGCGGCCGGTCCTGGTGCGCGGCGGACCTTTTCCCGACGGCGATCACCATCACGATTTCATGCTCCTTCGCGGAAAGTCGCAGCAATTTGCCCAGCCGCCGCCCGTCGAATCCTTCCATCGGGCAGGTGTTCAGTCCCAGGGCTTCGGCGGCGATCATCAGATTCTGACAGGCCAGCGCGGCGCTCTTGGTGGCCCATTTGAACATTCCTTGGCGGGCCACCGGAAGGGTGCCCATCGTTTTCCAGAAGTGCACCACCCGCAGCAGCGTCCATTTCACCGCGCCCAGAATGCCGAACCACCCCTGGATGAAAAACCATTTGCCGAATTTGGCGCGCCGCTCCGATTCCCGTATTTTCTCCTCGGAAAATCCCGCGCTGCGCATCCATTCCAGCTCGCTTTGCGTGGTGCTTTTCCAGGAGCCGATGTCCGCGACGGCCACCACCAGCGCCGAAGCCGTCGCCGCGGGGCTTTGCCCGAAGCACAGCCGCGCGGCCGTGCTGCGCAGCGCGGGCGACTCCACCCAATAGAAACGGTACGGCTGAATGTTGAAGCTGGAAGGGGCCACGCGCGCCGCGTTCAGGATCTGCTCGCGCGTGGCCGCGGGGATTTCCACCGGGTCGAACACCTTCACCGCCCTTCTGCGGAAAATGGCTTCAAGCGCTGCGCTCATGTTCTCCCTCCATGTTGCTATTGCAACACATCTCTGTTGCTATTGCAACATGAAAGTGGATTCGCGCCCGCGCAGGTGACATTCCTCGCCCCGCCGCATAAAATGACTTCGTCGCACAAAAACCACGCGAGGTACCCGTAACGGATGGCGGAAAGCAACGGCCGGTTCTCTGGCGTACGCGCTTTGATTTTCGATCTCGATGGCACCCTCATTGATTCCCAGCTCGACTTGGTGCTCTCGGTGAATGCCACGCTCGCGCACCTCGGCCGCGCGCAGCACACCCACGCGGACATCTGCACCTTCATCGGCAACGGCGCCCCGGCCCTGGTGCGCCGCGCCCTCGGCGAAGGCGCCTCCGAGCAGGAAGTCCAGCGGGGCCTTTCCTATTTCCTCAGCTACTACCGCATCCACATGCTGGACAACACCGTCGCGTATCCCGGCGTGCGCGAGGCCCTCGAACAGCTCGCGCAGCGCGATAAATACTCAATGGCCGTGCTCACCAATAAGCCCGTGCATTTCAGCCGCGCGATTGTGGAAGGCCTGGGCCTCGCGCGCTTTTTCCGCTTCGTCTATGGCGGCAATAGCTTCGAGACCAAAAAGCCCGACCCGCTCGGCGCTCAGACCCTGTTGCGCGAGCTGCAGACCGCGCCCCCGGCTGCGATGATGGTGGGAGATTCCGACGTGGACATCAAGACCGCGCGCAATGCCGGGATGAGCGCCTGCGGCGTGACCTACGGATTCGGAGCCGAAGGCCTGCGCGCCTATCCGCCGGACCTGCTGCTGGAAAATCTGCGCGACCTGCCCGCGCACCTCGCGGACAACACTGCAAGCTCCTAACGGAAAGCGTCGCGCGCCGCGCCCTCGCAATCTCGAAAAATTCGCGCGCTACGCTCGCGAATTCGCGTACGCCTGTTGGTACCACTCCCACGTGCGCTTCAACCCTTCTTCGAACGCCACGGTGGGCTGGTAACCCAGAATCTTCCGCGCCAGCGAAATATCCGCCTGCGAATCGCGAATGTCCCCGGTGCGCGGCGGGTCGTACTTCGCCTGGATCGTCTTGCCAGTGATTTTTTCCAGCAGTTGCAGCACCTGGTTCAAAGTGATTCGCCCGCCGGTCCCGCCATTGAACGTCAACCCCGACGCCCCCTCCGCCTCGCAGGCGCGCAGCGTCTCGTCCACGATGTTTTCTATGTAGGTAAAATCGCGCGTTTGCTCGCCGTCGCCGTACACCACGGGCGCCCGGCCCTCCAGCACCGCCAGCATGAAGCGCGAGAGCACTCCGGAATATTGCGAGCCGGGATCCTGGCGCGGCCCGAACACATTGAAGTAGCGGATGGAAACATTCTCCAGCCCGTACGTCCGGCCAAACACTTGCGCGTACAATTCCCCCACGTATTTCGAAACGCCGTACGGCGAAATGGGCTGCGGCTGCATTGTTTCCGTTTTCGGCAGCGTGGGCGTCTCGCCGTACGCCGAAGAAGACGCCGCGAAGACGAACCGCCGCACCTGCGCGTCGCGCGCCGCCACCAGCACGTTCAAGGTGCCGTCAATATTCACGTGATTGGTTTCCACGGGATTCAGCACCGAGCGCGGCACCGAAGTCCGCGCAGCAAGATGAATCACGTAGTGCACGCCCTTGCACGCCGCTTGCGCCGCGGCCAGGTCGGTGATCGTTCCGATGTGCAAATCAATCTTGCCGCGCAGCGCGGCCAGATTTTCTTCTTTGCCGGCCGACAGATCATCCAGCACCACCACTTCCTGCCGCCGCCGCACCAGCTCGTCAACGATATTCGAGCCGATGAACCCGGCGCCGCCAGTTACCAGATAACGCATCCTAAAAATCTCCTTGAGCAAATCGCGGCCGGCATTCGTCCGCGAGGTACGCTCGACTATATCTCCGCGGCTTGCAAACGGGCAACCGGCGGGGAAAAATGGATGCAGGCCTTGTCGTCGCCATACGCCGCGACGCCGCGCCCACTATGAAACGCGAGCAGCGTCCGTCCGCCTCCGCCGCATTCCTCGCCGCCATTGGCCTGCTCGGTTGCAGCGCTGCTGCGCTGCTTGTAGCAGCCGTGCCAGCTGCGCCGGCCGCACCGCAGGCTGCCCCCGCAGCTGGCCGCAAGGCCATCGCAGCATCCGTCGCCGCGCACCCCGCGCCGGAAATTGCCATGCCGTTTCGCGCCGGCGAAGTTTTGAATTACCGCTTGGAATGGGCGGGATTTGCGAATGCGGCCTCGCTGCGCTTGGACGTGGTCGAGCGGCGCAACCTCTTTGGCTGGCCGACCTGGCATTTCCGCGCCGCCACGCATTCGCTGGCGCCGCTGCGCGCTCTCTTTGCCGTGGACGATCAATTCGATTCCTACACCGATGCCGCCACGCTCGAAAGCCATCAGTACGAAATCTACCTGAACGAATTGGGCGCGAAGCAGGATGAAGTGCTGCCACTGATCTCCGCCGGCCAGCCGTTTCGCGGCCCCATCGCGCCGGTGATCGTGCAGCCCGGCACGCGCGATCCGCTCGGCGCGTTTTACGCGTTGCGCGCCACAGATTGGCGGCGCACGCCGCTGGTTCGCGCGACGGTGTACGACGGCAGCGATTTGTACGAGATGGAGGCGCGAGAGGAAGCGGGACCGGAAGCGGTCACCGTCGCGGCCGGGAAATTCCAGGCCACGAAGGTTTCCATTCGCCTTTTTGCGCGCGGCAAAGAGGTGCCGCACACGAATTTTGCTGCCTGGCTGGCGCAGGACCCCGCGCGCACACCGGTGCTGATTCTGGCGGAAATGCCCATGGGAAATGTAAGGGTGGAACTGGCAGCCGCGGCCCGTTAGCGGCACGCGGCCCCTATGAAAACTGGCTAGTCTTCGGGAACGACCCAATCGTCAGGCGGGAAATCTATCTGCCAGAAAGAGCGCGTCGGCTTCACGAACTCCACGCCCATCTGCGCTTTTCCGGCCTGCGTCGTGCCCACATATACAATGCGGCATGGCAAGGCGTGCTGCGTGGCCTTATTCGAGAGCGTCACTTCCTGCGCCGCGGCCACGCGCGCCGCCAGCGAAATCAGCGCGCCGTGCGCGTTCACCACCAGCGTGCGCGTTTCTTCCTGGAAGTCCTGATTGGACGTCGTCTTTCCCGTCACCGTAATCGGCACGCTCAGCAGCACACGCATGCTGCGGCGGCGCCCCGGATCCGTGATCAGGGTCTGGTTATCCTTCTGCGGCAGAGTCGGTGCTCCCATAACGTTCACGATAGCCCGCGCGAACGCCGCCCGCAATGGGACTATCTTCCTACGAACGATTTCCAGTAACTGGGACCGAGGAACGGCGCACCCTGTTCGGAAGGACAGGCGAAAGTACAGCCGCGCAACCGTGCGCCGCCGCGGGCCCTAGCAGTGGACCACTTTTTCGCGATGTTGCTTCACGTGGCGCGTGGCGTTGCGCGTGTCCACCACCAGCTTGGCATCGCGCACGATCGCCTCGTAGTCGTAGCTGCTGTGGTCCGTCGCAATCAGCACGCAGTCGTAACCGGCGAGGTGCTCGCTGGAAAGCTCCACCGATTTCATGTGCGTGAAATCGTAGTGGCGCATTTTGTGCAGCGAGGGGAAATACGGGTCGTTGTAATCCAGCAGCGCGCCGCGCGCGGTCAGCAGTTCCAGCAGCTTCAGCGAAGGCGATTCGCGCAGGTCGTCCACATCTTTCTTGTAAGCCACGCCCAGCAGCAGGATTTTCGAGCCTTTCACGCTTTTTTCGTGGCTGTTCAGCGCGCTCACCAGCGCCTCCACCACGTTGTACGGCATCGCGGTATTGATTTCGCCCGCCAGCTCGATGAAGCGCGTCGCGAAATCGTATTCCCGCGCCTTCCAGGAAAGATAGTAGGGGTCCACGGGGATGCAATGCCCGCCCAGGCCCGGCCCGGGATAGAAGGGCATGAAGCCGAAGGGCTTCGTCGCCGCGCTGTCTATCACTTCCCAGATATCCAGATCCATGCGCAGCGAAAGCTGCTTCAGTTCGTTCACCAGCGCGATATTCACGCAGCGGAATATATTTTCCAGCAGCTTCACCATTTCCGCCGCGCGCGTCGAGCTGACCGGCACCACTTTCGATACGATTTGCGCGTAGAGCGCCGCCGCCGCGCGGCCGCTCGCAGGATTGATGCCGCCCACCACTTTCGGAATCTGCGCCAGGCCATATTGCTTGTTGCCCGGATCTTCGCGCTCCGGCGAGAACGCCAGGTAGAAATCGGTGGCGGCGTTTTCGGCGTCCACTCCCTTCACCAGCGGACAGCGCAGCCCGCCTTTTTCCAGTATAGGCAGCACCAGTTCTTCCGTGGTTCCGGGATAGGTGGTGCTCTCCAGCACGATGAGTTGCGTGCGCTGCAGGTTCGGCGCGATCGCCTGCGCCGTGTTCTCCACGTAGCTCAAATCCGGTTCGCGCCGTTCGTCCAGCGGCGTCGGCACGCAGATCAGCACCGCATCCATATCGCGCAAACGCGCAAAATCGCTGGTCGCGCCGAATCGCCCGGCCTGCACGTGCGCCTGAATCTTTCCCGCGGGGATGTGCTGGATGTAGGACTGCCCGGCATTCAGCTTTCTCACTTTCTCCTGGTCCAGATCGAATCCCGTAACCCGCTGGCCCACGTCTGCAAAGCGCAGCGCCAAGGGCAGGCCCACGTAGCCGCAACCGATAATGCCCACCTTGAGGTCTTTGCCAGCGAAAAATTCGGGTTTGCGGTCCGCGGCCATATATCTCCCTCGCAGCGGCGAATCAGAACCGCCGCGCCCAGGACGAAGTTGCCAAGTAGTTTGAAGCGAAAAATCACTATAGCAAGAATCCGAATCCGCACAAAGGCAGTGACGGATCGTAGCGCGCCACCGCCGCGCGCGTCGTTGCCGTGGCCTTCACGCGAGTCGCAGCGCCGCAGAGCACTTGTAGCGGCCGCTGCATCCCGCGCACTCCGCGGGACGCAGCGGGCATCGCTCCGTATCTCGGTCCTCAGCCATGGAGCAGCCGTAAAGGTTGCGACGAAAGGCCAACGCTTCGGCCCGCCGCCGTTCGGCAACACCCGATCCCCCTGCAACAAGTTGCCGCCAACTTGCATCCCGCCAAGAGCCACGATGTCAACGGAGCCAGATACCTCTACACAATCGGGGACCAACCATTAGCAGTGATAACGCGCAGGTCGGGGAGCGGTGCGACGAGCTTTCCGCGGCGCGCCAGGAAGTCGCGCTCGCGGATCTGAATTTCGTCGAGGAAGTGCCAGGGGAGGACCAGAAAACTATCGGCGTGGGAACGCGCTTCGGCCTCGGAGACGATCGGAATCCAGGTTCCCACCGTGTATTTGCCCCACTTCTCGGGGTTGCGCTCCGCCGCGGAGCGGATCATGGTGTGATCCAGGCCAAAGAACTGCAGCAGCGTGTTGCCTTTCGTCGAGGCGCCGTACGCCGAGGTTTCGCGCCCTTCACGGCGCTCGCCGCGCAGCCATTCCCGCAGCCGCATTCCAATCTGCTGGACGCGCTCGCCGAATTCCCGGTAGGTGGCGGGGCGCAGCAACCCCGCGGACGCTTCCCGCGTGCGCATGCGTTCCACCCGCGCCTGTCGTGCGGAAACGGATGCGGCCGGCGAATCGCGATGCACCACGTACGCGCGCAGGCTGCCGCCATTCACGTCGTTCGTTTCCACGTCGGCCACGCGCAATCCGTGCCGCGCGAGCAACGGTTCGAGCGAACTGAGCGAATAATATTCCAGATGTTCGTGGCAGATGGCGTCAAACGCGTTGCGTTCGAGCACCATGGGCAGATAATGCATCTCGATCACCCACACGCCCTCTTCGAGCAGCACGCTCGCGACGTCCGCGACAAAAGTGTTGGGATCTTCCAGGTCGTAAAACATGGAAATCGAAGTGACCACGCGAAATTGCTGCCCGGCAATCGGCCGCGCGCTGAAAAACTCCGGGACGATGCGATCGGTGCCGGCGGCGGCCTCGCAGGCCAGGTTTTCCGCGGGCTCGAATCCCACGCGGCGGATATCGTCCTGCGCGTAGGAGCGCAGCAGCGTGCCGTCGTTGCAGCCGATGTCCAGCACGTTGTCACCCGCTTGCAGCCCGGCGAATTGCGAAGCCTTGCGCGCGATATCCGCAAGGGCCGCGCGCATCGTGGCGCTGATGCCGGACTTGTACCAGTAATGGGTGTAGAGCCACTCCGGCGGCGCGGTGTGGCGCAACTGCGCCAGGCCGCATCCCGCGCAGAGCAGCAAGTCGAGCGGCACGCGCGGCCAGCGGCTGCTGTCCGGCACATCGGCGAAATTGGAAACGCAGGGATTGCCCAGATCCAGCACGCTTTCCAGGCGCGCGCTCGCGCAGGAGCGGCAGGTGCCGCGCGCTTTCACGCGTGCGGGCTGCGTGCGGGCAATGATGGGCGGCGGCGACACGGCGATTTCTTCGATCACGGCTTTTTCCCCGGGAGTGCTCAGACGCTTTGCGCCAGCGCCGTGGTTTCCGGTGGCGCGATGGGGCGGCGCAGCGTCGAGCGGTACCACTCCACCGTTTCCAGCAGGCCGTCGGAGAGGCTTCGGCGCGCGCGGAATCCGAATTCCTTTTGCGCGCGGGTCACGTCCAGCACGCGGCGCGTGGTGCCTTCCGGATAGCTGGGGTCCCATTGAATGCGGCCGGTGTAGCCGGTGACGGCGGCGATTTTGCGCGCCAGTTCGTGGATGGGAGTTTCGGCGCCGCTGCCGATGTTGACGGCGTCGCCGCCGGTGTAGTGCTCGAGCGCCAGCAGGATTCCTTCCGCGCAGTCTTCCACATGGATGAAATCGCGCGTGGCGCAGCCGGTGCCGCCGATGACGATTTCGCTCACCCCGGTTTCCACGGCCGCGACGAATTTGCGGATCAGCGAGGCGATTACGTAGCTTTTCTTGGGGTCGAAATTGTCGCCCGGGCCGTAAAAGTTGGTGGGAATCAAGAACACGCAATGAAACCCGTACTGCTGGCGATAGGCCTGCGCCTGGATGAACGGCAGGCGCTTGGCGATGCCGTGCACGGCGCGCGCGGGATCGGGCAGGCCCTTGAATAAATCCTGCTCGCGCAGCGGCACCGGCGCGTTCGCCGGATAGGAGCTGGCGCTGCCGATGCAAATCATTTTCTCGACGCCGTGCCGGCTGGAGGCTTCGATCAATTGCATGGCCATCATGGCGTTGTTGTAGAAGCTTTCGGCCACGTCGCGATGTCCCGCGGGATTATCCACGGTGGCGGCCAGATGCAGCAGCAGTTGCGGCCGGACTTTGTCGAAGAGTTGTTCGATATGGTCCCAGCGGCTCAGGTCGCAGTTGGCGCGGCGCGGGATGGTGATCTCGGTGCAGCCGCGCTCGCGCAATTTGCGCACCACCGAGCGGCCCAGGAATCCGGCGCCGCCGGTGACCACGATGCGCCGGCCGTGGAACACGCCCATGGCGGCAAGGCCGTTGTTGAGCGCCCTCATTCCCCGCCTCGCATGGACATTCTGCGCTCCAGCTGGCCGCTCAATTTTTCACCGAGAAGCTGTACGTCGGCATCCACCATGATTTTCACCAGGTCGCGGAATTTGGTAGCCGGAGTCCAGCCCAGCTTGCGCCGGGCTTTCGAGGCGTCGCCTTCCAGCCGGTCAATTTCCGTGGGCCGGTAATATTGCGGGTCCACTTCCACGTGGCGCCGCCAGTCCAGCCCTACCGCCGCAAAGGCGCGTTCGACGAATTCCCGCACGGAATGAGTTTCGCCGGTAGCCAGGATGAAATCCTCCGGCTCAGGCTGCTGCAGCATCCTCCAGATTCCTTCCACGAATTCCGGCGCGTAGCCCCAGTCGCGTTCGCCGTCCAGATTGCCGAGGTAGAGCTTCTCCTGCAGTCCGTGCAGGATGCGCGCCACCGCGCGCGTAACCTTGCGGCTCACGAAAATCTCGCCGCGGCGCGGCGATTCGTGGTTGAACAGAATGCCGTTCACCGCGTACAGGCCGTAACCCTCGCGCGCGTTCACCGTCATCCAGTAGCTGTAAAGCTTGGCGCAGCCGTACGGGCTGCGCGGGCGGAACGGCGTGGTTTCGGTTTGCGGGCATTCGTAGGTTTGCCCGAACATCTCGCTGCTGGCGGCGTTGTAAAAGCGCGCCGCTATGCCGGTTTCGCGAATGGCGTCCAGCAGGCGCGTGGTGCCCAGCGCCGTGATGTCCCCCGTATATTCCGGAATGTCGAAGCTGACGCGCACGTGGCTTTGCGCGCCGAGGTGATAGATTTCATCGGGCACGATGCGATAGAGGAGCTTGGAGAGGCTGGTGGCGTCGGAGAGATCGGCAAAGTGCAGGAAGAAGCGGGTATCGTGCTCGTGCCAATCTGAGATTAAGTGATCCACTCGTTCCGTATTGAAACTGCTCGAGCGCCGCTTGATGCCGTGCACCTCATAATTCTTGGACATCAGCAATTCAGCCAGATACGAACCGTCCTGGCCAGTGATGCCAGTGATGAATGCTCGTTTGCGACGATCCGGAAAAGCGGCGTTCATTTGCTTCGTCCTCTGCAATAGCTCTGGCGCGGTGGCATCGGGCTCATGAATACCAATTCGACCGGGTGGCCCTCCCGCTTCAGTCATTTTTCGGCAATGTGGGTGAAAACGGCCCGGCGAATCAGCGCAGGAGCTTCGCGATTCCGGAAATGAAACTGATTCGCTCGATTCACACGTTTGAAGAGCAAGACGCTCGCCAATCCGATTGTGGGCTGCGCGGGCTCCACGCGAACCGTTGGTCGCGGCGACCGCGTTGTGCGCGGGCTCGTCCGTTGTCATCCTTTACCTGCTGCGATATCCTCGCCTCACATGATTGATATTCATTGCCACATCCTTGCCGGCCTCGACGACGGTCCTGAGACGAGCGAAATGTCGCTGGAAATGGCGGAAATGGCCGTCACCGATGGAATTACGCATGTGATCGCCACGCCCCACGCCCATCCGCAGCATCCCTTCGTCCCGGAATTGATCAAGCTGCGCCGCGACGAGCTGCAGGCGCAATTCGAGGGCCGGCTGGTCCTGGCTACCGGATGTGACTTCCACCTGAGTTTCGAGAACCTGCAGGACATTCGGCACGATCCCAGCCGCTTCACGCTGAACCAAAAAGGCTACCTGCTGGTAGAGTTTGCCGACTACTCCATTCCGCATTCGCTGGACCAGACCCTGCATGAACTGCACCTGGCCGGGCTGCGGCCGATCATCACCCACCCGGAACGCAATCCGCTGATTCGCGCGAAGCCGGAGCGGTTGTTCCGCTGGCTGCGGCAAGGTTGCTACGCGCAGGTGACCGGGCAATCGCTGCTGGGGAAATTCGGGAAGCCCGCGCAGGAAATCGCTGAGGAATGGATCGAGATGAACGCGGTGCATTTTCTGGCCAGCGACGCGCACAACGTGACCACGCGCCCGCTGCGGCTCAAGGAAGTGTTTGACCACGTGGCCAAGAAGCACGGCGAGGACGTGGCGCGCGCCCTGCTGGTGGAGAATCCGCTGGCGGCGTTCGAGGGGCGCTCGCTGCCGTGGGTCCCGGAGATGGACGAGGACATCGGCCTGAGTCCGGGCGCCACGCCGCAGCGGCGGCGCAAACGTTTTTGGTTTTTCTGATTGCCGGGCTGCGCGCGGCGAATGCGACGGCGAACCTTCCGCGGTGGAACAGCCGGCGGGAAGCAGAAGAAGTAACACAGAGTGCACAGAGGCCGGAACAGCGAGGTCAAAGAGGAGCCATCTTGCGGTGACGCATTTTCGTACGCGTCGTAAATTCCGCACAGTAGCGACGGCGGTCTGCAGATCGCGATGATACCCTTCGAGCCGACGCTGCTGGCTCTCACGGTGAATCGTCGCGTGGGACGATTCAGCGAAACAGCTCCAGGATCTCCTCGTAACGCTTGAAGGGCGCGATCAGGTAGGCGCCGGCGATGCTTTCGCTGCGCGCGGTGCGCGCCCAATCGAGCATCTGGCGCGCGAGAACGAAACCGCGTTCGCGCGCTGCCTCCCCAGCTTTCTCCATTTCGCGCAGCGTGACTTCGGGGATCACGATTCCGGGGACTTCGTTGTTCAGCCGCAGGGCTTGCTTGTAGCTGGTGAGCGGCCAGAGGCCCACGATGATGGGCACGGGAGATTTTCCGCCCAGGCGTTTCAGAAACGCCTGCCAGTGGCGGGGATCGAAAATGGGCTGGGTCATCGCGAAGTGCGCGCCCGCTTCAATTTTGGCCTGGAAGCGCCGCAGCTCTTCATCCATATTTTCCGCCACGGGATTCACGGCGACGCCGATGGTGAAATTGGTGGCGCCGCCCAGGCTCTTGCCGGCCCAGTCCGTCCCTTGGTTCAAGCGCGACAACACTTTCACCAGGCCGATGGAATCCACTTCGTACACGCCGCTGGTTTCCGGATGGTCGCCGAGCGAGGGCGGGTCGCCGGTGATGGCCAGCACGTTGCGCACGCCGCCGACGGCCCAGGCGCCGAGCAGCATCGCCTGCAAACCGATGATGTTGGCGTCGCGCGTGGTGACGTGCGGCACGGTTTCAAAGCCGTGCGCTTCGAGCGCTCCGGCCAGGACCAGCGCGTCCATGCCCACGCGCGCGAGGGTGCCGCTATTGATGTCAATGGAATCCACTTGCGGGGAAGCCATCACGCGGCCGACTTGCTCGAGGATGCGGTCAATGGCGACGCCCTTGGGCGGATCAATTTCCACGGACGTGACGAACTGGCCGGCCTGAATTTTTTTCCAGAGCTTGCTTTCCGGCTCGCGCGCGGCGATGCGCCGGAAGCGCTCGGCCGGCTCGAAGATTTCGACGGTGGCGGAGGCGTTCTGCGCGCCGCGCGGTTTTGCGGAGCGCAACTTTTTCACCGCTTCGGCGATGGCGCGAATATGCTCGGGCGTGGTGCCGCAGCAGCCGCCGATGATGCGGGTGCCGATCTCGGCCGCTTCCTGGGCAAAGAGCGCGAAATATTCCGGCGAGGATTTGGGATAGACGATGCGGTCGCCGACACGCTTGGGAAATCCGGCGTTGGGCATGGCGGAAAGCGGCAGCTTGGCGCTGGCGGCCAGCTCGCGCAGCACCGGCAACAAAAGCTGCGGCCCGATGGTGCAATTGGCGCCGATGACCTGAATATTTTTGTCCTTCAGTTTTTCCCAGGCGTCTTCGGGGCGAGTACCGCCGAAGGTGGTGCCTTCATCGGAGTAAGTGAGCTGCGCGACAACCGGCAGGCGAGAAAATGAGCGGATGGCTGCGACTGCCGCGAGCAATTCGGCAATGTCGCTGAAGGTTTCGAGCAAGAACAGATCCACGCCGCGCTCTTCGAGCGCTCCGGCCTGCTCCTTGAAGATGGCGACGATCTCCTGGTGCGGCAGCTCGCGCACGTGCTGCAGAATTCCCAGCGGACCAATGGAACCGGCGATCAGGACTTCCTGCTTTGCAGCCTCGCGCGCCTCGCGCGCGATTTTCACGGCGCGATGATTCAGCTCGGCGACCCGATCGGCCATGCCGAATTGCCCCAGCTTGTGGCGGTTAGCACTGAAGGTATTGGTCTCGATAATCTGCGCGCCGGCTTCGATGTAGGTTTGATGCACGTGAAACACGGCTTCGGCGTGGGTGGAGTTGAGCTCGTCCACGCAGCGCTGCGGGCCGACGGATTCATAGAGCAGCGAGCCCATGGCGCCGTCGGCGACCAGAATGGCCTGACTCAAGCGTTCGTTGAAATCTTCAATGCGCATGCGCGGTTCGTTCCCCTCTTGCGGATGCCTACGCTTGAACTGCAACAAGCCGTTGCGGCCGGCTGCGGCGGCGCGCAAAAAGTTCACAATTATACCATCCGCGGAGGGGCGGCCTCCAAGCAGAGGGCGTTGGGTTGCGGGTGCGGCCGGGCGCCATGGATGCTTCCAAGAGTGCAGGATACCGCCCGTGGCGGGGGTGAAGCAGTGGGTAGCGAGTGGTGGCGGGCGGGTCGGGAGGTGAGATGTTGCGACCAAAATTAGCGATTGAAAGTTTGCGGAGGCTTTGTTTTGAGCGGCTTGCGTGTGTTTTCGATTTTGTTTCGCTAGCGATTGACCGGGGCCGATGGTTGGCGCGGGGCAGCGAGGCTGGTGCCGTGATTCGCGGCGGGTTAAGGCGTGAGTCGTGAGTCGTATGTGGTGATTGCGGGTCCCTCAAGGCCGCGATTTGGGGACGAACGGGCGTTTTAGGCGCGATTAGAACGGGTCGCGGTTGTTTGTTTTCAATGGGTTGCGTCATTTTCTAATCGCGGAATCCGCGATTAGAAATGCGCGGAGCCAGTTGCGTGGGGCGGCGCGAGTGCGAGCAGGGCCGAGCATGGGTCCTCCTTGTGCGGGCGAAATAACCGCCCGACTAATGTTAACACAGTCAGCAATGGAATGAAAGAGAAATTGTGCGGGCTGCAGTACGGCAAGCACACCGCGGAGGCAGAGAGGGCGCAGAGAAAACCGGACACGGGGCAGGGTGCGCCAGTCGAAGGCGGGCGCAGCAAGCAGCGGCCCTACCGCGACGGCGCGGCGATCGTCGAACCGCCGCTGCGAGGAGCGGTTAGCGCTTTTGGCCTGCCAGGCCTGCGATGGTGTCCATCAAGTCGAATTTTGTGAGGACTTCTAGTTTGGCGCCGGGCATTTCTACGAATACGGCGGGGCTATCGTGGCTGAGGATGTGGGTGACGCGCTCAATGGGGGCGTTGGCGGGAACCTGCGGGAGGGGCGCGCCCATCACCTCGCGGATGACCAGCTTGCGCAGGTCTTTTCCCTGTAGCGCGAGATTCAGGATTTGATCCTCGAAGACCGTGCCGATGGATTTTCCTTCCTCGAAGATCGGGAGCTGGGAAATATCCTGCTGCTGCATGGTCTGGAGGGCGTGGAAGACGGTCTGATAGGGGCCGGCGACGATCATCTCGCGAGTCTTGCCGTTCTGGCGCTTGACGCGAATTACGTCGGAGGCGCAGAGGGCGACTTCGGCGTCCACGTAGCCGTGCTCGCGCATCCAGCCGTCGTTGAAGACTTTGGACATGTAGCGCGAGCCGGAATCGGGCATGAAGGCGACGATCATGTCGCCGGGGCGGGCGGTTTTCGCGACCTTGAGCGCAGCGGAAATGCAACCGCCGCCGGAGCCGCCGGTGAAAATGGCTTCCTGCTTGGCGAGGCGGCGCGCCCAGACGAAGCATTCTTCGTCGTTGACCTGCAGGACGTCGTCGAGGATTTTCAGATTCATGGCGCCGGGGAAAAAATCCTCACCGATGCCTTCGACGACGTAGGTGAGAGCCTTACCGGTTTTTCCGGTCTTGACCTTTTCGTAGTAGAGCGAGCCGACCGGGTCCACGCCGATGATCTTGACGCTGGGATTCTGTTCCTTGAGGTAGCGCCCCACGCCGGAGATGGTGCCGCCGGTGCCTATGCCACAGACGAAGTGTGTGATCTTGCCTTCGGTGTCCTGCCAGATTTCCGGGCCGGTAGTGCGGTAGTGGGCCTCGGGGTTCATGGGATTTTCGTATTGATTGGGATAGTAGCTGTTGGGAATTTCACGCGCGAGTTTGGCGGCGACGGAATAGTAGCTGCGGGGGTCCGCGGGCTCGACGGCGGTGGGGCAGACGATCACTTCGGCGCCGAAGGCTTTTAGCAGGTCTATTTTTTCGCGCGATTGTTTGTCGGTGATGGTGAAGACGACTTTGTAGCCGCGCACGCAGGCGACCAGAGCGAGGCCCATGCCGGTGTTGCCGGAGGTGCCTTCGATGATGGTGCCGCCGGGCTTGAGCTTGCCGGTGCGCTCGGCTTCGTCAATCATGGCGATGCCGATGCGGTCTTTCACGGAGCCGCCGGGATTCATGTAATCGGCTTTGACCCACACTTCTGCGGGGGAATCTTTCGCCAGGCGGTTCAGGCGGATGATAGGGGTGCGGCCGATGGCGTCGAGGATGTTGTTGCACTTCATGCGCGCGAAGCAGCTCCCGCAGGTGTAAACGAACTAAGCCAGCTTAGAGAGTTTCGGAAAATGTGGCAAGCGGGAAGCTGCGGCGTTTCCGCAATTGGGGCAGGGTGGAGGCGCGGCGAGAGTGTGCGCGAGCGTCATGCTATGCTTTTCGGGTGGAGCAGGGCGCAGCGAGTCCGGAATATCTTTTTTACGATGGCCATTGCGGATTGTGCCACCGCGCGGTGAAGTTTGTGTTGAAACACGACCGCAGCGGGGCGGCGTTTCGCTTTGCGGCGTTGCAGGGGGGGACATTTCGGGAGCGGGTGGCGGCGGAGCGGCGGGCGGGATTGCCGGATAGCATGGTGGTGCTGACGAGCGGCGGAGGGTTGCTGGTGCGCTCCGACGCGTTCTTGCATATTCTGAGGCAATTGGGCGGGGGCTGGCGAGTGCTGGCGGCGGCGCTGCGGGTGATACCGCGCGGGCTGCGCGATTTCGTGTATAACTTTGTGGCGCGGATTCGCTATCGGGTGTTCGGGCGTCCTGAGGATGTGTGCCCGATCGTGCCGCCGGAATTACGCGCGCGTTTTGATCCGTAAACCGGGGGGAGGGGATATGCAACAGCAGCGGCAGAATATTTCTTCGGGGTCGCCGTGGGAGCCGGTCGTAGGATATTCGCGGGCGGTGCGGGTGGGGCCGCACGTGCACGTGGCAGGGACCACGGGATTCAATGCGGCGGGCGAGATTGTGGGGCCGGGAGATCCGTTCGCGCAAGCGATGCAGGCGCTGCGCAACATCGAGGCGGCGCTGGGCAAAGCCGGGGCGAAGCTGGGCGACGTGGTGCGCACGCGGATATTCGTGACGCACATCACGGATTGGAAGGAAGTGGGGCGGGCGCACGGGGAAGTTTTCGGCAAAATTCGGCCGGTGACATCCATGGTGGAGGTGAATCACCTGGTGGCGCCGGAGATGCTGGTGGAGATCGAGGCGGACGCGTTCGTGGGGAATGGCTAGCGGCGCGAGCGGAGCCGATGCGGCCGGGGCACGGCGACGAGGCGCCCCGAGAGCGGAAAACCGCCCGCGAGGTGTAACACAATATTCATAATGGATGGGGTGGCCATTCGCTAGAATGCGAAGCCATGCCCAAGGAGACTTTGCAAATTGTGGAATTGGCAGGAAGCCGCGAAGGCCAGAAAGTTTTGACGCTGAAGGGTTCACTCAACATTCATACGATTTTTGATTTTCAGGCGGCGACGCGCGCCGAGACTGCGCCGAAGTTGATTCTGGATTTTAGCGGGGTGCCGTATATAGATTCGGCGGGGCTGGGCGCGCTGGTGGGAGCGTATGTGGCGGCGCAGCGGACGCAGCGGAAATTGGCCGTGGCCGGAACCAGCACGCAGGTGAGGGCGTTGATTGATATGACGCAGGTGGGGACGCTGATCCGCTCGTATGCCACGGTGCACGATGCGGAAGTTGCGCTGGGGTAGTAGCGGGGAATTGGTGGTTTGAGAATGGCGATGCGGGCGGGGTGGATTTGTTTATCTGCGTTTGCTTACCTTCCTTGATTCGGTTCCATTGAAAACCTGCGGTTGTTCTGTTGCGCTCGGGATGGCGATTGACGCCATAGGGGCTGATTGTTGGGCGGTTCTGCGACGACGAAACTATGAGGCTGGCATTGTGGCAAGCTGGGGCGCAGCCTGCCTGCGGCAGGCAGGCAAGCAGCGCCGCTACCGCCGCAGGGGGCCATGGTGATGGCGGGACTGTGCGACGCCTCGGCTAGGCCTTGGCGGCGACGACGGCAGCTTCTTCGGCGTCGAGCTTTGGTTGAATCCAGTGGAAAACGCCGCGCACGATCAGGACATTCAGAAAGATTGAGATCAGCGACGCGGCGAGTGTCGCCGAGAAGACTTCCTCTCCTACCAGGCCGGAGTTCTTGGCTACTTCCACGAGAATGAAGGACAACTCGCCGATTTGGGTGAGACCCGCGGCGACGGCAACGGACGTCCAGACGGAGTAGCGGAAGAGCTTCATCACGCCGAACCAGATTACAAACTTTCCGAAAACGATGAGCGCGAGCATCACCCCGAGCAGCGGCAGATTGCGGAAAATCACCGCAGGCACTATCAGCGTGCCGAGGGAGACGAAGAACAGCGCGACAAAGGCATCGCGCAACGGGATGAGCGAAACATGCGCGTCGTGCAGGTCCTCGGCGCCGCTGATGGAAAGGCCGGCGAGGAAGGCGCCGAGGGCGACGGAGAAGCCCACGGCTTGGGCGAGAGCGGCGGAAGCCAGGCAGATGGCGATGGCGACGAGCAGCATCAATTCCGAGTCCTTGGTGCGGGCCACGCGGCGGAGCACGCGGGGAACGACGGTCATCGCAAGAAATGCGAGCGGGATCAGCAGGAGGGCGGCTTTGCCCAGGGTCCAGGCGGCCTTGGCGAAGCGGCCTTCGGCGGGGCCGTTGAAGATGGGGATGACGATGGTCATGAAGACGACGGCAACGTCTTCGACCAGGGTGATACCGATCATGACGCGGCCGTAGGTGGTGCCGAGCGCATTGCGGTCGGCGAGGAGGCGCGCGAGGACCATGGTGCTGGCGACGGAGATGGTGGCGCCGATGACGAAACCTTGAATCATGGACCATCCGGCGAGCCACGCCGCGCCGATGGCAAAACCTATGGACAGCGCGATGCCCAGCGAGCCGCCGCCCAGGGCAATCCATTTCACGCGCATCAGGTCGGGGATGGAAAACTCGACGCCGATGGAAAACATCAGCAGGACCACGCCGACTTCGGCGAAAACCTCGAAGGCGTGCAGGTCGGAAATCTGCAGGCCTGGAGTGAAGGGGCTGATCAAGATGCCGCCGAAGACAAATCCGAGGATGAGCGGAAGCTTCAGGCTGCGGGCGAGGAGGCCGCCGGCGACGGCCGCGAGAAAAATATAGGTTAAGTCGCGAAAGAGAAGAGGGTCTGCTTCCATGGCGCCTCGGTGTCCGTTACAACCAGAACAATCTACTGTGCCGGGGCGGGACTGGCAACGGCAAAGGTGTGGCGGGGGGCGCGCGAGTTTGCCCGGGTTGCGGGGGATCGCAGGGTTGACATTTCGCCAAGCTGGGGCGCAGCCCTTCGATTCGGCACCGCCGAATCTCAGGACGAATCGCCCTTTAGGGCGATTCACAAGCAGCGCCCCTGCGCGGCGCGGGCGAGGGTTGCGTTCGCGGAGGTTCGGTATGCTGCGCTTCTTGAGCCGACTTTAACTGCGCGGCGGCGGATTGAGAACAGGGCGCGAATAACGGCGCGGGCGGCGGTGGTTTGTATGCGCTAGAATGGCAGAGAGATGGAACGATTTTACCGTGCGACGATGAAGATTACAGGCGACACCGTTTTCGGGCGCCTGGCGTTTACATTCCTATTGCTGTGCGCGGTTGGGTTCGGGGCGGCGGCGGGGCTGCTGTTCGTGTATTCGAGCGATTTGCCGGAGATTCACGCGCTGCAGGATTACCGTCCGAACGTGGTGACCGAGCTGTATTCGGACGACGGGGAGCCCATCGGGACGTTCGCGCTGCAGCGGCGGATTCTGCTTACGTATCCGCAGATACCGAAGGTGTTGCGGGACGCCATCATCAACACCGAGGACCAGCATTTCGAAGAGCATTGGGGCGTGGACATTCCGCGGGTGCTGCAGGCGGCGTGGCACGATATCGCCAAGCACCGGCTGGCGGAGGGCGCGAGCACGCTGACGATGCAACTGGCCGGGGGCCTGTTTCTGAATCGTTCGGATCGCAGCGCGCGGCGCAAGATTGAGGAAACGATACTGGCGATCCAGATCGAGCGGCATTACACCAAGGACCAGATTTTCACGATGTACTGCAATCAGGTTTACCTAGGCTCGGGGAATTACGGATTTGAAGCGGCGTCGGAATATTATTTCAGCAAGCCGGTGGGGCAGCTCACGCTGGCGGAAGCCGCGACGCTGGCTGCGATCATTCGCGGACCGATCTACGCGCCGATCAATCATCCGGACCGCGCCCTGGCGCGGCGCAACCTGGTGCTGCAACTGATGGCGCACGATCACAAGGTGACGCGGGCGGAAGCCGCCGCCGCGATGAAGGAGCCGCTGGGATTGCGCATCGAATCGCAGCGCGACGATCTGGCGCCGTATTTCGTGGAGGATGTGCGCGAGTATCTGGAACACACCTACGGCACCGCCGCGGTACACGAGCAGGGACTGCGCGTGTACACCACGCTGAACGTGCAGATGCAGAAAGCGGCGGACCAGGCGGTGCGCGACGGGCTGCACGCCTACGACCGCCGGCACGGCTGGCGCGGAAAACTGCCGAACATCCTGGCGGAGAATCTGGGGCCGCTGGACAAATTCCAGGACGAGGAGTGGCGCAACACGCCGCGCAAGGGCGACTACGTGACGGGCCTGGTGACGTCGGTGGAACCGACGTACGCGTCCATCAAGATCGGTTCGTATCACACGATGCTGACGCCGGCGGATTTTGCCTGGACCGGCAGCAAATCACCGAAGCAGCTATTCAAGGTGGGGGACCTGGTGTGCCTCTCGGTGAAGGAAGTATCCGGATTCACGGTGCGCGCGCAGCTGGAGCAGGTGCCCGCGGCGCAGGCCGCGCTGCTGGCGATTGACAACGCCAGCGGCGAAATCAAGGCGATGGTGGGCGGCTACGATTTCGAGCAGTCGAAATTCAATCGTGCGGCGCAGGCGCTACGGCAGACGGGCAGCTCGTTCAAGGTGTACGTGTATTCGGACGCGCTGGAAATGGGGATGAATCCGTTCGACACGGTGGTGGATGAGCCGGTGACGTTCCGCAGCGGCGGGCAGAATTACTCTCCGAAGAACTACGACGAGAAATTCGAAGGGCGCATCACGCTGCGGCGGGCGCTGGCGGATTCGCGCAACGTTCCGGCGGTGCGCTTGCTGGATCACGTGGGCGTGCAGAACGTGATCGAGCTGGCGCGCAAGTTCGGGATCACCAGCCCGCTGCCGCCGTACCTGCCGCTGGCGCTGGGCGCTGCGGACCTGACGCTGATGGAGCACACTTCGGCTTTCACGGTGTTTCCCGACGACGGCATTCACATCGAGCCGCACTACATCAAGCGGGTGACCACTTATGACGGGGCGGTGCTGGAGGAAGCTCATCCGAACGTGAACGACGTGATTCCGCCCGATGTGGCGCGCACCATGGTGGCGATGTTGGAGGACGTGGTGCAGTTCGGAACCGGGGTGCGCGCGAAAGAGCTGGGGCGGCCTTCGGCAGGGAAGACCGGCACGACCAACGATTTTACGGACGCCTGGTACATCGGATTCACGCCGCAGATCACGGCGGGGGTGTGGGTGGGAAACGACGACAAGCGCATCTCGCTGGGGAAGAAAGAGACCGGGGCGCGAGCGGCGTTGCCAATCTGGCTGGAGTTCATGCAGCAGGGACTGCAGGGCCAGCCGGTGGAAAGCTTCCCGAACGTAGTGCCGCTGGAAAAGATCGCGCCGACCAAGACGGTGCAGGTGGACGTGCCGGATACGGCGCCGCCCGCGGACGCCGCCGAGCAGGGATTGACGAAAACCGCGGCGCCAGCTTCCGAGCCAGCGCAGGCGAAGCCCGCGCCCAAGGCGCCGGGCGTCGCGCCGGTGCATACCAGCTCGCCCACGGCCATCTCCGCGCCGCCGCAAACCAGGCCATCATCCGCACAGATGAAGGCGCCCGCAGGCCCCTCGCGTCCGTAAGGAATGTAGCGGCGCCGCGCGCGTTGACTTGCCCTCCGCCGCAACCTATTATGTGCGCCACATGCAACCCAGCGATTCGCTGATTGGCAAGACGTTCTCACATTACCGCGTAGTCGAGCGACTGGGCGGCGGCGGAATGGGCGTGGTGTACAAGGCCGAGGACACGAACCTAGGCCGCTACGTGGCGCTGAAGTTTCTCCCGGACGAATTCGCCGAAGACCAGCAGGCTCTGGAACGATTTCGCCGCGAGGCGCGAGCCGCTTCGGCGCTGAATCATCCGAATATCTGCACGATCTACGAAGTTGGCGAAGAGAACGGACAAACGTTTCTGGCGATGGAGTGCCTGGACGGGAAGACACTGAAACATTCCATCTCCGGGCGTCCGCTGGATTTGGAATTCCTGCTGGACCTGAGCATCGAGATTGCGGACGCGCTGGACGCCGCCAACAGCAAGGGAATCGTTCACCGCGACATCAAGCCCGCCAACATTTTTGTGACCGAACGCGGTCATGCCAAAATTCTGGACTTCGGGCTGGCCAAGCAGATGCGGCGCGCCGCCGTCCATACCATGACGCAGGACGCAACCCATGCAGCGGGCGTGCGACCGGACGATCTCACCAGTCCGGGCGTGGCGGTGGGCACGGTCGCGTACATGTCGCCGGAGCAGGTGCGCGGCAAAGAACTGGACGCGCGCAGCGATCTTTTTTCGTTTGGCACGGTTTTGTACGAAATGACGACCGGCGCGTTGCCTTTCCGCGGCGAGACAACCGGAGTGATTTTTGAGGCGATTCTGAATCGCGTGCCGCCGCCGGCGATGCGATTGAATCCGG
>JBAQJS010000038.1:0-1645 GCA_049300435.1 Candidatus Acidiferrales bacterium | reverse complement strand
ATCAGGTTCGTTGAGCCTCCAAAAGCAGCGTGAACCACCATCGCGTTCCGGATCGCGGCATCGGTAAGGATGTCGCGAGTGCCGATCTCCTGCTGTGCCATGCGCAGCATCGCGCGAGCAGAGCGTTTGGCAGCATCCAGCCATACCGGCTGGCCTGAAGGGGCCAGTGCAGAGTGCGGTAGAGACATGCCCAGCGCCTCAGCGACAACCTGCGAGGTCGCCGCTGTTCCCATAAACTGGCATCCGCCGCCTGGCGATGCACAGGCCTTGCAACCAATCTCTGCTGCATACTCCAGTGTGATCTGCCCCTGCGCATAGCGCGCGCCGATGGTCTGAGCCTTCCCTGCGTCCTCTCCTTCATCCGGTAACAAGGTGACTCCACCAGGAATGAGAACACTCGGATACGCTCCCGAGGAGGCAAGCGCCATCATCATCGCGGGCAATCCCTTGTCACAGGTCGCAATGCCGATCACGCCCTTGCGTGTCGGCAAGGAGCGCATCAGGCGGCGCAGTACCATTGCGGCGTCATTGCGATACGGAAGCGAGTCGAACATTCCTTCCGTGCCCTGCGTGCGTCCGTCGCACGGGTCGGTACATGCTCCTGCAAATGGAATAGCGTGACGGTCGCGCAATTCCCTTGCCGCCTCCGCGACCAGAAGCCCAACCTCCCAGTGGCCAGTGTGAAAGCCCAGAGCGATGGGGGTTCCGTCCTGCGCTCTCACGCCTCCATGCGTGCTCAGAATCAGGAACTCGGGATCCAACAGTCGACCCGGCTCCCATCCCATGCCTGAGTTCTGGCTCAATCCAAACAGATTTCCGGAGGGCTGATTGAGAAGCATGGCGGGAGTAAGGGGCAGCGTTCCGCTCGGCCCTCGGGCATGCGTGGTTAACTCACGAAAGATTTTGTCATCGCTTTCGAGAACCTGCACCGCGGTTATTTCGCCCACGCGCTTATCTTCGCCGGTCATAATTTATTCTCTCGCGCCACGCCGCTCCTCTGATAGCCTTTCTCATCGAGCAGCAGCATGAGTGCGGCGGAACAAACCAACGCCGCGGCCATCAGCAGATATCCGGCACGCGCATTGCCTGTAACGGCCTGCAACCATCCGACGAGATAACTGCCGACGAAGGCTCCCAGAGCGCCAGAACTATTAATAAAGGCCAGAACCTCCGCCGTGACTGCGCGAGAGACACGTTCCGGCACGATTGCAAAAAACGGCCCATACGGGGCATACATGCAGGCGCCTGCGACGATCAATCCGACAAAAGCCAGGGCGAAGCTGGAAGGCGCGAACAGAAACGAACACCAGAGTGCAATTCCGGCGATCAGTAGAAACGGCCACACCATGATTTTTCGCCGCAGCGATTTGTCCGACCGGTGCGCTGCGAACAGCATCAGCAAAATTGCTGCCAGATAAGGAATGGCTGAGAGCAAACCCGTTTCGCCCATAGACAGGGCAGCTCCACGGCGCACAATCGTCGGCAGCCAGAGTACGAACCCGTAAATGCCCAGGCTCCAGCAAAAATAGACGACAGAGAGCAGGACAACATCGCCTCGCATCAACGCAGCTTTGATCGTTCCCTCCGGCGCAAATGCAAGTTGCTCCGCATCCAGACGGCTTTGCAGCAAGGTGGTCGCTTCGGG
>JBAQJS010000037.1:0-7782 GCA_049300435.1 Candidatus Acidiferrales bacterium | reverse complement strand
GGATCGGCCATAGCCGGGCACGCCCGGCTATGGCCGCGCCAGAGCTGTGTGCAATCACTCGAAGCCCGGCGCCGCACCGCGCGGCGCCAAAGGCTGCATGCGCCATACATCCTGGCGCTGCAGTTTGAACGCTCCCGCCGTCCAGCCGGTCGCATGCCGCTCCATGCGCGCAATTTGAAATAACACTGGCGCGGAATCGTTGCCACGCAAGCGCGAGCGCCCCAGTACGCGCAGCGCCACGATCCCGTCGCGGTCCATCTCCGTGCGCAAGAAGAATTTGCAGCCTCCGTCGCTCACGTCGCACGTTTCCGTGCGCTCGCTGAAGAAGCGCCCGCAGCGGTCGAAGCCGCAGACCTCGATCGCAAACGGCAAATCGAATCGTTCCTGCCGCTCGGGCTTCATCTCGGCGAGTGGTCCGGTTGGTTTCCCCTGCAAAATCTGCTCGTTCATGATTTCGTCCTGAAAAGCCTGATTCCGCCCAGCTCATTCTTTGCGCTTGACCCGGCCGGCGCTGGCCGCGTGCTTGCAGGCGTGCTCGCAACTGAGCCTTTGCAACCGCGCCCGCGTTTATTCCCTCTGGCGTCAGGCGGCTCCCCGCGCGGACGCGGATTTCAACCGGTCGGGCCGCTTCAGAAAACGATACAGGCTGGTGCGGCCGATGCCCAGCACCTGCGCCGTCCGCACCCGATTGCCGTGGCACATTTCCAGCACCCGCTGGATATGCACGCTGCGCACTTCGTCCAGCGGCAGCGGGCTCCATCCGCCGTTCGTGGGTGCGGCGTGCAGCCGCGACCGCTGCAGATTCTCCGGCAAATCGCCCACGTCAATAAAATCGGAGTTCGCGGTAATTGCCGCGCTCGCGATCACATTCTCCAGCTCCCGCACGTTTCCCGGCCAGTCGTGCTGCAGCAGCACGATGTGCGCCCGGCGCGTGAGCCCCTGAAACGGTTTGCCGTACGTCTCGCCGTACTTTTTCACGAAGTGCTGCACCAGGATGAGAATATCTCCGGGACGCTCCGTCAGGCCCGGAACGCGCAATTCGATGCTGCTGAGGCGGTAGAAAAGATCTTCGCGAAAACGTCCCGCCAGCACTTCCGCGCGCAGGTCGCGGTTGGTCGCGGCGATCAGCCGCACCTCCACTTTTCTCACTTCCGGCGAGCCCACGCGCTGAATCTCGCGGTTCTGGATCACCCGCAGCAGCTTGGCCTGCATCTGCAGCGACGTCTCGCCGATTTCGTCCAGGAAGACCGTCCCGTTGTTCGCGTATTCGAATAGTCCCGGACGCGTTTCCGTCGCCCCCGTGAACGATCCGCGCACGTGCCCGAAAAGCTGGCTCTCCAGCAGCGTGTCCACCAGCGCCGAACAATTGCACACCGCAAAACGCTCCTGCGCCACCGCGCTCATCTGGTGCAGCGCGTGCGCCACCAGTTCTTTCCCCGAGCCCGTCGGTCCGGTGATCAGCGCGTTGCTGTAATGCCGCGCCACTTTCTTCGCCAGGTCGAACACCTCCAGCATCGCCGGGCTGCGCCCCACGATCCCGTGAAACAGCAGGTTATCCAGCAGCTTTTCGTCCAGGTCGCGTATCTGCAGGCTGCGCGTGAAGGAATCCGTCAGGTCGTCCAGCGTCTTCAGCAGCCGCGCGTAATCAATCGGCTTGCACAGATAATCGTATGCGCCGCGCTTGATGGCCTCGATGGCCGAATCCACCGTGTAAAATCCGGTTACCAGGACCACATACATCCCTGGATCGCATTGCAGCGCCTTCTCCAGAAATCCCAGACCATCCATTCCCGGCATCTTCAAATCCGCAATCACCGCCCGGCAGTTCCCCGAACGAACTTTCTGCAGAGCTTCCTGCGGGTTGGTGGTTCCGGCCACCGGAAATCCGTCTCTCTGCAGCCGCGTGCTGATCAGTTCCACTTGCTGCATCTCGTCGTCCAGCACGCAGATCGGAAGATTCTTGCGCGACAACTCGCCCTGCGGTCCATTTTGTGCGATGGTCATAGTAAAGACACTCAGGCAAGGAAGGGGCCAGAGTGGTACGTCAATTCTTGTTCTCCGCGTTTGCCGCAACGCGCCCCCATCAGTATTCCCGTTGCGCCTAAAGCCCGCCAATCCTTCGCATTGCTGCAAGGCGCAAAAACCCCGGCGCGAGCGCCGCATCCCGCTCCCGGCAAATCGCCCTGAGCCGCTTCCATCCGCGCCGTTCCGAACTGGAACCCGATCGCCAAAACGGATTTCGCTCCCTCTCACGCAACCTTCGCTCCGCCCTCGCCAACTTCAGCGACCTTCTCCCGAAACGACGCGTGCGGCTGCAATTGCTCCAGCCCCACAATCCTGCGCGCCCCCCCGGCGCTATCTTCTATCTCCACGATCCGGTAAGGTACCGGAAACCCCGCGCCGCCGCCCAGCGGACGCAGCAGCCGCACGAACAGCACGCTGCCGTATCGCACCGCCGCCCGCAGCGCCACCGTTTTTCTCTCCCGCTCCTTCCAGTCCAACGATGCCCTTTCCACGAAGAAGCTTTCCTTTGCGTCCCATCCTGATACTTCCACGCGGTAGCTGTTGGAGTGCTCCGCCATCAGGTTCATCGCCTGCGATATGTCTGCTGCAAAGTCCATGGTTCGGCCTCCAACAATAACAATGCAGAAGAGATACCAACGAGGAGGGTAATCCCGCGCTTACGCGCAAGGA
Organism: Candidatus Acidiferrales bacterium; assembly: GCA_049300435.1. Lineage (GTDB taxonomy): Bacteria > Acidobacteriota > Terriglobia > Acidiferrales > UBA7541 > Palsa-295. Next base: position 5,088 of record JBAQJS010000037.1, on the reverse strand, counting down.
CTTAGCAGCACGCAGCGCTCGCCGCTAGACGCGCACCTGTACCATGCGCGGCATATGTGCGTGTTTGAAACGGCAGCCAGACCTGGAGAATGCCCTGCAAGCAGGCGCACCGCCACCGCAGCCGGCAACTGGCGCGCGCCTCTTATCCCCAATGATACCCGGGGTAAAGCGCCGCCAGCGCCCAACGGAAAATGTAGGGAAACATTTTGTCGTACGCGTACCACGCCACCAGCAGACCCAGCATCCCGTATCCCTGCGTGCGCACCCAGTGCTGGAATCGCAGCGCGGTCGCTTCACTCATTAGCAGGCTCACACCCGTCACTCCGTCCAGCGGCGGCACGGGTAATAAATTGAACGTCCCCAGCAGCAGGTTCAGCAGGAAAACGATGCTCAGAAACGTGGCGGCGAAGGCCGCAACGCCGGGCACCAGCGGCTCGGTAATATGCGTGAAGTCTGCCGCACCGGGTATCCCGAAGATTCCGAAGTACATCCCCGTGCGGATGGCGATCGCCGACAAAATCACCAGCGAAAAATTGGCCGCTGGGCCTCCCAACGCCATCCACGCCGCGCGGCGCGGGTAGCGCTGTTGCCAGGCGGGGTCGTACGGCGCGCTGGCCCAGCCAATCATCCAGTGCGCCACGAAATAGGAAACGATCGGCACCACCACCAGCCCAAACGGTTCCCGCCGTATGTGCGGCCAGGGATTCAGCGACACCTGCCCGCCGTGGAATGCGGTCGGATCTCCCCCGATCCGCGCAATCAGCGCGTGCGCGCCTTCATGGCAGGTGGTCGAGAACAGGAATACGATGTACCAGATAACTCCGAGTATCAGGAACTGGGGCGTCATGGCGCAGCCAAGACTAAAGTGTCCGGACTCGCTGCGCAAGGACTGCGTTGACCCGGTTGCCAGACCAATTTCGCGGTATCGAGACTGCGGACTTTCGAGCCGCCGCCACTCCCTCTGAATGTCGCTTCGGCGCCAATTTTTCGGCTCTTCTCCGTGCAGTTACGACAAAATTCCTTGACAGTCTGCTACACCCCAGCTACGCTCCGCCTAACAGTGCTTCCGGCAGGGCGTATTTTTAGGGTGGTGTCCGGAGGAGAGGTTATGACTGCAATTTCCAGGGGGTCATCTCGCGTTAGTACGTGTTCGGAACAGGAATTTGAGGCCTTGCTGCGTTGCAGCGAAGAGCATTGCAAATCCAAGGGCCTCGCGACGCTCAAGTCCGGTTCTGTGAAGCCCGGTTCTCTCAAAGTCGTTCCTCCGATTTCTACTCGTCGCGATTCGGCCGCATAACGTTTGATTGCCATCTCCGCGCCGCGAGCGCTCACTCCCGGCCAGCTGGCGCTGCGATCGCCTCGCGTGCGGCTCGCCTGGAATCACGCGCCCGGCGCGCGGCCGCCCCCCTGAAATCGAGCCGCCCTCCCAGGTCGTTGCAGAAGTTCTTTGCATTCGCGGCGAGTTTGCTGTAGCGTTGCGCCGTCAGTTTTGGAAGCCTTTATACCCCTGCTTCATCCCGAGTTAGCTGCAATTCGTGTTCGTACCGGCGAAAGCTCCGGTGGAGGATTGCGCATGCGCCGCTTGGTCTTCGTGTTGCCCCTGATTCTCGCGGCGCTTCTGCCGGCCCCATCCCTCGCCCAGAACACCATCAACACCATCGCCGGCGGCGAATTGCCCAACAACGTCGCCGCCACCGCCGCGGGCCTCGAGGGCGTCTTCGGCGTGGTGCGCGACGCGAACGCAAACCTCTACGTGCTCACCGATGTCGGGGTCATCTATAAGGTCACTCCCTCGGGCGCGATGACCATTTATGCCGGTAACATCACCGCCGGATACTCGGGAGACGGTGGCCCGGCCACCGCCGCGCTGCTCGCTGAGCCTTTCGCGGGCGCGCTCGATGCCAGCGGCAATCTCTATTTCTCCGATTCCGCCAATTGCGTCATCCGCAAGATCACCGCCAGCACCGGCATCATCACCACGGTCGTCGGCAACGGCGCTTGCAACTACACCGGCGATGGCGGCCCGGCCACCAGCGCCGCTCTGTATGGTCCCCAGGGCATCGCCTTTGATCCTGCCGGGAATCTTTTCATTGCCGACACCGACAACACCGTCATTCGTAAAGTCACCGCCAGCACCGGCATCATCAGCACTTTCGCCGGCAACGGCAACTCCGGTTACTCCGGAGACGGCGGCGCGGCCACTCAGGCAACGCTCAGTTACCCCTTGGCTGTCGCTACCGACGCCAATGGAAATCTCTACATCGCGGACTCCCAGAACAACGCCATTCGCCTGGTCAACTCCGGGACCAACATCATCACTACCGTCGCCGGCAACGGCGCCGCCGGCTACTCCGGAGACGGCGGTCCCGCCGCCGGCGCGCTCCTCAACTATCCGGCGGGCGTGGCGCTCGATACGGCGGGCAACCTCTACATCTCCGACACCAGCAACGCCGTCATCCGTAAAGTGGTGGATGGCACGATCAATACCATCATCGGCAACGGCAACTACGCTTTTAGCGGCGATGGCGGACCCGCGCTTTCAGCCTCGCTGACCAATCCCTTCGCCCTCGCCGTGGATGCCGCCGGCGACGTCTGGATCGCCGATCTCTGGGCCAACCGCATCCGCATGTATTCGGCAACCACCCTGAATATCAACACTGTCGTGGGCAATGGTTCCGTCTATGACGGTAATGCGCCCACCGCCGCCAGCCTGTATTTCCCGCGCAATCCCGCTCTCGATGCCCAAGGTAATCTGTATATCACCGACGAGGGCAATAATCGCATTCGCTTCGTCAGCGCCGCGACCGGTCTGATTAGTACGGTGGCCGGTACCGGTATTCCTTGTCCCTATCCCACGGCCACTTGTGGTGACGGCGGCCCCGCGGTCAACGCTGCTTTCTACAATCCGAAATCCGTCGGCATTGATCCCACCGAAAGCTACATCCTCATCGCCGACACCCTCGACAACCGCCTTCGCGAAGTGGATGTCGCCACCGGAATCGTCACCACCATCGCCGGAACCGGCAATCTTGGCTTCAGCGGCGACGGTGGCCCGGCCACCCAGGCCGAACTCAATAGCCCGCGCGGCTTCGCCTACGATTCCGCCGGCAATCTCTATTTCCCCGATTCCTCGAACCATCGCATTCGCATGATCAATAAAGCTACCGGCATCATCACCACCGTCGCCGGCAGCGGCGGCGTCGCCACTCAATCCCAGGGCTGCCAGAACGGCGGCTACTCCGGCGACGGCGGGCCCGCCACCAGCGCGCAGTTGGATTGCCCGCTCGGCGTGGCCATTGATAGCAACAACAACCTCTACATCGCCGACATTCTCAACAACGTCGTCCGCAAAGTGGATGCCAAGACCCAGATCATCACCACCATCGTCGGCAACGGTACGCAGGGCTACACCGGAGACAACGGCCCCGCTTCGATGGCCACTCTGAACCAGCCCGACCGCATCAGCGTCAACTCCGCCGGCAACATCTTCATCTCCGACACCGGCAATGGCGTCATCCGCCGCGTGGACGCCGCCACTCAAATCATCACCACCTTCGCCGGAAGCGGAACCTTCGGTTTCAGCGGCGACGGCGGCCCGGCCTTGTCCGCCGCCATGGCCGAGCCTACTGGAGTCGTCGTCACCGATCAGGGGAATCTCTACGTGGCCGACCTCTACAACAATCGCGTACGCATCGTCACTCTCACTCCCGGCATCACCATCGGCAGCACCACTGTCGCCTTCGGCAACCAGGCCATCAATTCCACCAGCGCCGCGCAAAACGTCACCGTCACTAATTCCGGCGACGCCCCTCTCAATTTCAACAACGCTTTCGCTAGCGGCGATTTCTCCGTGAGCAATAGCACCTGCGGCGACACGCTCGCCGTCGGCGCGCAGTGCGTCCTCTCCATCACGTTTTCTCCCACTTCGTTCGGGCCGCTCACCGGTACGCTCACCTTCAACGACAACGCTCCGGTTCCCGGTAGTACGCAGATGATCCCGCTTTCCGGCACCGGCGCTGCATCCCTCACCGTGACCTTGGCAGGCGCAGGTTCCGGCACGGTCACCAGCACTCCTGCGGGAATCAATTGCGGTGCCGCCTGCACCGCCGATTTCACTGCGGACTCTTCCGTGACGCTCGCCGCCGCGCCCGCGACCGGCTCTACCTTTGCCGGTTGGAGCGGCGCGTGTACCGGCACCGGTTCCTGCGTGGTCGCGATGACGCAGAACCAATCCGTCACCGCCACATTCAATGCCAGCGTGGGCACGGTTCCTCTCACCGTCGCGTTCGCCGGCACCGGCGGCGGTACCGTCACCGGCTCGGGCATCAACTGCACGAACGGCTCAGGCGCGGCCTGCTCCGTGAATCTCGCCGCCGGCGCACAAGTCACGCTGATGGCTGCGCCCGCCACCGGCTCCACCTTCGCCAGTTGGAGCGCTCCCTGCGCGGGTAGCGCCAGCGCTACTTGCTCGTTCGCGATGCCCGCCACCGCGCTCACCGTCACCGCCACGTTCAATACTTCCGCGGCATCCTTTCTACTGACCGTCGCAACCGCCGGCACCGGAACTGGCACCGTAACCGGCGCCGGCATTACCTGCACCACCGGTTCCACCGCCGGCTGCTCGACGAACGTCACTGCGGGTACCCAAGTCTCGCTTACCGCCGCTGCCGCGAGCGGTTCCACCTTCACCAGTTGGAGCGCTATCTGCACCAGCACCACCAGCTCGGCCTGCAGCTTCGTAATGCCGGCCACGGCGCAGGCGGTCACCGCCACCTTCGCCTTGAATCAAGCCACGTTGCAATCCATTGCCGTCACGCCCGCGAATCCCACCGTGCCGATTGATTCCACCCAGCAATTCACCGCCACCGGAACCTACTCCGATGACAGCACCAAGAACATCACCTCGTCCGTTAGTTGGGCCTCCAGCAACAACTACGCCGCGACGATCAACGAATCCGGCCTCGCCTACACCGGCGAAGAATCCGGGGTCAACTCCACCATCTCCGCCACGCTGGGCGAGATCAGCGGCTCGACTCTGCTCACCGTCAACAATTCGCCCATCACCATCACCGTCACGCCTCCCCCGGG
>JBAQJS010000036.1:0-1789 GCA_049300435.1 Candidatus Acidiferrales bacterium | reverse complement strand
CGCGAAACGTAAGGGAAAGTGTCCAGGCGATAGCCGTCAATCCCAGTTTCCTCCGCCCACCACAGCGCATTTTCGATAAAATATTTGGCGACGTCCGGATTTTCCTGGTTCATGTCCGGCAGCACGTTGGCGAACCAGCCGTCCACCACATTGCGCCAATATTTCGGCGGGGCATGTGGATCGGTGAGGTATTGAAAATCACCAGAGGCGATCAGGTGATGCTCTTTCGTGCCGTGAAACCAGTCAGGTTCCGGGGGCGACGCGACCCACGGGTGCTTGGGGCCAATATGGTTTGGGACAAAATCGAAAATTACCTTGATACCCTCGGCGTGCGCGGCCGCGACGAGCTCTTGCAAATCCTTTTGCGTCCCGAAATGTTCTTCGACGGCGTATTCATCCACCGCGCCGTAGCCGTGATAATCCTGCGGTGACGCATTGTCGTTATCCACGATCGGTGTGAGCCAGATCGCGCTGATGCCCAGGTCGTACAGATAATCCAGATGCTCGCGGATGCCGCGGAAATCTCCCCCGTGGTAGGCGCGCGGTTTGGAGCGATCGTAGGTTCCCGGAGAAGCAGGCGGCGGATCGTTGCTCGGATCTCCATCGGCGAAGCGATCCGGCATAATCAAGTAAATGGTGTCGTCCGGCGAGAATCCCTGAAATTTTCCCTGCGAGGGTTCCCGCGCCAGCAGCGGAAAATTCACCGTCGTCTTTCCCGATAGAGTTGTTATTGCGATTGCCGCGTCACCCGCGTTGGCATCGGGTGCAATTTCCAGCCACAGGAATAAATATCTGCCGCCGTCGGTAGCCTTGGAGCGCGTCAGATGCACGTCCTTGCGAGCGCACGTTACGGTGGCGCCGCCGAGATTTTCTCCCGTTGCCAGAACCATCAAGTTTGGGGTGAATCCCACCCACCAGTTCGGCGGGTCCATCTTCGTAATCGTCGGAGCGGCGCCCGCTTGCGGTGGCTTGTGCCAAACGGGTGATGCGGGCGACGCGTGCGCCACGGCTGGAACATCAGCGGCGTGCAGCAAGAAAGCTTGCGTGACGAATGCAGACACGGCGAAAAGCAAAAAGAAAACCAATAGACGCAGCTCCGACAAAGAAGCCCAGCGCCGTGATGGTGAGTTACGCACAGTCGGATCCTAACCGAACGGAATCAGAGCAGGGAAGCGGGCCCGCGCCCGCCTCCCTACGCTCCCGAACTAGAACGTAACCCGGAGTGCCAGCTCGCCTTGCCGATTGCTCGACGGCAGGACCGAATTGATCAGTCCGAACTGTGAATTCGGATTGAAGACGCCCGCGCTGTCGTAAGTTCCGAACTGGCCGTTCGGTTGGCCAAAGTGCGGGGTGTTCGTGGCGTTGAAGAACTGCGCGCGGAACGAGACGTTGATTCGTTCCGTAACGTGAAAGTTCTTCAAGATCGCCAGGTCAATATTCGAAAGCCCTGGACCGATCAGAATGTTGCGGCCAGCGGTGCCGGGCCGGTTAAATACCACGCTGCCGTCCGGGTAGAGCGTTGCGGGAGGCGCCGCGAAGGCCGCCGGATTGATATATGTGGTGATGTTGCCGGGATTCACCGACGGCCGCGAAAGCAGATCTGGCCGTTCCGTCCCTCCCACGTTGGTGTCGAACGGCAAACCGGATTGCAGAGTGTAGATTCCCGTGAACTCCCACCCGCCGAGGGCGATTTCCGTCGCGCGATTCCAGTTATTGCCCCAGTGTCGTCCGTGTCCGAAGGGCAGATCGTAGAGCGCGCTGATCACCCAGCGGTACGGCACATCCAGGT
>JBAQJS010000035.1:0-67467 GCA_049300435.1 Candidatus Acidiferrales bacterium | reverse complement strand
CCCATCAACCTGCAGCGCACGCTCGAAGAGATTCGCGAGCGCGACCGCCGCGACCTGCAGCGCTCCACTTCGCCGCTGGTACGAGCCGCCGATGCCGTCGTAGTGGACAGCACGGCCATGGAACCCGAAGAAGTGGCCCGGTTGGTCGTACTGTTGGCTAAAGACCAAGCCGCCGCAAGTGCCCAATAGCGCCGCCGCCCGCGTCACCGTTTGGATTTTCGGGCCGTTGCATGCGCGCTCGCAACTGGTTCCGGCGGCGACAGCTCTTCCTTGCTCCCCGACAGCATCTGCCTGGCCCATTCGACGGACTCCACGTACAGCGAGGGAATCGCATCCTCGCAGATTCCCAGGCGCGCGGCCGAAGGGCCGATTTCTTTCCAGCATCCCCGCTCGTAATGCAGCGCGAATTCGAAGATGTCGCGCAGCTCGTTTGCCTTACCCAACAGCGCGTCGCGGATCTCCTCGCGAATGGCAATTTCCTTCAGCACCTCCGCCATGCGCATGTCCAGGATCGCGTCCATGGTGGACAGCAGCCCCAGCAGGAAAAGATCGTTGGCGGAATCAGCCAGCCCCGCGCCGGGCGCCAGAAGCTCGCAGAATCGCGCGCGAATCAACGGCAACGACACAAGCTCCGCGGGCTTGCCGCCGGCCAGGCAGGTGACGGCGATCAGCGAAACCCATTTGCGGGTGCCACGCTCCCCCAGCAACGCAAGAGCGTGCGGAATGGAACGCACCTCCACGATCAGTGGGAAAACCGGCGAATTCAAATAGCGCAACAGGCGAAAGCTGAGGGTCGGCTCGGCCTTGATCCGTTCGCTCACTTCAGCCACGTCCATCTGCGCGCGGTTCACGGCCTGGAGTACTTGCAGGTGGTTCACCTGGTTCGCGGGGATGTCCTTGCGCGAGAGTACTTCCGGCCGGCTGAAAAAATAGCCCTGAAAATAGGCATAGCCCATGTCGCGTGTTCGGCGGAAATCCTCGTAGGTCTCCGCCTTCTCGGCCAACATGCGAATGTTCCGGGGCGAGTACGTCCGCGCCAGGCGGAGCTGATCTTCGTGCGTGGTCGCGAGCAAGTCCACTTTGATGAAGTCCGCCAGCGCTATCAGCGGCTTCCAATCCGCGCGGTCTTCGAAGTCATCCAGTGCGAGCAGGTACCCGGCTTGCTTCAGACGGCGGCAGGCCTCGTAAACCTCCTCGTCCATCGGAACCGTCTCCAGGATTTCGATCACTACCCGGTCTTTCGGCAGCATGGTAGCAAAATCGCGTATCAAGAAATCCCGCGTGCAATTGAGAAACGCGCGGCAGCCAGGGGTGAGGCGTTCGATGCCGAACAGCAAAATGCTATCCACCGTTGAGGCGGAGGCCGCGTCCTGTTGGTCAGCGCGATAGCAATTTTCCGGACCGGAGCGGAACAACAACTCGTACCCGTACACGGTGCGTTCGGACGTGAAGATCGGCTGGCGAGCCAGGAATCGCTGCATGCACGTTTCTCCTTCCCGCCTTGAGCGGGTGTTTTTTGCGGGAAGGGGAAAGGGGCTTACGCCCCGCCACAAATTACGGTTACGCCGGGCTGGACATCGAAGCGAGGAACTCGGCGTTGGTCTTGGTCTTCGAGAGGCGTCCGAGCAGAAGCTCCATGGCTTCCACCGTCGAGAGGGGGCTCAGCACCTTGCGCAATACCCAGATGCGATTCAATTCGTCCGCGGGCAGCAGCAATTCGTCCTTGCGCGTGCCCGAGCGATTGATGTCAATCGTCGGGAATACGCGCTTATCCACCAGCCTGCGGTCCAGGTTAATTTCCATGTTACCAGTACCCTTGAACTCTTCGAAAATCACGTCGTCCATGCGGCTGCCGGTGTCAATCAGCGCGGTGGCTATAATCGTGAGCGAGCCACCCTCTTCCACGTTGCGTGCCGCCGCAAAGAACCGCCGCGGGCGCTGCAGGGCGTTGGCGTCAATACCGCCGGAGAGAACCTTGCCGGAAGGCGGCGTGACCGCGTTGTAAGCGCGTCCCAAGCGCGTCAGCGAATCCAGCAGGATCACCACGTCGCGCTTGTGCTCCACCAGGCGCTTGGCCTTTTCCAGCACCATTTCCGCCACTTGGATGTGGCGCTGGGGCGGTTCGTCGAACGTCGAGCTGATGACTTCGCCCTTCACGGTGCGCTGCATGTCCGTCACTTCTTCCGGCCGCTCGTCAATCAGCAGCACGATCAGGGCAACTTCCGGATGATTGGTGGTCACCGAGTTGGCAACGGATTGCAGCATCATCGTCTTGCCGGTGCGCGGCGGAGCTACGATCAAGCCGCGCTGGCCCTTGCCGATGGGGCAGAGCATGTCCAGCACTCGTCCCGTAAGGTTTTCCTTGGTGGTTTCCAGGCGGATGCGGTCGGCGGGATACAGCGGCGTCAGGTTGTCGAAGAATATCTTGCTGCGCGCCACTTCCGGGTCTTCGAAATTGACTGCTTCGACCTTGATCAGCGCGAAATAGCGCTCCCCATCCTTGGGCGGGCGAACCTGGCCGGAAACCGTGTCGCCGGTGCGCAGATCGAATTTGCGGATCTGCGACGGCGAGACGTAAATGTCGTCCGGGCCCGGCAAGTAATTGTATTCGGGCGCGCGCAGGAAGCCGAATCCGTCCGGCAGGCACTCCAGCACGCCTTCGGAAAAGATCAGCCCGTTTTTTTCGGTCTGGGCGCGGAGGATCTGGAAAATCAGCTCCTGCTTGCGCATGCCCGACGCCCCGGGGATGTTCAGCTCTTTGGCGATTTTCGCCAGGTCGGTGATGTTCTTGTCTTTCAGTTCTGCAAGGCTAATGCTCATTGCTTTCATTCCTTCTCAGGCCTGGTTTTCAGGCAGATTGATTTCTTAATGGATTACAGGCGGGCGCAAATTCGAACCTGCCAGACTCTTGCAACTTAAATACGGGATAACCTACAGACAACCGGAATCCTCTGGCCGCGGGCCAAGCCTGCTGATCAGAATGTGGAAGGACCAGAGGGTTTCAATTGGTTAGTTCATTGTCCTGCGCGACGTCCGTACCGAACTTGGGTTCGACTCCGGCGACCGGTGGGTGACCGGGAATCGGCAGGGGATGCTCCAGCGCGATCTGCAGCACTTCGTCCATGGATTCCACGAAATGAATGGACATCTGCGCCTGGATTTCCGGCGGGATATCCGCCAGATCCTTTTCATTGTCCTTCGGCATAATAATCGTGCGCAAACCCAGCCGGTGCGCCGCCAGCAGCTTTTCCTTCACTCCGCCGATGGGCAGCACCTTGCCCCGCAAGGTGATTTCCCCGGTCATGGCGATGTCGCAACGAACTGGAATCATCGTCAGCGCGCTGACGATCGAGGTGCAGATGGTAATGCCGGCCGAAGGGCCGTCCTTGGGAATCGCGCCTTCCGGCACATGCATGTGTATGTCCAGGTGCCGGTAGAAATCCTTGGGCAGGCTGAAAAGATGGCTGCGCGAGCGGATGTAACTCATCGCCGCCTGCGCCGATTCCTGCATCACGTCCCCGAGCTTGCCGGTGAGCGTCAGCCGTCCGCGGCCCTGCATTAAGGTCGCTTCCGTCGAAAGCACTTCGCCGCCCACTTCAGTCCAGGCCAGGCCCGTAGTCAAGCCGATTTCGTTCTTCTTCTCCGCGAAGAAATCGCGGTACTTCAGAATTCCCAAGAAGTCGCCGAGGTTCGCCGGAGTCACTTCCACCGCGACGTTCTTGCCTTCGGTAACCACCTTACGCGCCACCTTCCGTGAAATATTGGCGAGTTCGCGGTTCAGGTTGCGCACGCCCGCTTCGCGCGTGTAGTGGCGAATGGTGCTCTTCAGGGCGTCTTCGCTGATTTTCAATTGATCCTTGGCCAGGCCAGTGGCTTCGATCTGCTTGGGGATCAGGTAACGCGTCGCGATCTGGTGCTTTTCCTGCTCGGTGTAACCCGGGATGCGCAGCACTTCCATGCGATCCTGCAGCGGCTGCGGTATGGTGTGCAGCACGTTGGCGGTGCAAACGAACATCACCTTCGAGAGATCGTATTCCACGTCCAGGTAATGATCCGTGAAGGCGTGATTCAGTTCCGGATCCAGCACTTCCATCAGCGCCGCCGACGGGTCGCCGCGGAAGTCCATGGACATCTTGTCCACTTCGTCCAGCACAAACACGGGATTGATAGTTCCGGCCTTGCGCATCATCTGAATAATCTGGCCGGGCAGGGCGCCAATGTAGGTCCGCCGGTGTCCGCGAATTTCAGCCTCATCGCGCACGCCGCCCAACGATACGCGCACGAATTTCCGTCCCGTGGCGCGCCCGATGGACATGGCGAGAGAAGTCTTGCCCACTCCTGGAGGCCCGAGGAAGCACAGAATCGAACCCTTGGGATTCTTCACCAGTTGGCGCACCGCCAGGTACTCCAGGATGCGGTCTTTGATCTTGTCCAGGCCGTAATGATCTTCGGAGAGAATCACTTCCGCGCGCTTGATGTCGCGGATTTCCTTGGAGCGCTTCTTCCAGGGCACCGCCAGCAGCCAATCCAGATAATTGCGCGATACGGTGGACTCGGCGGACATCGGCGGCATCATCTCCAGCCGCTTCAGCTCCTGCAGGGCTTTTTCCTGCGGCCCCTCGGGCATGCCGGAAGTCTCGATTTTTTTCTTGAGCTGCTCGATTTCGTTGGCTTCGCCGCGGCCCAACTCTTTCTGGATGGCCTTCAGCTTTTCGTTGAGGTAGTACTCTTTCTGGGCGCGTTCCATCTGCCGTTTCACGCGGGTGTTGATGGAGCGGTCCACGTTGAGCTTTTCGATTTCCACTTCCAGAATGTCCGCGATGCGGTTCAATCGCTCCAGCGGCTCGAAAAGCTCCAGTAATTCCTGCTTTTCTTCCACCGGAATCTGCAAGTTCGCGGAAATCGCGTCGGAAAGCTTGCCGGCATCTTCCACGCGCACGGCCGCGATCATGGTGTCGTAATTCAGGCTCTGCGAGAGCTTCACATACTGTTCGAACAGCCCGGTGACGCGCTCGGAAGCCTGCTGCAACTGCGGGGAAGGCTCGGTCTTGGATGTCACCACCCGGATCGAAGCGCGGAAGAAGCCTTCGTCGCTGGTAATCTGCACGATCTTGGCGCGCTCGGTGCCTTCCACCAGCACCTTGATGTTGCCGTCGGGCAATTTCACGCTCTGCACGATATTGGCCAGCGTCCCTACCTGGTAAATCTCTTCAGGCTTGGGATCATCCACGGACGCGTCGTGCTGCGTCACCAGAAATATCTTCTTGTCGCCGGCCAGAGCGTCTTCCAGCGCGCGCACGGACGCTTCCCGGCCCACGATGAACGGATGCATCATCTCCGGGAAAATCACCATTTCCCGCACCGGCATCATCGGCACGCGCTTGATCTCGCCTTTTTCGCGATTGAACATCGAGCTCCTTTTTCTCCCGGTACGCTAGCCCGCTTTTTCCAGCAGGCTCCAATTGATTTCGCGCCCTTTCACCATGTCCGCCGTCACCACAAAGTCGCGCAGCTTCCGCTGCGCCGGCAGGTGGTACATCATTTCCAGCATCAAATCTTCCAGGATCATGCGCAAGCCGCGCGCGCCCACTTTGCGTTGCAGCGCCAGCTCCGCGACGGTATCCAGAGCGTCGTCGGTAAAGCGCAGCCGCACATTTTCAAACTCAAAGAGCCGCTGGTATTGCCTGATCAGCGCGTTCTTCGGTTCGGTCAGGATGCGAACCAGCGCCGATTTATCCAGATCGCTCAGTACGCCCACCACCGGCAAGCGACCTACGAACTCGGGAATCAAGCCGTAACGAATCAGGTCGGTCGGCTGCGCCTGTTCCAGCATCTCGATGTTCCGTCGCGACGTCGTCGTCACCGGCGCATCCGCCTGGAAACCCAGCGACTTGTGACCCACGCGCCGCTCGATGATCTTTTCCAGCCCCACGAACGCCCCGCCGCAGATGAACAGGATGTTGGTCGTGTCCACCGGCGTGAATTCCTGGTGCGGGTGCTTGCGTCCGCCCTGCGGCGGCACGTTGGCCACCGTGCCTTCCAGAATCTTCAGCAGCGCCTGCTGCACGCCCTCGCCGGAAACATCGCGAGTAATCGAAGGGTTTTCGTCCTTCTTCGAAATCTTGTCAATTTCGTCAATGTATATGATGCCTTGCTGCGCCTTTTGGACGTCTCCATCCGCGGCCTGCAGCAGCTTCAGAATGATGTTTTCGACGTCTTCGCCCACGTATCCGGCTTCGGTGAGCGTGGTGGCGTCCACGATCGCGAACGGCACATCCAGCATGCGCGATAGCGTCTGGGCCATCAGCGTCTTGCCGGTCCCGGTCGGTCCCACCAGCAAAATGTTCGACTTAGCCAGCTCCACGTCGCCCGGCTGCTTGTTCAGGAAAATCCGCTTGTAGTGGTTGTAAACCGCTACCGCCAGCTTCTTCTTGGTCTTGTCCTGCCCGATGACGTAGCCGTCCAGGAAGGCTTTGATCTCCGGGGGACGAGGCAGGCGCCGGTTCGCCGGGCTGGACTGCTCGCGCTTCTCGTCCTCGAGAATCTGCTGGCAGACGCCCACGCACTCGTTGCAAATATACGAGCGCGGATATTCCGATGGAGAACTGATCAGCTTCTCCACCTGCTCCTGCGTTTTATGGCAGAAGGAACAGCGCAACGGCTCTTCCGGTGTGAACCGTTTCACTGATTAGGCCCCCTCGCTTCGGATTTCACCCCACCCGTGACGAATGTATCTTGTATTGTAAGACGGAATCCGGCCGGGCGGCAGGGAATCATCGGTTTGGATACTAACCCTTTGGAACGTAATTACCTGTGCTTCGAAATGATTTCGTCCACGATGCCGTACGCCTTCGCCTGTTCGGCCGTCATGATGAAATCGCGTTCCACGTCCCGCTCGATCTTCTCCAGCGGCTGGCCCGTGTGCCCCGCCAGCAGCTTGTTGAGCGATTCCCGGGTGCGGATGATCTCTTTCGCGTGAATATCTATGTCCGTGGCCTGGCCGGAGAGCCCGGACATCCACGGCTGGTGAATCAATACCCGCGAATTCGGCAGTGCGTAGCGTTTCTTGGGGGCCCCCGCAGCCAGCAACACGGCGGCGATTGATGCGGACTGCCCGATGCAGTACGTCACCACGTCCGGCCGCACGAATTGCATCGTGTCGTAAATGGCCATCCCCGCTGAAATCGAACCGCCCGGTGAGTTGATGTACACCGAGATGTCCTTCTCGGGGTCTTCCGACGCCAGAAACAAAAGCTGCGCGGTCACCAGGTTAGCGACGTGGTCGTCAATCGGCGTGCCGATGAAGATAATGTGGTCTTTCAGCAGCCGCGAATAGATGTCATAAGCCCGCTCGCCGCGGTTCGTCTGTTCGACGACCATCGGAACGAGCGTTGTGGCACGCGGAGTCGCGTCGTCTGTATATTTCATTGGAAGTATCTTTGCGCGCTGAGGAACCCGAACCAGATATTACTCTTCACGTTTGGCTGTCTTCTCGATTCGGGTATTGCGGTAGAGCCACTCGATTGTTTTGTCGCTGCGTAACTTCGATTTCATCCTATCGAGCGCTCCTTGCTTTGTCAAGCGAGCCCGCAGCGCCGTTGCCGATTCGCCACCGTGTTCCGCCAGCGCTTGGATCTCTTTCTCCACGTCTTCCTCGGTCGCTTCGATCTTTTCCGCGTCCGCGATCCGGTCAATCAGCAATTCCGCCTTCACGTCGTCCACCGCGCGGTCGCGCTGGCCCTTGCGCAGCGACACCCAATCCACGTTTACGGCCCGCGGGTCCACCCCCTGCGCTGCCAGGGAACGGACGGTGCGCTCCAGTCGCACGTCCATTTGATGTTCTACCAGCGCCTCGGGAACCGGAAAATCGTGCTTTTTTACCAGTGTCTCCAGGATCTTCTCGCGCGCCTGGGCGCTCTGCCTGGCTTCCTTCTCGGCTTCCAGGTTCTCCTGGATCTTCGTCCGCAGTTCGGCGACCGTGCTTACCCCGCCCACTTCCTTGGCCACTTCCACCGCGAATTCGTCGTTCACTTCCGGCAGCTTCTTTTCCTTGATCGCCTGCACCTCGACGGAATAGTCGTAGGTCTTGCCCCGTAGCTTTTCGTCGGGATAATCGTCCGGATAGCGCGCCTGGAATTTCTTGGTCTCACTGGGATTCGCGCCGCGCAGGTTCTCGGTGAAGCTCTCCAGCGTCTCTTCCGCGCCGATGTGGCACATGATGTTGTCGGCTTCCACCGGTTCTCCGCCGCCTTCCGGCATGCCGGAAAGCTTAATCAGCGCGAAGTCGCCGTCTTTCGCCGCGCGCCCTTCCACCGGAACGAAAGTCGCCGCCCGCTCGCGCATCTCCTGGATTACCTGGTCAACGCGAGCCTCGCCTGCATCCACTTCCTCGATCTCGACTTCCAGGCCCTTGTAATCGCCCAGTTCGAATTCCGGCAGCACTTCGAACACCGCGCGAAACTTCAGCGGCTCGCCTTCCTTGAACTCGACCTTATCCACCTCGGGCCGCGTTACCGGAACCAGCTTCTGCTCGTCCAGCGCCTTTTCCAGATATTCGGGCACCAGCGATTGCACCACTTCGCCCTGGATGTCCTCGGCGAAGCGCCGCCGGATCAGCGTCACCGGCGCTTTGCCCGGACGGAACCCGGGAATCCGCGCCACGCGTGCCAGGTCGCGCGCCACTTTCTCGCTCGCTTTGGCCACGTTCTCGGCTGGGATTTCCAGCTCGATTTCACGTTTGCAGGTTGCTTCGCTCATGGGATTTTTTGCAGGGGAAGGACTGCGCCACACCCTGTTTCCAATCTGCCTTTCACCTGTTCGAAATTCGAGAGGGAGGACGGCAGGGAAGTGCGGCCAAACATCACCGCATCAGAATCTCCAGTATAAAGAAACTACTCGCGCGCGTCAACGCCGATTGACTCGTGCCAATTGACCCGCGCCGGTCGAGTCGCGCCGCTTGATTCGCACCGATTGAGTCGCGCCGAGTGACTTGCGATTGTCTCGCGGCACCTCGCGCCACGCGCTCATATTTTCCCGCCGCGCGTGCGCTCGCAACCAGCCTGCGCATCCCGTTGCCGCGAGCCGCTTGCCCCGAGCGCATCAACCCGCGCTATACTCCCGTCAGGGAGACCCAGCATGAGCCAGGAACAGGAAGACCTTGCCGCGCGATTGAAACAGGAGCACGACGCCGCCAGGACCCGCTTGGAGTCGCTGCGTGAACAAGCCCGCCGCCTGGGCCATGGATTCGAAGAAAGGCTGAATGCGGAAATCCTCGAAGCCGAGGTAGAACTCACCCGCCTCAGCGGCATGCTCGGCCAAATCGGCCTGTAGCCGCTTCGGCCAAACGAACCGAGAGTGCGGAAGAAGGGATTCTCCACCTACAAGCACGAAACGCACGCCCTCTTGAGGCACGAAAGCACCATTGCGAAATGCTACCGGCGTTGCTACCATTATCTCAGTTATAAACTGCGGCTAGCGTGACACCTGCCACACAGCAATGGATTTGTCCTGTCTGCAATCGAATGGCGGTCGTTGACATTGAACTGGACTGCCCCGCGTGCCGCACGGTGGTCAGCGAATCATTCGACCTACACTTCACGCCTACGGGCGATGAGAACACTGACCATAACGCACGTATCGCCGAGGAAGCTAGGTTCGTAAGGAGTCAACAGGAACAATGCGAACGCGGCGACGGCTCACCTGTAAAGTACATCCCTTCATTCTTCAAAGAACACATCAAGTCGCATGAAGAATGGGCGTTCAAGAGTGGGGCCGTATCGCGAGACCCAGAAATCCGCAAACGAATTGAAGAGTTGAACAGTGACGGGGAGTCCATCGTAGCGGAACTCACGATGGAAATTCTGACGAAGCGTCAACAGGAATGCGGGCACGACTTCGAGCGGCGCTGGCTACCAGCATCGGAAGTGGGCAAGCTGAATCTTCTTTGCTCTGGCTGTTTCAAAGTATTGAATGTGAAGTTCGTCGGCACTTCGACTCAACACGGCGAGACGATTGGATTAAAAATCGTGACTGAGAAATGAGCATAGACGGCTGGCTCATTCTGGACATCGCCCTTGGCATCGTCGTTGGCGACGCGCTGAGGGTCATGGTGCGAGATACACGGGAATGGTGGAATAGCCGACGTGTGCATGTTAGCAAGGCTATTGACGAGAAGCCTGTTGGCGAGAAGGCTGCGGACAAGGCGGCCGTTGACCAGAAAGCTGTGGAAGACTGGAATTTCCTGTGGGACAACGCACCCGAGTCGGCAAAGGAACAAGTACGCAAATTTGTTGAAGACGAACGATTGCGGAAGCAGGCAGAAAAATTAGATCTGTTCCACTTCCTGTGGTACGCGTCTTCGGAAGAGACCAAAGGACAACTCCGCTTTCGCTGGAAATTGGAGAAGATTCCACCGAGGGTCAGCGAGTAACGAGCGAGCTAGCGCGTCGGACGTTCAATCTTGCCCAATGAAGCGCGTGAACTGTGAAGATATTCATTGACGACTCGGGTGGATTCGGATGGACGGCTTCAGGGGTGTCCCTGTTTTGTGCGGTCATTCTCTCTGACTGTACCGGCGGCGCGCCTTGCTGGGGACGGCGCGGAAGCGTGATGCGTTCTTGACGATTCTGAACGAGGTGCGGGAGCGCTATCAATTCTGGCTGGTTGGCTATGTGGTGGTGCCGGAGCACATTCCTCTGCCGATTTCGCAGCCGCAGTTGGGGACGCCTTCGACGGTTGAACAGCCCGAGCTTTTGTACCACGGCGAATGAGAGAGCTTACATCGGTCTTTCAAGAAAAGGTCTGCGGAAGAAGGGACTCGAACCCCTACGGCCTTTCGGCCACCAGCTCCTAAGGCTGGCGCGTCTGCCAATTCCGCCACTTCCGCGTCGTCCCGGCAGTATAGCATTACAGTTCAGGCGCTGAACCGCCTGCCCGATTATAGCTGCAAATCGCGCTGGGTTCCTCCTGGCCTGTTCCCACGCCGGCGTTCGGCTTCCGTGTTTGCGCTTGCCGCTCGCCCGGTCTTTTGCTAGTCTCCGCGGCAACTAGCCTGCCGGGATGCCGCCGGACCCTCTGGAGGAAGCTCATGCCACATTGTACGAAATGCGGAACCGTGGTTGCAGACAACGCGGGGTTTTGTCCCAGTTGCGGGGCGCCGCAGGGCGCTGCCGGCGCCGCGCCGGTCGAGGTTCCAGCCGTGTCCACGCAGTCAGGCCTGTCCGAGAATGTCGCAGGGCTACTCAGCTATCTGCTGGGTTGGCTCACCGGGCTGATTTTCTACATCACGGACAAGCGCCCGTTCGTTCGCTTTCACGCTGCACAGTCCATGGTCGTGTTCGGCGGCCTTTTCATCATCCGCATCGTGCTCGGCATGCTGTTTATGGCCGGAGCGGTAGCGGGATTCTCCATGGGGATCGGGCTGCTCTGGCTCGTGAATGTCGTCGGAGTGATTCTCTGGATCTTACTGATGATCAAGGCCTACCAAGGCGAAAAGTATCGCGTGCCTGTGGCGGCCGATCTCGCCGATAAGATCTTCGGGAGGTCCTGAAGCGCCAACTGCCAGAAATTGCGCGCGGCGAGCTCCCGGTCACTCAGCGATCTTCGGCGCCCGCCGTGCGCGCGTTCAGTGGCAGCGCGAGCGGTCCCCTGAAAGCCTCGCCCTCCACTGTCCCGCCCTGTGCCCGGCATAATTTCCCTTTTATCCCGTTACTGACTGTGTTATCATCAGTCGGGCGCTTCTACGGCCCGCCTATGGAGGACGCATGCCCGCGCCTGTTCGCGCTTCTGCCTCTCGCGCTCCCCGGGCCGCCGTTCGCCGCTACCTCTCCACCCACTCGCGCATTTCTAATCTCGGATTCCGGGATTAGAAAATGACGCAACCCATTGAAAACAAACAACCGCACCCCGTTCTAATCCCGCCCAAAACGCCCACCAGCGCTCCCATCCCGCACGCCGCGCACCGCGCAACCCCACCCGAGCATCCCCACCCGCCTTCGCCAGCCACGCCCCGTCAATCGCTACTGTGCGGAAATCGGAAACTCACTCAACTCCTTTCCTATCAACAAATAATTCATAATCAATCGCTAATTTTGGTCGCAACATCGTCCCCACCCTCCCTCCCATCACGCACCGCGAAACTAGCGCAAGGTCTTTTCCGGTGTCTGCGACGCTATCTGGGCCGTTTTCCCGGCTGTGTGCATGCCGCGCACAGCGAACAGGTCCTGGACTGCCACGTGCCAGCGGCGGAGCGAATGCATGCCTGAGACAACACTCATGCGAGACACCCCCCAAAACCCTTTCAACAGAAATGCTGGACACTGCCGCGCGTCGTTCGCTCTTGACAATCTTCAACTGAACGTCCATCGTTGTTGGCTTTCCCCCGCGCGGCGCGCCTCGCCGCAAGGGTCGTCAGGAGAGAGATTTGAAAGTCCGTGTTTGCTTCCATGACAAATGCTTCGACGGAGCCTCCTCCGCCGCTATCTTTTCGCGTTTTTACAAGGAGCGCATTGATCCCGGCGCCGAATTCTTCTATACCGGAATGACGCACAAAGCCTCGCAGCCCTTCGAGGACGGCACGTTCGACGGCGACGAAAACGCCATCGTTGATTTCAAATATTCCAGCTCCCCGCGCCTGACCTGGTGGTTCGATCACCACCAGAGCGCCTTTCTGAAACCCGAAGACGCCGCGCAATTCCACCAGGACCATTCCGGCAAGAAGTTTTACGATCCCACCTACAAATCCTGCACCAAGTTTCTAGCCACCATCGCCTCTGAAAAATTCGGGTTCGATGCCAAGCCGGTCGCCAATCTGATTCACTGGGGCGACATCATTGACGGCGCGCAATTCGCATCGCCTCAAGAAGCCGTCAGCCTCAGCGAGCCGGCCACGCAACTGGCCCTGGTGATCGAAGCCGCGCCGGAACCCGACCTGGTGCCGAAATTGATCCCGCACATTGCGTATATTTCGCTCGCGGAAATGGTGCAGTTGCCCATCGTGCAGAAGCATCTGGGCCCCCTGCTTGAGCGCCACCGCAAATCCCTGGACGTTTTTCGCGAGCGCGCCGATTTTCGCGACGGGGTGATTTTCTTCGACGTCAGCGACCTGGACCTCGAGGGCTACAACAAATTCGTGCCCTATTTCTTGTTCCCCGACGCGCTCTATTCCGTGGGCGTCAGCGCGTCGCCCCTGCGCGCCAAAGTTTCCGTCGGCACCAATCCCTGGAAGGAAGCTTCGGCGGACGTAAACCTGGCTTCACTGTGCGAAAAGTACGGCGGCGGGGGGCACGCGCGCGTGGCGGCGATCTCGCTCGGCCCCGGCGACCTGGTCCGCGCCAGGCAAGTGGCTCAGGAAATCGCGGCTACCTTGCGCCGCCGCAAGTGACGGCCCGGATGAAGGCCGTGCGCTGAACCTGTCTCCGGATCGCCGGATCAGAATTAGCGCGTGAGCGGATTGATTGGGCGCGTCATTTTCTCGTGTTACAATTTTCTCAGTGGGCCGGTAGCTCAATGGTAGAGCAGCTGCCTCTTAAGCAGCGGGTTGGAGGTTCGAGTCCTCCCCGGCTCACCACTTATTTTCAATAAGTTAGCCTCTTCGGATTTATCCGGGACAAAAAACCGTGCCCAATTTTGTGCCACACCTGGCTAAAAATCCGCCCCACTAAGGTTGTCCACTGCGTGCCGCTTTGATCGGACCATGTTGGTCTAATACAAAGTCCGATTGAGCGGACATCTCCAGATCAGGCTCCCGATATTGCGAGGCTCCGCGCGGTTCGATAGATCGCAGGGGGTCAAATGCCGGCATGTTTCGGCGTGAACAGTTAAAGCGAATGCACTGTCCGCGATGCGAGCCGTCCCGGGCTTGGTCGCACTGGCCAGACCGAAAGTGACAGAAGCCACGGAAGATTTAAAACTGCAATCTTGATTGCGTCACGTTCGCGCCGTCCACAATCAGAGTCCCCGATGGCGTTCCGGCGCCGGCGGGCGTCTTCCAGGACAGGGTGATTGTCTTTTCCTCTCCCGGGAGCATCTCAAAGGCGTTGTCGCTGAACTCGGTGAAATACGGTTGTGGCGCCTTGGCATTCCATTCCACGCGCAGCCGAACCAGATGAGCGTACGAGACGCCGTTTTTGAGCCGCACCAACCGGACGGTCGAGGCTTGATCCTGCGCCGCCGCGCCAGGCTCTAGTTGGACGTCAACCCTTGTAGCAGGCTGCTCCTTGAGTGTTTGGAAGAGCGGCTTCTCCATCGCACTCAGCAGCGCCGTTACCGGCACAGTGGTTTTTTCACCGGCCGCCAGTGCCACGAGTCCGACAAAGGCCTCAAAGTAAGTGCGGTTTGCCGGGTCCTGAATCAACTGCTGGTCCAGAAAATATTCCTCTTTATTGTCCTGTACGGGAGTGAATCCGGTAAAGCTGATGGTGTGTCCATGGCCAAATTCGCCCGTAACCAGAAGCGGCTGATCGTGGATGAGCAGCCGCGTTTGGCTGCCTGGCTTGGCTGTAACCCGATTGAATGCGGGCAGCCCATAGCGATCGAGCAGAGGCAGGCCGGCCCACTCCACGCCGGGAGTGGCCGTGATGTCCTTGAAGCCCGCTTCTGTTTCCAGCGTGTCGTCGAGCGTATGCTCGCCATAGGCCAGGTCGTTGCTGTTCTGGATTGTGACCGGCAAGAGATCGGCAAGAGGCGTGAGTTCAATCAGAGCCTGGCGCGTTTGTCCGCCGTGATAACTTCCCTGACCGCCGGTGTGAATAAATCCTGTACCAGCAGCTACGGCTTGTTTGACGCCCAGGGCCGCCACCGGGGGAAAGACCTTCGCGAAATTCTCGAAAGAAGCCAGCCAGATCACGTCGTACTTCGCGTGAAGTGCGGCTCCGTCCGCGAGCACATCGAAGCGGCCCACAGACTCCTGATCGAGGACATCCACCGGAATGCCGGCGCCAAGCAGCATGGCCGCGATGGGCGTTGCAATTTTCGCCTGCGCGATGAGCAGTACGCGTACCGGGTGCGAAAAGGCCTTTGGAACCACTTTCACAAAGGTTGTGTCTTCGGCCCGATCCGCAGGCCGCGACGAGGACAACAATGCACGCACTAAATAGACGCCTGGCTCGTCCGGCAGAATCCAGTCGAGATCGCCTACTTTTGCCTTTCCGTCCGTCGGAATTTGCCGGCTGAAGCTTTGGTTGAAGACCACTTTCCCACGCAAATCGTAAATGTTGCAATCAACCTTTGCGTCCACAGCATGGTCGAGGTCGTTGATGGCCCATACTGGAATGGAAAGTTTGCTCCCAGCCGACTGGCCTCCGAGCGCATTTTTGTAGGCGAAACTCACCGCCAACTTGGACATCGCTTTCTTGGTCCACCAGTAGCTAACCTTGGGCACCTGGTCGTAATCGAGAATGCCGAAGCGAAAGCCGGGCGCAAGTTGATGGAAGTCCCAGAAGCGAATGCCCATAATGGGGTCATATTCCTTGCGTCGAAAAGCCTCCGTGGCGTACTTCATCAGAAAGGCCTGGTAGATTTGAGTGTCGTCAACTAACTCACGCGGGGAGCGGATATCTCTGTCAACATAGTGCTCCGTTCGATAGAGCATGCTGTACAGGCCGTCATATTCGGAGCTCGTCATGTAAGAGTATGCGGAAATGTCAATGGGGAGACCGAACCAGCGAGGCTGGGTGTGATTGGCGGGATCCCACTGCTGGTCGCGGGTTAAATACTTGTCCAGGTTCTCGTAGGAGGACATAGCGATGCTTCCGTATTCGGAGACGAAGGGAGCCAGAGCGTCGAAATACTGTTGATAGACACCCGTATTGCCCCGGTATCCGGCCGTGGCTATCCAGAAATGCTTCTCGCCTAAATCACACAGACTGGGTTGGAACACGGAGCCTGGCTCCAGCCTCTCGATTAGATTTCGCATATCTTCAACAAAAGTCTGATAGCCCGATTGATCGAAGAGGTATCCGCCGAACCCCCACAATCCATTGTCTATGCCGCCGCCATGCTCGTCAGCTTCCGCCAGGGGCGCCCATTCGACGATCGAGGGGTGATTGCGGTGCTCGATGACGATCTGGGTCACTTCCTTCGCGGCTTCCTGCAAGAACGGCTGCCGCCGCGGACTATCAGACGCGAGCGCTGGGCCCGGACCGAATTGCGGGAACGGCAACTCGTCAACGATCAGAATGCCCAGCTCGTCGCACAGGTCGTAAAACGCCGGCTTTTCGACGACCGTAAAGTTCACCACGAGATTCAGGTTTGCATCCCGGAACAAGCGCAGGTCACGGTCGTAGGCTTCTTGCGTGGAGCGGGATTCGTAGTAATCGGAAATGGGAAACCAAGAGGCTTTGATGAAAATGCGCTTGCCATTTAAGCGGTAGGCCATAGACGAGTCGCGGGTCAACGTGCGAATGCCGAAGCGAACCGATTGAACGTCACCGCTCGCGCCTGTTTGCGCAGACTCGCCGCCGGGTTCGATGCGCGCGGTAAGCTCATACATATCTTGCGCGCCCGTATCCCAAGTCCACCATAGTCGCGCATTTTTGACCTGTACTTGCGTATTGAACGGGGTTTCACCCGGTCCAGCACGCACTGCAATTGGAGGCAGCCGCAGCGCCTCACCTGCAAACGTAGCCGGGCGAATGCTCAATTCCACAGTCTCAGCGGCGGGCTCGGGGTCCGCATTGTCCAGCTCCCCGCTGACCGCAAGCGTCGCGCTGCCGTCAGGCTGAATCGAGACGGTGCGCACGTAGAGGTCGGACACAATCACGGGATCGGCAACAGTCAGGTGTACTCCTCGCCACAGACCCATCGAAAAGGCGGCGTTTCCATGTGCGGGGAGTGCGTCCCAGCCCACATGGATCGTATAGGGAGGATGGTCGAGAGTCAGTGTGTTCGGGTAAACGGACATCGTAAAATCGCCCTTCATGTATTCGTCCAAGCCCCGGTCCTTTGGGATCCAAGGATGCGTGAGGCGCACCGCCAGAACATTCTCCCCGTCATGGCGCAACAATGAAGTCACGTCGAAGGAGAACGGTACGTAGGTGCCTTCATGTTCGCTCAGAAGCTTTCCGTTGAGCCACACGCTGGCAAAATAGTCGGCGCCATCGAACTGAAGAAGAATTCGTTTGCCTTCGACGCGCGGCGGAGCCTTGAAGTGCTTTCGGTACCACCACTCCTTGAAATTGATACTGGTGAGCTCTCTTGTCTGGCGAAAGAGATCCATGCCTTTGAGGCCCAGCTGCAACTGCACTTCGCCGGGCACTTGGACGGGTCTGAAATGGCTGTCGTCAAAGTCTTCCCGCTGCGCGCCGGCTGCAACTCCTCCATCCATCGGAAACGAACCCAGCAGCCAATCGCCGCCGTCCAAGGAGAACTCCTGGCGCGATGTGGAGGAACTCTGTTCCTGCTGCTGCGCGTGCACCGCTGCGGGCCAGCTAGAAATTGCGACGGAAAGAAGAAGACCTGCGGATAACGTGCTGAGACAGCGTGAAAATCGTGTGCGCATTTGGGGTCAAACGTTTCTTCGCGCCTCGGCGCGACCTGTTTCGGACATTGCGAACGCTACGACTGCTGCGAGGATTTACCTTCTCCTTATGAAATTCAAAACCAGACCGATTTCGTCTGGTCAAGAGCTCTATGAGTGATTCGCAACCAACCGACGAGGAAGACAGGCGCGGGGATAGAGCTTGTAACCGGAATTTGCGATTTGGACCTCCGACTCGCGCATGGTACGCCTCCCCTGTTCTCAACACAACGAATTCTCCACCCGAGTAAGCAGCGGGTTGGAGGTTCGAGTCCTCCCCGGCTCACCACTTCTTTGCACCGCCGCTCGTTTTTCGCGGCGCGGCCTGAAACGCCCTGAAAGTGTTGCGCGTCGGATGTCTCTCTGGGCAATCGCGCGTGATTTCCCCCTTCGATCTTATTTTGCAGGGCGCCGCGAATTTATGGCGCCATTGAGCGCGCGCTCTTGTAAACTTTGATTACGCAGCGCTTCGACGCATGCGTCTCGCGGCCGTTCCCCCCAACCCTCCGACCGCTGGGTCTGCTGTTTCATTCTGCCGGCTGGAAAGGGCAGGCTGCGAATTCCCGGCCATCATCGCGGAAGCATGGAGAAGCGAAGTTAGAAAATGACGAATCCGGCTGCACCTCCTCCGCCCATCTTCACCGAGCCAGAAGAGACTATTCGAGCCGAGCTTTTCAGCGTCGAGCGGCTGGAGCAGCACGCGGAGAGCCTGGCGGCGGCCCAGGCGGTGGTCACCGCACCCGAGGACGGGCGTCCGCTGATTCCTCGCGTCCTGGAGAACGGGCGGGTGTTGCTCGAGTATTACCGCGCCACGGCGCGTGCCATTCAGCACGAACAGGCCATCACGCCCGCCGCGGAATGGTTCGTTGACAATTTCTACATTGTCGAAGAGCAGCTGCGCGAAATTCGCAACGATCTTCCTCCCGGCTTTTACCGCAAATTGCCCAAGCTTGCCTCCGGGCACCTGGAAGGCTTCCCGCGCGTTTTTGGCGTTGCCTGGGCGTTCGTCGCGCACAACGACAGCCGCTTTGAGCCGGAAGTGTTGCGCCGCTTCGTGCGGGCCTATCAGAGGGTACAGCCCCTTACCATCGGCGAACTCTGGGCCGTAGCCATCACGCTGCGCATCGTGTTGGTGGAAAACCTGCGCCGCGTTGCCGAGCGCATCGTGCGCAGCCGTAACGCTCGCGTCGAGGCCGATATTCTGGCCGACCGTCTGCTCGGCGCCGCCGGACAAACCTCGGTTTCGCCCGCCTCGGTCCTGCGCCGTTTCGAAAACAAGCCGTTGGAGCGCGGCTTTGCGGTGCAGTTGGTGCAACGCTTGCGCGACCTGGACCCCAAGGTCGGCCCCATCCTGGTGTGGCTGGATGAGCGCCTCGCCGCGCAAGACACCACCGCCGACGAAATTGTCCGTGCGGAGCACCAGGACCAGGCCGCCATGACCGTGACGGTGCGCAACGTCATCACCAGCATGCGGCTGACGTCGGCGTTCGATTGGGAAGCATTCTTCGAAAGCGTCAGCCTGGTGGACGACGTTCTGCGCAACGGCAGCAATTTCGGCGAAATGGATTTCACCACGCGCGATTACTACCGCCACGCCATCGAGGATCTTTCGCGCGGGTCGCAGCACAGCGAAATTGAGGTAGCGGAACGCGCTGTGCAGCGCGCCAAGCGCGCTCGTGCCGAGCTGCACGGCGATGGACAGCCGCACGACGAGCGCAAGGCCGACCCGGGCTACTACCTGATCTCCCGCGGAAGGCTCGAGTTCGAACGGGAGCTGGACTTCCAGGTTGCCTGGCGCCGCGGCCTGCTGCGTCTGTACGTGCGCGCCGCCGTGCCTGCCTACTTGGGCACCATCGCGTTGATGACCGCGCTGATATTGGTGCTGCCGCTCGCGCACGCCAGGGAATTCGGCGTGCGCCCGCTCTGCATAGTGCTGCTGGGCCTGCTTGCCTTGGTCCCTGCCTCGGACCTGGCCATCGCGCTGATCAACCGAGTGGTGACGGATTTATTGGGACCGCGCACGCTGCCCCGGCTGGAATTGCGCGACGGCGTGCCGGAGGAGCTTCGCACCGTCATCGTGGTTCCCACACTGTTGACCGCGCAAGAGTCAATTAAGGAGCAAGTCGAACGTCTGGAAATTCATTACCTCGCGAATGCCGACGGCGACCTGCGCTTCGCGCTGCTCACCGATTGGCTGGATGCCCCGATGGAGAGCATGCCCGGAGACGAGGAGCTGCTCGCGGCGGCGGCCGGCGGTATCGCGCGTCTCAACAAAGCCCATGGTCCCGCGCCCGCAGGCGGCGCCCGCTTCTTCCTTTTTCACCGCAGGCGCCTGTGGAACGAACGCGAGCGGAAATGGATGGGATGGGAACGCAAACGCGGCAAGCTGCACGAGCTGAATGAATTTCTGCGCGGCTCGACGAGTACAACTTTCACGCCCGTTTCCGGCCAGCCACCGGAATCAATTCCCGGCGTGCGCTACGTCATTACTCTCGACGCGGACACGCGGCTTTCTCGCGGCACCGCGGCGCGCTTGGTGGGCACCATGGCGCACCCCTTGAACCAGCCGCAGTTCAGCGTGGCACTGGGTCGCGTGGTGGAGGGTTACGGGGTGGTCCAGCCGCGGGTGACGCCTTCGCTGCCAACGGACCGCGAGGCATCGTTGTTCCAGCGCATCTTTTCCGGCCCCAGCGGAATTGATCCATACGCTTCGGCGGTTTCCGATGTCTATCAGGATCTTTTTCACGAGGGGTCATACACCGGAAAAGGAATCTACGATCTCGAGGCATTCGAAGCAGCTCTAGACGGCAAGGTGAAAGAGAACACCCTGCTCAGCCACGACTTGTTCGAAGGCATTTTCGCGCGCGCCGCCCTGGCCAGCGATATCGAGTTGTTCGATGAATTCCCATCGCATTACGAAGTCGCCGCCGCCCGCCAGCACCGCTGGGCCCGCGGAGATTGGCAGCTTCTGCCGTGGATTTTCTGGCGCGGAAGCTGGTCGAAGGACGGACAGCGCAAAATCTCGATTCCCACGATCAGCCGCTGGAAGATGATTGATAATCTGCGCCGCACTCTTTCGGCGCCCTGCATGTTTCTGCTCATGCTCGTGGGCTGGCTGATCCCGCAGGTGTCGCCGTGGATGTGGGCGCGTTTCGTGCTGCTTACGATTGCCATTCCCGCGCTGATTCCTTTTCTGATGGGATTGAATGCGCGCCTGAGCGGAATCTCCAAGCGCAGCCACTTTCGCGACGTTCTTTCGGACCTGTCCCTGGGCTCGTCGCAGATGGCTTTGACGATCACCTTCATTGCGTACCAAGCCTGGCTCATGAGCGACGCCATTCTCCGCACGCTAGGCCGTTTGCTCTTCACCCGCCGCAATCTGCTGCAGTGGGTCACCGCCGCGCAGGCCAAGCACGGCGTGGACTTGAATGCCTGGGCCACGTACGGACGCATGGCGGGCGGGGTGCTGCTGGCGATTGCCGCCCTTGCGACCGTGTTCCTGGCGCATCCTCGCGCGTTGCCGGCTGCGATTCCTTTCGTCGTGCTGTGGATAGCGGCGCCCGCCGTAGCGCACTGGATTAGCGTTCCTCCGCCGCTTGAGGACGTCGCGCCGTTATCCGCCGCGGACACGACCGCCCTGCGCCTGATTTCCCGGCGCACCTGGCGCTTCTTCGAAAGATTTGTCTCCGCCGACGAGCATTTTCTGCCACCGGATAATTTTCAGGAAGATCCCAAGCCCGTCGTAGCCCATCGAACTTCCCCCACGAATGTCGGGCTTTCTCTGCTCGCCTCGCTCGCCGCGCGGGACATGGGATGGCTGGGCGCGCAGGAGATGGCGGACCGCCTGGAAGTCACGCTGCGCACGATGAGTCAGTTGGAGCTCTACCGCGGGCACTTTTACAACTGGTACGACACGCAGCGTTTGGTCCCGCTCGATCCCAAGTACGTTTCCAGCGTGGACAGCGGAAATCTGGCTGCAAATCTGGTCGTGCTGGGCAACGGCTGCCGCGAAGTGACCCGAGAAGCGTACGTAGCACTGCGGCCCTTCTCGGGACTCGCCGATGTAATCCATCTGCTGCGCGAGTCACTGGAAGGAATTGCCGATACGCAGCGCACCCATACCGTCACCCGCAAGCAGCTCACCAATGCCCTGGACGCTCTGGCCGCCTTGCTCGAGCCCGTTCCAGCCGGCGTCCGGGAATGGGCCGCGCGCTTCCTGGATATGCGCGAACGCGCCCAGACGGTCGCCGACATCGCTCAGGCTCTCGCCCAGGAGCTCGGCCAGCCTGCGGACTCCGAATTGTGCGTCTGGGCCGAAGCCGCACGGGCCGGTCTCGAGAGCCACATGCGCGACGCGCGGATGGTGATTCCGTGGCTGCGCCTCGAACCCGCTGAGATTATCGCCCTCGCGGAACGTCCCCAGGAAGATGCTCCGGAGTGGGTTGCGATCGAGCCGTACTTTCGCGATATCCCGGCCTTGGCCGCTGTGCCCGATCGTTGCGAATCCGCCGCGCGCGAGCTGGCATCGCTGCGCGAGAAACGGGCGGGTGATCCTGGCGCGAATCGCCAAATACTGGCCCGCATAGACGCTTTGACCGAGGCGCTGCACGGCGCCGCCCGCGATGCTTCGACTCTGGCCCGTCGCCTGGTCGGGATCGCTCACGCCTCCGAAAGCATGTTCCAAGCAATGGATTTCACGTTTCTGTTCGACAGCACGCGCAAACTCTTTTCCATCGGCTACCGCGGCACTGACGGAACGCTGGACGCCAACTACTACGACCTGCTTGCCTCCGAGGCGCGCATCACCAGCTTCATTGCCATAGCCAAGGGCGACGTGCCGGCCTCGCATTGGTTTCGCCTGGGCCGTCCGCTCACTCCGGTAGGTCGCGGCTCCGCGCTCATTTCCTGGTCGGGCTCGATGTTCGAATACTTGATGCCGGCGCTGATGATGCGCTCTCCTGCGAACAGCATGTTGAGCCAGACCTACGAGCAGGTCGTGCTGCGGCAGATCGCCTACGGCGAAGAGCGCAGTGTTCCGTGGGGAATCTCGGAATCCGCCTTCAACGCCCGCGATTTGGATTTCACCTACCAGTATTCAGGCTTCGGAGTGCCGGGCCTGGGCCTGAAACGCGGACTGAGCGAAGACCTGGTAATCGCGCCCTATGCCACGGCCCTGGCCGCGATGATCAATCCGGCCGCCGCCGTGCAGAACTTCGCCAGGCTGGCGCGGGCCGGAGCAGCAGGGGCCTACGGCTTCTACGAATCGCTGGATTACACCAGCAGCCGGCTGCCGGAAGGAAAGGAAGTCGCGGTGATTCGCGCGTTCATGGCCCATCACCAGGGCATGTCGCTCCTGGCGTTCTCCGATGTGCTGAACGGAGGCGTGATCCGCGACCGCTTCCATGCGGAACCGATCGTGCGCGCCACCGAGCTGTTACTGCAGGAGCGCACGCCTCGCGACGTGCTGGTCACTCGGCCGCGCGCCGAAGAGGTGTCGGCGGCTTCCAAGGTCCGCGAGCTGATTCCTCCGGTCGTGCGTCGGTTCACCTCGCCGCACGACCCCGTACCGCGCACTCAATTGCTCTCCAACGGCCGCTATTCTGTGATGCTGACCTCCGCCGGCTCGGGCTACAGCCGCTGGCGCGATTTGGCCATCACCCGCTGGAGGGAAGATCTCACCAGAGATTGCTGGGGTCAGTACGTTTTTCTCCGTGATGAGCAAACTGGTAGCGTCTGGTCGGCGGGTTTTCAGCCTGCCGGCGTCGAGCCCGATGAATACGAAGCCATTTTCTTCGAGGATCACGCCGAAATCAGCCGGCGCGACCGTTCCCTGACCACCGCACTGGACGTCGTCGTTTCCTCCGAAGACGATGCGGAGGTTCGCCGCGTTTCGCTCAGTAACGTTGGGGTGCGCGCGCGCGACATTCAGGTCACATCCTACGCAGAGCTTTCGCTCACGCCGCAGGCCGCGGACGTTGCTCATCCGGCGTTCGCCAAGCTCTTCGTCGAAACCGAATTCGCGGCGGATGTGGGCGCCTTGGTGGCCACCCGCCGTAAGCGCTCGGACGACGAGACTTCCGTGTGGGTCGCCCACGTTCTGGTCACCGATGCGGAAACAGTCGGGGATTTGCAATACGAATCCGATCGCGCGCGCTTCGTCGGGCGGGCGCACAACCTGGCCAATCCTGTATCGGTGATGGATGGCCGCCCGCTTTCCAATACGGTCGGGCCCGTGCTGGATCCGATCCTAAGTCTGCGGCGCACCGTTCGCGTGCCTCCGGGCGGCACGGTCCATCTGATCTTTTCCACCATTGCCGCCGCGACCCGCGAGGAGGTTCTCGATCTCGCCGATAAGTATCGCGACGCCAGAACTTTTGAACGCACGCATACGCTTGCATGGACCCAGGCGCAAGTGCAGATGCATCACCTGGGCATCAGTTCCGAGGAAGCGTTGCTCTTCCAGCGGCTCGGCAATGCCGTGCTGTACGTGGATTCTTCGTTGCGTCCCGCCGCAGACGTTCTGGCGCAAAGTTCTCTGGATATATCCACGCTCTGGGCGCAGGGCATTTCCGGGGATTTGCCCATCATTCTCGCGCGCATTGACGATCCCGACGACGTGGACGTCATCCGGCAATTATTGCGCGCGCACGAATACTGGCGCATGAAGCAGCTCTCGGCGGACGTGGTTATCATCAACGAAAAGGCTGCGTCCTACGTGCAGGAGTTGCAGGGCACCCTGGACGCCCTGGTCCGCGGCAGCCAATTGAGGCTCTCTCCCGATTCCGGCGGCGTCAGCGGGAAAATCTTTCTGCTGCGCGGCGACCTGCTCACTCCGCAAGTTCGTGCGCAGCTTCAGGGTATCGCCCGTGCGGTCCTGTTGAGCCGCCGCGGCACGCTGGCCGAACAGCTCATCAGGTCGCACTATCCGGAGCCGGCAGCGGCCGCCGCGTTGCGGCCGGCGCGCTCCGCCAAACGTCAGGATGTGCGCTTGCCGCAACCCGCGCTGCAATTCTTCAATGGTCTGGGGGGTTTCGCGGACGAGGGGCGTGAATATGTGATTGCCCTCAATGAAGGCCTGCGCACGCCTGAGCCTTGGGTCAACGTGGTGGCCAATCCCTCGTTCGGATTTTTGGTGTCCGAATCCGGCTCGGGCTTCACTTGGTCGCTGAATAGCCAGGAAAATCAGCTCACGCCGTGGTCCAACGACCATGTGTTCGACACGCCGGGTGAGGCGATCTATATTCGAGACGAAGCCACGGGTGAGGTTTGGACTCCCACGGCGCTGCCGATTCGCGATGAAGATGCGAGCTACCTCGCGCAGCACGGCCAGGGCTACAGCCGTTTCCTGCACGGTTCCCACGGCATCGCGCTCGAGCTTTTGCAGTTTGTTCCGCTGGAAGATCCGATCAAGATCTCGCGGCTCACGCTGCGCAACGCTTCGGATCGCGTGCGCCGCCTCTCGGTTACGGCCTACGTGGAATGGGTGCTGGGCAGCTCCCGCAACGTAACCGCGCCGTACATCATCACCGAGGTCGAGCCGCAGACGAAAGCGATCCTGGCCCACAGCGCGTGGAACGGTGAATTCGGAGGCCGCATCGCCTTCGCCGACCTACGCGGGCAGCAGACCTCCTACAGCGGCGACCGCAGCGAATTCCTCGGTCGTAACGGATCGCCGGAGCGTCCCGCGGCACTCGAGCGTGGCGGCCCGTTCACGGGCAAGGTCGGCCCCGGCCTGGACCCTTGCGCCGCCCTGCAGTCCGTCATCGAATTGCGGCCGGGCGCGCGCGCTGAAATCGTATTCTTCCTGGGTGAGGCGGAAGACAGAGACCAGGCGAGCAAGTTGCTGATTCGCTACCGCACTGCCGATCTGGATCAGGTTCTCGCCGAAGTCACCCGTCACTGGGACGAGATCCTCAGCACGGTAAAGGTGACGACCCCCGATCCCACGATGGACGTGCTGCTGAACCGCTGGCTTCTCTACCAAACTCTCTCGTCCCGGCTTTGGGCCCGCGCGGGCTTCTACCAGGTCAGTGGCGCCTATGGTTTCCGCGATCAACTGCAAGACGCGATGGCCCTGAACGTTGCCAAGCGCTCCGTTGCCCGCGAACAGTTGCTGCGCGCCGCCGCACATCAGTTTCTCGAAGGCGACGTCCAGCATTGGTGGCACCCTCCTTCCGGCCGCGGGATTCGCACGCGCATCTCCGACGATCTGCTGTGGCTGCCCTACACCGTAGTTCAGTTCATTGAAACGACGGGCGATATGACCGTCCTCGAAGAATCCATCCCTTTCCTGGAAGGCGACCTGCTCGCTGAAGGCCAGAAGGAATCCTATTTCCAGCCCCGCGTCTCGGAGACTCGCGGCACGCTTTTCGAACATTGCGCCCGCGCCCTGGACCGCAGCCTCGGTGTCGGCAGCCACGGCTTGCCGCTCATGGGCACCGGCGATTGGAACGATGGCATGAACCGGGTCGGGCAGGACGGCCAGGGCGAAAGCGTCTGGCTCGGATGGTTTCTGCACACGGTCCTGTGGGAATTTGCGAAGATCGCCGATGCCCGTGGCGAGCGCGAACGCGCTGAAACCTGGCGCCTGCACGTCAGCAGCCTCAAGGCCGCTCTCGAACGCGATGGCTGGGACGGAGACTGGTATCGCCGTGCCTATTATGACGACGGCACGCCTCTTGGCTCGGCGCAGAATGGCGAGTGCCGTATTGACGCGATCGCCCAGTCCTGGGCGATTTTGAGCGGCGCGGCGGAGCCAGGGCGTGGCATGCGCGCGATGGCCGCGTTGGATCAGCAGCTCATACGCCGGCCCGACGGCCTAATCCTCCTCCTCGCCCCGCCATTCAACCATCCGGAGCACGACCCCGGCTACATCAAGGGCTATTTGCCGGGCATTCGCGAAAACGGCGGCCAGTACACCCACGCCGCCACCTGGACTTTGATCGCCTTTGCGGCGCTCGGCGATGGCGATAAGGCCATGGAGCTCTTTCGCATGATCAATCCCATCAACCGTGCCAACACCCGGGCCAACGTGCAGCGCTACAAGGTCGAACCCTACGTCGTGGTGGGTGACATCTACGCCGAGCCGCCGCACGTAGGGCGGGGCGGCTGGACCTGGTACACCGGTTCGGCGGGATGGCTCTACCGTGCAGGGATCGCCTCCATCCTGGGATTCCGCGTGCGCGGCACGTCGCTTTCCATTGACCCTTGTATCCCGCGCAACTGGCCCGGGTACAGCATCGAGTTCCGCTATCATTCGTCCATCTACAAGATCACGGTGGAGAACCCGTCCAATGTGGCGCGCGGCGTGGCACTTACCGAACTCGACGGAAATCTGCTGGCCGGCTCCGCCACGATTCACCTGACCGACGACGGCAAAGTGCATCAAGTCCGCATCGTTCTGGGGTAGCGTCGGAACGCCGGAATGCTTTGGGAAATCGTGCCTTAGCTCGCTCTCATTCGTCGAAACAGTCATTACCAACGTTCGGTCCGGCGTTTCATTCGCTGTCTGGTTCGACTAACATCAATAGTGTGGGCAGAGATACTCGCAGGACCAGGGGTTTAACGCGCCGTGAGTTGCTGCGAGATTTCGCGGCGTTGTCCGCGTGCGCGCTTCCCATTGCAGGACGTCTTTCGCCCGCGCACACTGCAATCTTGAATCGGCAGCAGGCGGCGACGTCCTCGCAACTTCCGCCCCCGTCCTACCTGTCTCCAAGCGACGACTCGTTTCTTGAAGAACTTCAAAAAGCCATTTTTCAGTTCTTCTGGGATCAGTCCAATCCCAACACCGGCCTGGTGAAGGACCGCTGCAACGTTCGCTCCACCGACAACACGGTGGTGAGCAGCATCGCGGCCACGGGATTCGGTTTGGCCGCGCTGTGCATCGGCGAAAAGCGCGGATATGTCTCGTTCACTCTCGCCCGGGAAAGGGTCATCAACGCGCTGCGTTTCTTCTGGAAGAAGCTGCCCAACCAGCGCGGATTTTTTTATCACTGGGGCAATATCAATACCGGCGAGCGGCTCTGGCAATCCGAATTCTCCTCGATTGATACCGCCATACTGCTGTGCGGAATTCTCACGTGCCGTCAGCACTTCGAACACTCCGAAATCAGTCAGCTCGCGCACGAGATTTTCAATCGCGTGGACTGGAACTGGTTATCGGAGGACACGCGCATTCTCCCGCACGGCTGGAGCCCGGAGACTGGATTCCTGCAATATCGCTGGGACAGTTACAGCGAGATGATGATGATGTACTTGCTCGGGCTGGGCTCGTCCTCCCACCCGCTGGCTCCCGCCACCTGGGATGCGTGGAAACGCACCATTTTCGAGTTCGACGGGATCAAGTTCATCGGCTCCTACGCGCCGTTATTCGTCCACCAGTACTCGCAGGCCTGGTTCGATTTCCGCGGGAAACGCGATATGTACGCCGATTACTTTCAAAATTCGATTCTGGCTACGGACGTGCATCGCCGCTTCTGCCTCAGTCTCGCGAACAAGTTTCCCGATTACAGCGACGATCTGTGGGGCATCACCGCTTCGGATTCCATCAACGGATATCAGGTTTGGGGCGGGCCGCCGGAGACCGGCCCGATTGACGGCACCGTTGTGCCGTGCGCGGCGGCGGGATCGCTGCCATTCTTGCCCGGCCCGGTAATGCGCGTGCTGCGCACCATTGACAATGGTTACGGCGCCGGCACTTGGAGCCGCTACGGTTTCGTGGACGCCTTCAATCCTTTGACCAATTGGTACGACAGCGATGTTGTCGGCATAGACGCCGGAATCACCATGGTGATGGCGGAAAATGCCCGGACCGCTTTTGTGTGGGATACGTTCATGAAAAATCCCGAAGCGCAGCGCGGCATGGAGCGCGCCGGATTCAAGGCCTACCAGCCACTCGCGCCGCAGGAACTGGTGGGCGTGCATCTGCACACCA
Organism: Candidatus Acidiferrales bacterium; assembly: GCA_049300435.1. Classification (GTDB taxonomy): domain Bacteria; phylum Acidobacteriota; class Terriglobia; order Acidiferrales; family UBA7541; genus Palsa-295. Next base: position 39,019 of record JBAQJS010000035.1, on the reverse strand, counting down.
CATAAACGGTTTTTCCTACGGAAGGGAAGTGCTCTCGTACGGATTCGATCGCGCGGCCGGCAAGCCGGCCCGCGCGGCAATCAGCGGTAATTCGCGGCCTGCAGCTCGAACATCTCCGCGTAATGTCCGCCCACTTTGATCAGCTGGTCGTGTTTGCCCTGTTCGGCAATTTCGCCGTCTTTGAGCACCAGAATGCGGTCGGACATTTTGACCGTGGAAAATCGGTGGGAAATCAGCAGCGACATCTTGCCTTCCGTCAATTCCGAGAATCGCTGAAATACTTCGTGCTCGGAGCGCGCGTCGAGCGCCGCCGTAGGCTCATCCAGGATCAGCAACTGCGCGTCGCGCAGATACGCGCGCGCAATTGCGATCTTCTGCCATTCGCCGCCCGATAGATCCACGGCGCCTTCAAAGCGCGAACCCAGAACCTGGTCGAATCCTTTGGGGAGTCTGCGGATGGTTTGTTCCGCAAGGCTCTTGTTGGCAGCCGCGCGAATCTGAAACGGATTGTTGCGTTCTTCAATTCGCCCCACCGCGATGTTCGCCGAAGCCGTCATTTCGTAGTGCATGAAATCCTGGAAGATCACGCCGATCTCTTTCCACAGGCTTTCCAGGTCGTACTCGCGCAAGTCCTTGCCGTCCAGCAGAATCTGGCCTTCGGTGGGATCGTACAATCGCGTCAACAGCTTTACGATCGTTGTTTTCCCCTGGCCGTTTTCGCCCACAATCGCGACGCGCTCCGAAGGCGCCAGCTTGAAGCTCACGTTTTTCAATATCACGCGCGAGCTGCCGGGATACTGAAACGATACATTCTTGAATTCGAAGCCCTGGTGAATCTTCTTGGGCGCCGGTGGCGCGCCGGCCTTGGACACGATCTTGGGTTTCACCGCGAAGAAGTCCAGCAAGTCGGTCATGAACAGCGCCTGGTTGGCAATTTCCGAAAACGTGGTGAAGACCGCCTGGATGTTTGAGCTCGCTCCGGCAATCGCTCCGGCCAGCAGGGTCATCGTGCCCAGGCTGAGCACGCCGATCACGGTCTGGAAAATTACATATATATAGGTGCCGTAATAGCCGGCCACCCCCAGCAGCGCCAGCACGCCGCCAATCGCCAGGCGATGTTTCGCCACGCGCAAGGTCTGGTCGTGCAGTTCGGTGGCTACGTCGGAATAGCGTCCCACCAGGAACGGCGCCAGCCCGAAAAGCTTGAGCTCTTTCGCGCCTTCTTTGGTTCCGCCCAGCAGCCGCAAATAATCCAGCTCGCGCCGCGCGGGCGTCTGCTGGAAACTCAGCGAGTAGCCCAGGAACGCGAAATGGGTCTCGCCCAGAAAGACCGGCACCACGCAGATCACCAGCGCCAGCAACAGCCATTTGGAGAAAAAGAAAATCCCCGCCGCCAGGCTGATGGTGGTGATGACCTCTTGTACCAGCCGCCCGGAAATTTTGATCATCTGCACTCGGTCCGTGCTCTGCACCCGGGCGCGCTCCAGCTTGTCGTAGAAAACCGGATCCTCATAGGACATCAAATCCAGATTGGCCGAATGCTTCATCAGCCGCACGCTGATGTGCCGCATGTAGCGCTCCGCCAGCGCGGTATCGCAGTAATCCACCAGGCGCATGAGCAGGGCCGCGACGGCGGCCAGCACGAATTCCAGCGCCACCAGTTTCCAGAAATAGTGAGGAAGCGGCGTGCGCGCCGCCTTCAGCAAGTAAATCGCGTCAATGATTCTCTGCGTGACGGCCAAGACGGAAAGCGGGATCAGCGCAGCGGTGAGGCGCGAGACCAGGTTCGCAATCACCACGCCCGGAGCTGCGTCCCAGACATACCTCATCACGGGAGGGATATTCTTCAGGGCGCGCAGGCGTTCAGGCCATCTAGGGCTTGGCAATTCCTCGGCGGGGTTCGCTTCGGTGGCGGGTGCGTGGCCAACTAAGGCTCTCGTGCTCACGACTGGGTCTCCGATTGAGCTCGTCAAGCTTCGATTCGTCGTCTGTTACTTGACGCAGCTCAGAATGCGGTCGTGCACGTTTGCTGCCAATGCAAATTCCTTGTAACTTGCTAATAAGTAAAGACCTATCCCAGCGCCCCGGCTTCCTCAATGCCCGTTTCTGCGCGGTGCGGGAAAGTTCTACTCGAAGCCGCGGCTCGCCAAAGCATTGCCGCGCTCTCCGCCGCGTGCAGTGGCGCGAACGGTGCAGTCGCCGCCCCAAAATGGCCCCGAAACCTCGTGCCCCAAATCAGCAGCGCTCGATGATCGTCGCGATCCCCTGGCCGACTCCGATGCACATGGTGCACAGGGCGTAACGCCCCTGAATTGCCTGCAATTGATACATCGCCGTGGTCACCAGGCGCGCGCCGCTCGCCCCCAGCGGATGTCCGATCGCGATGGCCCCGCCGTTGGGATTCACCTGCGGCGCGTCGTCCGCCAAGCCCAGTTGCCTGATTACCGCGAGCGCCTGCGCGGCGAAAGCCTCATTCAGCTCGATCACTTCCATCTGCGCGAGTTTCAGCCCCGTCTTCTCCAGCACCTTCTTCGTCGCGGGAACCGGTGCGACGCCCATGATCCGCGGAGCCACTCCCGCTGTGGCCGTAGCCAGCACTCGCGCGCGGGGCGTCAGGCGATAGCGCGCGACGGCCGCCTGCGAAGCCAGCAGCAGCGCGCACGCCCCGTCGTTTACCCCCGAAGCGTTTCCGGCGGTCACGGTTCCGTTGGGCTTGACGATGGGCTTCAGCTTGGCGAGCGCTTCCAGGGTGGTGTCCGGGCGCGGATGCTCGTCCGCATCGAAAATCTTCGCGTCGGCCTTCTTCTGCGGCACCGGCACTGGCACGATCTCCTGTTTGAAGAAGCCCGCGGCGCTGGCGCGCGCCCATCGCTGTTGCGTCCGCAGCGCGAAGGCATCCTGATCCGCGCGGCAAACGTGAAACTCCTCCGCGACGCTCTCTCCCGTCTCCGGCATGGAATCCACGCCGTACTTGGCCTGCATTGCCGGATTCACGAACCGCCAGCCGATGGTGGTATCGAAAAGCTCCGCGCTGCGGCTGAACGCGCTCTCCGCCTTGCCGGTGACGAACGGCGCGCGCGTCATGCTTTCCACTCCGCCCGCGATCATCAGGTCTGTCTCGCCGGACTTGATCGCACGCGCCGCCACGCCCAGGGCATCCATGCTCGAGCCGCACAGCCGGTTCACGGTCGAGCCCGGGACTTCCTTCGGCAGCCCGGCCAGCAGCAGGGCCATCCGCGCCACGTTGCGATTGTCTTCACCGGCTTGGTTCGCGCAGCCGTAAATCACGTCGTCCACCGCGGCCCAATCCACGCTGGGGTTTCGCTCCACCAGCGCGCGAATCGGAATCGCGGCGAGATCGTCGGTGCGAATCGTAGCCAGCGCGCCGCCATAGCGGCCGAAGGGCGTGCGCACCGCGTCGCAAAGGAATACTTCGTTGCTCACAAGTTCTCTCCCGTCTATCAGATGAAGGAAGCGCCGGTTTCGATTCGTGCGCCGCGCCAGCCGTTCACGCGCGCAAAACCGGTGGTCTCCATCGCCATCCGGCCGCTCGTTTAGCCCGCATAGTATAGCCGACCAGCGCCAAATCCCTGCCGTCCCTGGGACTTCGCGGCGAACAGGAACTTCGTGTAAGCTATATGCATGAGCGAGAAAATTCGCAAGAGCGATGCGGAGTGGCGCGCCAAGCTTAGCGACAATCAATACTACGTCACGCGGCAGCAGGGAACCGAGCCGCCTTTCACCGGCGAATACGAGGACACCAAGACCGAGGGAACCTACGTTTGCGTTTGCTGCGGACAGCCGCTGTTCGCTTCCGACGCCAAATTTCATTCCGGCTCAGGCTGGCCCAGCTATTACCAGCCCGTCGCGGCAGATAACGTCGAACTCAAGCGCGACACCAGCCACGGCATGGCGCGCACCGAAGCAATCTGCAGCCGTTGCGATGCTCATCTGGGCCACGTCTTCGACGACGGCCCCGATCCCACCGGCCTGCGCTTCTGCATCAATTCGGCCGCGCTAAAGCTGCAAGAAAAAAAGCCCGAGGAAAAGTAGCCGTTCACCGCGTGCCGGAAGCGCGACTCACATCGCGCCGCGGGGACGCGCGTTGTCGCATACATGCAAACGACGCCCGAGCATAACTCCATCGCCTTTTCTCCGTCGTATGTTTACGATCTGGCGGGCAACATCACTTCCTTCTCGAGCGGCTTGGGCTTAACATTTTCTTACAGCCTCCACGCGGCTGGTCACCGAGATGAATCAGGGCATTGAGCAATGCGAGGGTTACTATCCGTTCGGCGAACTGGACGCCAATCAATGCACGCCAACGGTCAATAACAACCTCACGGACACCATGTTCACCGGCAAAGAACGAGACGCAGAATCCGGTAACGACTACTTCGGGGCGAGGTACTACGCTTCCAGCATGGGCCGGTTTATGTCTCCTGATCCAGGGTGGTTTATGGAGGCCGATCCGACAAATCCGCAGACTTGGAATATGTACAGCTATGCGCTCAACAATCCGTTGAAGCTCGTCGATCCATCGGGCATGGATCAGTGTATCTGGGATGATGGGTCAAGCGATGATCGGCCAGAAGACGGAGGGGCCACGCAGCAAGAGTGCTCGGATCAGGGCGGAAACTGGGCTTCTGACACTGATACGACAATTACTGTAACTCCGCAATCAACCGATCCAAAGCCTTCGTGTAGCGATTTCAGCGGCCCATCAGCGCCGCCGGCGGGTCCCATCAATTATCGGCAACAAGCTCAGAGCAACAGTCAGAAATCTTTGCCAAGTTTGTATCAGGCGTTCAAGACAGGTGGAACACAGGATTTCAAGGGAAACTCTGCCTTTGGCAACCGAACTAACCAAGTCAACGCAGGAAATTTCAATTTCGGTGCAACTATGGCTGCCATGGGTGAAACTCTAAGCGGTGCCGCATACTGGGCCGGAGTTGGTGCCGAAGCAAGCAATGCGCAAACCCAGGTGAATTGGGCAATGGGTCAGTCAGCGTACATGAACGGACAATACGGAGGACCCTCTGCCCCAGCGAATAATCCTCCGCCTCCGTCGTCAACCGTTGGCCCCGGTTCACCGGGCTCTCCCGCCTATGCCCCCAACACTGGTTTGATGAATCAGGGCGACCAAGACGCCACAAACGAAAACCAGGCTGTGGCCCTTGGTTTTGTTTGGTACTCGATGGGGTGCACTCAATGATCGGTAAATTTATCAAGGTTGGGGTCTGGGGAGCTGTTATCGTGGTCGCAGCTTTCATCCTCTTGCTCGTCGCATTGTTCGTGGACTGGGGAAGATCATCGGCTCGCCGAGACCAGGACTCCGTTGTTCAAAAGAAGGCATCTCCTGATGGAAAATTGATTGCCGAAATCCGTAGAGCAACGACGGGAAGGTGGGAAGGACCTGACACCCTGTATGTTGCAATGCGCTCCGCCTCAGACACGGAGGGCTATCGAGTCTATGCCAAGACATACGAGTGCGACGATTTCAGCGGGTTCGGTCTGGAGTGGAATAGCCCGAGTCAACTCACGGTCACGTACGGCGAGTGCCATGAATCGAAGTTCAACAGTCCAACCGAATTCGCGCAGGAAAACAAGGTCTCAAAGAGTGATAGCACTTGGCATAACGTTACGATTCGTTACGTCGACAGTCACCACGTAGCAACTCGTTAGAGTGGCCAGCGACCCTGCATCTATGACGTTCTCAGCTGTTTCCGTTACCACCGTATGTTTCTCGCGACCCCATTCTACCGGCAAAGAACGCGACTCCGAATCCAACCTCGATAATTTCGAGGCCCGCTACATGGCCAGCACCCTTGGTCGCTTCATGTCGCCTGACCCCGGCAACGCAGGAGCCGACGCCACGAATCCCCAGAGTTGGAATATGTATAGCTATGTTCTCAACAATCCGCTCGGGTTCATCGATCCGACGGGACTGTATTGCCTCGACCAGAACGGAAACGAGATGCTGGACGATAGCCGCCAGCCACTCTACGGCAATGAAGCTGACTGTGCGACTAACGGCGGACTATGGGTGACGGTCGACGGGCAACCCAACCAGAATTCCAGCGTGACGATCAATGGCGACACCGGTGAAGTTGATTATTCCGCCGACCTCGTAGGGCTTCCCGTGAATCAATCACAGCCGCAGAAATCGTATGCTCAATGCGTAAAGGAGGGCGGCGACTTCTTTAGCGCGCAGCACGGTCTACAGTCTCTTAGCGGAGGGCGTTTAGGAAACGGGTGGTTATCAAGCGCGTTTTTGGGCAACACCTTTTCTGGCCTGATTCAGGCTGGCCAGGATTTTTCGCGTCTCAGTTGGGCGGGCTTAACGAGTGGAACTAAGGATGCTACGCAGGTCGCTGTGAGCAGTGACGCGGCGGTCAACGCCGCTGACAACGCGGCGCAAAGTATTCCTAATGTGGCGGTGTCCGCGACGGTGGCTGCATCGGCCGGGATTGAGACTCCAACCATTCAAGCGTCAATCAACGCGACAGCAAGTATTGGCGGAACGCTGCCTATCGGTTCTGCGGCCCGAGTTGCGACAGGCGCTTTAAAGGTGCTGGGTCTGGTAAAGACGCCGGTGGATGCTACAGCTACGATATTTGCCGGTGTTGTCTGCTCGGTCGGGAGGTAACATTGACGGTCCCACTGTTACATTCGCCGTTGTTTAACCTCACGGCTGCGATTACCTCGGTTTGGTTTATTTTCTGGGCATACCGCAGTCGATATGACCTCGATCATCCCTTAGATACGGTCGCGTCATTCATCCGGTGGCTGATTGTGTGTGTGGGTCTTGGGCTGATAGTCATCGGGCTCCGTTGGTCCAGCGCAACGTATGTTCGGTGGATAGGTCTTCTGACGCTAGTAGCATTTCTCGTGTGGCCTAACTTCGCTTATCACCTAGCGCAGATGTTCCGACGAATAGGTTCAGAACGCAATTCTCGTGCCTGACGACGGTCAACAACAAATTCACGGACACGAGATTCGCGGAAGGCGCATGATAAAGTGCGCGCGTGGTGATCGGCCAAAAGCTGCGTGAACTGCGCGAAGCCAGGAACCTGAGTCAAGCTGACATCGCGCGCCGCACTGGGCTTATCCCCGCGTACACCGGTCGGATTGAGAATAGCCACACGGTTCCTAGCGTTGGGACACTGGAGAAATACGCTGGTGCCCTAGGCGTTCCCATCTACAGATTTTTCACAGACGATCATCCGGCCAAGAAACCACAACTGCGAGCGTCTGGCGATGACGAAGCGTTTGGAAGCGAGGTCAAAGACCGGCGCGAGCTTATGCGATTCGCCAGTGTGTTCAGACGAATGAGCGACCGAAACCAGAGGCTCTTGCTGGCAATGGCGCAGAAGATAGCGCGGAGAAATGCGAAGCGGTAGCCGATGAAGAGATACAAGCCGGAGCGGATCGTCACATTGCTGCGGCAGATTGAATCAGGACGCAGGTAGCATCTGCTGAAAAACGTCAACGGCGATCCAGGGCCTTGTTGTCTTGACCAGGTAGAGAATGCCGTCGCAGGCAAAGCTAAATCCTAGTGGTTGAAATAGATGACTTCAGGATGTGCGTTCCCGGGATTCGAGTCGGTGGAAATGCCACGGAAGCTCGACGGCGAGACGACATAGATAGCCATTCCCGCCGGCAGCCCGATCGTCGCCCCGATCTGCATGGTCCCGCGGCTGGTGCTTCCCACCGTGTAATTCGGGAAGACCGGCTGATCGGTGTGCGGTGTTCCATCGTTGTCCACTTCGTCCAGAATCCCCAGCAAGGTTCCACTGCCGTTGGGTGAATTAAGCTGGCCGGTAACATTCAAAGCCGCGGTGTCCAGCGTCGTCTCCGCGCTCAGCGTGTACCCGCCCTGTATCGAGGTGTTGGTGAAGGGCGCGATGGATGTCTGCGCTTCGAGCAAACCGTAGGTGACCGAGGCATCCGAACCGATCAGGAATCCCTGGTTCGGGCCGGTCAAATACGCTGCCGCAATGCGCGACCCCAGTCCCGTAAACGCGATCCGCCCGTTCATGCTGGGGTCCGCGACATAGGTTCCGGCCGCGCTGCCGCTGGTTACCGTCCCGCCGTCATTTTGGTCGTAGCTGACGCCCGCTGTGCTGACCCCGTTGCCGGTCAACAGGCCAGCCAGGACGCTCGCGTTGCTCCCGTCCAGGCCGCTGCCGGTCACCACACTGACTCCGTTCAAGGCGCCAGCGTCGAACGCCGTGCCGGTCTGTTGCAGGAGCATTTCGCCTGCCAGGCGCGGGTGGGTGGCGTCGGTGGGATCCACCGCAACCAGGAAAATATCGGAGGGCGAAACGAAGTAGAAGGTGTATTCCACCACCAATTGCGCTGAAGAGGGCAGCGAGAAAGTCAAAAACACGACGCCCCGGTCGTTGCTCGAACCCACCACGAAGACCCCGGAAAGGGCCTGCGCCGAACCGTAGGTTCCCGCGTCGTTGATGTCAATCATGCCCGAGCTGAGCAGGGAATTGCCGTCGGCATGCGTCGCCCCCTCGACGACCTCCGGCATTCCGGAGTTATCCTGCCCGTCGAGTTCGAACGCATAATTTCCGCTGAAACTTGCGGCCGACAAAGCGCCGCCCAGAACCGGCTTCATGATTCCGGATCCGTGCGTCTGCGGAGTCCCGATAGTGTCGTTCTCAATCATGTGGATGAAGCCGTTGGAATCCAGAGCCAGAATATAGTTCGTCGTCGCGACCGCGCCTTTGCTGTTCGTGGTAACCAACTGCATGGTGCCGCGTCCATCGCTCCCGACGGTGTAGGTTCCCGTGAATATTGAGCCGGTGAACACACCCAGCGTCCCCCCCGAACGATTGCTGTCGAGCGTGCCGCCGGTGATCGCGCCCGATCCGCTGGCGTTGAAGTTGCCGGCCATGATCACATTGCCGCCAGAATCAAATCCATGAAACAGGAAACTGTACGGCCCGGTGAACAGCGAATTCGGATTCGCGGTTCCGGCGCCGATCACGATGCGCAGGGACTGCGGTGCGGAGATCGTCGAATTCGAGTCCTCCACTTGCACCGTAAAATTGGCGGTCGTAGTCAGAATCGGCACGCCGGAAATCACACCGGTCGCGGAATTGAACTTTACGCCCGAAGGAAGCTGGCCGGTGATGATGCTCCACGTGTACGGCTTCACGCCGCCGGTTGCCACCAGGTTCGCGGTATAGCCCGTGGCAACGGTGCCCGAAGGGAGCGGAGGCGTTACCGCCTGCAGTGGCGGCACGGTAGTAATCGAAATACTCACACCGGACGTGCTGGTAACCACCTGTTGCGGAATGGCCGAATCCGTGACGGTCGGATAGAACTTGAACACCCCATCGGTCGTGGGCGTGCCGCTGATTAATCCGGAATTGGTGGTCAGTGTTAGCCCGGGTGGCAACGTGCCGGCAGGCACGCTCCAGGTGAGCGGCGGCACTCCTCCGGAGGATGCAATCGAGGATGCGTACGGCGTTCCGGTCAGCCCGTTCGCCAGAACCGTCGAAGTGATCGAAAGCAGCGGCGCCGGATTGACTGTAATCGTGTATATGGGGGAAACCACGGTCAAAGGCGGCGTTCCGTCGTCGGTGCAGTTGATTGTGAACGTGGATGTACCCGAGCTGCTGGGGGTGCCGACGATCGTCCCAGTGCTGTTGAGTTTCAATCCGGCGGGCAGGCGGCCAGTACCCACGGTGAAAGTGAGCGGCGAAACTCCCCCGCTGGTCACGATCGTCTGGCTGTACCCAACTCCATTGGCACCGTTCGGCAGCGATGTGGTCGTGTAAGTTACCGGCAGCACGACGGTGATTGTTGAGGTTACGGTCTTGCCCGAGTTCGCCTTGGCCACGGCTTCCAGGCTTACGGTCAGCCCGCTTGTAAGCCCCGAGGGCGCCGTGTACGTTACCGAAGTTGTGGTGACGTTGGTCAACGTGCCGCAACTGGTGCCGGCGCATCCCGAGCCTGTTGGCGCGTCCCAGGTCACTCCCTGGTTGTTGGTGTCATTGCCCAGCGTCGCAACAAAGGGATAGGACTGCCCCTCGTCCATCGTCAGTGTCGTGGGCAAGACGGCCAGCGTGAGCGAGCCATTTCCGCCGCCGCAACTGGAAATAACGATCAGGCACAGCCCAGCCAATACCGCGGACGCGAGCAGTCGCCAGCGATTCAGCCGCGCGGCGGCCTGCACGTTTTCTCCGCTTCTCCGCGCCGCCAGATTTTTCATTCGGGCATACACGTTCGATGTCGTCATAGCACCTTGGATTTCTTTTCGGATCCGCCCGGCCGGAGGGAATCGCTCCCACATCGAACCTTTGGCTCATTAAACGAAACTAGTTGAATAACAAAAGCGCCGCAGTGTGTCAACGCACATCTCCGGCGAAACGCAGACTGGCCGCGAGCGTCAAAGGTATGTACCGCCTGGGTTTTGTTCTGCGATAATGCGCGCCATCGGTCAGCCATAAGGATGCAAGCAACGCCAACCCCGTTGCCCGGCTGGATCGGCCCGGATTTCGCGGGGTTCGCGTCAGCCGGAGAGCAGCGATGAACCATCGCCGTGCTTACGGAAAACTGGGGAGGCGATCGTGAGATCGTGGCGCGTGGGCGTGCTGGCGCCGTTCGTCTTGATTTTCTCCTCGCTCTCCTGGGCGCAGGCATTTCGCGGCGGCATTATCGGCCACGTCGAGGACGCTTCCGGCGGCCGCATGTCCGGCGCAAAGATCGTCGTCCGTTCCGCTGCTTCGTCCTCGGCGCGTACCGTCACCACCGACTCCAGTGGCAACTTCCGCATAGACGACTTACTACCCGGCACGTATCACGTGGATGTTTCCGCGCTGGGTTTCCGCGAAGCCGGCTCGAACGTCGAAGTGGTGGCCAGCATGGAGCGGGAGATTACCGCCACGCTGCAACCGGCGTCTGTGCACCAAACCGTCACCGTGCAGGGACAGTCCTCCTCGATCACCACCCAACAGATTGACCTGGCCAGTAGCGTCCATCAGGGTGCCGTCTCCGCCGAAGACCTGCAGGATATTCCCCTGGCGCATCGCAGCTTTGCCAATATCGCCTTCCTGGTTCCCGGCACAGAGCCCGTCGAGCCCTCCGATCCCACCAAGGCGCGCATCACTGCGGTTTCCTTTGGCGGCAGTTCCGGCCTGAACGTCGAGCTTTCCGTGGACGGGGGAGACAACTCCGACGATTACATCGGCGGCTTCCTGCAGAATTATTCGCCCGACGCGATTCAGGAATTCGTGGTGCGCACCGCCCAGGAAGACGCGGACACCGGCCGCACCACCGGCGGTTCGGTGGTGCTCACGACCAAGCGTGGCACCGACGAATGGCACGGCGACGCCGCCATCTACGAACGAGCCGCCGCGCTCAACGCCCGGCTGCCGATTGATAACCCGCCGCCCGAGCCCAAGCAGCCCTTTTCCCGCCAAAATTACATCGGCACGCTCGGCGGCCCGCTGGTGAAGGGCAAGTTTTGGTTTTTCTCCTCGCTCGAATATGTTCACGAAAACGCCAGCATCGCCTACAGTCCCGCCAGCCTTGCGCAATTCAGCTCCTTGGCGCAGTTGGCCGCCGATGGCCTGGTCCCGGGCGTCAGCTCCATCGCCGTGCCGGAAAATACTCCAGTTCCCTTTAACGATTATCTCGCGACCACCCGCTTCGATTGGACGCAGTCGGCGAGCTCGCAATGGTTCCTGCGCGCCGCGGTGGATCGTTACACCACCATCAACGATCTGGTCCAGCAGGCCACCTTGCCTTCCACTGGCGCCACGTCGCGTTCCAATTACATGAACCTGCTGCTCAGTCAGCATCACGCCTTCAGCCCCACCTGGCTGGGCTCGTTCGTCGCCGAGGCCAGCGGCCTGCACCACACCGAGACGCGCAACGGAAATTTCGGCTTCGCGCTCGCCTTCCCGTTCAGCTCCACCGACAGCGCGATTTCCGGTTTCGAAACTTTTGGTGACAATCAATTCGTCACGCCCATTACCGCGTTCCCCATCCTGCGCAACCAGGAGAAATATCAATTTCGGTACGACGTCACCCACAGCGCCGGCCGCCACGCCCCGCGCTTCGGAATTAATTTCATTCACGAGCCGGTACTGAGCGGCGCGCTCGCGGCCAACGCTGAAACCCTCCTCCAGTATTCGCAAAATCCCAGTTTTTATGCCGCCAATCCGTCCCAGTTTTACAGCGATCTCACCTGCGCGCCGCCCGTTCCGGTGGACGTCGTGTGTACCGCAACTCCCGCCGCAAATGGCAGCTTCTCTCAAAACGTGCAACGCCTCGGCCTCTACGCCGAAGATGCCTGGCGCGTCACGCCGCGCTTCACCGTCAATTACGGCCTGCGTTACGACACCACCTTCGGCCTCTTCGAGGCCTCGGGCCGCAGCCAGCTGGAAAACCCCGCGTATCTCACGCTGAACGCGTTGGGCACTCCGCTCGTCACCGGCGCGCCGCATGATTATCGCCACGCCTTCGCGCCGCGGCTCGGCATCGCCTATTCTCCCGGCCAATCGGCCTCCACCGTCTTTCGCGCCGGCTTCGGACTTTATTACAACGATCTCGCGCAAAATGGCTGGGTAACGGCCTTCCAGGGTGTGAACGCGCCGCCCGCCCCCTGCGTCGTCCCCACCGATCCCGGCTGCCTCGCCGCCGGTTCTCAGGGCGCGTTGATTGACGGCAATTACAAAACCCCTTACGCCGTCCACGCTACGGCTGGCGTCGAGCACGCCTTCAACGCCCAGTGGCTGGTGAGCGCCGATTACACCCACGAGGAGGGCAATCACGCCTACCGCCGCTATGATTACACTGCTGGCGTCAACCTGCCCGCCGACGCGCCGGATATCGCCCTCTTCAAGAGCGACAACCGCTCGAGCTACAACGGGCTCTCGATCCACCTTCAGGGCAATGTCTCGCGCCGCTTCAATCTCATCGCCAATTACACCCTCTCCAAGGCGCAAACCTGGGGCTGCGTTCTCGGCGAACTCTTTGACTACGTGAACGGCGTGTGCAACCCGCTCAATCCCTTCGGGCCCGGCGATTACGGTCCGTCCGGTGAAGATGTGCGCGATCGCTTCGTCCTTGCTGGCGTGTTCCGTCTCCCCGCCGGATTCGAGGTTTCCCTTCTCGGCCAGGCCGAAACCGCCCGTCCCTTCACGATCACCAATACCGACGGCACGGACCGCATCACCGTGAACGGCGTCAAGACCTCCCTCGACGAATTTCGCGGCACCCCGTACATTCAGTGGGACGTCCGCGTCAGCCGCCCCTTCACGTTTCACGAACGCTTCACCGCCATTCCCTTCATCGAGTTTTTCAACATTTTCAACCGCAATAATCCCGGCGCGAACTACGTCACCAACATCGGCGCCTTCCCGCTCCCGGTGAACGACACCTCCGACGTCACCGGCATCTGCGCGAATCCTCCCTCCTGCACCGGGTTCACTCCCATCACCAGCCTCAAACAGCTCAGCTTTCCCGCCGGCGCGCTCGGCGATTTCTTCGGCCCCGGCACCACCGTGGGCGGCCCGTTCGCCGCGCAAATCGGCGGCCGCTTCACCTTCTAACGACGCGTTCTAACGAATGGGCGCGAAACTTCCTGCCGGCGCGGCGCATTGTTATACCCAACCTTGTTATGCACAATGGATGCCGCGGAAGTGGCGGGGGGCCTGGCGCATGGGCGAAGAGATGCAGCGCAGGAAATTTCTGCAGTTGCTTGGCAGCGGCGCTTGCCTCTCCCTCGCGCCGAATCTTGTGGCGCAAAACTCCGCCGGAAACGCGCCCGCCGACGCTACTCTCCGCATCTCCCCCGTCCAGATCGCAATCGCTCCCGGAAAAATCATCAAGACCACCGGATATAATGGCTCGGCCCCAGGCCCTTTTCTCCGTTTCCGTGAAGGCCAGCGCGTCACGGTGGACGTGTTCAACGACTCCAAAGAACCGGAACTCGTTCACTGGCACGGCCTGTTCCTCCCGTCGCAAATAGATGGCTCGGCCGAGGAGGGAACTCCCTACATCCCGCCGCACAGTTCCCGCCGCTATTCCTTCGAGGCGCGCCCTGCCGGCACGCGCTGGTATCACACCCACGTCTCCGCCGGACGCGACCTGAAGCGCGCCATGTTCACCGGGCAATTCGGAATGGTTTATATCCAGCCCGCAGCCGAACCAGGACGATACGACGCCGAATATTCTCTCTGCCTGCACGGTTGGCAGCCGTACCTCAGCAGCGTTGGCAGCGAGGGCTCGCTCGAAGCGGTGTACCAGAGTTTCTCCATCAACGATCGCGCCCTGGGCCACGGCGACCCCATCCGCGTCCGCCAAGGCCAGCGCGTGCTCTTCCGAATCCTCAACGCCAGCGCCACCCTGCCGCACCGCATTGCCCTCGCGGGACATCAATTCACCGTCATCAGCCTCGACGGCAATCCTGTTCCTGTTCCCGCCGCCGTGGACGCGCTCACTCTCGGGCCCGCGGAGCGTGTGGACGCCGTCGTCACCATGAACGCGCCCGGCGTCTGGATCCTGGGCGAATTGGACGATCAGATTCGCAACAAAGGCCTGGGGCTCGTGGTCGAGTACGAAAACAGAAGCGGCGCCCCGCAATGGCTCGCGCCGCCCAACACGCCGTGGGATTACACTCTGTTCGGCGCGCCCGCGCCGTCCACACCCGCCTCCGCGGAGGTTGTGCCGCTCGTCTTCCGCCGCAAATTCGCCGGCAACAATTGGGTGGACCATTGGACCATCAACAACAAGGAATATCCCAAGACCGATCTGATTCCGCTGCGCGCAAACTCCAGGTATCGCCTGCGCTTCGATAATCAAAGCGACGACGACCACCCCGTGCACCTGCATCGCCACACCTTTGAACTAACGCGATTCACCGGCAAGCCCACAGCGGGCGTCCGCAAGGACGTAGTCGTCGTTCCGCGCCGCAACACGGTCGAAGTGGATTTCCTGGCCGACAATCCCGGCCTCACCCTGTTTCATTGCCACCAGCAACTGCACATGGATTTCGGCTTTATGACCGTGCTGCGCTATGTGGACTGAGGAATTTGCAGCGCCGCCTTCCGTAAAACACCCCGACCATGCAAACATCGAATGCCGCCAAGAGAGGCCTTTCTAGCGGGCATCTTCCACTTGGTTTTCAATTTGCACCCTTTTTTTGGTATAAACATTTGTTCGGAATTGTCCGGCAATCTCGCCGGACGTGTAGGAACGGAGGAATGCATTGATAGAAGTTCAGGACTTGACGAAGTCGTACGGCGGGGTTACGGCAGTGGATCATGTTTCGTTCACGGTGAATAAAGGCGAAATCCTGGGTTTTCTAGGACCCAACGGCGCGGGCAAGACCACCACCATGCGCATCCTTACGTGTTTCATGCCTGCCACTTCCGGCACCGCGCGCATCGCCGGTTTCGATGTATTCAACGATTCCATGGAGGTTCGCCGCCGCATCGGCTACCTTCCGGAAACGCCACCGGTCTATCCCGATATGACCGTCGAAGACTACTTGGACTTCGTCGCGCGTATCAAGAACGTCCCGGCCGAAAAGCGCGCCGAGCGCATTAACGACGCCGTGCGCAAGACCAATCTGGAAGACCGCCGCACCCAGCTGATCAAGCGCCTGTCCCGCGGCTACAAACAGCGTGTGGGCATCGCCCAGGCGCTGGTGCACGATCCCGACGTGATCATTCTCGATGAGCCCACCGTCGGCCTCGACCCGAAGCAAATCATCGAGGTCCGCAACCTCATCAAAGGCCTCGCCGGCGATCACACCATCATTCTTTCCACGCACATTCTTCCGGAAGTCAGCATGACCTGCGACCGCGTGGTGATCATCAACAAGGGCAAGATCGCCGCAGTGGATACGCCGCAAAACCTCACTTCGCAGCTCAAAGGCGGCCAGAAAGTCCGCATCGAGGCGCAAGCGCCGGAAAGCGCCTTGCGCGACGCGCTCGCGCAGGTACCCGGCGCAGGCCGCGTGCAGGTCGAACCGCTTCCGGCGGCCGGGCACGTCGTCGCCACCGTCGAAACTTCGCCGGGCGCCGACATCCGCAGCGCCATCGCCGCCAAGATCGTCCAGAGCGGCTGGCAGCTTTTCGAACTTCGTGGCGTCAGTCTGAGCCTGGAAGACATCTTCCTCGAGCTGACCACCGACGACGCCGCGCACGCCCAGGCATCCTCGTAAAGATTCCCGGAGTCATAACCAAGGAGTCCGACCACCATGCACAATCTCTACGCCATTTATCGCAAGGAAATGAGGCACTATTTCGTCTCGCCCATTGCCTACGTCTGTGTCGGCGTGTTCCTGCCGATCAGCGCTTTCTTTTTTAATTTCTTTCTCACCGCCGTCATCCAGCAGGGCTTTCAAATGGAAATGCAAAGCATGCAGTTCGGCATGCCTCCGCAATTTGATATGCCGGGCCAGGTGTTGCGCGCCTTCCTGGGATTGCTCTCGACCCTCATTCTCTTCATCACTCCGTTTCTCACCATGGGAGCCTTTGCCGAGGAGCGCAAGCGCGGCACCATGGAATTGCTGATGACTTCGCCGCTCACCGAGCTGCAGATCGTCCTCGGCAAGTTTCTCGCTTCGCTTTCGCTCTTCGCCATCATGCTTCTGCCCACTGCGGGTTATGTGGTGTTTATGTATCTCCACAGCGATCCCATTCCGCCCTGGCGCATGCTGCTCGCGGGTTACGCGGGCATTCTGCTCTTGGGCGGCGCACTGCTTTCGTTGGGCACCTTCATCTCCTCGCTCACCGAAAATCAGCTCATCGCCGCGGTCCTCACCTTCGTCGCTTTCTTGTTCCTCTGGGTATTGGATCTCGGCCACACCACCGACAGCGGTTTGGGCGGCGTCCTGCAATATCTTTCCGTGAGCCATCAATACGACGGTTTCTCGCGCGGCACGATTGATACCTCAAGTCTCGTTTATTACTTCAGCTTCATCGTCCTGTTCATTTTCTTGACGGTGCGCTCGATTGATTCGATGCGCTGGCGCCGTGCATAACCGCACCGCCACCGGCTCGCAATTCATGGAGGAACTCGCAGCATGAAATGGGATCGCGAAGAAATCGCAAGATTCATCGGTACGATTGGCGTCGCCATGCTGATCGCCAGCTACGTGCGCTACTCCATCCAGGGAGAGCTGCTCACCACCAGCAAGGCGCTGCTCATCGCCGGCGGCGTGTTCGTTTTGGCTTCCCTGGTCGTTGGTTTGCGCGGCATCGTCAAATTCTTCTCGCGGCGCACCGCGCAGCAAGGCACCAACACCACCGTGCTCACCATCGCGGTCATCGCCATCCTGGCCGTCGTTAACTTCGTCGGCTACCGCCATCACAAGAGTTTCGACCTCACCACCGAAAAGCTCTACACCCTTTCCGACCAGACGCACAACATCATCAGCAGTCTGAAGCAGGATCTGACGGTTGTGCGCTTCGACAAAACGCCTAATCAGCCGTTCGACGAGCTGATGACCGAGTACAAGAACCTCAGCCCTCGTTTCAAATATCAGCTGGTGGACCCGCAGCAGAAACCGGAAATCGCGCAGGACTACGGCGCCACCCATATGGGCGACGTCTTTGTCGCCTATGGCACCCACAAGGATCACGTCGAGCCAGGCATGCGCGGCGACATTGGCGAAGAGGATCTTACCGGCGCCATCGTGAAGGTCCTCAGCGACAAAGTGAAAGAAGTCTGCTTCGCCACCGGGCACGGCGAAAGGTCGCTCAGCGATACTTCGCAGGATGGCTTCAGCCAGGTGGACGCAGGATTGAAGAAGGAAAATTACGTCACCAAGACGGTCAACCTCATTACCGCGGATAGCGTGCCCTCGGATTGCAACGTCCTGGTAATCGCCGGGCCGAAGCAGTCCTACTATCCGCAGGAATCCGCGATGATCGGCAAATATCTCGACGCGGGCGGAAAAGCGCTGATTATGGCCGATCCCGCCACGGATCCGAAGCTCGATGACCTCTTTAGCTCGTGGAACGTCGCTCTGGGCAACAACGTGGTCGTGGACGCCAGCGGCATGGGCCGACTCTTCGGCGGCGGTCCCATCATTCCCCTGGTGCAGGATTTCGGCGCCAGTCCCATCACCAAGGGCTTTCAGGGCTCCGTGGCGTTCTTCCCGCTGGCTCGCACTGCCTCGATCGCGGACAAGAAGAAGACAATCCCGCAGATGGTCGAGCTCCTGAAGACCTCCGAGCGCAGCTTCACCATTCCCAAGCTGGAAAAGGGCCAGACCAAAATCTCTTTCGACGCCAAGACCGATACCATCGGCCCGCTCTCGCTCGGCGTTACCGCCGAACACAATGCCGGTGACAAGCAAGCGCGCCTGGTCGTCATCGGCAATTCCCAGTTCGCTGCCAATCCCTGGCTGAGCCAGCAACGCAACGGCGACCTTTTCTTCAACACCGTTGATTGGCTGGGCCAGGACGAAAACATGATCTCCATCCGTCCCAAGTCTCCCACCAACCGCCGCATCAATCTGTCCGAAGCTCAGGTCAGCATGCTGCGCTGGGTGGACTTCATTTTTCTTCCCGGAATCGTAATCTTCTCCGGCATCTATATCTGGTGGAAACGCCGTTAAACCAAACACGGAAGGACTAGGAAACACTCTCGAACGCCATGATTAAGCGATCTACTCTGATTGTTCTGATTGCAGCGATTGTCCTGGGCGCCTCCGTCTATTATTTCGATTGGCGGCGCAGCCAGCAGGAAGCCGAAAAACCCCCGGCGGATAAGACCAAGCCGGCCTTCTCCTTGCAAGCGAGCGACATCTCCTCGCTCACCATTTCCTACCCCGCCGATCCGAAATCTCAGCCCATCCAGTTTGAAAAGCAGAATGGCGTCTGGCAAATCACCCAGCCGTTGCAAACGGGCGCCGACGATCCGTCGCTCCAGGGAATTCTGCAGCAGCTCGCCTCGACGCGCATCTCCCAGACCGAGCCCGGCACGCCCGACCGCCTAAAGGTCTACGGCCTCGATACTCCCGTGGTCGCCCTGAGTTTCCAGACGCAGAGCGGCGCCAAACACACTCTGTTGCTCGGCAACAAGGATTTCACCGGAGTTTCGGTGTATGCCGTGGTGGACGGTGCGAAGGACGTCGCGCTGCTGCCGGAGTCTTTGCTCGTCAGCGCCGATAAGCCCCTACAGGAATTGCGCGATCACGCCGTGCTGCACATCGTCAGCGTGGACATCCATTCCTTCAACCTCAAGAATTCTTCGGGCGATCTCGCCGCGGCCAAGGACCAATCCGGGTGGGAATTCTCCAAGCCCGCCAGCGCTCCCGGCGATGGTGAGGCCATCACTTCGCTCCTCTCCGCCGTCGGCAACGCCCGCCTGGTCACCATCGCCAGCGAAACTCCAGAAAATCTCGCCAAGTACGGCCTGGCGAGCCCGGCGATTTCCTTCACCGCTTCGGACGACAAAGGCAAGAGCGCCACTCTGCTGGTAGGGAAGAAAGAAGGCGACGAATATTTCGCGCACGATCCTGCGCGCCCCATGGTCTTCCGCATCAATCAGGATCTGTACAAAAAGCTCGGCGAAACCTTCAGCGATTTGCGCGACAAGAAACTCGCCCACTTCGATTCGTCCGACTTCACTCACGCCGAAATTCACAATGCCAGCGGCACGATTCTCTGCACCCGCAAGGGCGAAGACCAGTGGGCCTTCGACGCCCCGGCCCAGCCAGCCCCCGCGGCAAACAATGAGCAGAAGAACAATCAGAAGAATCCGCCGCCGGCGCAGCACGTCAGCCTCAGCAAACTGTTCACTCCGCTGCAACAGGCCACGGCCGACCAGATCTTCGATCACCCCACTCCCGACCTGACTGCCCGGCTATCCAAGCCCGCGTTCGCAGCAATCTTGACGGACAAGAGCGGCAAAACATGGAAGATTGAAATTTCGAAAGAGTCCGGCGGGTTCGTTTACGCGCGCACCAGCGATTCCCCGGCGATCTACAAGCTCAAACCGCAAGTCCTCACCGATTTGAGCTTCAAATCGTCGGACCTGACCTTCTGATCCGCCGTCCCGGGGCGCCAGAAGGCGCGAGCGCAACTCCGCGCTCCGCCCCCGGCAGAATCCGCCTACGCCGCGCTGTGCGCCTCTTCCAGCACGTTTTCGCTAGGCCAGGTGGCCAGCAGCATTACTTTCCCTGTGGTGGGTGAAATGTGGATGTAATAGACGTGCTCGTCGCTCTTTACTTCGTAGAATCCGGGATGTTTCGGATCGGGACTCGCATCGGCGCCACTGGACAGCAAGCAGCGCAGTTGCAGGATTAGTTCCGCCGGATGATCCCGCAAATCTTCAATCTGCAATCCGCATTCCCAGCGCATTACTTAAGTCCTCCCCGCCCCTATCTCCGACCTCGACTACTAGTACGTTTGGATGCTCCAGAATGTTGCAGGTCGCGCCTATTTTCTCGGGCCCGGGCCCTCGGCGGGCGCCCCCGCAAGTGCGCCGGAAGGTATAGGAACGTTAACCCCTAACTTGTTACTTGCGCGGCACAGCCAAACTTGCCATAGTCCGCAAAGCGGAGGGACCTACCCAAAGTGAAAAAAACCAAGCTCAAGAAAACCAGCCGCATGAGCCGCGATAAGCGCCGCAAACACCACCACTGGCAGGTAACCGTTTATTACGCCGATGGCGAAAAGTTTGCCCGCGTTTATATAGACCGCGACCGCGCGCAGAAGTTTGCCGAACGTCAAAAAAAATCTCCCGTAGTCAAGGCGACCCGCATCATGGAAGTTGATTAGGCCGCCGGTTTGGCGGCGCCCTCGCCGGCTTCCGGCCAGCGAGGGCGCCTCGCCACCTTTCAAATTTTCCCTGTCAGCAGGGAAGCATCTTCAGCTCGATCCACGTCGCCTCCCGCCGCGCTTTACGCTGCAGCGACGGCCCCCTCTCGCCCCGCTTCTGTTCGGCCATGCCGCGCCGCCGCGGCTTCTGAAGAACTGGCCACTTCTGCTATAGTTGCCGCCTTCCGGAAGTTTTTGGCCTGGATCTGGTAGCCGCGCTGCGCGCCTTGGCCGCTGCCGCGGCTTTTCCCGTCGTCGCCGCCGGTATGCGTTCCTACCGCGGAGCGCGCGAGTTCGAACGCAACGCCCTGCGCCATCGTGCCACGCTGGATTCACTGGAAGCGCTCGAAGATCAGTTGCGCACCAGCAAGGACCTGGCCGAAAGATTCCGCCTGCTGGGCTTTTGTGAGCTTGTGCTGGCCGCGGATGGCCGCGAGTCTGGAAGGATTCGTGCTCCTCGCTCGCGAACATCCGCTTCTCGTCGCCGCCGGTTTTCGAGCGTCGCGCGTTACTGCTCGTTGCGGTTTACCCGATCGGCGCGTTGCTCGTGACGGCTTCTCTCACCGGCTCCGATGCGATACATCATCACTCCCAGCGCCGTTGCTTCAGCAGAGCATCGCTTGTGCTGCAGCGCTCGTTCGATTGCGGCCAAACGGCCTCTCGTTCCCGTCGCTTCAGCCTGCGTAGAAAATCTTACGGGGACGAGACGCTTTTGCGGGCATCAACAGCAGCTTCATGTGGATTTGTTGCAGGTGCGGGGACAGTACTTTTTCGGCGGGGCCATGCTCTTAAAAGCAGAAGGCCCACCTTGCGGCGGGCCTTCGAGGGGAGAAAGCTCCACAGCCACTGCGCGGTGGGCGGCAGAACTCTTTCCTCGGTCGCAGTCTAGTACGAGGTGCGGAAATCAGTCAAGCGGGAAAGGGCACTTTTTGACACGTGCGTAACTCACTGAAGTATATACTCTTACCGACCTTTTGGTCAGTTTTCCACTGGGTGGTCACTTCCGATGATGACGCTCGATTCCGTAGAAGTCCTCTGAATTGATGGGTTTACTGCCCAGCCCCAATTGCAGCACTTGCATCGTGCTGCTGCGGTCAAATACCTTATCCGGCAGCATTCTCTTGATGATCAGCCGGAACCCTCCGAACGCCAAGCCGGAAATCAGCGCGAAACAGCAGATAACGCCGGTGCCGATGATCGCTCCGACAATCATCGTAGTGAGCGGCGGCTCTTTGAATTGGAACGTGGGTTCGTTCCATGTCACTTCCGATCCCGATTGCACGCGATCCAATAATTTATTCGCTTCCTCCTGCGTGCGCGCGCCGGTGACAATGGCCAGCAGCGTGATCGAGCGCCGCGCGAATACCGGCGCGTTGTTTGCTTCCGTACCGGGCGCGTTCACATGATAACTCTGCTCCAGCTCCGCCAGTTTCTTTTGCGCGGCTTGCGGAGTGGGGAAGTCCGCAATCAGCAGATTCAGTTCGCGCCCATCCACGCGATACCTTGCCACTTCGGCCTCGGCCCCATCGGAAAATCCCAGCCAGTCGTTCGCCGTCACCGGAAAAAATTGGTTCAGCGTCGCCGGACCCAGAATGTATTTGTCCGAGCGTTCGATGAAGCCTTTTGCCGGCAGGTGTTCAGTCAACGTCGGCAGCGGTCCTTGCTGCGCCTTCGCCGACACTGCCTGCACCAGGGCATTCAGATCCGCACTGAATTTCGGCAGATCGCTCCCGCGAATTTCCAGCAGCAGGTTTCCCGTCAGCACCAGCGCCCGCTCGCGCGACATCGCCGAGTGCTCCGTCACTCCCGCCTGGGGCATGTCTGCCGAACGCAGGTAGGAATACAGCCCGTAGGCTCCGCTGGGGTCTTGCATGCGGTACAGTGTCACCTGCAACGTGTCCGGACCGTGCGAATACGCGCCCTCTTCTCCGCGCACGAACCCGTATTCCCTCCGCGCCGCCGCTTGCTCGCTAGCGGCCAGGCTTGCGGCCTGGTCTCCGTTGCTTGCGGCTGCACGGGCCAGGCCCGCCTGCACGCTGCCGCTCCACCCGGCAAACGAAGCCGGCAGAATGCTTTGCGCGGATGCTGGCAAAGCTCCCAGAAGCGCGAATAAGGTGAACAGAAGGAAGGGGCGACGCATAGTGTCCTTGTGTTAGACGCCGGGATTCTACTTAGGGTTCCCGTCGGCGGCTACCGTTGCGGATCCGCCGCCCGAGGGCCGGTTGTCGGAAACCAGCTTGGACTTGTCGTAGGCGAGGCTGTTGAGGCTGTCGAGATACGAGGCGATGCCGCGATAGAGTCCGTCAGCCACGCGCTGGCGCTGGTCGGTCTTGCGCAGCAGCCTTTCGTCGCTGGGGTTGCTGATAAAGGAGATTTCCGAAAGCACCGAAGGCATGTTGGCGCCGATAAGCACCACGAAGGGCGCCTTCTTCACGCCGCGATTGCGTTCATCCTGACTCACCAGTTGCAAGCGGTGCGTCAGCGAGTCCTGGATGTCGGTGGCCAGCTCCTTCGATTCTTCCACTTTTTCGTTCCGCGCGATTTTCTTGATGATGTCCTGCAGATCGTGCATCGAAGACTGCGACAGGGCATTCTCGCGCGATGCCACCTCCATGGATTCCTCCGAAGTGGCGAAGTTCAAATAGTAAGTTTCGATTCCGCGCGCGGCCTGGTCGTGGCTGGAATTCGCGTGAATGGAGATGAACAGGTCCGCCTTGGCATTGTTGGCCATGGCCGTGCGCTCTTCCAGCGGCACGAAGGTATCGTCCTTGCGGGTGTAGATCACCTCCGCGCCGGGGAGCTTCACTTCGATTTCATGGCCCAGCCGCAAGGCGATGTCCAGGCACAGGTCCTTTTCCATCAGGCCGTGCGGGCCGATCGTTCCCGTGTCGTGTCCGCCGTGGCCCGGATCAATGACGATGCGGCTGATTTTCAGGTCCAGCGCGCGCGTCAGGGAACGCTGCCCGTCGCGCGTGGGCTTCGATTCGCTCGGCGGCAAAAGCACGGCGGTTTTCGCGCTCTCCGGCTTGGCTTTCGCGGCTGGCGCTTTCGCGACGGCAACCGAAGTCCGGGAAGAGGGCGCGGGCTTGCTCATGCTGGTCGCGGAGACCGGTTCGGTCTTCGCGCTTGTGTCATCACTCGCATTTTCCGCGTCGTCATTTCCGGCATTGACCTTGGCGCGTGCCGGAGAAGCCGCGGGCGCGGCTGCCTTGGCCACTTCGTTCGCCGCAGCCGTGCCTTTCGCGCGCACTTCAATCACCAGCCGGTAAGGATTCGCGAGCAAGTACGCGGAATAGTCGCGCGCGCCATCCACATCCAGCACCAGGCGCACCACCCCATCTTTGTTCTGAGCGATGCGCACCGATTTCAGCAGGCCGTCCTTCACGTCCAGAGTCTTCTTGGCCATGTCCGGCGTCAGCTTGGCGCGGTGGAGGTCGAAATAAATGCGGTCCGGCGAAGCGATGCGCGCGGCATTGAAGGCGACGGTGTCGTTCAGAGTCACCACCACGCGCGTGGCGTGGTCCGCGTTCCAGGTCTTCACGTCCAGCACGCGCGGCGTTTCGTTGTCGCTCTCGCGCGCCGGCACCACTTTGCCTTTCAGTTCCGGCAGCGCGTCGGCGTCGCTCTCATCAGCCTTTTCCTTGGCCTTTTCGCGCGTATCGGCAATGTCCTTCAGCACCACATGCGCGTCGCTCGCGCGGTCCGACCGGGGATAGAGCTTGACGTATTGCTTCAACGTGGCCTCGGCTACATCGGGTTGATTCAAGCCGTCTTTCTGTACCAAGCCGATGGCGTAGAGCGCCTGCCCGCGGTAGCGGCTGCCGGGATACTGCTTCAGCAGGAAATTGTAGGTATCAATCGCCGATTGAAAGTACTTGGCGTCGAACAAATGCCCCATCTCTTCGTACAGCTCCGCTTCGGCGATCAGCGCGGGAGTCACTTCCTCGGCCTGCGCGGTAATCAGATACACCTTGTGATAGGCGGTGACGGCCTGGCGGTAATCGGAGAGCGAGCGCTCCTTCTGCGGCGTGTCTTCCAGCGTGGTGCGCATCTTCACCGCGCGCTCGAACTGCTCGCGCGCATCCATCTTGCGGTCGGCGCGCGCGGGCGCAGCAAGGGGAACTGCTAGCGCCAGGGCTAGCAGCAGCCAACGGGCCGTGTAATGGAATTGTGCGGATACCACGTGCGTCATTCGTTCGTGAAAACTACCCGGCCATTCGCGTCCACTTCCTTACGCACTGGATTTCTTGGCGGAGTCCAGAGCGACAAGTCGCGGCCCGAGCCGGGGCGAAAGTATGCGTCCTGCACCTTCTGCACGTACCGTTGCGTTTCCGGATACGCCGGAACGCCTCTGCTGGCATCCACGGCGTGCTCGCCGGCGTTGTAGGCCGCGAGCGTCTTGTTCAAATCGCCGTCGTAACGATCCAGCAGCGCCTTCAGGTACGTCGTCCCGCCTTCCACGTTCTGCGCGGGATCAAAAGGGTTGCCGACGCCGAATCTTTGTGCCGTCCCAGGGATCAACTGCATCAAGCCCATGGCGCCCTTGCGGGACACCGCCTGCGGGTTCCACCCGGATTCCGTGCTGATCACGGCTTTGACCAGCGCGGGGTCCACCTGATGGCGCGCGGCTGCGTCGCGCACGATGCGATCGAGCCGCCCGTCATCGGCGCCGAGCGTTTGCGCCGCATCCGCCGCACCCTGCGAAGCGGCTGGAATAGAACTGATAGTACTCCCACGACGCGGTCGGGGGGAATCCGAATTCACGAAGACCAGCTTGCCGTGTGCGTCCACCGTGGTCGTGATCTGGGCGTGCAACGGAGACGACAGCGCGAACAGCGCGCCCGCGACCAGCACTGCAACTGGGATGCAGTTTCTGCTCATCGTTCTGCTTGGCACTGCTTTCTGCTTCGCACAGCTTTTCGCAGGCCGCGCTTTTGGCGCGACCGGCGATCAACCGACTGCCAGCCTAGGGGAAGGCAGAGCATTTTTTTCGGGCCGCAAGCCAGAGACACGCGTGCCTCGAAGAAGGAGGCTTCTCCGGCGTAAGCATCTGGCACAACAGCAATTATAACAATCGGTCGAGGAGGGGGTAAACGTGGTCAAGGGCGTTTTGTATGCCCGATGTGTCTTTTCCGCCAGCCTCGGCCAAATCGGGTCGGCCGCCGCCGGAGCCGCCCACGAGCTTGGCCAGTTCCTGAACGATTTTTCCGGCGTGGAGCTTGGGAATCAGATCTTTCGTAACTCCTGTGATTAGAGAGACTTTGCCGTCATCGGCGGAGGCCAGCACAACAACGCCCGAGCCGAGCTTCTGGCGCAGGGCGTCCACCATCTGGCGCAGGGCTTCGCGGTCCGCCCCGTTGACCTGAGCGGCGATAAAGCGAACATCCTTGACGGTGCGGGCTTTTTCGGCCAGATCGCCGGCGAGCGAGCCGGCGGCTTTGCGCTTCAGGACTTCGAGTTGCTTTTCGAGTTGCTTGATTGTGTCGGCTTGGCGCTCGATGGCCGCTAACACTTCGTCCTCGCCAACGTTCAGGTGCGCGGCAGCGTTGCGCAGGGTGGCGAGCGATTTTTGATATTCGGCGAGAGCGCGGTCTCCGGAAATGGCTTCGATGCGGCGCACGCCCGCGGCGACGGATTGTTCGGCAACGATTTTGAAGACGCCGATGTCGCCGGTGCGCACGACGTGCGTGCCACCGCAAAGCTCCTTGCTGTAAAAACCGCGCGGCGCGGAAGCGTCCGGAATGGTGACCACGCGGACGTTGGCTTCGGGGTACTTGTCGCCGAAGAAGGCCAGGGCGCCGGAGGCCAGCGCTTCATCGAGAGGCATGATGTCCGTGCGCATTTCCAGGTTCTTGCGGATTTCTTCGTTGACCTGCTGCTCGATTTCGCCAAGCTCGCTGGGATCCACCGGGGCGAAATGCGAAAAATCGAAGCGCAGGTGATCGGGCGCGACGAGCGAGCCGGCTTGCTTTACGTGCGTGCCGAGGATATTGCGCAGCGCGGCGTTCAGCAGATGAGTCGCGGTGTGGTTGCGCATGTCGCGCGCGCGGCGTTCGGGGTCGGCGATGGTGGCGACGTGATCGCCGACGTGCAGGTCTTCTTTGGCGATGATGCGGTGAGCGATCAGACCGGTGACGGGGTAATACGCACCGCGCACTTCGGCGACTTCGAGCGCGCCGGAATTGTCGTAGAAGCCGCCGGTATCGGCGACTTGCCCGCCGGATTCGGAGTAGATCGAAGTGCGGTCCAGCACCACTTCGGCTTCGGTGCCGGCCTTGATTTCATTGACCACGCCATCTTTGGTGACAATGGCTTCGATGCGCGCGTCGCGCGTCTTTGTGCCAAAGTAAAATTCCGGCTCGGTCTTGTTCGTCTGTGCCAGCTTCGAATAGACAGGATTCGCCGCTTCCTTGTGCGCCCCTTTCCAGGAAGCTTTCGCGCGAGTGCGTTGTTCTTGCATCGCGCGCTCAAAGCCATCCCAATCGACTTCGATACCCGCGTCGCGCGATACGTCTTCGACGAAATCCCGCGGCAGACCAAATGTGTCGTAGAGCTCGAACACTATGCGACCGGCAAGCTTCGGAAGGTGTGACAGCTTCTGGTGTGCCGCCTCGTGTTTCGCGTGGGAAATGAGGTCGTCGAGCTTCGCTAGGGCCACGTCCACAGTTCGCGCGAAGCGCGCCTCTTCCGCGTGCAGAACCCCGATTACGCGACTAGCTTCATCATTGAGTTCGGGATATGCGCCATTCATCATTTCTCGCACGGCGACTGCCATGTGGGTGAGGAATGGAAAGGGCGTGTTCAAGATTCTCGCGTGACGAAGTGCGCGGCGAATGATTTTGCGCAGTACGTAGCCGCGCCCCTCGTTCGAAGGCATAACGCCGTCTGAGATCAGAAATGTCGCGGCGCGCGAGTGATCCGCTATTATGCGGAAGGACGCAGCGAAAGAGGCGTCATTCGGGGGCACTTTGGCGTACCGCTTCGCCCTGGCTATTAGAGGTGTGAACAGGTCAGTGTCAAAATTGCTGACGACGTGTTCGAGGACCGCGGTGACGCGCTCGAGGCCCATGCCGGTGTCCACGGACGGCTTCGGCAGGGGAATGAGGCTGCCGGAGGCGTCCCCTGCCTGTCCGGCAGGCAGGCGATTGAACTGCATGAAGACGAGGTTCCAGATTTCGACGTAGCGGCCGCAGTCGCAGGGGAAGGCGCAATCGGCGTGGCCTTGATCGGAGGCTGCCGGGCCCATGTCGTAAAAAATCTCGCTGCATGGGCCGCAGGGGCCGGTATCGCCCATGGCCCAGAAATTATCTTTCAGGCCGGGGATCTCGATTACACGCTCCTTGGGCGCGCCGATATCGGCCCAGAGAGCGGCGGCCTCGTCATCGGCGGCGAGCATTATGCCGGGCGAGATTTCCGCGCCGCCGAAGACGGTGAAGTAGAGTTTTTCGAGCGGAATGCCGTACCAGTCGGGCGAGGTGATCAGCTCCATGGCGAAGGCGATAGCGTCTTTCTTGAAATAATCGCCGAAGGAAAAATTGCCGAGCATTTCGAAGAAGGTGTGGTGGCGGTTGGTGAAGCCGACGTTCTCGAGGTCATTGTGCTTGCCGCCGGCGCGGACGCATTTCTGGCAGGTGGTGGCGCGTTTGTAATCGCGCTGCTCGAGGCCGAGGAATACGTCCTTGAACTGGTTCATGCCGGCATTGGTGAAGAGCAGCGTGGGATCGTTGGTGGGCACGAGCGAGGAGCTGCGCACGACGCGGTGGCCGCGCTCGGCGAAGAATTTCAGGAAGGTGCTGCGAACGTCGTTGCCGGTCCACTGCTTTGTGGTCAAGGATGCCCTCGTTCGAAACGGCCCATTATCGCAGAGGGATACAGCGCTCGCAACGGCGGGCGCTACAGAGTCAAAACTTGGGCCGCGATCTACGGGGCTTCGGGGTCGGCCGGATCGGCGGGGTCGGGGAGATCGGGCAGGTCGCCGCGGGTGATGGATTTTAGCTCGGCTCGGATTATGTCGGAGGAGAAGCCGGCGCCCAGGAGATTGCGGTAGAGGGAGGCGATTTTGCGCTGGTCGAGCTCGCCGCGGATGTGGGCCAGGCGTTTTTTGAGGCGGGCGCGGAGGAGGCCGGCTTCGTCGGTTTCGGCGAAGGTGGCGGCGATGGCGGATTCGATGTAGCGGTCGGGGACGCCGCGGGCGCGAAGTTCGCGCGCGATGCGGAAACGGCCCTGGCGGCGAAGCTTGGCGTGCTGGGCGGCGTAGTTGAGGGCGTACTTGGCGTCGTCGAGGTAGTTGAGTTCGCGCAGACGGGCGAGGACGGCGGGGATGAGGTCTTTATTTTCGGCGCGGCGCTCGAGATGCTTTTTCATCTCCGAGATCGAATGAGCGCGTCGCATTAGCGCACGCTGCGCGGACATATAGAGTTGGGCTTCGGTTACGAGCTTTCGTGGTGGCGAATGTCGGCGCATCAATAGAGAGCATATCAGGCGATTGCCATTAACTGTCGGGATTAGAAAATGACTCTCCATTCGTCTAGAAATGAATCCTGCTCGCCCAGAACCAGAGAATGAGGCAACAGAGGACGTCGAGTGCCGCCGTGACGAATTTTATCCAAATCGGAATTCTGGGGCTGGCGATCACGCTCAATGCGCAGATTAGCAATAAAGCGCCAACGATCTTGTTGAATGCGAATGCGAGCATCCAGAGGGCGACGAAGGGCGCAAGAACAAGCGTAGGCCAATCCGGTCGAGGAGGTGCATACAGCGTATCGAAAAGGTACGAGAATATTGGGAATATGACGATGGCCGACACTACGGTTCCCACGAGAATCCAGGAAGTCCAGAGCAGGATCCCATGTGACGCCCTCCGGCCTTCGCGTTCGTTCGCGTCAACGGCCATTTACGGAGCTCAGCGGCGGGCGGAATTGGTGCTGTCGAACTCGGTCATGGCTCGTTCCATGTCTTCGCGGGCGGAGTCGGCGGAGGAGCGGACGCCCTGGACGCGGAGACGGAAGTCGTCGGGGTTGCTGGCGCGCAGGATGGCTTCCTCGAAGGTAATGAGGTTGCGCGAATAGAGATCGAAGAGCGACTGATCGAAGGTTTGCATGCCGTACTGGCTGGTGCCGGCGGCGATGGCGTCGCGGATCATGCGCGTCTTGTCTGGATTGATGATGCAATCGCGGATGTAACCGGTGGAGATCATGACTTCGACGGCGGGGACGCGGCCGGAGCCATCGGCTTTGCGCACCAGGCGCTGGCTGATGACGGCTTTGAGAGTGCCGGCGAGCTGCAAGCGGATTTGCTTTTGCTCGGGCGGGGGAAAGACGGCGATGATGCGCTGAATGGTTTCAGTGGCGTCCAGAGTGTGCAGGGTGGAAAGCACCAGGTGGCCGGTCTCGGCGGCGAGGATGGCGGTGGAAATGGTTTCCAGGTCGCGCATTTCGCCGACCAGGACGACGTCGGGGTCCTGGCGCAAGGCGGCGCGCAGCGCGGTGGAGAAGGAGGCGGTATCCACTTCGACCTCGCGCTGGTTGATGAAGCCTTTTTTGTCGCGGTGCAGATATTCGATGGGGTCTTCGATGGTGATGATGTGCTCGGAGCGCAGGGAATTGATGCGGTCAATCATGGCGGCGAGAGTGGTGGATTTACCGGAACCGGTGGTGCCGGTGGTGAGAATCAGGCCGCGCTGCTCTTCGCAGACGGTGGAAAGAATGCGCGGGAGCTCGAGTTCTTCGATGGTGCGAATTTTGGTGGGGATGACGCGCAGGACCATGCCGACGTTACCGCGCTGCTGGAAGACGTTGACGCGGAAACGGCCGAGTCCGGCGACGCCGTAGGCCATATCAAGCTCGGCGGTTTCTTTGAATTTTTGTTTTTGGCGATTGGTCATCATGCTGAAGGCCATGGAGAGCATTTCTTCCGGCGTGATGCGCGGCACGTCGCTGAGGGGATTCAGGATACCGTCCACGCGAAGATAGGGGTGATTGCCGACTTTCAGGTGCAAGTCGGAGGCGCGGCTTTCGACAGCGCGGCGCAAGAGATCGTCAATATTGATCGCCATAGAAAATCCTGGGCTCCAGAAGGTTCTAGCAAAGCTAGCACGGATTGTGGAGGGTGCAAGGAAGTGCGGCTGTGGATGGTGCGAAATGGACACCTGCACTTTGGGACAGGTGGGGTGAATTGGTGCGCAGGGACGGCGAAAAATCAAAAGCCCCACCCTGCGAAAACCGCAGGGGGGATGCTGCTAGAGGGGTGGTTGGTCGGCCAGGAAGATGCGATCGTAGATTACCGCGGCCAGGACGCCGCCTAGCAGGGGACCGACCCAGTAAACGCCATGGTTCGTCCAGTGATTGCGGGTGACGAGGGCGGGGCCGAAGGCGCGGGCGGGATTGATGGCGGCGCCGGTGAAGCTGAGGCCGACGAGGGCGTCCACGGTGACGACGAGGCCGATGGCCAGGCCGGCAATTTTGTTGAAGGCGCCTTTCAGGTCCACGGAGGAGGCGAAGAATACGAAGACGAGGAAGAAGGTCATGACGCCTTCGAGGAGCATGCCGTGCAGGCGGGTGAAATCGGAGGCGAGAGCGGGAGTGATAGCGCCAAGAGCTTCGGGGCGCCAACTGGAGTCGGGGATGATGAGAGCGAGGACGTAGGCGCCGGCAACGGCGCCGAGGAGCTGGGAGATGCAGTAGAGCAGGGTCTGGGTGGTGCTGAGGCGGCGGGTGACCCAGAAGCCGACGGTGACGGCGGGATTCAGGTGTCCGCCGGAGATGTGGCCGATGGCGGTGACCATGATGGCGACGGCGAGGCCGTAGGCGAGGGCGAGGCCGAGAACGGTGATGTTGCCCTGGCCGACGGAACGGAGATATTGGTCGGCGCAGACGGCGCCGGCGGCGAAGAAAATGACGGCGAAGGTGCCGAAGAATTCGGCCAGCAATTTTTGGGTGAGGGTGTACAAGCTGTGCTCCCGGAAAACGGCGGCGCGATCTGGATGGCGCGGGTTTCTTTGAGCCGCGCGCGATTTTACTGAATTAACGGGGGCAGGTCAAAAGATGGTAGCGACTAACTGGTGGACGGCGGTGCTGAGGCGCGGGAAAGATTTAACACGGAGGGCACGGAGAAAGGCGTGGAGAGCACCGAGGAGGTTGGGCGCGGTGACGGGCTAGCGGGGGGCGTGCCCGGTCTGGCTTTGCCAGACCGGCCGCTACAAGGTCAAATGCCGGACGGCGCAATGCATTGCGCGGGAGATTGTCAGCGGGCGGCGCCTGCTGGGACGCCTGCTGGGGTTAGCCAGTTGTAGCGGTCGGGCTTCTTGCCTTCGGAAAGGGAGAAGAATTCGTCCTGGATGCGCTTGGTGATGGGTCCGCGTGAGCCGATGCCGATCTTGACGCGGTCAATCGAGCGGATGGGAGTGACTTCGACGGCGGTGCCGCAAAAGAATACTTCGCTCGAGATGTAGAGCATCTCGCGCGGGATGATTTGTTCGACGACGGAAATGCCCAGGTCGCGGCAGATGGTGAGCACGGAGTTGCGGGTGATGCCGGGCAGCGCGGAATTCGAAACCGGCGGAGTGATCACGGTGTCGCCGGAGACGATGAAGATATTTTCGCCGGAGCCTTCGCTGACGTAGCCGTTGGTATCGAGCGCGATGCCTTCGACATAGCCGTTGGCGCGCGCTTCCATGCGGATGAGCTGGGAATTCATGTAATTTGCGGCGCACTTGGCCATTTGCGGCAGGGTATTGGGCGCGGGGCGAGTCCAGGAGCTCACGCAGACATCCACGCCATCGCGCAGGCCTTCTTCACCGAGGTATTTTCCCCAGGGATAACAGGCCATATAGACTTCGATCGGGCAGCCGATGGGGTCCACGCCGGCTTCGCCGTAGCCGCGCAGGACCACAGGGCGGACGTAGCAGGCGCCGATTTTATTTTCGCGCAGCAATTCGATATTGGCGTTGCACAGCTCGTCGAGAGTGTAGGGAACTTCCATGCGATAGATGTAGGCGGAATTCAGCAGGCGCTGCATGTGGTCCTTCAGGCGAAAGAGCGCCGGACCGTGCGGAGTTTCGTAGCAGCGGATGCCTTCGAAGACGGCGGAGCCGTAGCTGACGACGTGAGAGAGGACGTGAATTTTGGCGTCGTCCCACTTGATGAATTTGCCGTCGTGCCAGATCTTTTCAGTCTTGGGTATGGGCATCGAGTCGCTCCGCGGGCGAAAAAGCCGGTAAAAATCAGCGCAAATGCAGGGTAGAGCAGGGAGGGTTGCGGTGTCAATGCGTCGCGGGCGGAGTGGGTTGAGTTGCGAGGCTCCAAATTGGCAGGCTGCTGTGCGCGGGCTAAGGGGCGCGCGCGGCGCGATGCGGATAGGGCGGCGGTGAAATGGTCAGCGACCGGAGGCTTGCTGGCCGCGCAGGACCATGCAAGTGGAGGAGGAGCGCGCGACCAAAGCGCCGGAGGAATTGGTGATGTCGCATTCGACCAGGCCGACGGTATTGCCGCGCTTGACGACGCGGGCGACGGCGCGCAATTTTTCGGTCCAGACCGGGCGCAGGAAATTGATTTTCAGCTCGAGAGTGGTGAAGGATTCGTCGTCTGCGAGGGTGCTGGCGTAGGAGATGCCCATAGCCGCGTCGGCCACATCGCAGAGGACGCCGCCGTGCAGAGTGCCCATGGGATTGGCGTGTTTCGGCTGGGCCTCGAAGTCCACGACGGCTTCGCCGCGTTTTATGGCGACGAGCTGGAAGCCGATGAGTTGCGCGATCGGGGGAGGGGGAATTTCTCCGCGGATGGCGCGTTCGAGGTTGTCGAGATGTTTGCTCACGGGATTTGCCTCCGATGGATCCGGGAAATGTTGGTCTGGAAGATTAGAGTCGCGCGGGGGTGATGGGATTCCGTTTATGACCGTTGCGTTGCGGGTCAGCGCGGCTGTTTGGCATTGGATGGGCATGGTGGAAGTTGCTGCGGTCGGCTGGTACAGATTCAACGGCAACGGCAACGGCAAAGGCAAAGGCAACGGCGACGGCTGCCCGGTTCGATGAACCTGAACCGGCCGCTACAAGGTCAACGACGACGGCGGCGGCGCGCACGCTGCGGCTTGTGGCGCGGTTTCAAGAGACATTGGCGAACTCAGAAATGATCCTCGATGGTTTGGGCGGCGTGGCCGCGGCTGGAGATGCCGGAGATGCGTCCCCAGGCGGTGCGCTTCCAGTTCTCGGTGATCTCGCTGGATAGAATCCAGGGAGGCAGCTCGGCGAACAGGTAGCGCGAAAGAGCGTGCAGATAAGGCTCGTACATTTCGCGCAGCTCCCCGAGCTTGCGCAGGGAAGCTTCGTCAGCGGAAATTTCGAAGCCGGCTTGAGTGAGGCTGGTGCGCAGGCGCGCGAATTGTTCGGGAGGCAAGCGGTCGGGCGCTCCGACCTGGGGGTTGCCGACGAAAACCTGAGCAAGATCGGCAACGGTGTGGCGGCACATGGCAAAGGTGAGGCGCGCCTGGCGGGTGCAAGGGCCGTCGGTCATGGCGATCAAGAGCGCGGTGCTATCGAGAAGGGCCGCCAGGGCCGCGAGCCAGGATTCGTTGGTGTGCTGCGAGCGGAAGTAGCTGACCACCGGATAGGAGATGTGGCTCTCGAGCAATTCCGCGGACCAACGCTCCCAATCGCGAAAAAGCTCCTGCAGGGCTTCGAGGCCGTGCGGTCCGTTGTGACGAAGCAGCAATTCGCCGGCGGTGGGGGGCGAGCCGGCGCGGGCGTCAAGCAGAACGATGCTGACTTCGCGTTTCGAGAAGGCCTGATAGATCACCGGCAGGTAGCTGATGATGAGGGCAAGGAAGCCGAAGCCGAGGCCGCTTTCGAAGACGGAGAAGACTCGTTCGGCGGAAGTGTGCGGAGGAAAATCGCCCAGACCCAGGGTGAAGAAGGTGGTGCCGCTGATGTAGAAACAGGTTTGCAGCCCGGGATGGGTTGGATCGAGGTGGGAATCGCTGTAATACGTGAATCCGAAGCCGAGGATGAGCAGGGTGGCCCAAACGGCGAAGAGCACGAGCAGGGAAAGAGGGCCGAAGAAGCTGAGGAAGGTTTCGCGCCTTTTCGGTGAACGGATGAGCCGGGCGAAGGCCCTGGTGGGGACCCAGAGGCAGAGGTAGAACGCACGAGTGAGACGGAAGCGTCGCGAGACGCGGCGCGGCAAGATGATGGTCTCAAACGCTTCGAGCAGGACGAGCGCGACGATGCAGAGGCCGACGACGGCCGGCCAAATCATGCAGCCTGCTCCAGCACGGAGGAGAGAGTAATCTCCGCTTTGAAAAGACGCGAAACCGGGCAATTGGCCTTGGCGCTGGCAGCCGCGGATTCGAAAGCGGACTGGGAAATTCCGGGGACGCGGGCGGCCAGGTCCAGATGAATTTTGGAGATGGTCCAGCCGGCTTCGAGCTTTTCGAGCGAGACGGTGGAGGTGACTTTGAGGCTTTCCGGGGTGAAATTCATGGTGCTGAGCTGCGCGGAAAGAGCCATGGCGAAGCAGCCGGCGTGGGCGGCGCCGATGAGTTCCTCGGGATTAGTGCCTTTGCCGTTTTCGAAGCGGGTGAGGAAGGAATAGGGCGCGTTGTTGAGAACGCCGCTGGGAGTGCTGATGCTGCCTTTTCCGTCTTTCAGGGTGCCGTTCCAGACTGCGGTGGCGGTGCGCTGCATGGTGGTCTCCTTTTGCCGAGCTGAATGTGGGGCTTGGAACGCAAAGCCCTATCATATTGCGTTAGGGCGAAAAATAGAATCCTTTCGGACGGGTGCCGGGCCCTTTTTTGGGCTGCGGATTGGATGTGGACGAAGGCCGCGCGGATGCGGATCGGCGAAATGCGACGCGGCGGGCAGTTAGTGTGGGTCCGAAGGACGGGGCGCGCTGGCGGGGGCATTTTCGCTGGTGGAGAGCATTTGAAAATTGGAGTTGACGCTGTGGAGGCGATTGCCAAAGGCGTTTTCGTAAATGCCGAAGGCGATGAAGGGAATCATAGCCGCGAGCACCCACAGCTTGGCGCGGTTGGGGACTTTGGCTTCGGGCTCCCAGCGAAACAATTGGCGCGAGATTTCGAAAGCGACCAGGAGGCCCACGGCAAGGGCGATGACGTCGGTAAGGATTTCACCGAAGGTGGCGAGATTGGTGGCGGCGAATTCCAGGCCGGTGGCGAGGTAGGTGGCGGGCATGAAGAGCGAAGCGCCCTGAATCCAGTGGGGGAATTTTGCGAGGGGGACGGTGGCGCCGGAGAGAAACAGGAAGGCGGTCCAGATGATCTGGTTGATGACCTGAGTTTCCTGCATGGTGTTGGTGACGCTGGCGACGATCAGGCCGAACGCCGAGAAGGCGGCAGAGCCGAAGGTGACCAGCAGGAAGATGGCCCAGAGATTGCCCCAGGAGTCCATGTGTAGGACCCACTTGGTGACCAGAATTTCGATGACGACGGAGGGGATGACGAGCAGGTAATTCGCGAGGATGCTGGAAGCGAGCATGGGACCGGCGCCGACGGGAGCGAGGCGGAAGCGGCGCAGAATGCCGGCTTCGCGAAACATGACGAGTTGGACGCTGAGGCCCCAGAAGCTGCCCATGACGGTCAAGGTGAGGATGGCGCCGAGGATGTAGGAGATCCACTGGGACTCGTGCTTGGCGAAGACCATGACGAAAAAGAACAGGAAGCCCAGAGGCATCAGGAGGCTGAAGAAGAGGAAGGTGCGGTTGCGCATGGCGAGGCGCACACGGATTTTGGTGAGCGTCCAGGTGTTGCTGATGGGGTTCGATGCCATATTCAGTCCCTCAGCCTGCGGCCGGTTAGCTCGATGAAGACGTCTTCGAGGGACGGCGAGAACATTTCCATGCTTTGCAATTCGTTGTTGTCCGCTTCGAGTTGCTTGACGAGCGCGACGATGGTGCGCGGCGGGCGGGTGGAGTGAATCACGTAGGTGCCGTCGAATTCGCGCGAATCGGAGACACCTTCCAGGCCGTTGAGGACGCCGTTGGTGAGCGGCTTGGCGAGGCGGACTTCGATGCGCGTGGTGCCGGCCGAGGAATGTTTCAGTTCGCGGGGCGTGCCGGTCTTGATGATGCGGCCGTGGTCCACGATGGCGACGCGGTCGCAGAGGCGCTCGGCTTCTTCGATGTAATGGGTGGTGATGAGCACGGTTTTCTTGTCTTTGCGCAGCTCTTCGATGATGTCGTAGATTTCGCGGCGGACCTGGGGGTCGAGGCCGGCGGTAGGCTCGTCGAGAAAGACGACCTGGGGGTTATTGACCAGCGCCATGGCCAGGGCCAGGCGCTGTTTTTGGCCGCCGGAGAGCTGGCTGTAGAAGGCGTTGCGCTTTTCATCGAGCTGGAATCGCCGTAGCAGGAAATCGGTGTTGGCGCGGTTGGTGTAGAAGTTCGCGAACAACTCGATGGCTTCCTTGACGCGCAGCTTGTCGGGCAAGGAAGTGGACTGAAGGACGGCGCCGATTTTTTGTTTGAACTCGGAGCCGCTCTTTTCAGGGTCGAGGCCGCAGACACGGGCGGTACCACGGTCCGGGGTGCGCATGCCTTCCAGGATCTCGACGGTGGAGGTCTTGCCGGCGCCGTTGGGGCCGAGCAGGCCGAAGACTTCGCCTTCCTGGACGGCAAAGCTGAGGCCGCGGACGGCCTCGACGTCGCCGTAACTCTTGAACAGGCCTTCGACTGCGATAATAGGTTCCGCCACGAAAGATATCCTCGTTGTTTGTGAAGCTATCTTCTATACCACACTCAGGAACGCGGCGCGACCCGACGGGAACGGGCGCGCTTTGGTTTGCGGGCCTTGGCGCGAGATTTCGGCTGCCAGGCGTAGAGCTGCATGTTGATGCGCAAGCCATCGAAGGCGACTCCCTCGGTGGCCAGCAGGCGGCGCTGCAAGCTGGCGTGGGGCTCGGGCATGGTGACCCGACCACCCGCGCCGATGACCCGATGCCAGGGAATACCCTGGCCGTTGGGACATGCGGCCATCGCGTAACCGACGGCGCGGGCGCCACCACGAAGCCGCAGAGCCTTGGCAAGTGCGCCATAGGTTGTTACGCGCCCGCGGGGAATTCGTTTCACGAGACGATAGACCGGATCCCAGGACATTGCGGGCGCCTCCTCGAGAGAGTTTAGTCGAATCCAGGCAATTTCGTTGGGTCATGCTGAGATTCCAAGGCATTTGCCCTGCGAGGGCACGCCAATCAAACAAACCAGCTTACCCCGAGGGCGGCGAGCAGGAGCGCATCCCGCAGGGAAAGAAGGCTGGCCGCTTAGGCTCAAAAGGCGCGGGCCGGAGTGGCCGCTGCCCTTCGATTCGGCGCCGCCGAATCTCAGGGTGAATCGCCCTGCAGGGCGATTCACAAAACCTCCTCGCGGCCGCAGCGGTGGCCGTGCCCTGAGCAGGGGCTCCGGAGGGCGCGCAGCGGAGCCGCTTAGGACGCGCCGGCAGTAATGACGGATACGATACAGCAGCGCGAAGTCCTACCGTTCGTACTATTGCTCCTGTAGTGGACCACCGATACACTACGTAACAGCATCTAAGTTTCTATCCGTACAGAGCAAGCTACGGTGCCCGCCCGAAAAGGAGGCGATGTGGCTTTCGTTCGGCGCAAAGGCAACACCTACTTTCTGGTGCACAACGTGCGCCGGCAAGGAAAGGTGCAGCAATTGCATTTGGCACGCTTGGGAGAGCGGCCGCGAATAACGGACGACGTGGTGCGCAAAGTATCGCGCAACCACCCGTTTCTTGACTTGGACTGGTCGCATCTGCGGGAGCAGGTGAACGGCCGGATCGAGCTATTTGATATTCGCTCGCCGTATGTGCAGAACCTGATGCATTCGTTACGAAACCTTAACCTGGACCTGGCCGACCTGTCACCGCCGATGTTGCTATTGGCAGACCGAGCCAATTCAAGCCGAGAACTGGTCACGCAATTACGGTTGTTGCGGTCCACGCTCGATGTGAAGCTGGATCAATTCGAGCGCACGGAACCGCGCAATGCGGAAAGCGGCAGAAAGTTCCGGTAGGGGAGCAAACCGTGGGCGCGCAGGCACTACAACTAGACCCAACCCAACGCAGCGTGGAGTCGCGGGATTTTGAAGCGGGGCTGCGCCGGAAGATCGTGGGGCAGGACGAAGCGGTGCAGGCGGTGGTGGACTTGTACCAGGTGTTTCGCGCGGGGTTGAATTCGCCGGGGCGGCCGGTGGGGAACCTGCTGTTTT
>JBAQJS010000034.1:0-126159 GCA_049300435.1 Candidatus Acidiferrales bacterium | reverse complement strand
GGCGAAGGCGCGTGACGCGGCGCGCGACGCGGCGCGCGACGCCGCGCGATAATGGTGCTCGTGCTCTCTAATGAACGGCACGGTCTTGCGTGGTTTGCTTGGAGGCGAGGGAAAAGCGGGGCTCGATTTCGTTTTTTGCCGGGCGAGTTTCGCTGACGCGGGCGGCGACGTATTCCCCGAGCGACGGGCCGTGCTTGAATCCGTGGCCTGAGCCGCCGCCTACCAGCCAGACGTTGGTGAATTCCGGATGCTGGTCTATCAGGAAATCCCCGTTGGAAGTGTTTTCGTACTGGCAGACGCGCGTTTCGACGACGGGCGCATCTTTGAGAGCAGGGAAGCGGCGAGCGACGAAATCGCGAGCGGCGGCGACGGCGGCGGGGCTGGCGATGCGCGATTGGGTGTCGGGATCGGCCGGGGCGCCGTGATGATCGTCGGCGAGTTTGAAGCCACGATTTTCCAGGTCGGGCATTCCGTAAAATTCATCCTTCAGATAGAGCCAGGTGGGCAGCGTGTCCGGCTGGAAGGCAATTTCGCCTTCGGGGACGCCGAAGAAAATGATTTCCTGGCGCGAGACGAAGATGCGATGGCCCAGCAGGCCGGGAAAAAGTTTGGCGAGCCAGGGGCCGCAGGCATAGATGAACGTGCCGGCGGCGATGTTCTCGCCGCCGGTGGCCTTCAGCGCGGTGACGCGAGCAGAGGGGCTGGCGGGCGCGAGCGCCGCGGCAGCGCGATAATCCACGCCGATCTTGCGGCATTGCTCGACGAGCGTTTGCACCGCGCGGCGAGCCAGGAGCACGCCGCTTTCGGGTTCGAGGATGCCCCAGGCGTCGTCGTCGAATGAGATTTGCGGGTAGTGGCGGCGCAGGCCCAGCAGCGATAGGCGTTCGTGAGGAATCTGGTGATTTTGCAGCGCGGCGAGGGTATCGAGCGCGTAAGGATGTTTTTCGTGCGCGATCCAGAGCACGCCGGTGCGTTGAAATAATTCGGGGCGGCCGGCCTGCGCGAAAAGTTCTTTCCAGCGCGGCAGCGCGCGCAAGGACCAGCGCGTGTAGATTTCGTCGGCGCCGTAGCCCATGCGGATGATGCGCGATTCGCCGCCGGAACTGGCGCGGGAATTGGCGGGGCCGTAGGCGTCCAGGAGCGCGACGGAGGCGCCGGACTGACGGAGGCAGTAGGCGGTCCATGCGCCGAAGACGCCGGCGCCGATGACGGCGAAATCGTAGGATTTGGGTTGAGTCACGCGCGACCTGCCAATACGGCTCGAACGTTGCGCCCGGCTGGTGTGGATTGGGTGGAGAGCTTGCGAGACGCCCTTGTGTTTTTCTCTCGCGGGCAGTCAGGAGTAGCTTTCGATACGAAGTACGCAGCGCGCATCAAAAACCTTCCTCGACGAGTTTCTTTACGGTGAGGTGCGAGGCGGGTTGCGATTTTTCGTTGCGCAGCAGGCTTTCCACGTACTTGGCGAGGATGTCGGTTTCGATGTTGACGGCATCGTTGACGGTCATCGCGTGGACGTTGGTGTGCGTGTAGGTGAAGGGAATGATGGCGATGTCCGCGATGGCCTCGCGCCAGCGGGCGACGGTGAGGCTGATCCCGTCGAGGGCGATGGAGCCTTTCTCGGCGACGTAGCGGCGAAGGTCTTGCGGCACGCGAACGGAGAGCCACCAGTTGTCGCCTTCGGGGACCAGGCGGGTGACGTGGCCGACGCCGTCCACGTGGCCTTGCATGAAATGGCCGCCCAGGAGCGCGCCGGCTGCGAGGGGGCGCTCGAGATTTACGAGGTCGCCGGGCTTTTTTTCGCCGAAATTGGTGCGGCGGAGAGTCTCGCCCGAAAGGTCGGCGGTGAAGTGAATGGAATTGAATTCGACGACGGTGAGGCAGCAGCCGTTGACGGAGATGCTGTCGCCCAGGTTCGTGGACGTGGCGATGGCGGAGCCGGCGGGGGCGCCGGCGAAGGCGATGCGGAGGCGGCCGCCATCGTGGGCGTGTTCGAGGGATTCGATTTTTCCGATTTGCTCGGTGATGCCTGTGAACATTTCTATGCGGTTCCTTTGAGATGCTATCGTTGCCGCAAGATTGCCTGCGCCACGTTTGCCTGCTGCCGGGATTGCCTGTGCCACTCTAGCTGCGTTTGTACGGATCGCGAAAATATCCTTCGACTACAAAATCTGGACCGCAGGTCCTTACGGTCACGTGGCACAGCGACGGCGAGCTTGCGAATCCGCGCGACGGGACGCGGGCCATGGGCACGCCGCCTGTGCCCATGATTTTGGGAGCATAGAAGAGAATCATTTTGTCCACAATGGCGGCTTGCAGGGCAGCGCCGTTGAGTTCGGCTCCGGCTTCGAGCAGGACGGCGAGAATCTGCCGGCGGCCGAGTTCGCGGAGTGCGGCGCGGAGGTCCACATGGCCGCGCCGCGCGGGAACGCGAAAAATTTCGACGCTGGCGCGCTGCAGCGCGCGAGCCTTGGGCGAATCGGGCGATTGCGTGGTGAAGATCAGCACGTCGTTGCGCGCGGATTTCACCAATTTTGAGCGCAAGGGCGTGCGCAAGCGCGAATCCATGACGACGCGCAAGAGCGGGCGCCGGCGCGGCTTGCCGGTGCGGTCGCTGAGGCGCGGATTGTCGGCGAGAACCGTGCCGATGCCGGTGAGCACGGCGTCGGCTTGGTGGCGCAGTTGCTGGACGGCCGCGCGCGATTGCTTCCCAGTGATGCGCATGGAGCTGCCGGGGCGCTGAGCGATCTGGCCGTCGAGAGTGAGCGCAGACTTCAGAGTGACCAAAGGCAGCCTGGTTTGAATCCAGCGGGCGAAATCTTCGTTGAGCTGGCGGGCTTCCGATTCCCGCGTGCCGCAGAGGACCGCGATGCCGGCGCGGCGAAGTTCGGCGAGGCCCTGGCCGGAGACGGCGGGATTGGGATCGCGCATGGCGGCGACGACATTCTTTATTCCCGCGGCGATGATTGCTTTGGTGCAGGGGCCGGTGCGGCCGGTGTGGCAGCAGGGTTCCAGGGTGACATAGAGCGTGGCACCGCGGGCGTGCTTTCCAGCGCGTTTGATGGCGACGATTTCAGCGTGGGTGCGGC
The DNA here is from genome assembly GCA_049300435.1 of Candidatus Acidiferrales bacterium. Classification (GTDB taxonomy): domain Bacteria; phylum Acidobacteriota; class Terriglobia; order Acidiferrales; family UBA7541; genus Palsa-295. The sequence goes on along the minus strand of JBAQJS010000034.1, from coordinate 123,073 downwards.
GGTCGTAGGCGTGGAAGCCCTCGCCGACGATCCCGCCGTTCTTGACCAGAACGGCGCCAACCGTCGGGTTCGGGTGCGCGAGGGCCGCGCCGCGACGCGCGAGGTGCAGCGCGCGCAGCATCCGGACATCGTCGTTTCTTTCAGGCAATTTCATGGAGTCAGGCGATTCATCGCTTACAGCACGGCCGACGCCGCGAAGGCCGCCGCCGCGAAAGCAAGGGACCCTCGAGCCGACGAGACGCCCGCCTACCGGCAGGCAGACCGGCGCTACGGTGCCTAATCGAATAGCGAGTTGACATAGGTTTGGGCATCGAAAGGCACCAGGTCGTCAATTTTTTCGCCCGTGCCGACGAAGCGGATCGGCAGGTTCAGCTCGCGGGCGATGGCCACGACGATGCCGCCTTTGGCGGTGCCGTCGAGCTTGGTGAGCACGATGCCGGTAACCCCGGCGTGGCTCCAGAATTCGCGGGCCTGGTTCAGGCCATTCTGTCCGGTGGTGGCATCGAGAACCAGGAGCACATCGTGCGGCGCGCCGGGAATCACTTTGGCGGCGGTGCGCTTCATTTTGTCCAGCTCGGCCATGAGATTCGATTTGGTGTGCAGGCGGCCGGCGGTGTCCACGATGACCACGTCGGCATGGCGGGCGCGCGCGGCGGAGAGCGCGTCGAAAACGACGGCGGAGGGATCGGCGCCGGGCCTCTGCTTGATCATTTCGACGCCGGAGCGGCGCGCCCAGATTTCGAGCTGCTCGATGGCGGCGGCGCGGAACGTGTCCGCGGCGCAGAGGACCACGCTGACGCCTTCTTTTTTCAGGCGATTGGTGAGTTTGCCGATGGTGGTGGTCTTGCCGGTGCCGTTGACGCCGACGACGAAGAGGACGCGCGGTTCGTCAGAGGGCCTGCCGTCGGAATTGGAACTCGCGGCGGGGGCGGTGAGAATTTTCAGGATTTGATTTTTCAGCTCGCGCTTCAGCGCGCCGGGCTCCGCGAGTTTATGTTCATTGACCTGCTGGCGGAGGGCGGCGAGCACTTCCTTAGTGGTGCGAACGCCCAGATCGGCGCTGAGCAGCGCAGATTCGAGCTGCTTCAGCAGCTCGGGATCCACGGGGCGGTCGCCGGTGAGCAATTGTTCGACGCGAGCGGCCAGCTCCGTGCGGGTCTTGCTGACGGAGTCCTTCAGCCGTTCGAGGAGCGTGGGTTCGGGTGGCCCGAAGAGTGAGATCATGAGTTTTCGCCGCTTGGCGCGGAGCATTTGATTGTAGCAAAGAGGCGGCGGGTAGTGATTGGTGAGTCGTGAGTGGTAATTTGTGCGTGGTTTGGTGGAAAAAGGCAGTGGCTAGTGATTAGTGGTTGGTGGCTAGAAACTCGGGAGGGTCGGGATTTAGACTTCGACCAGGGCGGCGGAGAGGCGCAGGCGGCCGGACGCTACCGCGGCGTCCAGGGCTGCGACTACCTGGGGATCGAACTTGGAGATGGCGAGGGAGCGGATCCGGCCTAGCGCGAATTCCAGGTCCATGGCGGACTGGTAGGGGCGGTTCGTGGTGATGGCGTCGAAGGTATCGGCGACGGCGATGATGCGGGCCATCATGGGGATCTGGTCGCCGGTGAGGCCGAAGGGATAGCCGGCGCCGTCCATGCGCTCGTGATGCAGCTCGATGCCCGGGAGCATGTCTTTAAGCTGGGCGACCGGGCGCATGATGTTGGCGCCCTTGGTGGGATGCTGCTTCATGAGATCGAATTCCTCGTCGGTGAGCTTGCCAGGCTTTTTCAGGACGCGGTCGTCCACGCCGATTTTGCCGACATCGTGCAGCAGCGCGGAGATGCGCAGGCGGTCAATCTCCTCGGATTCCAAGCCCATGTACTCGGCGATGATGATGGAATACTTGGCGACGCGGCCGGAGTGGCCACGGGTGTAGGGATCCTTTTCGTCAATGGCGGCCGCAAGCATGCGGATGGAACCCAGGAACAGCTCGCGATTTTCGGCGGCGGCCTGTTTGAGCTTCTCGACGAATTCCTCGATGTCGCCGGCCATGTGATTGAACGTTTCGGCCAGCTCGCTGATTTCTGCGGCGCCTTCGACTTTTACGCGTTCGTGGAATTCGGCGCGGCTGATGGCGCGCACGGAATCCACCAGGCCGCGAATCGGGCGGGTGATGCCAACAGCGAAAAGATACCCGAACAGGAGGGCGATGATGGTGACGCCCATGACGAAGCTCAGGGCCTGCGCGGTGAGCTCCTTCACGCCGGCGTCCACGCGCGCGACGTCCAGGCTGCGCTCGGCGATGACCGTCCAGCCCAATTCAGGGATGGTGCTGTAGGTGCCGATCATTTCCACCGGACGATGGCCCTTGTCCGTCTCGAAGAAGTGCATGGTCTCGGTAGCGCGCAGTTCCTGCGGCAGTTCTTTCAGGTGACGGACGATCGGAGAACTGGAAGAAACGTCGCGGCCGGGAACGACGTCGGCGGTGTCGGGGTGCGCGACGATGTGGCCGTGCGTATCCACGATGAAGACGGTGCGCTCGCGCACGCTGGCGTCGCGCAGGCGCTCGAGCAAGCGATCAATGGAGACGACGGAGGCGATCATGCCGGTGAATTGGCCGTCGGAAGAAAGCGGCACGGAAACGACCAGCGCGGGGCGGCTATCCTTGCCGAGCGCGAAGGATTCGCTGACGAAAGGCAGCCCTTGAATGCTGGCGGTGAAGGCGCGTTTCAGGGCGCCGCCGACGAAGGGATCCTGGTCGGCATTGAAGCTGCCGGCGGACTGCCCTTTGGCTTGTCTGTTGACGGCGGTGACGTAGAGGATGTTGGTGTTGTTCTCGACGAAGCTTTGCAGCAGGCGCGCGAGCTGCGGGGCGTGCGTGGGGTCGTCCACATTTTCGATCCAGCCGGTGAGGGCGAGCACCTGGCGCTGGCTGAGAAGCTGCTCGCGGAGATTTTGTTCGAACTGCAGCGTCTCGCTGGCGAGGGAGCGGGTGATTTCGGATTGCTGGACGCGCTCGGTGTCCTGCAGTTTTTCTTCGCTGAGGCGCAAGACCTGGCGATGATAAAGCCAGAGGGGCGTGATGCTTACGAACAACAGGGCGCCCAGCACAATCCAGAGGATGCGCAGACGGCGGGTCGTCAGCTGCGTGAGGGCTTGAATGGGCACGAGAATCTCTTCGATAAAATGCTAACGGAGGGAAGGGCGCGATACAACGGGACGATGGTACTGGGGTTGGCTAATAGGCAACAGAGCGCGCGGCATTTACCGGGGCGGTGGAGGCCGAGTAGCGGAGGGTGGGCGCGGGACTAGTCCTCGGTCTTGCGCCGGGAATCTACGCGCGGCTCTTTTCCGGCGATCAGGCGTTCGATGTTCGGCCGATGCTTGACGATCACCAGGACCGCGATCAGCACCGTTCCGAGGGTGACGAGCTCCGGCGGGGCGTGGCCCGGCGCGTAGAGCAGATAGACGAAAAGAGGCAGCGCGGCTGCCGCGGAAATCGAGCCAAGCGACGAGTAGCGCCAGAAAATCACCACCAGGAGCCAGAGCACGATGGCGGTGACGGCCGCCTGCCAGCAGATCGGGAGAAACACCCCAAGTCCGGTGGCGACTCCCTTGCCGCCGTGGAATCCCAGCCAGGCTGAAAACATGTGGCCGACAACGGCGAGAACGGCGGCGACCATCATCCAGCGAATGTTTTCGTGCGTGTAATGGGCGGCGAGCCAGACGGCGAGATAGCCCTTGCCAGCGTCCAGCAGCAGGGTCAGGATGCCGGCGAATTTACCGGCGCTGCGGGCCACGTTTGCGGCGCCGATGTTGCCGCTGCCGGTGCGGCGGATGTCCGGGCCGCCGAGCGCCTTGACGACGAGCAGACCGAAGGGAATGGCGCCGAGCAGGTAGGCGACGACGGGGATGAGCAGCACGGTGCTGAGCGAGAGGAAGTTCAAATTGCACCTAGCACGAACGGAAAATTGGCGAGCTTGGTGTATTGCGCGCCGGAGGGCTTCAGGACGCTTTCGAATAAATGAAACTCGGATTCACGCGCGGAGCCGAACTCATAGGAATGCAGCGAATCGGCCGCGCGAACCAGATTTTCCAGGGCGTCGCCGGGCTCCAGACGCGCGAGAGTGAGGTGCGGAGAGAAGCCGCGGGCTTCGCGCGGAAAACCGAGCGGCTCAAGTGACACTTCGACGGCGGCGGCCAGCTCGGCGAGATTGGGCGTGGCCTGGACGCCACACCAAAGCACGCGCGGTTTGAATTCGTTGGGAAAGAAGCCGAGGACGCGGAACTCCATATCCACCGGCTGCGCGGAACGCAGCGGGGCGAGCGCGACGCGGACGTCCGCCACTTTTTGCGGTTCCGTTTCGCCCAGGAATTTTAATGTGACGTGCATGGATTCGGGGCGCACCCAGCGCGCGGCGCGGCATTCCGGTTTCAGGCGCTGGATGAGGTCGGCGAGAGCGCCGCGAACCGCGCCGGGCAAGTCGAAGGCGACGAACAGGCGCATGATTCAGACCCTGCCGGTGGCGGGATACAGGTAGTAACGGCGGACGGCATCGAGAGCGGCTTGCGAGGCGAACTGGCGGATGCGTTCGCGGTCTCCCGGAAAGCGATAGGCGCGCTCGCGGGGGCCGTGTTCGTCGGCGATGCCGATGTGCACCAGGCCCACCGGCTTTTCGGGCGTGCCGCCGCCTGGACCCGCGACTCCGGTGACTCCGACGCCGAGGGTTGCGCCGGTGCGTTTGCGGATGCCGTCTGCGAGCGCGAGAGCCACTTCGGAGCTGACCGCGCCTTTCGCTTCGAGCAAAGTCTGCGGAACTCCGACGAGTGAAACCTTCAGCTCGTTGCTGTAGCAGATCACGCCGCCCAGAAAATAGGAAGAACTGCCGGGCACGTTGGTGAGGCGTTCGGCGAGCATGCCGCCCGTGCAGCTCTCGGCGACGGCGACGGTAGCACGATTTTCGGTGAGGACCCGGCCGACGACTTCTTCCAGCGCTTCTCCGCGGGTGGAATAGAGATGTTCGCCGAGGGCCAGGGCCATGCGATCGGTGATCTCGTCGAGCAGCTTTTCGGCTTGGGCCGGGTCGCGAGACCAGGTGCGCGGGTGCAGCTGCGTGCCGGTGGGCGAGGCAAGGATGGTGGTTTGAGTGTCGGGATAGAGCTGGTAAAGGGGGCGCACGCGCGTTTCGACGTCCGATTCGCCGAGGCCCGTGATGCGCAGGTCGCGCGTGAACAGGCGCTCGTCTCCGGAAATCTTCGCCAGGCGCGGGCGGACTTCGGATTCGAAGATGGATCGGAACTCGTGCGGTACGCCGGGCAGCAGCACGAGAATGTGGCCGGCGGCTTCGAGCCAGAGCGCGGGAGCGGTGCCGCGCTGATTGGGGAGAACCGTGGCGCCTTCCGGAACCATGGCTTGGCGTACGTTGATCTCGGGCATGGTGCGCGCGAAGCGGCGGAACCGCTCCTGAATTTCGCGGAGTATCTTTTCGTCGAGGCGCAGCTTCCTGCCCAGAAGATCGGCGATGGTTTCGCGGGTGAGGTCGTCGTCGGTGGGACCCAGGCCGCCGCTGGAGATGATGAGGTCGGCGCGATCGAGAGCGTGGCGAAAGGAAGAGCGCATCTCGGCGGGCGAATCGCCGACCACGGCTTTGTGAATCACGCGAATGCCGATGCGATTCAGCTCGCCGGTGAGCCAGAGTGAATTGGTATCGAGGCGATAGGGCGTGAGCAGCTCGGAACCGACAGCGATGATCTCCGCATTCATCTAGAAATGTTGTACTCGATGAAGCGTGCGCTACGCAAGTGAACCGCCCAGCCGCGGTGAAGGGCTGCGCGGAGGTCAGCGAACGCCTTGCACCAGGTATTCGGTGGAAAACGCCGGATGATACTCATAGGCGTAGCTCTTGCCGTCGCGCGAGACGGTGACCGACAGGCCGCTTCCGATGTTCGGGACTCCCGGAAGGGTAATGTTATGCAGCAGGGTTCGTTTGCCGCCCGCGAGCTCCACGCGCCAGATTTCCACGGAGCCATCGGGGCCCGGACGCCGGACCAGAATCGCAGAGTCGTCGGGAGTGAAATCAATGGGCCGGTCAGCGGGCTGGAGCTGCGGGACAGGCTGCGGCGCGCCGCCATCGAGCGGGTAGAGCTGAAATTCGGAGAATTGGGAGTTGGTGGTCAGCAGATGTTTCCCATCCGTCGTCGCCGCCAAAGCCCTTATGCCCTCGGGCGTGACGGGCGTCTCGTGGCCGTTCAAGTCCAGTATGTAGGTGCGCTCCGGGTGGTTGGCCTCGTTGCCGACGGCAAAAATGCGCCCGTCGGGCAGCCAACGAGCGACAATGTGGTCCACGTTGGAGGAAGTAAGTTGGCGGGGTTCGCCCGTCCCGGTAGGAAGAAGCAACAGCTGATCGGGAAAAGCGGGCAAGCGGCTGATGGCCCATTTGCCATCGGTGGAAAGATCCATGGGATCGCCATCTCCCAGGTGCACAGCGGGCGAGCCATCCAGGTTGCGGAGGAACGTGCCGTACAGCGGGCCGCTGTGCTGGTCGCCAAAGAGAATTTCCTTGCCATCCGCCGAGAAGCGCATGAGATAGGGCCAATCCATCCAGCTGAAGTCGCGGGCGAGCGGAAACTCCGGAGTGACAACCATCAGAACGCGACGGGAGCTCAGGTTATTGATCAGGATACGGCCATCTGGGAGAGCGTCCTGGATGTCAATGTCCGCTGGAGCGGAGACCAGCGCGCGGTCATGGCCTTTCGCGGTCGTTGCATACAGCGTGCGATAGACGCCATTGGTGACTGCGCTGAACCAGACCTCGTTTCCGTTCGGGGACCACGCCAACCCTTGGGCGGAGCCATAGACGCTGCTGAGCCGTTTACGATTGCCGTGAAGATCCACCACCGCCGCAGCGCCCTGATCATCGCCAAAGATGGGATGATCGAGAAAAGCGATGCGTTTGCCGTCGCGCGAGAAGCGCGGATCACTGATCCAGCCGCCGGTCTCATACAGCACGTTGCCCAAGGGGTATTCGAGGCGATAGACGTGGCTCTGGGGAACAAAGCGCACAACGGCGAAGTCCTGGCCGTCGGGTGCCCAGTCGGCATATTGCACGGAATCGAGCACGGGGCGAGGCGCGCCCCCACCGAGCGGGACCCTGGCGAGCGTGCCGGTACGCACGTAGCCCGGTCCAATAGAATGCATGTTCTGGACTATCAGCAGCTGGCCCGAGGGCGAGACCGAGGCAATCACATCCGCCGCGATCGCCATGGGACGCAGGCCCTGGCTGTCAATTCGACCCGTATAGAGTGCGAGGGTGGAATCCAATCCCCAGCGAGCCGCGCAGATGAAGCTTTGCCCGTCGGGCAAGAAGCGGGCTGAATCCACATAACCTTGCTGAAAGCTCAACTGCACGAACCTGGGCGGTTCGAAGTGCGCCGTGGCGCGTGCCAGAAACCAGGTGGCCGCGAGCAGCGCGGCGAGCACCACGCCGCCAGCCGTGGCGAGCACCCACAAGGGCCGCGATTTTTTCGGCACGGCAGCGGCGTCGAGCGCGGGGGATTCGGCGGAGGTTCTCATGCCGCTGAGTTCGTTCAATTGGAAAGCGATGTCGCCCGCCGATTGGAAGCGCTGCTGCGGGTCTTTTTCCATGCAGTGATGAACGACGCGGTCCAGCACCGGTGAGATTTCGCGATTCGTCGCGGAGATCTCCGGCGGCTCGTGATTCAGGATTGCGCTCATCAGGTCGGCGCTGCTTTCGCCCTGAAAGGCGCGGCGGCCTGCCAGCATTTCGTACAAAACCGTACCGAAGCTGAAAATATCGCTGCGCGGATCGAGAGATTTTCCACGCACCTGTTCCGGAGACATGTACCCGACCGTGCCGAGGACCACACCGGCCTGGGTGGCGAGATCGCGCGTTGCGTCAGGGCTGGCAGGGGCAGCTTCGGTGAGTTTGGCGAGGCCGAAATCCAAAATCTTGGCGCGGCCATCGTTGGTAATGAAAATGTTGTCGGGCTTGAGGTCGCGGTGGACGATGCCGCGTTCGTGCGCCGCGGCCAGGCCGCGCGCGATCTGGACGGCATAATCCAGCGCCTTGCGTTGCGGCAGGGCGCCGCCAGCGAGGCGTTCGCGGAGAGTGGAACCCTCCAGCAGTTCCGACACGATGAACGGGGAATCGGCGCTGGAGTTAGCGGCGCCGGGAACATCCAGTGCGCCGGCGACCGAGGCGGCGCCTACGTCAAAAACCGTCAACAGATTGGGGTGATTCAGCGCGGCGACGGCACGAGCTTCCTGCTCGAAGCGCCGCAAGCGATCCTGATCGTGGGCCAGCGCATGCGAAAGTAGCTTGATGGCGACGTCGCGCTGCAGCCTGGTGTCGCGGGCGCGGTACACCTCACCCATCCCGCCGGCGCCCAACAGCGATTGAATTTCATAAGGACCGAGTTTGGTTCCGGAAGTGAGGGCCATTGCTGCGCGACATTATAGAGCAAGGACGGCAGCACCCGTCCGGGAATTGCAGCGGGGGCCGGGCAGCGCGGGGCGGATGTGCGCGGGCGTACGGAGGAGGCGGGGGTTGGGATCCGGCGCATGCGCGAAATTAAATGCATCCTAAACCGATTTGACATAATCAGTTGATACGTATTAAAACGTATTGTCTCGTTCGTCGTGGGGTCGTGGGCCTTTGTAACCAAAACCGGCATCGTCCGCACGTACATCCGCAGGAGGGATTCGCAATGCTATCTTGGGCAACGGAATCGTCTGTATTTGCGCGGCACGGCCGAGCAGGACGCGCGTGGCGCGGGCGCGCACTGCCAGTGTGCCTGCTGTGCGCCGCGATCGCGTTGCTGCGGGTTCCTGCTGCTTCGGCGCAAATCTCCGGGGCGATTTCCGGCACGGTGACGGATGAATCGGGTGCGGTGGTAGTGGGTGCGAACGTGACGGCCAGGAACGTGGACACTTCCGCGGAACGCAGCGCCACCAGCGACGCGGAAGGGCATTATGAATTCAGCGCGATTCCGCTGGGACCGTACGAAGTGCGCGCCACGCATACCGGCTTTTCCGAAACGATACACAAGGGCATTCAGGTGGTGGTGAGCGAAGATGCGGAAGTGGATCTCACCCTGAAAATCGGTTCCGTGGGACAGCAAATTACGGTGGAGGGAGACGCTCCGCTGGTGAGCGTCACTACGCAGGATATTTCGGGATTGGTGGGGCAGCAGCAAGTGAAGGATTTGCCGCTCAACGGACGCAGTTACGATCTACTGCTGCCGCTGAATCCGGGGATTGTGAATTTCACTTCGCAGAAGGCGGGCGGCACCGGAGTTTCCAACTCCACCAACGGAAACAATTTTGCGGTCTCCGGCAACCGGCCGCAGCAGAATATTTTCCTGCTGAACGGAGTGGAATACACCGGCGCGGCGGAGAACAATATGACGCCGGGTGGCGCGAGCGGCGAACTGCTAGGCGTGGAAGCGGTGCGGGAATTCAACGTGCTGCGCGATTCCTACGGCGCGGAATACGGGAAGAAGCCCGGCGGGCAGGTGGTGGTCGTCACGCAGTCCGGGTCGAACCAGCTGCACGGCTCGCTGTACGAATATGTGCGCAACAACGCCCTGGACGCGCCCAACTACTTCGACGCGGACGGGCCTCCGCCGTTCCAACGCAACCAATTCGGCGTGGCGGTTGGCGGTCCGATCCAGAAGGACAAGACCTTCTTCTTCGCGAATTACGAGGGGTTGCGCCTGGACCTGAACCAGACTTCCAAAGCGTTTGTGCCGAGCCTGGCCTCGCGCGCCGCGGCGGCGCCCAGTGTGGTGCCGCTGCTGAGTTTGTGGCCTACTCCGCCCGCGGGCGCCCCGGACTACAACGGAATCTCCCCGGTATTCAGCAGTCCGCTGCAAACGATTCGCGAAGATTTTGGAACGGCGCGGGTGGACCATATTTTTTCGGAGCGGGACACTTTATCGGGGGTTTATACGGTGGACGACGGCAGCAGCTTCACTGCGACCACCGCCGATCCCTACAGCGCGGACCTGCTCAACCTGCGGGAGCAGGTATTCAGCCTGGAAGAGACGCACATTTTCTCGCCCACGCTGCTGAATACCGCCCGGGTGGGCTATTCGCGCGCAGGTTATTTCTTTGCCGGTGAACCGACGCCGGGCACTCCGGCCGCGGGCGTGCCGGGCTTCCTGGATGGAGATCCGGTGGGCGCGGTTGTGGTGGGCGGAAGCGCAGCCTCCAATCCGCAAGCGCAGGTGGGCCTGGCGGGGAGCAACAACGGAAGCGATTTGCGCGTCGCGCGAAACATATATACGTATGAGGATCGCGTGACGCTGACGCGCGGACGCCAGCAGTTCAGCTTCGGCGCGTGGTTCCAGCAATTCCAGTCGAATGAAACGCTGGCGCTGAGCCAGTTCGGGCAAGCCACGTTTGCGAGCTTGACGACGTTCCTGGCCGGGACGACTTCGAGTTTTCTGTACGATCCCGCGCCGACGGAGCTGAATTGGAGGTCGCTATTTACCGCCGTGTACGGGCAAGACGTGATCCGGGTGACTCCGAAGCTGACTGTGTCGCTGGGATTCCGCGGCGAAATCTCGAATGGCTGGAACGAGGCGCACGGGCGCGCGGCGAATTACACATTCACCGACGGAGTAATCTCGACGGACCCGCAGGTGGGCAGTTCGGTGTTCACGACGAACAATGCAAAATTCCTGCCGCAGCCGCGCATCGGCGTCGCCTGGAGCCCGTTCGGCCAGAAGACGGTGATCCGCGCGGGGTTCGGGATGTACAACGATTTGCAGGACGCACTGGGTTATCGCACGGACCAGAACGCGCCGTTCAATCCCACGTACAGCATAGCGGCTTTGCCCGTGACGAGCCTGCCCATTGATCCCGCCGCTCCAGTACCCGCGGGCGCGAAGCTGGTGCCCGGCGGCGTGCAGCCGGACATGGATACTCCGACTTTGATTTCCTACACACTGCGAGTGCAGCAGCAGATTTCTCCGAACACGGCGGTGACCATCGGCTACGTGGGATCGCACGGCTACCACGAAGTGCTGGGCGAGGACGCAAACGAACCCATCCCCACGGTTTGCCCGTCAGCGGCGTGCCCCTCCGTGTATCCCACTTACGACGCGAGCCAGCCCACCAGTCCGACAAATTCTCCGGCTCTAGGATTTCCAATCAATCAGCCGAGCGGAGCTCCGAACTCGCCGCTGGCCGGCGCGCCCGTCCCCACGGGAAGCTACTACATTCCCGTGGGCACGCCGAAAGCCAACCCGAGTCCGCTGCTCGCGAACACGTGGACGTGGTTCGCCGAAGGGAACAGTTCCTACAACGCGCTGCAAGTGGATGTGAACCGCCGCTTCAGCCGCGGGTTTTCGGTGCGGGGAGTTTATACCTGGTCGAAAGCGCTGGATGACGGCGACTCGTTGAACCAGACCACCGCGAACAACGCTCCGGGGCTGGTATCCAATCCCTACGACCTGCGCGCGGATTGGGGGCCGGCGACCTATAACGTGCGCAATCTGGGCGTGATCAACGCGATTTACGATTTGCCGATCGGGCAGGGGCGCACCTACCTGTCGGATGTGAGCGGCGCCACGGCAAAACTGGTGAGCGGATGGGGAGTCACCAGCATCATCACGCTGCAATCGGGATTTCCGTTCACTCCGCAGTTGAGCTACAACCCCTCGAACAACGGAGACACGCGCAATCCCGTGCGGGCATTCCTGAATCCGGATTTCACGGGGCCGGTGATTCTGGGCACGCCGACGCAGTGGTTCAATCCCAGCGCGTTCATCGCTCCGCCGACTACCTTGGGATTTTACGGAAATGTGGGCAGAGACGCGTACACGGGGCCGGGACTGGCGACCTGGGATTTTTCGGTGCTGAAGAACACGTCTATTACCGAGCGCTTCAACCTGCAATTCCGCGCGGAAATATTCAACCTGCTGAATCGCGCCAATTTCAACACTCCCAACCTCATCGTTTTCACTCCTGCCGGAGTTTCGGGGACGGCGGGAGCGATCAGCAGCACTTCGACCACGTCGCGGCAAGTACAGTTCGCATTGAAGCTGCTGTTTTGAAGATGCGCCGGTTGAGCGGGTGCAAAACGCCGGGCTGCCGTTAAGAGCGAGTTCAATCGCTGGAGATTTCTTGCGCGGACGAGCATTCCGGGCGGCCCTTCCAGATGCGCCACCCGGCGCGGGTGATCGTGCTGGCAGGCCGCACGGGTGAATGGCACAATCCCTTCCGCCATTAGGAGGGGCGGCCATGCCTGGCGAATCCGATCGCGATTCCACCGCAGCAGCGCTACCCCCCGAGGGGCAGAAGCCCGGCGCGAACGAGCCCAACCCAGGCGACGGGGCTCCGCCTCCGCGCTGGGGGTCCACCGATCGCAAACGCCTGCTGCTTTGGGTGGCAATCGCGTTCATTCCTTCCGTCCTTTTTGTCCTCGCGCTGCATGCCATCCAGAAGCCCGCTGAGTCGGTCTTCAGCATTCAGAGCGAATTGCCTCTCAAAGGCATGATGGCTTTTTTTGTCGTGCTGGCAACCTGGATCGTTTCGCGGATGGAGAAGCGGCCGCTCGATGATTATGGCATTCCTCCCGGGCAGGTGTTCGGAATGCGATTCTGGGAGGGGCTTCTGTGGGGCTTCGGGATGCTCTCCGCGATTTTGCTGGCGCTGCGCTGGACCGGCCACTTTCAGATTGATTCGGTGGCGCTCCAGGGCGGCGCGGTGTGGCGCTACGCGATTGGCTGGGGCGCGGTATTTTTTGCCGTGGCGGTGCACGAGGAATTTGCTTTTCGCGGGTACTGGCTGTTCGTTCTTGCGCGGCTCCGGGGGTTCTGGCTGGGCGCGCTGTTTACCTCGGTGATCTTCGGCGTCGCGCATCTGGGCAATCCTGGCGAGAACATTCTGGGCATCCTGCAGGTCGTGCTGATCGGGTTGATCTTCTGCCTGACCATCCGGCGCACCGGCAATCTGTGGTTCGCCGTGGGATTTCACGCCGCGTGGGACTGGGCGGAAACCTTTTTCTACGGTACGCCGGACAGCGGGCTGCTGGGCGTGGGCCGCTACCTGAATACTTCCGTGCAAGGACCGAAATGGCTCACGGGAGGGTCGGCGGGACCGGAAGGCAGCGTGATCGCATTGTTGGTGCTGCTCTTGTTTGCGCTGCTGGTGCATCTACGGTTTCCGAAGGCGATTTATCCGGATCGGCCGCGTTAGGGTGTTGTCCTCCATTCCCTCGCAGCAGGAGCGCGCCGCAAGGATCGGTGATGCAAGCGGCGCCGGCACCTTTACAGAAAGCGAAACCAAACTTCGAAAATGCCGGACGACGCGTGGACGCAAGAACAATTGGGGGGAGAATTGCGAATTCCGGCGGCTTAGCCGTTGAGGGGTAGCCCCTGCACGTCCCAATCGAGTGAGTAGAGCGCGCTGCTGGTGGCGATCATGGCGCGGCGCGAGGGTAGCAGCGCCAGGCCCACGATGTTGCTGCCGCTGAGCACGAGTTCGGAATCTCCCTGCGGGGAGATGCGCACGATGCCGCGTTTGCCACCAAGGGATGCGGCGACGTAAAGATTGCCCGCGCGATCGAAGGCCAGACCCTGCGGGCGCCCCAGCCCGCGGAAGAACGTGCTGACTTCGCCGGCGGGATTGATGCGATAGACGCGATCGTAGCTGGAGGTGGTGGGGCCGGTGACGTACAGCTCGTCGGCGGCGCTGAACGCCAGATGATAGGCGGCCATGGACGGCTCGAGCGTCGCGAATACGAAAATTTCGCGCTCGGGGCCGATCTTGAAAATGGTGCCGCTGCGGTCGCCGACGTAGAGATTGCCGCCCTTATCGAACGCCAGGCCGGTGGCGATGCCCATGCCTTCGATCCATTGCATGGCGCGGCCGTCGGGAGAGACGCGGTGGATGGCGCCGTCGTGACGGCTGGAGACGAAGAGGAAGCCGTCGCGGTCAATCGCGAGACCAGTGGGATTCATCATTTCGGTGATGAAGGGCTTGACGGTGTGGTTGGCGGTGACCTTGTAGAGCGAAACCGGAACTTTCTGGCCGCGCTGGCCGCTGAAGGTGACGTACACGTTGCCTTCGGCGTCAATCGCAGGGCTGGCGACGGGATGCAGGTTGTCGGCAATTTGCGCGCCGAGCGCCAGCGGGAAGGGCGCGCTTTCCGCGCCGCCCAGTTTCACGCGGACGGCGCCGCCTGCCGCGCCCTCCGGCACGCGCGCGATCAGCAGATTATCGGCGGTGAGCACCAGGCTGGCTTCGGCTGCGCCGAATTGCACCAGCGGGCGAACGTGATTGCGCGAGGCAAAGCCGCTGCCGTGGATCGCAACCTCGCCGCCCGGCAGGGCTGCGGCTGGTTTCACGCTTTCGATTCTGGGGGTCGCGGTCATCTTCAGGTTCGCGCGTTGAGACGCTTGTCCTGCATGTAACAGCTTGCACCAAATTCGCGCAGGTGTCATTGCGCGCGATTCGGCCGGCCGGCGCTAGCGAATTCGCTGCTTCAGCGGCCGACTAAAAACCTGCAGCGCGGGCAAGCCAGAGGCCGATGGCCGCGTAAATTCCCGCAATCCAGTCGTCGGCCATGATGCCCCAGCCGCCCGGCAACGATTCCGCCTGGCGCACGGGAAAAGGCTTCCAAATATCGAACACTCGAAAAAGTATAAAACCCAGGAGCAAATATTTCCAGTTGAGTACGGAACGAATCGAGATGAGCCCGAGCGGCACGGTGGTCCACTGAAATGGAATTTGCGGCGTTCTCCACCATAACGGGATTCCACAGCCGAGCAGAAGGGTTAGATGCTGACCCGAGACTTCGTCAATCACAACCCGCTGCGGATCTTTGATGCGCCAAAATTCAGAAGCGCGATTCGCACTCCATACGCCGGCGGCAGCGACCAGAATGGTGAGGACGATTTGGGTAGCAAGCATCGCATCTATAGTTCCCGATCTCCATGTGTAGAATACGCCGGCGTCGCCTCCGTGGGCTGCTATGTAGATCGCGGCGGATGCGACGGCGAACCACAACGGCGCGACGGCCAGAACGAGTCCCGCCAGCGATCCAAAAGTTCCCGGAGCTTTCGGGAGGTAGCCGAGGCCTGCGGCTGTGGCGATGAAAAGCGCGACGCGGGGTTTGCGTTGGGCGGCGGAGGCGCCTGCACTCGGCGATTCGGCGTTCGGCGACGCCGAGGCTGCGGCGCTTGATGCGGCGGAATCGTCGAAAGCGGCAGGGTCAGTTTTTGCGCTCATCAGTTCTTGTGTTCGTCGGGTGAATCGCGCCTGACATCTTCGAACAGGGTCTCGTCATTGGCCGGCTCGCTGACGACATACTTCTCGCTGGACCAGTTGCCGAGGTCATAAAGCTTGCAGCGTTCGCTGCAGAACGGAAACTCGGGATTGGCGTCCGAATCCGTGGGTTTCTTGCAAATGGGGCAGCGGAACTTCATACGCCTAAGGATACCGCAAACTACGGGCGCGCGAGATGCGATGTTGCCGTCACGGCCGAAGCACCCGCACCTTGTGTTCCGTGGCGACCACGAAGCAACCCGCCCACGCTTCCGTGTTTTCACTCCGAAACAAGTCGGTGACGCGGGAGATAATCTCCGCCTGGTTGGGCAAATGTAGGCGCAGCAGCAGTATTCCCGGATGCGTTCCGGGCGCGGATTTTCTGGCGTCGGAAAAATCCAAATCCTGCTTGACCAGAAAGCGCTGCTCAGCTTGCGCTGCGGACCAGATGTCGCCGTCCGGCCTGCCGGTGAGGCCCTCCTCGCAGGTGGTCTGTACATCGTGACCGAGCTTCTTCAGCACCGGAACCAGGCCGGTGGTCAAGTTTTCGTCCAACTTAATTTTCATCGCACGTGCGGGATTGCCGGAACGGGGAGGTCTTCCTCAGCGGATGCAGCTGCAAAAGCAATCGCAGCCTGGACGTCCGCCGGCTCGAGAGACGGGTAGCCCGCAAGGATGGATTCGTTCGTTTCACCTACCGCCAAGCCAGCCAGCACGCTACGCAGCAGCACGCGAGTTCCTTTGAAGACAGGCTGGCCGCCGCAGATTTGAGGGTCGCGAACGATCCGATCCTGGTAATTCATACGATTCCATCCGAGCCCGAGCAATTTGAGCCCGCAAGCTGACCACAAAAGTATATCACCCCGAAACCTGCCGACGCACCCTGTGAGGGAAGAGGTGCAAATGGGTCGAACTTAGACCAGGATCGGAAAGAAATTCGCGGCTGGCGCGGCGGTTATTGAAGCCGCGGGCTTGTCGAACTCGACTACGCGGCCGATCAGGTCGTAGTGCTTGGCTGCGGTGATCTCGATGGTGGCCATGGCGCCGGGGGCGGGCAGGTCGGCAGCGTCGTCCACACCGGCAAATTCGGTGACGTACACTTTGCCGTCAATTTCCGGGGCCATGCCTTCGAGGCGCGCTTCCCAGACCAGGTCGGTGTCCTTGGAGGGGCCTTCGAGCATCACCTGCAAGCGCTGGCCGATTTTGTTTTTCAGTTTGCGCGCGGAGATTTTCTTCTGGATGGACATGAGTGTGTCGCGGCGGCGCGCGATGGTTTTGGCGTCCACCTTGTTTTCGAGCGCAAAGCTCTTCGAAGTGTCTTCGTCGGAGTAGGCGAAGACGCCCATCCAGTCGAATTCGGCGGCGCGCACGAAATCGCAGAGCTCGCCGAAATCGTTTTCCGTTTCGCCGGGGAATCCGACGATAAAAGAGGTGCGAATGGAGACGCCGGGGATCGCTTTGCGTGCCTTCTCGAGCATTTTCAGGAACGCGTCGCCGTTCGAGCCGCGCTTCATGCGCGCGAGCACGCTGCGGCTGGCGTGCTGCAGCGGGACGTCCAGATATTTCGCCAGGCGCGGATGCGCGGCGATGGTATCGAGCAGGCGCGGCGTGATGCGGTTGGGATAGCAATAAAGGAAGCGCACCCAGTGCAGGTCTTCCACCTGCGCAAGGCGTTCGAGCAGAGTCGCAAGGCCGTCGCGCAGGCCGAGGTCTTCACCGTAGAACGTGGTGTCCTGGCCGATCAGAGAAATTTCACGCACGCCGGCGGCAGCCAGATTTTGCGCTTCGCGAATCACGGATTCGAAGCGGCGGCTGCGGAATTTCCCGCGAAGTTGCGGGATGACGCAGAAGGTGCAGGGATGGTCGCAGCCTTCGTTGATCTTGATGTAGGCGGTGTGGCGCGGCGTGGCGAGAATGCGCGGCGTCGCGTCGTGGTACAGATAAGTGGGTAGCAACGCCGCTTCGGATTCACCGGCGTCACCAGGGGCCCCGGGCGCGGGGCGCAACTGGCCTTCGCAGGCTTGCAGGATCTTTTCGATTTCGCCGGTGCCGATCACCGCGTCCACTTCGGGAATTTGTTCGCGGATATCATTGCGGTAGCGTTCGACCATGCATCCCGCGACGATCAATTTCTGCGCGCGGCCGAATTTCTTGTACTCGGCCATTTCCAGGATGGAGTCCACCGATTCCTTCTGCGCCGGCTCGATGAAACTGCAGGTGTTGACCACCAGCACGTCGGCCTCGCCCGCGCGCGGCGTCAGTTCGTAACCGGCGCGCGCGAGAATGCCCATCATCACCTCGCTATCCACGAGGTTTTTCGGGCATCCCAGGCTGACAAATCCGACCTTCGGCATACAGAGTGGTCCTTTGGCACGTTGCGAAACACACAATTCTACCATAGGGGCTCATGCGGTGTTGCAGGCCACATTCGGGAGATGCTTAGGTGCGTCGTTATCGCGCTTTCTAAGCCGTAGTCCGAAGCTTCATTGCAGACGCTTGGTGGCTAGCATTGCGTAAAGTCCGGCGAACCCTGGCGGCGCCAAAGGCAAAGGCGGCCGCATGAAGCTGCTACGAACCGCAGCGTCAGAGGTAACAGCAACCGCTGCCCGGTTCGATGAACCCGAACCGGCCGCTACAACTGCAAAGGCTTGGCTCAAGGGCACATTTCTGCGAGCTCCATGGCCCATTCACTGTGCGGAGACCTTGTTGGCGCGGGTGATTTCGCGGATGGCGCTTAGCAGCGCGGACATTTGCTGGGCGGGAGCGGGGCGATCGCCGAAGCGCGCGGATTGGTACAGCGCGGTGAGCTGGGCGACGGGCGCGGCCACATCGCCGGCGGGAATTGCGGCGGCGAATTCCTGCGCGGTTTGCGACGGCGATTTCTTCCACCCGCGTTTTTCGAGCAGGCGCAGCATTTCGCGGTACTCGAGCGTGGCCAGCGAAGCGGTGACGTTGCCCGGATTGCGCGCGCGCAGGCTCCAGCGCGCCATCAGGTAAGCGAACATTGCGCGCCCGCGCAGGTACATCAGCAGCGCGACGAGGACCGCCAGCAAGCTTGGCAGGAAATACGGCGAGGCTTCCGTCTTTTTATCCAGACGGAGAATCCATTCCATTGCCAGGCGCTGCTTTTCGCGGTAATACTTGCGCGCGCTGGCGCCCCAATCGCGCGAAGATCGCTGCACGTTTTGCGCCAGCGTGACCTGATGGCTGAAATCGTAATTGATGATCCACTCGCCCCAGGCGTATTGAAACCAGTCCCAATACATGCCCACGCGGGCGAGCAGGCCGCCGGGCTTTTCGTCGCCGGGCGGCGTGGGATCGAAAGTAATCCAGCCGTAATCCGGGAAGAACACTTCCACCCAGACGTGCGCGTCGCTGGCGCGGACAATCCAGTCGCCGCCGATGTCGTTGTATTCGCCGGGGAGAAACCCGCCGACGTAGCGGGCGGGAACGCCGACGTCGCGCAGCATCACGGTCATAGCCGCGGCGAAATATTCGCAATGCCCGGCGCGGCGGGTGAAAAGGAAGTAGGCCAGGGGATCGGCGGTGCGCGGGCCGGTGAGGTCGAGCGTGTAACCGTAATGCGCTTTCAGGTATCGCTCGATTCTCTCGGCCTTGTCGTACTCGGTGGCGGAGCCCGCGGTGATTTTTTCCGCGAGTTGCCGGATGCGCGGATCGAGCAGCGGAACCTGCAGATACGTGCTGGTAATCGGTTCGGGAAAGACGCCGGAAGCCAGGCGCAACTGCTGCGCGGGGACCGCCGGAACGCTGGAAGTAGCCTCGTAACGGATTTTGGTGGCGTTGTGAAAGGGATTGGAAAGCGAGCCCGTTTGATCCAGAAGCAGGTATCCGGGGTGCTTGTCGCCGCCGATGTGTTCGACGCTGCTGGCAAAGCTGCCGCGCAGCTTTTCCACGCGCGGCGCGACAAAAATAGCGTCGGAGGCGATCGGCTCCATCAGCACGGTGTAATGCAACGGGCGCGAATCGCCAGTGGGGAGAGGCGAAGTCCCCAGGAGAAATTCGCCGGCGCCGTCCGGCGAGAGCACGATCTGCTCGCGCGGGGGCGTGAACCAGCGGCGTCCGTCGAAATGGGTAAGAATGATGCCGCGCCAGTGCATGCTGGAAGCGAGCGCGGGGTCACCGTCCACGTGGATGCGCATCACCACGGCGCTGCTCTTCTTGATTTCGCCGATTTCGCCCAGGGTGACGTCGTCGCTGAAGCCGGTCATCAGTTTTGGCTGCAGGTTGAGCGCGCCCAGGTATCCGGCGGTGAAGCGCGGCAGCACGAAAAATATTACGGCGCCGATTAGCAGCGTGCTGATGGCCACCAGTACAGAAGTCAAGCCCAGCGCGCGATTCAGGCGATGCGCCAGGGGCGAACCCGGATCCAGAGGCGGCGAAACCGCGTCGTTGGCTCCGCGGCGAATTTCGAGCGCGACGAAAGTGGATACCGCCAGCACCAGAAATATGGCGAGGGCGATCAGGAATCCCGTTTCGACCGTGAGAATCGCCGACGCCAACATGCAGGTGACCGCCAGCATGGCGAGAAACGCGTAGTCGCGATTGGTGCGCGCGGAAAACAGGCGAACCACCGCGGCGAAGAGCATCAAGTGAATCGCTGCCAGCAGCGCGGAATAGAGCGCCGGATTCGGCGCGCCTTCCGAAACGCCGCGCGAAATCACCCATAAGTCAAAAGGGAAGAAGAGGAAGTAGGCCAGCACCAGCCCGGTGGCTACGCGCACAGATATCTCCGGGCCGCGCCCGCGCCACAGGCGTACGCCCTTGTACGCAAGAAGCACGACGGGAACGACCGTCGAGAAGACGTCCAGTTTCCCGGTGCTGACGACGGCGAGAATGCCGGTCGCCACCAGCAGGAACAGCGACACCTCGAAGTAACGTTGCACCGCCGGAAGCGGCGGGGCACTGACGCGCGCGGTGGAAGCCATGGGCCATTTACATGATAGCAGCCGCCGCGGGGGCGCGGAGGGAACGGTGCCTATCATGCAATGGGGTAGGGGCGCACGGGTACGGCGTCGGCGTCGCGAACCGCGAAGATCACCACAGATGAACGCAGATGAATACCTGCAAGGGCCCAACATCGAGGTGTGACGCCACGGGTACCGCACCAATCCTGCCGGCGCGGCAGCGATTTCGGGGGCGGCGCTTACGCTGTCACGGACAACTTCAACTGAGCGGTTTCCGTTTCAATCGGTATAGCTTGTTTGGCTTTCTTTAGGCCTTCAATGTAGCAGCGGATGGCATCCTTCGCCATGTCGCGGGCGTGAGATAGATCCTTACCCTGCGTCACTAACCCAGGCAATGCCGGCACCGTGACCGTATAGCCACCATGCTCGTTGGCCTCGAAAAACGCGGTGTATTCGTAGGCTCTGCCCTTGCCATTCTTCATGAGAGGATTATAGCCCATCAAGACAGGCGTGCCAAAACCCGAGTCGCTCATTGGTTCATCAACAGCACGAATTCATCTACCGTCATATCGGCCTGGATGATGATGCTTTTGAGCGTCTTCGGCGCCAGGTCCCCGCTATGGCGTGGGACGACAAGGTGAAGCTGCGTCTTTGTGCGATGACGCAGATTGGCATGGCTGCCGGTTTGATGATGAATATAGAACCCCGCGCGGAAAAGGACCTGCAGGAGTTTTCGAGACGTGATCCTGGGTAGCTTGGGCATCCGAGGCTCGTTCCTTCGGCAATCCTACTGGCTATTTTCGCTTTTCGCCACATAGGAAACGGTGCAGGCTAAACGATCCCTACGTAAGACTGTTACTAGGATTAATACGCTGGGTCGAGAGCTGCGGCGGCGATTTTTCGAGTGGCGCTGGAGATTGGGAGGTCGCCGAGGTTCTTGAGCGCTACGATCCGCGTGCGCGGAAGCTTGGGCAGTTGCGCGACATCGGCGAGGAAGGGCAGCAGCGTGATGTTGCGGAAGGTGACGCCGTGGCGGGCGGCAGGCAGCGCTTCGAGCGAGGCGTCGGTGACGGCCAGCGTTGCGCGAATATGCGCTGCCAGTTCAGCTCGTGGATGGCGCGCGACTTCCACGGCGGGGAATTGCCACATGCGGGAAAACAGCACGGTGTCGTGCGCGCCGGGGTCTTGGACCAGCAGCGTGCGTCCGCGCGGGTCACGCAGGATTGCGGCGGCAATCTTCATGTGGACTGCGGCGCGTTTGCGGCGGGGCGCGGGAATTTCGCCCGTGAGGCCTCGCGCGCACGCGCGACAATGGCGCGCGACGGGGCACTCCGAGCAGCGCGGCGTCTGCGGCGTGCAAATCACTTCGCCCAGCTCCATAAGCGCCTGATTCCAATCGCCCGGCGCCTCGGACGCGAGAAAGAGTTGCGCGGTTGCCGTGAGAGTGCGCCAGGTTTTCGGAGCGCGCAAATCACCGCGCAGAGCGGAAATCCGCGCCAGGACGCGCGCCACATTGCCGTCGAGCACGGCGAGTGGAACGTAGTAGGCGATGCTGAGCACAGCGGCGGCGGTGTACACGCCGATGCCGGGAAGTTCGAGCGCGGCGTCCAGTTCACGCGGGAATTGCCCCTCGTGCCGCGCAACGATCATTTTCGCGGCGCGATGCAGGTTGCGCGCGCGGCTGTAATAGCCCAGGCCCGACCAGAGCTGCAGCACTTCCGCTTCGCGCGCATGCGCCAGCGATTGCACGGTCGGAAAACGCGCGAGGAAGCGCTGGAAGTAAGGCATCACCGCCGCGATGCGCGTTTGCTGCAGCATCACTTCCGCGACCCATACGCGATAGGGGTCGCGGCTGCCGCGCCAGGGAAGGTCGCGCTGGTGCACGCGAAACCACGCGAGCATGCGCGACTGAAAGGCTTTCAGCGCGCGGCCGGTCAAGTGCGTCTTCATGCGGCGGATATTCTCGCACTTTTCGGTGCGCGGCCGCGCGTTTGCGTAAAGTCAAAGGATTTAACTCGGAGGACATAGAGCAAAGACGGAGAAAAGTCTGAGAACGGCGGAGGTGCTTACCGCAGACGCAGAGCTTGCGGAGAAATCGCCGGCTACAGAGAATTGAGGAACAGAAAATAGGAGGACGACCACAGCGCGGTGGGAATGGTGTTCTGCGGGCGCGCGGTGAGGACGATTTTGAAGACTTCGTGCTCCGCCGCGAGATCGTCCAGGAATTGGCCGCCGGTTGCCGACGACTCCGGCTGGATGGTGGCGAGCTCGCGCAGCGCGTCGTAGATGATTTCCGCGGCGGGAGCCATGGGAGTGGCGAAGCGCTGCGTGCGGAATTGCAGCACGGCGTTGATCTCGTGGAAGTGCCAGGCGATGCAGGCGGCCATGGAGACGGCGCGCTCGAATCGCGCGGCATGATCCGCGGCAGCATGCTCGGCGGCAGCCACGTCGCCGGGCGTTGCGGCGTCCGTGTTCGGCGGGCCGATGAACGGGTCGAGCACCAGCATCACGCGGCGCTCATCTTCGCGCGCAAATTCCCGGACCATCAGGTGCCCGGCGCGAGCGGTGACTTTCCAGTCCACGAAACGCGCGCTGTCCGTGGACAAATAATCGCGCAAGGAGTGCAGTTCGTGGCCGCGCCCGCGAAAATTGCTGGCCATTTCGCCGCTGAGCAGCGGCAGCACTTCGTAAAAATGGTCGGTGGGCGCGACACGGGGATAGACGATGATCTCCAGTTGCGAATCCACCTGCCGCGTTTTTTCAAAGAAGCCGAAGGGAAAACGGGTGCGGATGCCGAAAGAGTCCTGGCGGTAGCTGCCGCGCCGCGGAAAGGTCAACTCCACCTTCTGGCGCACGGAGGTCTGGCGCGGAATGTAGGGAAAAAACACCGAGCGCGTAAGAATCTCTCCTGTGCCCTTTTTGTTTGTGCCGATCACGCGCAAGGAGAACGACGGCCACGCCTGCTTTTCATTGCGTAACTCCAGCTCCGCCAGAACCGGCTGTTCCGCGAAAATGTGCTCCGGCACGTCGAATTTCAGTTCGACGCCGGTGAGCACCGCGCGCGAAAGCACCCCGGAAACCAGTATGCCGGCGATGGAGCAGGCCAGCACCATGAAGAGCAGGTTGTTCCCAGTGTTGACGGCAGCGAGAATCAGGATGGCGACCACACCGAGGTACACGATGCCTTCGCGCGTGAGCCGGTAGTCCACCTGATAGACGACCCAGCGCAAACTGGTGCGCCGCGCGAGTTTGGGCACGATGGCGATGCCGACCCAGGCGGCCAGACCCAGGGAAATCGCGGTGGTGATGGATGCGAGAAGCAGGCGCCCCTGTTGTGCGACGGCCGCGGAGAACAGCGCGATCAGCAGCGCGATAGAAAGCACCAACATGGCCACGCCGAAGTTGCGCCAGCCGGGCCTGTCGCGGCCGCGCCACATGCGAAGGGCGAAGGAGTCGGCCATAGCGGTTACACGGGGACGCGCGTCGAGTCGAGAATCTCGCTCAGGATGGCTTCGGCCTGCTCGGATTTTTTCTGCGTGGAGACGTAACGCGAGCTGACCACCACGCGGTGCGCGAACACCGGAACGATGAGGCGCTTGAAATCGTCCGGGAGGCAATAATCGCGGCCCAGCAGGAACGCGCGCGCTTGCGCAGCGCGATGCAGCATCACGGCGCCGCGCGGGCTGACGCCCAGGCTCAACTGTTCGGTCTGGCGCGTGCGCTCGACGATTTCCAGAGCGTAATCCAGCAGGCTTTCCTCGACTTTTACCTGCGAGACGGATTCCTGCATGGCGACCACATCCGCGGCATCCATGATCGGCGTGATTTTCTCCACCGGGGCGTGCCCGGCGTTGTTGCGGATGATTTCCTTCTCGCTCTCGCGCGACGGGTAGCCCATGCGAATGCGCATCAGAAAGCGATCGAGCTGCGATTCGGGCAGCGGGTAAGTGCCGTGGTGCTCGATGGGATTCTGCGTGGCCAGCACCAGAAACGGATTGGGTAGGGCGTGGGTGTGATTGTCAACGGTGATTTGCGCTTCGTTCATCGCCTCGAGCAGGGAAGATTGCGTCTTGGGCGTGGTGCGATTGATTTCGTCAGCTACGATGATGTTGGCAAAGATCGGCCCCGGCTTGAATTCGAATTCCTGCGTCGCGGGATTGAAGACGCTGACGCCGATCACGTCGCTGGGCAGCATGTCCGAAGTGAACTGAATGCGCTGGAACGAGCAACGGAACGAGCGCGCCAGGGCCTGCGCGAGCGTGGTCTTGCCCACTCCTGGGACGTCTTCAATCAGCAGGTGCCCGCGGGCGAGCAGAGTGGTGAGGGCGAGCTGGATGACGTCTTCTTTGCCCTTCACTACGCGGGTGATCGAGCGCAAAAGCTCGGCGAGGCGCGTGCTGGCGTTAGCGGTGGTGGTTTGCAATTCGCGTGGCCTTCTGCTACAAAATTAGGTTGCCGCAACGTCCGCGATGGACCGCGCTGGCTGGGGTTTCAGCCGCGATGGCCGGACTCATCTTTTCGGGGATTTCGGCCCCTGCAGTGCCGGACAGCGTGGGCGACTAGCTCAGTGGTTAGAGCGCTCCCCTCACACGGGAGAGGTCCAAGGTTCAAGTCCTTGGTCGCCCACCACACACCCTACATATTCAGTTCTACCATCAATCCTTAGACGATGCGAAAAGCGGGAAGGACAGGTGTGTTCAAAAAGTTTTGGGGGATCAAGGCGTCATCGTCCGGTGGATTTCCTGTTCGGATTTATCTTGCCGGTACGACCCGAGCGGGGAGTGATAGAATCCCCGTAAGGAGCGCCGCTAATGGGAAACACTACAATACTTACTAAGAACCATCCGGCTGAGCTCGGCACTGTCGCTCAGGCTGAGGCTTTTCAAATTTCTCTGCTGGGTGGCCCTGATGGAGAACAAAGGCTCAAGGAGCAGCACGGGTGGTGGAATGAGGCTGAGCAGAAGGCGGAATGGCTCGTCACTACTCTTGAGCCAGAAACACCCTATTCGTTTGAAGAGGCACAGAAAGTTTATTACGCTCAGGTTTTGAGTCGGGTGCAACAGGGCTTCGTGCATTCTCGATCCTACAGCTTTAAGGAAGGGAAGTTCGTATACAGAGATTTGAAAGCCTTCAAACTGGAGAAGGCAGCTAATGTCTGATGACGCCGAAGCACGCAAGGTCGCCGCGAGAATCCGAAGGAAGCTTAGTCCGGGTCAGACGCCAGACCAAGAATCGAGTCAGATAGATAAACTGGTGCAAGATTGGGCTGTTGGGTTTAGTCAAGAACTGCGGGGGGAAGCAACTAACCAGTTCATCGAAGAGTACTTGAATTACCACGATGATGAGACGCGCGCGGAAATTGAATATGCGGTTCAGGTGTTGCACTCGCTAAAGGACTTTGGGCGATTCCGAAGAAAGATGATTGCGATGTTCGCGGCTGTTTACGCAAATGGCGTGCTCCATGAGCGGGAAGGCACAGACTTTGACTTTGAGAAGCTGGGAGAAGCGGCGGGCCGGAAGATACACGCGCGACACAAGAGTGTTCTAAAGCCGATTCCTGCCGACCGTGATTCTTCTTAGTTGATACGCGTTCCGAACGGTTCGACGAACGCGGTGATGCTCTTTGAGTGTTTGAGAAACCCACTCAGTGGGCCACTACTCACTCCACCTGATCAGTTCTACCATCAATCGTTAGACGATGCGAAAAGCGGAAGGTACAGGTGTGTTCAGAAAGTTTTCGGAGTCACTACGCAAACGCGGTCTGACGTCCGGCATGCTATTCTGAGCCGTTCAGAAGCACGATACGCAGCCGCGTTGAACCGCGCTGGCGGTATTCTGATTTCGCGGAGAATTGATGATGAACAGCGTTCTGCGATTCATACAGGTATTTGCGTTAGGCACTTGGGTGGGGTCGATCATTTATTTGAGTTTTGTGGTGGCGCCGGGGGCGTTTGCGACTTTGCAGAGCCGCGACCAGGCGGGGGCGATGGTGGGATATTCGCTGGCGCGGCTGCATTACTTCGGCATGATCGCTGCGCTGCTGTATCTGGTGGCGGGGTGGACGCTGGCGCAATCGGTGAAGGCGTTTGTGCAGCCGGCGATGATTGGCGTGATTTTAATGCTGGCGCTGACCTCGGTGTCGCAGACGCGGGTGACGCCACGGCTGGCGGAGTTGCGCACGGAGATGGTTTCGGTGGATGCGACGCCGAAGGACAATCCTTTGCGCGTGGAGTTCGATCGGTTGCATCAGACGTCGGTGCGGATTGAGGTTGCGGTTTTACTGATCGGGATTGCGGCGCTGTTTTTTACGGCGCGGAACATCTCGCCGCGGAATTGAGCGACGGGCAAGGACCCGTAGCGCCGGCGTCTCGCCGGCTGATTTGGGTTCGCTAAGGGATTCGACTCCGCAATATCTCGTCGGCGTTCTCGTGAACGATTCGCCCATCCGCCTGGAATCGCGCCAAGCCCATTCGACCACAGCTGCCGGCGAGACGCCGGCGCTACAAAAGGCGCGGCAAGCAATACTTCCGCGCCAGCACGTGAGTAGGGGCGGATCTCAGATCCGCCCCTAGCGATGCTACTTGCGTCGCGACGTTGTCTTTCTTGCGGAGCGCTTCTTTCCGGATGACTTCCTGCTGGATTTCTTCTTCGGCGGTGCTTGCTTCTTCGCTTTGGTGTTCTTCGTGATTTTCCTGGTTTTGCCGTAGTGCTCGACGGCGCGCCACATGTACCAGCTCGCAACCGTGCGATAGGGGCGCCAGCGTTCGCCAAAGGCGGCTAGCTCGCGCGCCTTGGGGATTTCTTTCTTGCCGTAGGCGAGCGCGAACCCTTTTTGCACGCCGTAATCGTGGATGGGCAGCACGTCCGGGCGCCCCAGGCGGAAGATGAGGAACATTTCGACGGTCCAGGCGCCAATGCCGCGCACGGAAATCAGGCGTGCGACGAGCTCCTCGTCTGTCAATTTTCCGGCCTCTTCTAGAGTAGGAACGATTCCCTCGATGGTTTTCTGCGCGAGGTCTTTCATGGCCGCGGCTTTGGCGTGCGAGAGGCCCGCCTCGCGCAGCTTCTGATTGCTGACCGCCAGAATTTCCGCCGGGGTGGGGCACACACCGTTTGCGCCGAGAGCTCTGATGCGCGCGAAAATCGTCGCTGCGGCTTTGCCCGAAATGCTTTGGTAGGCAATCGCCTCGAGCAACGATTCGTAAACGCTGTCGCATTCGTCGAGCTTGAATTGGAACGATCCGGTCTTGGCGATGACGCGCGCGAGGCGCTTGTCAATGCGCGTCAAGTGCTCGTGCGCCTTGATTTGATCGAAGGGTAGAGAAGGTGTTTCGGTCATGGGCGTCGCGACAGCATACCGGAGGAGCTACATTTCGCACAATCATGCGGCAAGCGGCGAACGGTCATTCTGCAGAGAATGGGCCCAGAGTTCGCTGATGCAAGTGCAACGGTGCGGTGTCACGTAGCGACCGGCAACGACGGTTGGGCTGCGGGCATGTGTTAGTATCGTGGGCTCATGAAAACAGGAATAATCGGGTTGCCGCAAGTAGGGAAGACCAGCTTGTTCCGCATTCTCACCGGCGCGCGCGTGGAAGGGCGCAGCTCGCCCAATCAGGCGCACGTGGGCATCGCCAAAGTGCCGGACCCGCGCGTGCTGAAGCTCGCGGAAATATTCAAGCCGAAGAAAAACACGTTCGCGACGATCGAGTACGTGGACGTGGGCGGATTGCAGAAGGATCGCGAGAAGAATTCCGCCTCGCTGGTGCCTCTGCGCGAGGCCGACGCCCTGGCGCAGGTGGTGCGGCTGTTCGAGAATCCGGCGGTGCCGCACGAGGGCGGCTCGCTCGACGCGCTACGCGATATCGAGAGCGTCGAAATTGAATTGATGCTGTACGACCTGGAACAGACTTCCAAGCGCATGGAGCGCCTGGAAAAAGACCTGAA
Source organism: Candidatus Acidiferrales bacterium (assembly GCA_049300435.1). Lineage (GTDB taxonomy): Bacteria > Acidobacteriota > Terriglobia > Acidiferrales > UBA7541 > Palsa-295. The sequence goes on along the minus strand of JBAQJS010000034.1, from coordinate 94,930 downwards.
AAAGAAGAAAGAGACCATCCTGGAAACGGAGCTGGCGCTGCTCACGCGCTGCCGCGCCGCGCTGGAATCCGAAAAGCCGCTGCGCGAGCTGGAATTCAAGCCGGAAGAACTGAAGATGCTGAGCAGCTTCGAATTTCTCACGCGCAAGCCGATGCTCTACGTGCTGAATCTGGGCGATGAGGAAGCGGCGGACATTGACCGCGTGATCGAGAAGCATCATTTGGAAAAGCTGGCCCGCAAGCCACAGACCGCGGTGGTCCCGTTCTGCGGAAAAATCGAAGCGGAGCTGGCGGAATTGCCGCCGGGCGAGTCCGCGGAAATGATGAGCGCGTACGGGCTGAAGGAATCCGGGCGCGACCGGCTGATTCAAGCGAGCTACCGGCTGCTGGGGCTGATTTCGTTTCTCACCGCGGGCGAACCGGAATGCCGCGCGTGGACCATCCGGCGCGGGATGAACGCGCAGGAAGCCGCCGGCGCGATTCACAGCGACATCGAGCGCGGATTCATCAAGGCCGAAGTGGTCAATTGGGAAAACCTGGTAAGCGCCGGAAGTTTTGCGGCGGCGCGCGAGAAGGCGCAGGTGAAGCTCGAGGGGAAGGAATACATCGTGCAGGACGGCGATGTGATTTTGTTCCGGCACTCGGGCTAATCGCGGCGGGCGGGGCCGCTGCCTATCCCGCACTCCGCGCGGTTCCGCGGCCTGTTGAATTGGGACATCATGGCGTCTGAAACAACCCGAATCTTGGTGGGCCTGCTCCTGGGCCTGACGGCGGCTGGAGCGAATGTGCTGGGCGGGTCGCTGGTGGCGCACCGCCAGTGGTCGCGGCGATACCTGAAATATTTCATCGCGCTGGGCGCAGGATTCATGCTGGCGACGGCGCTGATCGAGATGATTCCGGAATCGCTGAAGCTGCGCGGCGATCACGAATCATTTTATTTCGGCGATACCAGCACAGTTTTCCTGTTCGTCCTGGGCGGATACTTCCTGGTTCACTTCTTCGAACACACCGTAGCGCCGCATTTCCATTTCGGCGAAGAAACCCACCACGAAGAAATTTCGCATGCGCACGCGAGCTACGCGGCGCTGCTGGGGCTGGGAATTCACACGCTGTTCGACGGCGTGGCCATCGCTTCGGGCCTGCTCGTCTCCACGTCGCTGGGCGTGGTGATTTTTTTCGCGATCTTCCTGCATAAATTGCCGGAGGGCTTCACGGTTGCATCGTTGATGCTGGCGAGCGGCCAGAGCCGCCGCGCGGCATTCGTCTCGTCGGCGATCCTTGGCGGCGCGACGCTGCTGGGAATGGCGCTGATGTTCCTGCTGCGCAGCACGGTGGTGGATGCCTTGCCGCTCTCGGCGGGCGTGACGCTCTACGTGGCGGCCTCGGACCTGATTCCCGAAGTGAACCGCGAGCCCGCCTTCGGCATGGCCGTGCTGGTTTTCCTCGGCGTGGCCGTCATGCTTGGCCTGAAGACGCTCTTCAAACTCTAACCCCGCGGCAATCCTCCGTCACTCATCTAACTTATTGATAGAACGGAACTAAAGTGGTGCTTGGAGCGCCATTCGTCGGAAGTGTTTCGGGGTCGAACCGGGCAACTTTTCCCTTCAATCGGGGTTCCATCAGTAAGGACGGAGCCGATTGTATGGAACATTCCCAGGCCTTGCAACTTTATGGCACGGCAGGTGTTAGATACAATGTGGGGGCCATGACCAGGTCTGACGTCCAACTGATGCTGGACGTGAAGGCAGGGGACGAAGCGTCCTTCAACCTTCTCCTCCAGAAGTACCGCACGCCCCTGGTGAATTTCCTGTATCGCATGGTCCGCAACATGGGAACGGCGGAAGACCTGGCGCAGGAAGTTTTTCTGCGGGTGTATCGCGCGCGCAAGCAATATTCTCCCAGCGCGAAGTTCACCACCTGGCTGTTCCGCATCGCCACGAACCTGGCGCTGAATTCGCTGCGCGACAACCGCCATCGTCAGATGGACGTTTCCATTGACGCGCCGGTAGAAGAGGATGAAGCGCCGCTGCAACTGCCGGCTCGCGAGATGCGCATTGACGAGCAAATGATGGAGCGCGACCGTTCCGAATTCATCCGGCGGGCGATTGCGGCGTTGCCGGAAAAGCAGCGCGTGGCGGTGCTGCTGCATAAATACGAAGAGATGGATTACGGCGAGATTGCAAAAATTCTGGACTGCTCGGAGAGCGCCCTGAAATCGCTCCTGTTTCGCGCTTACGAGACCTTGCGAGTGCAGCTGGCTCCGCTGGTATCCCAGCCGGTGGCGCATCGCGCAGGAGAAGGACGGCCATCATGAAGAAATGCGAAGACGTTTCCAAGCAACTGATTGCGTATCTCGATCGCCGTGCGAATTCGGCGGAGCGGCTCGAGGTGGAAGAGCACCTGGCCGCCTGCAGCGCCTGCCACGAGCGCGCCGAGGATTTCCGCAAGCTCTGGGGCGTGCTGGACGCAGTGCCGCTGGTCGAGCCGTCACTAAGTTTCGACGCGCGGATTCGCGCGCGCATCGCCGAGGAGGCGCGCTCGCGCTGGTTCGGCTGGCTGGTGCCGCAACCGCGGCTGGCGTTTGCTATGGCGCTGTTGCTGGCGCTGAGCGTGTGGATGGCACGGCTGCCGCGCGAGAGCAACGTGGCCGGCACGGAGCAGCAGGATTTCGAAGCGATCAAGGATCTCGGAGTGCTCGAGAATTACGACGTGCTGAGCAAGTTCGATGCGTTGTCGGAAGTGCCGGTGGATAATGCGCCTGCGGAACAGCAGGCGCAGCCGGCAAATCCCAGCAGCGATCAGCCGCCGCCCACGGAAGAATAACGGTGGAATGAAAATGCTTTGCCGCAGGACATTTTTCGCGCTGGCGCCCTCGCTGCTGATGGCGATGCTCATGGTATTGAGCGCGCAGCCGGCGTCCGCGCAAAGAGCGCGCAGCGGCGGCCGGCGTTTCTATGCCGCGCGGCAGTTCCGCGCGCAGCGCGCGCAGACGGCCCGGCCCGCGCCGAACCATGCGCAGGGACCCGGTGCGCGTCCAAACGTCAATCAACCTGCGAACGCGAATCGCGCCAATCCTGGCGGGGGCGGGGCTCAGGGCGGGCAATATCACAACGGCAACGCCAACGGGAACGCCAATGCGTTTCACCCGCCTGCCGGTGGAAATGGCTTTGCCGGACAAGGGAGTGGCGCGCCGGCGGATGCTCGCGCGGGGCAGCCGCCGTACGGCAATTCGTTCCGCGCGCCCCCGGGCGCCGCAGGTGCAACTGGAAACGGCGCCGCAAGGATGCCGGGTCCGTGGCAGCAGAGGCTAGGTCAGCTGTCCCCGCAGGAGCAGGAACGCTTTCTGCAGAATAGCGAACGCTTCCGCAGCCTGCCCCCGGACCGTCAGCAGCAGATTCGCCAGAATTTGCAGAAGTACAACCGGCTTTCGCCTACCGAACGGGGCGCCCTGAAGGATCGCGCGGCCACCTGGCAGCGCATGTCGCCCGAGCAGCGGCAATACGTGCAGAGAACGCTGCTCCCGAAATGGCAGCAGATGTCCCCCGATCGGAGGCAGTTGGTAATCGGCCGCCTGCACACCCTGCAACAGATGAGCCCGGCGGAGCGCCAGGCAGCGCTCAACGATCCGCGCTTCGTGCAGGGCCTGAACCCGGACGAGCAGGAAGTGCTGCGCGGCCTGGATTCCGTGCGAAATCCCTCTAACCCCTAATCATTCCTGCAATTGGCCGTAATGCTTTTACATTATTGCGTCGCTCCGGCTGATTCGTTAGATTGGGCGCGCGTGGCAGTCTTACCGGCGCCCCGACAGTCGCCGGCGACGGCCGCCAACCACACACGAAAAGTCTGGCCCGGCCGGTACCCCCTTACCGGCCGGGCAATTTTTTGCCCAACCATCCCCGGCCTGCGCTTCGCGTGATTCGTTCAGTTCGAACGCTTGGCCGTAAATTCGCGATTGAATTGCCCGCCGCTCGTGCTCCCCGTCAGCGTGTCACCCTCCAGCGTCGCCTTGAAATCAATCGTCATGGTATTGCCGTCGCGGCCCTGGCGCTGCTCGGTCCACGATATCGCGTTGCCGGAAACCGTCGCGTCATAGGTGTTTTCGCCGCGCCGCGTCTTGTGCGTGACTTTGAACTTCTCGCCGTCCTGCGCGATGCTGAGCGTCTGCGTGCCTCCCCCTCCACTCCGGTGTCCGCCACCTCCGCCTCCGCCTCCGCCTGCACCCCCATTGGCCATGGACATTTCCCAGGTGCCGATAAACGTGGCGTTCTGAGGTGCCGCGTGGCTCGCCGCCGCGAGCAGTAACCCCAAGACGCAAATACCCGCGAGTGTTAGACTACGTTTCTGCATGGTGAATTCTTCTTCGTGCCAACTGGCCTTCCGGGCCCGCCGTTCCAGCACCGACAGCGGGAACCCGAGAGCGACTTGGAATTGCTGGGCCATTTATCATTGCGGCAGACGGGGGCGATAGGTTCCATAACTTTGCGTTGCGGGGGCGGCGCGAATCTCGGCGTATGACGCGAACGGGCGAATCGGGGCAAGCGGTGCGCAGACAGATACACGTGCGAAAGCAGCCCGCGCAACGTTTGCTCTTTGATCTTGAATCCAAGGTGAACAAGGAGCACGGACATGGAGTATGTGGCGCTGGGAAAGACCGGCTTGCAGGTTTCGCGCATTTGCCTCGGTTGCATGAGCTACGGACAGGCGACCACCGGCATGATTCGCTGGCCCTGGACTCTGAGCGAGGAGGATAGCCGGCCCTTCATCAAGTCCGCCCTGGAAATGGGCGTGAATTTCTACGATACCGCCAATATCTATTCCGACGGCGAAAGTGAACTGGTGCTGGGTCGCGCCATTCGCGATTTTACGCGCCGCGATGAAGTCGTCCTGGCCACCAAAGTGTGGGGCGCCGTCCGGCCGGGCCCCAATGGGCGGGGCCTTTCTCGCAAAGCGATCCTTTCAGAGGTGGACAAGAGCCTGCAGCGCCTGGGCACCGACTATATTGATCTTTACCAGATCCATCGCTACGACTACGACACGCCCCTTGAAGAAACTCTCGATGCCCTCAATCACCTCGTGCAAGCCGGCAAGGTTCGCTATCTGGGCGCCTCCTCCATGCATGCCTGGCAACTGATGAAGGCCATCGGCATCCAGCGCGCCAATGGCTGGGCCACTTTTATCTCCATGCAGAACTATTACAATCTGGTCTATCGCGAGGACGAGCGCGAGATGCTTCGCCTGTGCCTTTCCGAAGGCGTGGGCGTCATTCCCTGGTCGCCTCTCGCGCGCGGCAGGCTGGCGCGCCCGTGGACGGTAGATCCGCAAACCGCGCGCGCCAAGAACGATGGTTTCGCGAAGCTCCTGTACACCAAGACGACGGACCTGGACAAACCGGTGATTGACCGCGTCAATGAAATCGCCGCCGAACGCGGCTTGCCGCCGGCGCAAATCGCCCTGGCCTGGCTGCTGCATAACCCGGCGATCACTGCACCGATTGTCGGCGCCACCAAGCCGAACCATTTGCAGGACGCCGTCGCGGCGGTCGGCGTGAAGCTCACCGCGGAAGAAGTCAAACGGCTCGAGGAGCCCTATCAGCCTCATCCGGTCACCGAAGCGTTTTCGTAAGGCGCGCGCCGCAGCGAGCCAGCCGGGTGAAAGCAATAGGGAACGCGCGAAAAATTCGCGCCGCTGTTAACTGTTACAAAACATTTTGCATTCTTTTCTGCAACGCTGCGACTAGCGGTGCCCGCGCGATTTTCCCGCTCCACTAGTAATTGTGGTTTGCTGCCGGCAAACCACAAGAACGCCGCGCCCCGCCGCGCTTTTCCACAAATTATTTTTCCTGGCCAGCAGAATTCCGCTTGACATGTCCGCGAACCTATCTACAATCGGGGCACAAAGTGGGGGAAAGTGGCGCAGAGTGGTAAAGGTCCTAGAGCGGTGGCGGTCCGGAAAAAGTAGCGGTGGCGTTCCTAGCAGCAAGTAGTGGCGAACCCAGCAAGCAATAACAGCGTTCCAAAAAGAAATAGTTCCATATCCGAAGGCGATGGCAGGGGCGATCCAGCGACTGATGGCAAGGGCGCACACGCCGGGCGGGCTGTTCGAGGGCTTTCATGCTGCGGGGCAACTATCTAGCAACGGTGGACGAGAAGGGGCGGCTGAAAATTCCAGCCGACTTTCTGGCCGACCTGCGCAAAAGTGGCACGAAGTTCTACGTGACCTCCACCACGGGCGATCGCGCCAAGGTCTATCCCATGAAAGCGTGGGAAGCGATCGAAAAGAAACTGGCGAAGCTCTCCACGCACAACGCGACCAAACAAAAATTCCTTTCACGCAGCAACTACTACGGCCAGGTGGTCGAGGTGGATGGGCAGGGGCGCATTCTGATTCCACCCGTACTCCGGGAATCGGCGGAAATGAAGGGCGAAGTGGACGTCCAGGGGCAGTTGACCTACCTGGAAGTCTGGAATCACGCCCGATTCCAGGAGCAAATGAGCCGTAATCCATTCACGGCGGAAGACGAAAAGGCGCTGGACGATTTGGGCGTTTAAGTTTTGACCGTACTGCATACGCCGGTTCTGTTGGCAGAGATTCTGGACTGGCTGAACATCCGGCCCCAGGGGACGTATGTGGATGCGACGGTCGGCACGGGCGGCCACATTTTGGAGATCGCCCGGCGGCTGACTACCGGGCGAGTTTTGGGGATGGATCGTGACCCGCGCGCGTTAGAGATCGCGCGGGAACGATTGGGGCCGCAAGAGCGGCAGGTGATTCTGGTGCACGCAGAGTTCTCGAGGATCGGCGAAGTGGCGGCGGCCAATCAATTGCCGCCGTTCGATGGAGTGCTCGCCGACCTGGGGATTTCCAGCCTCGAGCTGGACAGCCCGGAGCGCGGATTTTCTTTCCGCTGGGCCGGACCGCTCGACATGCGCATGAATCCCGATAACCCGCTGACAGCGGACGAAATTGTGAATCAGTGGCCGGAAAAAGAGCTGGCCGATCTTCTCTATCAGAAGGCGGAGGAGAGAGATTCACGCAGAATCGCCAGGGCCATCGTTCGGGCGCGGCCTATTCGCGACACCGAACACCTGGCAACGGTTGTGGCAGGGGGACGAAAAGCAAGGGGAAGGCAGAGACTGCATCCCGCGACAAAAACGTTTCTGGCGCTGCGGACAGCGGTGAATCGAGAAGAGGAGGAACTCGGGCAGTTTCTTTCGCGTACCCCTGCCACTTTGAATCTGGGAGGACGGTGGATCGTCCTCAGTTACCACTCGCTGGAAGACCGCCTGGTGAAGCACGCCTTTCAGCGGCTGTCGCACCAGGGCTTCCGCGTGCTCACCAAAAAAGTAATCCAGCCCGGCGACGCGGAAATTGCGGCTAATCCGCGCGCGCGGAGCGCGAAGATGCGCGTCATCGAGAGGGTGGCGACGGCGGAACCCCGTTTCGACGGGGAACGCCCGGCGCCGCAGGCGTGTTCATGACCGAATATTACACCGTAAAAAGAATTGATAATTCGCGCCTGGTGCGCCCTTTAGCCCCGGCGCGCTTGCGCGATTTCTGGCGGCGGGTGGCCGCGGGCGGCGCCATGGCGGCGTGCCTGCTGTTTTACGCCTGGCAGCATTTCGCGTGCATCCAGTTGCAGTATCAGGTGGAGCAGCTTTCCGCCGCGCGCGCGCAATCCGCGCAATTGAATCAGCAGTTGCGCGTGGAAGTGGCCACTTTGACCGCGCCCGGCCGCGTGGACGGCATCGCGCGCAACGAATTGGGATTGACGGTCGCGGTTCCGGGCCAGGCGGCGCCCAACGAAGGGCCGACCGATGCGGTGCTGGCCGAGGCGCGTGCCGTGGTCCAGCCGCAACGGCCCTGACCCCGCGCGCGGCGCAGCACGATTTCTGGCAGGCCCGTTTTTGGGGCTCGTTCCGGCGAAATATGGGGCACGGCGGCCGGGCAAAGTTTCTCGTAGGTTAGGGCGGAATTCATGGAGCAGCGCAGCCCGCGTCTCCGCTGGTTGGTGGTCTGGGTCGTGGCGGTGGTTTGGATGGGGGCGGTGCTGGCCCGCCTGAGTTACCTCCAGCTCTTCTGCTATAGCGAATACTTCGCAAAAGCCCAGCATCAGCAACAGCGCATATTTGAAATCAGTCCGATGCGCGGCGTGATCTACGACCGCAAGGGCCGAGAACTGGCCGTCAGCATTCCCATGGACTCGCTTTTCGCCGACCCCACCGACATCAAGGATCCGGAGATGGTGGCGCGGCTGCTCGCCCGCGTCCTGGATGTGCCCGCCGAAGATTTGCAAGCAAAAATCAACGAAGCCAGCAAGCCCGTCCGCCTGGCCAAGAAGCTGTCTCCGGAAACCGTCGAGCGCATTGACGAAATGAATTTGCAAGGCGTGTTCTTTGAAAAAGAAAACCGCCGCGTCTATCCCGAGCACGAGCTGCTCGCGCACGTGCTGGGCTGGGTGGATACGGACGAAAAGGGCATGGGAGGCATCGAGCACGAGCTCGATAAGGAGATTCGCGGCCGCCCGGGCCGCGTGATGCTGATGGCCGACGGCAAGCGCCGTTTCTACGACCGCCGCGAATCGGCCGCCGACCCCGGCGCCAGCGTGGTGCTGACCATAGACGAAACCATCCAGTACATCGCCGAAAAAGAGCTGGCGCAGGTGATGCAGGAATCGCACGCCAAGAGCGGCACCGTGGTCGTTCAGGATCCCGCGAACGGCGCGCTGCTCGCGGTCGCGAATTATCCGACCTTCGATTCGAATGACGCCGGCAAATTTCCGGATGACGTGCGCATGGACCGCGCCGTCACCGCCGCCTACGAGCCGGGCTCGACCTTCAAGATCATCACCATGACCGGCGCCATCGAGAACGGCGTCACCAATCCCGACGAGCTGGTGGATTGCCAGATGGGCTCCATCGTCGTCGCCGGCCGCCTGATTCACGATCACAAGCCCTACGGAGTTTTGAGCGTGCGCGATGTCCTGGCGAATTCCAGCGACGTGGGCACCATCAAGATCGCGCTGCGCCTGGGCGCTGCGAAATTTTACGACGTGATCCGACAGTTCGGCTTCGGGCAGCTTACCGGCATCGAGCTGCCCGGGGAAAATCGCGGCTTGCTGCGTCCCGTCGAGAACTGGACGGCCAGCTCCATCGGCTCGGTGGCCATCGGCCAGGAAGTCAGCGCCACGCCGGTGCAGATCGTTTCCGCGATTTCGGCGATTGCCAATGGCGGAACTCTGTACCGCCCGCACCTGGTGCAGGAAATTCGCGGCGACACGCCCATGGCGCTGCCCGCGCGTCCCGAACCGCAGCAAGCCACCGATGCGCGCACGGCTGCGACCCTGCGCGAGATGATGGAGGACGTTGTGCTCGACGGCACCGGCGTCCCCGCCAAGCTCGATGGCTACACCGCAGCCGGAAAGTCCGGCACGGCGCAGAAAATTGACCCTGCCACGGGGCGCTATTCGCCCACGCAGTACGTCGCATCCTTCGTGGGTTTCGCGCCCGTCAACGAGCCGGCCGTGACCATTCTGGTGATGCTAGATTCCCCCGTCGGGCAGCACATGGGCGGAAACCTGGGCGGCCCGGTTTTCAAGCGCATTGCCGAGCAGGTACTGGCCTATCTCGATGTGGCGCACGACATACCGATGAACTCGCATGCGGAAACCGAAACCGCGAAGAACGCGCCGCGTCCCGCGCAGCCCGATAAGTCGGGCGCCGCCAACCATGAAAATCAGGCGCGCTTCGAGGCTGTCGTGGCGAAGCAGAATCAGGCGGTCGCCACGCAGGCGGCCGCCAGTCAAGCGGCCGCGAGTCCGTCGGCGCAGGGTAAGCCGCCCACCGTGGCCTTCAGCGAAGAGGATGCCGTCGAAGTTCCGGACCTGTCGGGGGCAACGGTGCGCAGCGTGACCGAAACCTGCGTGCGCCTGGGGCTGATTCCTTCGCTGCTTGGCAGCGGAGTTGCTCTCGAACAATCGCCGGAAGCCGGTGCGCGGGTCATCCGTGGCAGCACCGTCACTGTGCGCTTCGGTCGCGCCGCGGCGCAAGTGCGTTCCGTCGCGCTCGCAGGGAACCCTCAGAGGAATGTGCGTTGAAATCCGTAGTGGAAGGCGGCCCGCAAGTGCAATCGGCAACGAGACGGCAAAAAAAGCACGCAGGGATCGAAATGGAATTGGCGCACGTGATGGCGGGAATTGAGGACGTTCGTGTGACGGGAAACGCGCGCCTGCGCGTTGCCGGCATCGCCTGCGACAGCCGCAAGGCCGCGCCCGGCACGTTGTTCTTCGCCATGCCCGGCGCAAAGGCGGACGGAAACAATTTTGTGGCGGATGCGCTCGCGCGCGGCGCAGTGGCCGTCGCCAGTTCGCAGGCGCGGCCCGCGCAAATTCCGCGCGAGGTGGCCTGGATCGAAGTGCCCCCCGGAAAAGAACGGCGCACGCTGGCGCTCGCAGCCGCGAATTATTACGGGCATCCCGCGGATGCGCTAAAGCTCGCGGGCGTCACAGGGACCAACGGCAAGACCACGATCACCTTCATCCTCGATTCGATTTTGCAAGCCGCGGGATGGAAGACTGGGCGCATCGGAACCACCGGCTACCAGACGCCGCTCGGCAGCCGCCCGGCCAGGAACACCACTCCGGAGTCGCTCGACCTGCAGGAAATGTTTGCGGAAGTGCGCGATGCCGGCGGCACGCACGCGGTGCTGGAAGTAAGCTCCCACGCGCTGGTGATGGACCGCGTCTGGGGCTGCCATTTCGCGGTGGCCATTTTCACCAATCTCACGCGCGACCACCTGAACTTCCACAAAACGTTCGAGGACTATTTCGAAGCCAAGCGCCTGCTGTTCGCAGGCACCGGCGCGGGCGCGCCCGACGTCGCGGTCATTAATGCGGACGATCCCTACGCGGCGCGGTTGCGCGGCCTCGCGCAGCGCACCCTCACTTACGGATTGACGGAAGCCGCCGACCTGACCGCCCGGAAATTTACGTTGAGTTTTTCCGGCCTGGAATTCACGGCGCAGACGCCGGCGGGCAAAGTGGAAGTGCGCTCGTCTCTGGTGGGCCGCATCAATATTTACAACATTCTTGCCGCCATCGGCGCGAGCCTCGCGCTGGACGTGCCGCTGGCAAGAATTGAAGAGGGCATCGCGAATCTCGAACAGGTGCCGGGCCGCTTCCAGCGCATTGATGAAGGTCAGCCCTTCCTGGTCGTCGTGGATTACGCGCACGCGGACGACGCCTTGCGCAATCTGATTTCCACCGCGCGCGAACTGAATCCCGCCGGGCGAGTCATCACCCTGTTCGGCGCTGGCGGCGAGCGCGACCGCTCTACGCGTCCTCCCATGGGCGAAGCCGCGGGAGCCTTGAGCGACCTGGTAATTCTCACCAGCGATAACCCGCGCGGCGAGGACCCGCTGCTGATCATCAACGATGTGGTCGTCGGATTGCAAAAAGTGAATGCGAATTATCGCATCGAGCCGGACCGCGACGTGGCCCTGGAAATGGCCATTGACGAAGCCAAAGCCGGAGACATCGTGCTGCTTGCCGGCAAGGGCCACGAAAATTACCAGATCTTGCGCGACCGCACTCTCGAATTTGACGATCGCGAAAAGGCGCGCGCCATTCTGCGGCGCAGGGGTTTCGTGAAGAAGCAGGCGATGCAGTAGCGGCTGGTAGCTGCAAAATCGAGCGCTTTCGAGAGTCCAGGCTTGAGAGTGAAGCTTCGTGCAAGGGAGACGCAATGCGGTGGACCGTTGGCCAGGTGGCTGAAGCTCTGGGTGTCGCGCCTCCCGCGCGCCTTGACGCCCTGGCCGGGGTGGCCGGCGTCTCGATTGATTCTCGCTCGATGCGGCCTGGAGAACTGTTCGTCGCCATACACGGACCGCGTCACGACGGACACGATCACGTGGCTGGAGCCTTGGCCGCGCCGTCCGCGCCCGGAGAACCAACGACTGGCGGTGCGGTGGCTGCGGTGGTCGCGCGCGGACGGTTCGCGCAATACCCCGCAGAAATACGCGGAAAACTTTTCGCCGTGGATGACACGCTCGACGCGTTGCACCGGCTGGCCGCCCGCGCCGGCGCGCTCTGGCGCACAGCGCAGCCGGGACGAAAGATCGGCGGCGTGGCCGGCTCGGTGGGAAAGACGACCACCAAGGAAATCCTCGCGGCGCTGGTGGCCGCGCGGTTCCGCGTATTGAAGACCCAGGGAAATTTGAACAACGAATACGGGCTGCCGCTCACGCTGCTGCAGCTGGACGACGGGCACGACGCGGCGGTGCTCGAAATGGGCATGTCGCATCGCGGGGAGCTGGCGCGCCTGGCGAGGGTTGCGCCGCCGGATGTGGGCGTCATCACCCGCATCGCCGTCGAGCACCTGGAGTTTTTTTCTTCGATCGAAGAAATCGCGCTGGCGGAGCGCGAGTTGATCGAAAACCTCGCGTGGCCCGGCGCCACCGCGGTATTGAATGCGGACGACGAGCGTGTGGCGCGCTTTGCGGACGTGGCGCGCGGGCCGGTGCTCTGGTTCGGAGTGGCCGCCGGGTCGCGCGCGGAATTCCGCGCCGAGAACATCGCCGAGCGCGGCGTGGCCGGCTCCGCGTTTGATTTTGTCTCGCCGATGGGGCGCGCGCGGCTCGAGCTGCCGTTGATCGGCCGACACAACGTGATGAACGCAGTGGCGGCGCTCGCCGCCGCCAGCGTCTGGGGCATTGGCGCGCAAGACGCGCAACGCGTGTTTCCGGCCCTGCAGCCCGCGGACAAGCGCGGCGAAGTGGTCAAGTTTCAAGAGGGTTTCACGGTGATCAACGACACCTACAACTCGAGCCCCACGGCGCTGGACGCGCTGGCGGAGTTGCTGGCGCAGACGCCGGGCTTCGTGCGGCGCATTCTGGCCGCGGGCGAAATGCGCGAACTGGGCGCCTCCTCGCCAGAATTGCACCGCGCGTGCGGCAGCTTCATCGCAGGTCTGCGCAAGATGGATTGGCTCATCGGCGTGCAGGGCGACGCCGAGCAGTTGATCCACGCGGCGATTGGCGCAGGCCATCCGCAAGAGCGCGCCAAATACTTCGCAGATTCAGCGCAGGCGGGGGAATTTCTTGCCGGTTTCGTGCAGCGCGGCGACTTGCTGCTGCTGAAAGGTTCGCGCGGCGTGAAGATGGAAAAAATTCTGGAAGCCATGGACGCGCATCACCCGCGCGCGGATGCACCCTCCGGCGCGCCGCAGCCCGCGCTGCAGCCCAAAGGCCCACGCTAGATGCTCTACTACTTTTTCTTCTTCCTGCTGCGGCCGCACTTCAGCCCGCTCAACGTGTTCCGTTACATTACCGTGCGCACCGCCATGGCCAGCTCCAGCGCGCTGCTGCTTTCGCTGCTGATGGGGCCCTGGGTGATCGAGCGGCTGCGCGATTTGCAGGTGAAACAGTACATCCGCGAGGAAGGTCCGAAGGCCCATCAAAAGAAGGCTGGCACGCCCACCATGGGCGGCGTACTGATTGTCGCCGCCATCGTGATTCCCACTTTGCTCTGGGCGGACCTGCGCAATTCCTACGTGCTGCTGGCTACCGGCGCGACCCTCGCCTTCGGGGCCATCGGCTTTGTGGACGATTACAATAAAGTCGTGCGCCGCAGAAATCTGGGGCTCAGGCCGCGCGCCAAATTTGCCCTGCAAGTGCTCACCTGCGTGCTCGTGGGCATCGTTCTGGTCTCCTTGCAGACCCAGGGCGCCTATTCCACGCAGTTGAGCGTGCCGTTTTTCAAGCGCCTGCACCCGCATCTGGTGATTGCTTCTCTGTTCCCGCACGATTTCCTCTGGCCGCTGGCTTACGCGCCGTTCCTGCTGTTTCTGGTGCTGGTGATTGTGGGCTGCTCGAACGCGGTCAATCTGACGGATGGCCTGGACGGCCTGGCCATCGGCTGCGTGCTGGTGTCCGCGACGGCGCTCACCGTGCTGACCTATCTTTCCAGCAACGCCAAGTTTGCGGATTACCTGGACCTGCAGAAAATTCCCGAAGCCGGGGAACTGGTAATTTTCTGCGGCTCGCTTGCGGGCGCCTCGTTGGGCTTTCTTTGGTACAACGCGCATCCCGCCGAAATGTTTATGGGAGACGTCGGCTCGCTCGCGCTGGGCGGCGCCATCGGCACCGTGGCGGTGATCATCAAGCAGGAAATTCTGCTGCTTTCGATTGGCGGCGTATTCGTGCTGGAAGCGCTATCCGTCATTATTCAAGTGGGTTCGTTCAAGCTGACCGGCAAGCGCGTCTTCCGCATGGCGCCGCTGCATCATCATTTCGAGTTGCTAGGCTGGAGCGAATCGAAAATCATCGTGCGCTTCTGGATTGTGGCGCTGGTGTTCGCGTTGCTTTCATTGACGACTCTAAAACTGCGCTGAGCACGGCAGGCGCTGAATGCGAATTGGCTGCGAGGACATGACTTGAGACCGGGCTTCGATCTGGCGGGAAAACGCGTGCTGGTGGTGGGTCTGGCGCGGACGGGTGTGGTGACGTCGTTGTTCAGCGCCGGATACGGCGCCGTCGTGACGGCCACCGACGAGCGCCCGGAATCTGAGCTGGCTACGAGCGCTGCGCAATTGCGCGCCGCCGGCGTAGCGCTCGAACTCGGCGGGCACCTCGCCGCGAGCTTCCTCGAACAGGATTTGATCGTCGTCAGCCCCGGCGTGCCCGCAAAACTGCCGCCCCTCGAACTCGCGCGCGCGCGCGGCATTCCGGTATGGAGCGAGATCGAGCTTGCTTGGCGTTTTCTGCGCGGCAAGCTGGTGGCCATTACCGGCTCGAACGGCAAGACCACCACCACTGCTTTGGTGGCGCACATTTTGCAGACGTCCAACATTCCCACCCTCGTGGGCGGGAATATCGGCACGCCGCTGCTCGCGCTGGTGGAAACGTCCACCGACCAGGCAGTGACCGTGGCGGAAATCAGCAGCTTTCAGCTGGAAACGATTGATAAATTCCGCCCGGAAATTGGCGTGCTGTTGAATCTCACTCCCGACCACCTGGACCGCCACGGCACGTTCGAGGAATACGCGCGCGCCAAGGTGCGCATGTTCGAAAACCAACTCGAGCGCGACATGGCCGTGCTCAACGCGGACGATCCGGAAATAACCAAACGCATGCCCACCAAGCCGCACATTTTCTGGTTCAGCCGCCAGAAACGCGTTGCCACCGGCGCGTTCCTGCGCGACAACGAAATCATCTTCCGCCATGAAGGCGCGGAAACTCCGCTGGCCCGGCGCGACCAAATTCCGCTGCGCGGCGAGCACAACGTTGAGAACGTCCTCGCGGCCTGCGCGGCGGCTTATCTTGCGGGCGCCACTCCGGCGGCCATCGCCAGCGGCGTGAAGTCGTTTCGCGGCGTCGAACACCGCCTGGAATTTGCCGGCGAAATCTCCGGCGTGCAGTTTTACAACGATTCCAAAGCCACCAATGTGGACGCGGCGCTGAAAGCCCTCGAAGCCTTTCCAGGGCCGCTGCTGGTGATTCTGGGCGGAAAAGATAAAGGCAGCCCCTACACCCCGCTGCGCGAGTTGCTGCACGAACGCGCGCGCGTGGCCCTGCTGATCGGCGAAGCCGCGCCGAAAATCGCAGCTGATCTGGAAGGTGCCGTCGCAATCCGCCAGGCCGGCACGCTCGAACAGGCGCTGCAGCTCGCGCTGGAAGCAGCGCAGCCCGGCGATACGGTTCTGCTCGCTCCGGCTTGCTCGAGTTTCGATCAGTTTGAGAATTACGAGCAGCGCGGCCGCGCCTTCAAGGATCTGGTCGTGCAGCGCGCCACTCAATCCGCGTCCAGCGCAGCGGCCGCCGAGCCGACCATGGAGAAAGGATAAGCGATGCCTCGCACCCTGCAGCCTGATAAGCAATTGTTCGGCGTGACCCTGGCGCTCTGCCTGATTGGCGCGGTGATGGTCTTCAGCGCTTCGGCCATGACCGCGAGCGAGCAGTTTGGCGCGGGATATATTTTCCTGCTGCGCCAGTTGATTTACGTGGTGCTCGGCATTGCCGGAATGTTCTGGCTGATGAACGTGGATTACCACAAGCTGCGCCAGCCGCGCGTCGTCTTTACCGCGCTGGCCGTGACCTTCGTCCTGCTGGTCTGCGTCTTCTTTCTCGATCGCTCCCACCAGACGCATCGCTGGTTCCGCGTCGGGCCGTTCAGCTTCCAGCCCTCCGAAATGGCCAAGCTCGCGCTGATTGTCTATCTCGCCTGGCTGCTCGAGCTGCGCCGCCTGCCCAGAAATTTCGGCGTCAATGATCCGCTGCACACTCTCGCTCCTGCGCTGGGCGCCACCCTGCTGATGGCCGCGCTGGTCGTGAAGGAGCCGGACATGGGCACCGCGTTCATGATCTGCGTGATTGCCATCGCCATGCTGTTCGTCGCCGGGCTTTCGCTGCGCTATATGGGCGGCACGCTCCTCGCTGCCATTCCCACCATTTACCTGCTGATCGTGCGCGTGCCCTACCGCTTGCAGCGCTTTGAAGCCTTCCGCCATCCGGACCTCGATCCCAAGGGCGCCGGCTTTCAGTTGCTGCAATCGCTGATCGCCGTGGGCTCGGGAGGAATGAGCGGCGTGGGCCTGATGGAAAGCCGCCAGAAGCTTTTCTTCCTGCCCGAAGCGCACACCGATTTCATCTACGCCATCATCTGCGAGGAGCTGGGCTTCATCGGCGCGGTCATCGTGCTGGCTCTGTTTGCGATGTACGGCTGGCGCGGCTTTGTCGCGGCGATGAAAGCGCCCGACGATTTCGGCCGTTTTCTGGGACTTGGAATTACGACCATGGTGGTGGGCCAGGCGCTGATCAATTTGAGTGTCGTGCTGGGACTGATGCCGACCAAGGGCATCCCGCTGCCGTTCATCAGTTACGGCGGCTCGAGCCTTTTCAGCATGCTGTTGGCCACCGGCGTGCTCCTGAACATCAGCCAGCACGCGGATGAGGCGTGACGGCGAATGCCGGAGCCGCGCGAAGCGGCGCCAATTGTAAATGCCTGCTGATTGCGGGCGGCGGCACCGGCGGGCACGTGTTTCCCGCGATTGCCGTCGCCCAGGAATGGCTCCGGCGCGGGCCGGAAGGAGCGCGTAGCGTCGTGATCGTTGGAACCGAGCGCGGCATGGAAGCTCGATTGGTCCCGCAGGCCGGGCTGCCGCTTGAAACCATTCGCGTCGCGGGGTTGAAGGGTATCGGCGGGTCAAAGCTGCTGCGCAATGCGGCCATGCTGCCCGCGGGATTGTGGGACTCGGAGAAAATCGTGCGCCGGCACAATTTTAATGTTTCCTTCGGTGTGGGCGGCTACGCTTCGGGGCCGATGATTCTCGCGGCGCGGCTGCACCGCGTTCCGGCGCTGATTTTCGAGCCAAACGTCGAGCCGGGCTTCACCAATCGCGTCCTCGCGAGATTGGCGAGCCGCGTGGCCTGCGGTTTTGCGGAAACTGCCCGGCGATTCGGCGATAAAGCGGTCGCTACCGGCGTCCCGGTGCGCCGGGAATTTTTTGCCATCGGGCCGCGCGAGCATTGCGAGCCGTTCCGCATCCTGATTACCGGCGGCAGCCGCGGCGCCTTGCCCATCAATCGCGCCGTTGTTGACTCGCTGGACGCATTGTCTGTGCGAAAAAACCGGCTTTTCATCGTGCATCAGACCGGTGAACGCGATTATAATGCAGTGCGCGTGGCTTACGCGCGACGCGAATTCCGAGCGGAGGTTGTGCCCTTCATCGAGAATATGGCGGAGCGATTCGCCCAGGCGGACTTGATTCTTTGCCGCTCGGGCGCGATTACCACGGCCGAGATTGCCGCTGCCGGACGTGCCGCCATCTTCATCCCCTTCGGCGCAGCCACCGACGCGCACCAGACCCGCAACGCCGAAGCCATGCGCGACGCAGGCGCCGCTCTCCTGCTCCCGCAGCAGGAATTGACGCCCGAGCGGTTGACGAACGAAATCTTTTCCCTCCTGGACCAGCCCCGGAGAATCACGGAAATGGAAGAGCAGGCGCGGCGCATGGCGCGGCCGCGCGCGGTGGAAGACATCGTGGACCTGCTCGAACGGCTGGTGCGCTCGTGAACGTTCCTTTTCGCAATTTTCAGCGCATTCATCTGGTGGGCATTGGCGGCAGCGGCATGTCCGGCATCGCCGAGGTACTGCTCTCCAGCGGCTACGCCGTTTCTGGCTCCGATTTGAAGCCCTCGTCCGTCACCGAAAGGCTGCGCAAGCTGGGCGCCACGATTTTTGACGGGCATCAAGCCGAAAACGCCCTCGGCGCGCACGTCGTGGTCGTCTCTTCGGCGGTGCGTCCCGACAACGTCGAAGTCGCTGCGGCGCACTTGCAGAAAATTCCGGTCATCCCGCGGGCGGAGATGCTCGCGGAGCTGATGCGCCTGAAATACGGCATTGCCGTCGCTGGCGCGCACGGCAAGACCACCACCACCTCGATGGTCGCATCCGTTCTTGCCGCTGCCGGCCTCGATCCCACCTTTGTCGTCGGTGGGCGCGTGAATCATGTCGGGTCGAACGCCCGCGTCGGCCAGAGCGAATACATGGTGGTCGAGGCGGATGAAAGCGATCGCTCGTTCCTGCTGCTCGCTCCGGTCGTCGCCGTGGTCACCACCATTGACCGCGAGCATCTCGATCAGTACCGCTCCCTCGAGGAAATTCAGGAAGTCTTTCTCCAATTCGTGAATCGCGTGCCGTTCTACGGCGCGGTGATCCTGTGCCTCGATGAGCCCAACGTGCAGGCCATCCTGCCGCGCGTCAAGCGCCCCGTGATTACCTACGGCACTTCCGGCCAGGCGGATCTGCTGATCGGCGAAATCAAGCTGCACGGCTTGGCCAGCGAGTTCCGCCTGAAATATCGCGGCGAGGACCTTGGCATCTTTCAGCTTCCTTCGCCTCCGGGCATTCACAATGTCCGCAACGCGGCCGCGGCGGCCGCCGTGGCCCTGTCCTTGAACGTGCCGCCCGACCTGATCCGCGAAGGGTTTGTGAAATTTTCCGGCGTCGGCCGGCGCTTCGAGCTCAAGGGCACCGTCAACGGCGTCACCCTGATTGACGATTACGGCCACCATCCCGCGGAAATTCGCGCCACTCTCGCCGCCGCGCGCGGCTGCGGCTTCCGGCGTTTGCTCGTCCTTTTTCAGCCGCACCGCTACACGCGCACCCAGCATCTTTGGGAGGATTTCCGCAGCTCGTTCAACGAAGCGGACGTGCTGGTGCTCACCGATATCTACGCGGCGGGCGAAGAGCCGATCCCGGGCGTCACCGCGGAAAAGCTGGCGGAAGCGATTCGCGGCGCCGGGCACAAGAACGTGGTCTTCACCAGCACCATGCAATCCGCGATCGAATACTTGCTGCGCGAGGCGCGCTCGGGTGACGCCGTCATGACCATCGGCGCGGGAAGCGTCGGACGCGTTCTCGATCAGCTCGCCATGCTGCTGGGCTCGAAAGTTTCCAGCACGGTGGGAGAGTAAGGCCGATGCGCATCAGTGACCAAACGCTTGCCGCGCGCCTCACGGAATTGGGCGTGGAACTGCGCCCCGGCGTGCCTCTGAGCGAAAAGACTTCGCTCGGCATCGGCGGCGCCACCGATCAGCTTCTCTTGCGCAAGTTCGAAACCATCCCCCAAGTGATGCGCCTGCTCCAGGACGAAAATATCCCACACCGCTTTCTCGGCGGCGGCACCAACGTGCTCATCGCCGATGGCGAATTGCCCTACGTCGTGCTGCACTTGCCCACCTCGCAGCCGGGCATGCGCGTCGAGGGCCATTGCGCCTACGTGGACGCGGCCGCGGACCTCGGCGGCATGGTCACCTTTTGCGCCAAGCGCGATTTGGGCGGCATGGAAGGCCTGATCGGCGTGCCCGGCAGCGTGGGCGGCGCGCTGCGCATGAATGCCGGCGCCTACGGCACGCAAATCGGCCCCCACGTGCGCGAAGTTGAGCTCTATCGCGCGGCCAGCGGGCAAATTGAAACCCTGCGCGGAGATGACATTCGATTCGATTATCGCCATACTTCCTTTGCGCCAGACGACGTAATGCTGCGCGTCAAGCTCGAGCTGCCCTCCCGGCCGTTCAAGGAAATTCTGGCGCTCATCAAGGTCTGCAATGAGAAGCGCCGCGCCAGCCAGCCCCTGAACCAGAAAAGCGCCGGCTGCATTTTCAAGAATCCGCCGGGTGGTTCGGCGGGGCGCATGATTGACGAACTCGGCCTCAAGGGCCATCGCGTGGGCGATGCCATGGTCAGCGACCGCCATGCCAATTTTTTCGTCAATGTCGCCCATGCCAGTTGCGCGGATATGCTGCGCCTGATTGACGAAGTGCGCGAACGCGTGCGTGTCGCCTACGGAGTCGAACTCGAGAACGAGGTCATTTTCTGGAAAAATTGAAAACCATGGACGCAGACGCCTATCCCCAGGAAGTTCTCGCCGACGAAGAGCCGAAATATCTGCGGCGGCAGAAGCCGCTCGAGATCAAGCGGCGGAAATTCGGCAAGAAAGCCTGGAAGACTTATCTGCGCGTGATTTTTTGGAGCGTCCTGGCAACGGCCGGCGCGGCCGCCGCCTTTTTCGTCGGGCATTTCCTGCTCTCTTCGCCCGAAATGGCTCTGATTCATTCCGACCAGGTGCAGCTCACCGGCAATCAGTACGTGCCGCGCGGTCGCGTGCTGGAAATTTTCGCCGCCGATCGGAACCGCAGCGTGTTGCGCATTCCCCTCGCCGAACGCCGCCGCCAGCTCGAAACCATTCCCTGGGTCGAGCAGGCTACGGTGCGGCGCGCGTTGCCCAATTGCGTGGAAGTCGAAATCACCGAGCGCACGCCGATCGCGTTTCTGCGCGACGGCAGCGAACTGGCTCTGGTGGATGTGCACGGCATGATTCTGGACCGTCCGCTGAAAGGCAATTTCCATTTCCCGGTCGTCACCGGCATGAGCGCGGAAATGCCCCTCGAAGACCGCGCCGAGCGCATGCAGATGTTCGCCGGATTTACCGAGCAGGTCGAAGCCGCGCGCAGCGGCGCCATGGAGCAGGTCAGCGAAGTGGACCTCACCGAGGCGAAAGATCTGCGCGCCACGATTTCCGGATTGCAAGTCGGAAATTCTTCCGGCGGTGCGGCTGCGAACGACGCTTGGGGCAACTCGGACGCCCCCATTGCGGTCCATTTCGGCGACAGCGATTTTCAGAACAAATATATGACCGTGCTCAACGATATCGGACAATGGCGCGCCGCCGCCGGTCGCGTCGAGTCCGTGGACCTGCGCTTCAACGGCGAGGCTGTAGTAAACCCGGACCGCACCATGCTGGCGCAGCAAACGCCTTCGCGCGCGCTGGATGCCGCGCCGAAACCAGCATCGTCGGCAAGAATGAGCCCGGTGCCACACGCCAACGCGAAAGCTTCGGCGAAGCACTCAAGTTCGCAGCAGCAACACTAGCGCCGCAGCCGAGGCGTTGTTTCTGTACCGGTTTTGCTTTTGTACCGCCGTTGAATTTGTAGGGGCCGGTTCGGCACCGCCGAACCGGGCCGGGTCTCACGCGATTGTTTTTGGTACGGGCGTTGCTAAGGAGCCTCAGATTTGACGAAGAAGGAACGGCACATCGTAGCACTGGATATCGGCAGCACCAAAACCTGCGCGCTGATCGGCGAACTGGACGAAGACGGCGCCGTGAAATTCGCGGCCCTGGGCGCAGCGGAATCCAAAGGCTGGCGCAAAGGCCAAATCGTCAACCTGGACCTCGCGGTCAGCTCCATTCGCCGCGCGGTCGAGGAAGCCGAAACGCTGGTGGGCGTGCCAGTAGAATCCGCCCTGATCGGCGTCGCCGGCACCCACGTGCGCGGTGTAAACAGCCGCGGCGGCATCACCGTCGGTTCGCGTCCGCGCGACGTGCAGCGCGACGACGTGCGCCGCGCCATCGAAGCTGCCCGCGGTGTGCAATTGCCGGAAGACCGTGAAGTTCTGCACGTGCTGCCGCAGGAATTTTCTCTCGACGCGCAGGATTATGTGCGCGACGCCATCGGCATGGTCGGCCAGCGCTTGGAAGCGAACGTGCACATCGTCACCGCTTCCGGCACCGCCACCCAGAATATCGTCACTGCGGTGAACCGCGCGGGCGTGCGCGTGGACGATACCGTGCTCGAGCCCTTGGCCTCCGCCGAAGCCTGCCTTACCCAGGACGAGCGCGAACTGGGCGCTTGCCTGCTCGATATCGGCGGCGGGACGACCGAAATGGTGGCCTTCGCCGGAGGAGTCGTCCGCCACACCGCGGCCGTTCCGGTGGGCGGCGATCATTTCACCAACGATCTTGCCGTCGGCCTGCGCACTCCCAGCGTCGAAGCGGAAAAAATCAAGAAGCTGCATGCCTGCGCCTTGCGCGAGCTGCTCAAGGAAGACGCGGCCATCGAAATCGCAAGCGTCGGCGACCGCCCGCCGCGCACCGTCTTCTCGCGCATGCTTTCGGAAATCGTCGAGCCGCGCGCGCACGAGCTGCTGATGCTGGTGCGCGACGAGCTGCGCCGCGGCGGCGGCGAGGGCTTGATCCCCGCGGGCATCGTGCTCACCGGCGGCGGCGCGCAGTTGCGCGGCCTGTGCGAGCTGGCCGAGCGGATTTTCAATCTTCCGGTGCGCGTGGCGGTGCCGCGTGGTCTCGCTGGAATGAGCGAAGAGGTTTCCCGGCCCGAATATGCCACGGCCGTGGGACTGGTTCTGTACGGTGCGCGCACCCGGCGCGCCGCCGGAGCGCGTCCTAGCGGCTGGGTGGGTAAATTGAAGAGCATGTTTGCAGGGGCGTAACAGGCAACGGATGATCAAAACGAAATCGGGAAAAGACTGGGGAGGAAGCATGGCGCAAAAAGAATCGGCAATGCGTGTGTCGTTCGCGGAAGAAGCTACCAACGGGGCAAAAATCAAAGTGATCGGCGTGGGCGGCGGCGGTTCCAACGCCGTCAACCGCATGATCCGCGCGAAAGTGGAAGGCGTGGAATTCATCGCGGCCAATACCGACTTGCAGGCGCTGAAGCTTTCGCAGGCGCCCGTAAAACTGCAACTGGGAGCCAAGCTCACCAAGGGACTCGGCGCCGGCGCCAATCCCGAAGTGGGCCGCAAAGCAGCGCTCGAGGACACTGAAAAAATCCTCGAGGCTCTCGACGGCGCGGACATGGTGTTCGTTACCGCCGGCCTGGGCGGCGGCACGGGCAGCGGCGCGGCGCCCGTGGTCGCAAACCTAGCCAGCGAGCTGGGCGCGCTCACCGTCGCGGTCGCCACCAAGCCCTTCGCCTTCGAAGGCAAGCGCCGCATGGAGCAGGCCGAGCAGGCTCTCGGCGAGCTCATCGGCTGCGTGGACACCGTCATCGTCATTCCCAACGAGCGCTTGATGGATTGCGTCGAGCAGGGCACCAGCTTCTTCGAAGCCTTCCGCATCGCCGACGATATTCTCCGCCAGGCGGTGCAGGGCATTTCGGACATCATCACCATCCCGGGCATCATCAACCGCGACTTCGCCGACGTGAAAACCATCATGTCCGGCCAAGGCTATGCGGTGATGGGCACCGCCGTCGCTTCCGGCTCGAATCGCGCCGTGGATGCCGCCAACCGCGCCATCAATAGCCCGTTGCTCGAGGACAATTGCATTCAGGGCGCGCAGGGCATCCTCATCAACATCACCGGCTCCTCCAGCCTCAGCCTGCAGGAAGTGCACGAAGCTTCCTCCATCATCCAGAAAGCCGCGCACGAAAACGCCAACATCATCTTCGGCGCGGTGATGGACGACGCCATGAAGGAATCCGTGAAGATCACCGTCATCGCCGCCGGATTCCGCGACGTTGCCGGCCGCAAATCGCATCAGAAGCCTTCCTATCTGCCGAAAACCTGGAAGGCCACGCGCGAACCCGCTCCGGAGGCCAACATCGCGCCGCAACAAACCAACGTCGTCCAGCAGGTGGCCCGCAACGTCGCCGACGTAAGAAGCGAAGTCCCGGCCGACGACCTGGACGTCCCAACATTCCTCCGCCGCCAAGCCCAAAAGGCCTAGCCGCGCAAAGCAAATTGGCCCAATGCCAAGGCTGCGTTGAATTGGTCGGCCCGGTTCGGCATCGTCGAACCGGGCCGGGTGTCATCCGCTCCGGTTTTTGCAACTGTTTTGATTTTGCAACGGCCGCTTTCGCATGGGTACCGTTGCCTGTCTCGATGGAAACTCACGCTACAGACGTGCCTTCGCCACGCTCAATCCACATTCACTCTGCGGTCTTAACCTCGCTCTCATCCCACGCGCGGCAAAACCCCCAACAAGAATGCTGCGGCCTCCTAGCAGGCCGCGACGCTGTAATCACCCGCGCATTTCCCGCCCACAACGCGGCGCTCAACCCCGCCACGGCGTACGAAATCGCGCCCGAGGAATTATTCCGCCTGATGCGCGAAATCCGCAGCGCCGGATTGCAACTGTTGGGAATCTACCATTCCCATCCGCAAGGCGTGCCCGAGCCATCGCCGCGCGATATCGCGCAGGCCTATTACCCCGAAGCCGCCTACTTCATCATCTCGCCGCGCGCGCACCACGAAGACCCCGTGCGCGCCTTCTCGATCCGCGACGGCACGGTTTCGCAACTGCAAATCACCGTCGTCTAACAGCTTGTTGAAAAATCCGGTCTTCCGATGATTTCAGATTCCATTCTCGTGTTTCACCGATTCAGCGCGCGCATGCGCAGCCGGCCAGTGCCTCGTTCCTCGGTCATCCCCAGGCCGCTCGGTCTCCGTTTCATACATGCGGATCAAGAGTTCTATGTCCTTTTTTTGTCGTGCTGCCGCTCGTCGTTTGGGAGTCGAATCTCACGGAATCTCTCTTATCGTCTTCAGTGATCCACGAGCCTGAGGTAGCGTGGAAAAGTCCCGACACGGCACATCAAGCCTTGACGAGGGCTTTGGCTTCCTTGGCATCAACGGGGGTAGCGTACGCGATGAACGTGCCGTTGTGGACGGATCCGATTGCGTGAGTGCCGTCCTTGAGTCTTCTATTTATGCCTCATATTCCAAATTTACGGCTGGCCCTCCGCGGTACGTCGCCAAGCGGTGCCCTCCGGCGTACACTTCCTTCCGCGCCCGCGCACTCGAGGAATTGATCTCCGCTATCTTATGCCCCGCGAGACCATAGATGTAAACCACGCTGCCGGCAGCCGTCGTCTTCCGCACCCGCCGCCCGTCCGTGTCGTAGAGGTAAGCCGCCGTCGAACCGCCGTCCACGCCGGAAATGAGGTTCTCGGCGTCACCAGCCGTGGGCCGCCCGCCCCTTCAGCGATCCGTTTCCCCGGGGCGAAACCACTTTGGAAGGCTAAATCCTTCGTGCCGAACAAACCCGTCAGCCCAGTGATCTTTGTTTAGCTCGTATTCGGCAATTTCAAACGTGCCCCCCCGTGAAAACCCAGGCTTGCCCTTAAAGCGCCCGATTGCTAGGGAGGCATCGGAGCTTGTCCCATACACTCCAATTAACTTCTCGTCACCGTACGGATCAGTGTGCCAGAGCAAGTGTACGGTGCGAACTGCGGAGGCGGCTTCGGGTTGCGGCGTCCCAGAATTATCCACGATTGTCGATCCACTCCTGCGCCCAATTTCTGATTTTGCTGAATTCGCTTCCCGGACCCTCGCTACCCAGTGGCGCGGGGACGGTAGCTCGGGCTCTATTCCGTCAGTCTCCGGATTCTGCTGCCCACGGTGAACACGGGAACCTTGCAATTATCCCATAGCACAAGATAACCCTGTGTCATTTGACCACGCCACATTTTCGCGCCAATCGACGATCCGACTCTGCCGCGCGCACCGTTTGTATGGGAATCGTCGCGCTTGGAATTGATCTTCTCAACCCGCGTGCCACTCCGCATCGCGTCGAAGGATTGCAGTGCGTGGGAGCGCATAGTGGGCGTTATCAAATCCCCGAAGGCGTTCACTTGCAACCATCATTCAATCGGCCTATTTCGCAGGTACATAGGGGCTGCCCGCGTTTCGCAGGTCGTCCAATCGGCGCTTCCCGCTCTCGTAGCTTTGCGCGGGAATTAGAATCTGTCCATTGCGAAGAAAGACCAATGGGACGAACGCCCAGAGTTTAACAGTGGAATTCGGGGCCGCCGCGTTTACCTCGACTTGTTCTTGCGCCTTGGCCATGACCTGTGAATCAATCAATAGGTCGCCTTGAGGCACGGCCACTTGACCCTTATAGGGAACGAAGACGCCTTCGTAAATAACCACGCCGTCCACTGAAAAGATTCTGCACCGATCCACACTTTGCCCCGCGTCATACCAACAACTTACCCAAGCGCCGTGCTTGGGAGCTGGAAGACCTAGGGCGAGTCCGGGAAAGTACGCGGCTGTAGATGGCACGTTGCTCGGATGGCGAGGGGGTGTCCCTGCCCACCAAAATGCGCCCGCGATAGCAATGAAGAGAATGGCCACAGCGACACCGAGTGTATAAGCAATTTTTTGAATCAGCATCAAAATGGACATCCGGGTGGCCGAGGGGTTAGTGTGCAATCTATCACGTCGCCTTCAAAGGTAATCGAAGTCTCTTCGTGAGGGTTTGCCACGTAATTCTGGCTGGCGGCGGGCGAGAGATCTTCGAAAAGCGTGTTTGGGACCAAAGATATACGCTGATTCTGAATGGCGCGTGCTACCAGCAGCCGCGAGATGGAAAATGCCGCGCAGTTCGACGATTCGAAGCTGTAGTTTGGAGCCATTCCCGCGTTTGAATTCGCTTGCATTTGTTTCATCCAGGTATCTAAAGCGATCGTATCGACCGCTGGTCTCTTAAAATAATTCATCCGGTTAGGTCTGTTTCATCCAGCAGCGTTCCGTCGAGGCCATACCAATATATCGTCCCGCTCGATTTCTCAAAACAGTTCCCAAGTCCCTCCCCGCTACAAGGGCACTTTCAGCACAAGGGCCGTGATGTCGTCGTGGCTGCGGCGCCCGGCGGAAAACGCGCGCACTTCCTCGAACAGAAAATCCAGGCATTCGTCCGCGGACTTGCACCGGCACTGCCGCCAGATTTCCTCCAGCTTGCCCCAGCTCAAATCCTCATCCTGTTCGTTGCGCATTTCGTGCAGCCCGTCGGTGGCAAACAGCACCGCATCTCCCGGCGACAATTGCGCGCGGTGAATTTCGTAGGACACGTCGCCAAACATGGCGGAAGGGAAGCCCCCTTCGCCGAGCGGCCGGCAACCCTGGCCCGACACCAGCAAAGGCAGCGGCAGTCCCGCGTTCGAAAAGCTCAGCTCGCCCGACGCCGGATCGAAAAGCGCGTAGATCGTGGAACTGTAACGCCCCGGCACCGGCCGCACGCGCAGCCGCTTATTCAGCAGCCCCAGCACGCAAGCGGTGTCCTCGCCGGTCTTGTTGATTCCGCGAATCGTGCCCATCACAAGCGAGGCGTACATCGCCGCGATCAGCCCTTTCCCGACCACGTCGCCCACGTACAACCCCACCAGCCCATTCGGCAGTTGGAAAAAATCCGCGAAGTCCCCACCCACTTCGCCCAGCGGCGCAAAGCGAAACGCCACCTCGAAGCCTCCCCCGCGCAATGTTCCGCGCGGCAGCAACGAATCCTGGATCAGCCGCGCTTCGTCCCGCGCCGCTTCGAAAGTGTGCGTCCACGGAACTGCTTCCACGGCGGAGCCTGTGTTCATGATTGGCGCTTTCCCCCGTGGAGAAGCTCTCGCAAGTCCATGTCCAAAGTGGGCGCGGGTTGGGATGTTGCGATGCGGCACACGCACGGGTTACAGCGGAGGGTTCAATCGCTCGCCGCAGAGGAATCGCAAAATTGTCCCGCAACGGGAGGCGTGGTTTACTTCGGAACACTGCTTCCGGCCACTGCAGCACAACCTAGCCGGCGCTTCTACTATGCAGCGCGTCCATCGCATCCGCGGCTTCCAGCCTTCCTACATAAAGCGGAAAACGCGCGGCAAATGCGGCCACTTCAGTCCGCACCCGCTGCTCGATAGCCACGTCGCCCAAATGCGTCAGCACTTCCGCGATCCACGCCGCAATCTTCTCCATCTCTGATTCGCGCATACCGCGC
Source organism: Candidatus Acidiferrales bacterium (assembly GCA_049300435.1). GTDB lineage: Bacteria > Acidobacteriota > Terriglobia > Acidiferrales > UBA7541 > Palsa-295. The sequence goes on along the minus strand of JBAQJS010000034.1, from coordinate 66,885 downwards.
GTGGTCACTGCCGGCGTGCCGATGCGTATCCCGCCGGCTTTCATCGGCGGCAGCGGGTCAAACGGGATGGCGTTCTTATTGACCGTCATTCCAGACCGCTCCAAAGCCAGCTCCGCATCGCGTCCCGTGATTCCGCGCGAATGCATATCTACCAGCATCAAATGATTGTCGGTCCCGCCCGTGACGATGCGGAATCCGTGATTGCTCAATCCGCCGGCCAGTGCCTTGGCGTTCGCCACCACTTGCCGCTGATAAACCCGAAAATCCGGCGCGGCGGCTTCCTTCAGGCACACGGCCTTCGCCGCGATGATGTGCTCGAGCGGTCCGCCCTGCACGCCGGGAAACGTCACCCGGTCCAAATCCTTCGCGTACTTCTCGCGGCACAGCACCAGCCCCCCGCGCGGCCCGCGCAGCGTCTTGTGCGTGGTCGTGGAGACAAAGTCCGCATGCGGCACCGGGCTGGGATGCACGCCCGCGGCCACGAGTCCGGCAATGTGCGCCATGTCCACGAAGAACAGCGCGCCCACGGATTGCGCGATTTTCGCAATGCGCGGAAAATCAATCACGCGCGCATAAGCGCTCGCGCCGGCCACGATCATCTTCGGTTGATGCTCGCGCGCCAGCCGCTCGATCTCGTCGTAATCAATCGTCTCCGTTTCTTTGCTCACGCCGTAGGCGACGAATTGGTACGTCTTACCCGAGAAATTCAGCGGATGCCCGTGCGTCAGGTGCCCGCCATGCGCCAGGTTCATCCCCAGCACCGTCGCGCCCGGCTCCAGCACGGTCATGTAAACCGAGATGTTCGCTTGCGTTCCGGAGTGCGACTGCACGTTGGCGTGTTCCGCGCCGAAGAGTTGCGTCGCGCGTTCGATCGCCAGGCGCTCCACGCGGTCCACGTTCTCGCAGCCGCCGTAATAGCGCTTGCCGGGATAGCCTTCCGCGTACTTGTTGGTGAAGACCGATCCCATCGCCTCCAGCACCGCTTCGGACACGAAATTCTCGGAGGCGATCAATTCCAGCCCCGTCGCCTGCCGGCGCACTTCGTCGCGCAGCGCCGCCGCCACCTCCGGATCCACTTCGTCCAGCGAACGGCTCATGCGCATCAATTCTAGAGACTCAATTTTCATTTCCGGGCGTCCCGTCGGCGATAGGAGTGGCGCATTTCTCGGGCAATTTCGCCTGCGCCGGCGCGTTTTTGATTTCGGGGAGAGTTTATCGGAGCGCTGCGCGCTTTGCAAACCGGCCCGCGCCGCAGCCGGCCGCCTTCTTCCCTCGGCTTCTGCATGGCGCCGGCCCCGGAAATACGAAAGCCCGCCGGCCAAAATTCGCGGGCGGGCCTTCGTCACGATCCTTGCGCCCCGTCAGGGCGATTACTGGTTGTCGGAGCCCGTTACGTTCGAAAGCACCGGGACGTGATGCCTGCTCAGCAGCGTGTGCGGCCCGCCGTAAATAAACTCCAGCGCCACATTCAATCCCGCCTGCACCGCCAGATTGTAATTTCCGGTGCGGAAACCATCCATCGGCTCATAGCGGCTGGGGTACCACAGCAGCGCCGCTGCTTCCGTGCCGGCATACGGCGCGGCCAGCGCTGAAAACGAGAAAGTCCGGTGCCCGTCGTCGCCCCGGCGCGCCGTCACCGTCGAGATCAGCGCGTGTTTCAGCCGCCGCCCAAATCCGCTGCATTCGCAGCGGTAATACAGCGTATCTTCGTGGAACACTTCCGCCAGGCCATAGCGCGTGGTCTGCGTTATCAGGTTAATTCCAAAATTGCTTGCCACACGCTGGCCGTACGCGCCCGCCCCGCCGCCCCATTCCGGAGGCGTCCCGTACGCCTGCTGAACTCCGCCCGTGAACGCCGCGCCGATGATCGGATAAGGCCCGAACGCGTCGAATGCATAATTGCGCAGCCGTTCCTTGGCCGTCGGCCGCTGGTAGGCTTGCCCCGCCTGCACCTTGGCCACGTGCGGCGACATCATGCTGGGCGGGCTCGATTGCGGCTGCTGCGCCGGAGGCCCCTGTTGCTGGCTCGATGGCGCGCCTGCCCCGGCGCCGGATTGCGCGCTTACGGGGCCGGGGAGTACTGCCATACACGAGCCGGCCAGAAATACCAGTACGGCAAGACGCATCTTCATCTTTGATAACTCCTTCTAAGGTGGAAAACCGTCTGCGGAAACCAGCGCGCCGAATAGGCTACACCGATTCGCCGATTTCCACACGCGAAAAGGGCCACGCCGATAATTCTTCTCGGGATGGCGGCGGCCCGCACCGCCCGAATCCCACCGGAAAATATCTGCCTCAACGCACCTGCACGTTCGCTTGCGGCCCTCCAGTGCCAGCCGCGTCGCTTGCCGCGCTGTGACCTATAAGTTACAATAGCCTGCGTGATCGAAGTCCGCCGCTACGTCACCCGCACCGGCAAGGATGTCTTTGGCGATTGGCTTTCTCGATTGCCTGATGTTCGCACCCAGGCCAAGATCGCGACCCGCATTGACCGGCATGTCGCGGGCAACTTCGGCGACTGCAAGCCGCTCGGCCAGGGATTCTACGAGCTGCGGATTGATTGGGGACCCGGATACCGGGTCTAGTTCGCGATGCTCGGCGGAACTTGCGTATTGCTTCTCTGCGGCGGCGACAAACGAAGGCAATCGTCCGATATCGCGCGAGCCTTCGCGTATCTCAGCGACTACAAGAGGAGGACTACACGCCATGAAACGTAAGGCCAGCGTCTCGCACGAGGATGCCGTGGTTCGCCGCCTCCGCGAAGATCCGGACTTCGCGGCCGCCTATCTCCAAGCGGCATTGCAGGACCAGGACGACCCGCGCGTTCTCCTGATCGCCTTGCGCCATCTGGCCCAAGCGCAGGGAATCGCCAAAGTCGCCAAGGCCGCCGGAATCGAGCGCGAAAGCCTCTATCGCGCTCTCTCGCCTCGTGGCAACCCCCGCCTATCCACCCTGGTCGCCGTAACCAAAGCCATCGGCCTGAGGCTCACCGTCGAAGCCGCCTGATCGTCGGCCGACTGCTGGGCTACTCTTGAATGCGTCGCGTAAGCTCAAGCCACAGAAGTTCCAGACGGCCCCACCACCGAAGGTCACCCATCGGGCCCCCCAGCCCCTAGAAAAGCGGACATTTCTACTTTGCACAAACCGGACATTCTCACTTTGCAGCTACAAAATCCCACGCGAAGTTGACTTCGCCGAGCGTCTCCCCTAACCTTAATCGTTTATTGCGCCCCCGACGCGCGCCGTTGCGCGCGCGCCACACGTGCTCGGCGCGGAAAAGAGCCCACCAAGGCATGTCCGAACAGAAGCTGCCAACGCGCGCCGAAGATTTCTCGGAGTGGTATAACCAGCTCGTCCTGCGCGCTGAGCTGGCCGACTACGCCCCCGTCCGCGGCTGCATGATCGTCCGCCCCTACGGCTGGGCGCTGTGGGAGAACATCACCGCCGCGCTCGATGGCCGCTTCAAAGCCACCGGGCACGTGAACGCCGCGTTTCCGCTGCTGATTCCGCGCAGCTTCATCGAGAAGGAAAAATCCCACGTCGCCGGTTTTTCGCCCGAGCTAGCCGTGGTCACCCACGGCGGCGGCGAAGAGCTCGAAGAGCCGCTGGTGATTCGCCCCACGTCGGAAACCATCGTCGGCCACTCCTACGCAAAATGGATTCAGTCCTACCGCGACCTGCCGGTGCTCATCAATCAATGGAACAGCGTGGTCCGCTGGGAGCTGCGCACCAAGCTGTTCCTGCGCACCCTGGAATTTTTCTGGCAGGAAGGTCACACCGCTCACGCCAGCCTACCCGAAGCCGAAGCCGAAACCCGCCAGATGCTGGACATTTACACGGACTTCGCCGTGCGCGAAGCCGCCGTGCCGGTAATTCCCGGCCGCAAATCCGATTCCGAGCGCTTCGCCGGCGCCGAGCAAACCTTCTCCATCGAGGCCATGATGGGCGACGGAAAAGCATTGCAGGCCGGCACGTCTCACAACCTCGGCCAGAATTTCGCCAAGGCCTTCGAAATTCGCTACCTCGATAAGGGCGGAGTCCTGCAGCACTGCTGGACCACTTCCTGGGGCCTCTCCACCCGCTTCGTCGGCGCCATCATTATGGTTCATGGCGACGACCAGGGCTTGATTTTCCCCCCGCGCCTCGCACCCATCCAACTGGTGATCGTGCCCATCTTCAAGACAGACGAGGAAAAATCCAGCGTCCTCGAGTGCGCCCACAAGCTGCGCAAGGAACTCGCGGACGCCGGAATCCGCGTGAAGCTCGACGAACGCGAAGGCTCCAGCCCCGGCTTCAAATTCAACGACTGGGAAATGCGCGGCGTGCCGCTCCGTCTCGAACTCGGCCCCAAGGACGTCGCCAAAGGCTCCGTAGTACTGGCTCGCCGCGACCGCCCCGGCAAGGAAGGGAAGGCCTTCGTCCCGCAGCAGGGCATATCCGCCGCCGTCGCCCAGTTGCTCGTGGAAATCCAGCAGGCGCTCTTCGACCGCGCCCTCGCCTTCCGCAAGGCCAATACCTGCGAGCCTGCCGATTACGCCGAATTCCGCAAGGCCGTCGAGAAGGGCTTCGCCTCTTCCTGGTGGTGCGGCAAAGCCGAATGCGAAGCGAGCATCAAAGAAGAAACCAAGGCCACCATGCGCTGCATTCCCCTCGAACAGCCCGGCGGCCAGGGCCAGTGCATCCACTGCGGGGAGGCTTCCTCGGAGAAAGCCATCTTCGCGCGCGCTTACTAGCCGCGCTCCGCTTCCGGCCCGTTTACTCATTCACAACATCTGCTTTCCCGCGGCCTCCCGCGCCTCCGCGCTGCTGTTACTATCAGACCATCAACCGTACTTGGGAGGGTTTTCCACTTTGCACGCGATTCACATGCGCCAGCGGCAACGCGGCGGGGCCAAGATCAATTTTCTTCTGTCCATCATCGTTCTCGCGTCCCTCTGCTTCGTCGCCTATAAACTCATCCCGGCCTACTTTGCGAACTATCAGTTGCAGGATTCCGTCACCTCCGAAGCGCGCTTTGCCGTCGCCACCTATCCCAAGAAAACCCCGGACGACATTCAGAACGACATTCTGCACAAAGCTCAGGATCTCGGCGTTCCCATCAAGCGCGAAGACATCACCGTTACCACTGACGGCACCCTGATTACTATCTCCGCCGATTACTCCATCACCTTCGATCTGGCCGTGTATCAGTTCACCCATCAATTTCATCTCCAAGCAGACAGCCATCCGATTTAGATTTACAATTCTTTCCGATCTCGCGGTCCTGCGGTATTCGCCGCGCCGGCGGTGCGCTTGCCCAACCGTTACGCTCTGGCTCGCGTCTAATCAGGTGAGTCTGATCACCGGCGTCTAATCCCCTGACGGCATTTCGTGGAGAAACCGATTGCGCATCCGAATCGCTCGCGGCTTCTGGACCTCGCGCCCCGGCATGGCTGTTCTGGGCGCGGTCCTGCTTGGGTTATTGGCCGCCACTGCGATTTTCGCCTACTACTACATCCAGTTCGGCAAGCTCATTGACCAGCGCCTCACCGGCCAGGTCTTTCAGAACACTTCCCGCGTCTTTTCCGCCCCCGGGCACATCTTCACCGGCGAAGCCATGCGTCCCGGCGATCTTGCCACCTACCTGCTGCGCGCCGGGTATCAGGAAGGCGCTGTCGAAGGCGCGCCCGGTGAATTCAAGGTAAAGGGTTCGACTGTCGAAATTCGCCCCTCGGCCGATTCCTATTTTCGCGGCGGCAACGCCTTGCGCGTGGATTTTTCCGGCTCGGCCATCACGCGCATCGCGCAACTATCCGACGGCGCCGAGCGCGCCTCCGCGGAAATCGAGCCGGAACTGATCACCAACCTTTTCGACAGCACCCGCGAAAAGCGCCGCGTCGTCCGCTTCGACGATCTTCCCAAAAATCTGGTGGACGCTGTGCTGGCCGCCGAAGACAAACGCTTCTTCGAGCACGGCGGCCTGGACATCGTGCGCGTCTTCGGCGCCGCCCTCGCCGACCTCCGCCGCGGCCAGAAAGCCCAGGGCGCCAGCACCATTGATATGCAAGTCGCGCGCAGCTTCTTCTTCACCACCAAGCGCGAATGGCGCCGCAAAGTGAAAGAAGTCCTGATGGCCATCGAAATCAATCAGCGCTATTCCAAACAGCAAATCTTCGAGCTCTACGCCAATGAAGTCTATCTCGGCAATCGCGGCAGCTTTTCCATTCGCGGTTTCGGCGAAGCCTCCGAGGCCTACTTTGGCAAGGACGTTCGCGAGCTCTCTCTCGGCGAATGCGCCTTTCTCGCCGGCATCATCCGCGCGCCCAATCGCTACGCCACCGCCGAGCGCCACATGGACCGCGCCGAGGAGTCCCGCGACCGCGTCCTCCCCCAGATGGTCGAGGATAGTTACATCACTCAGGACCAGGCCGACGCCGCCCGAAAAATGAAACTCCACTTCGTCAATGGCGGCGTGGATAGCGGCGCCGCTCCCTATTTTGTGGACATGGTCAAGGACCATCTCCTCGAGCAATTCTCCGAAACCGACCTCGAAACCCAGAGCTATCGCGTCTACACCACTCTCGACCCCGAATTGCAGCATGCCGCCGCCGAGGCCATCCAGGAAGGCGTGCTGGGTGTGGACAAGCTGCTCGCCCGTCGCTATGCCGAGTGGGCCAAGAAGGGCCAGCCGGCGCCGCACGTGCAGGTCGCGCTCGTGGCCATGGACCCTCACACCGGCGAAATTCGCGCCCTCGTTGGCGGCCGCAACTACGGCGAAAGCCAGCTCAATCACGCTCTCGCGCGCCGCCAGCCCGGCTCGGTCTTCAAACCCTTCGTGTACGCCGCTGCTTTTGACAACGCCGCCCAAGGCCTCCAGCCCGTCGTCACCCCGGTAACCACCGTGGACGACGTGCCCACCACTTTCGAATTCGACGGCAAGGACTACACTCCGGACAATTACGGCGAGGAATTCTACGGCACCGTCACCGTGCGTGACGCCCTCATCCACTCCCTCAACGTCGCCACCGTGAAAGTCGCGGAGCTTATCGGCTACCAGCGCGTCGTGGACCTCACCCGCCAGATGGGCCTGGGCACGAACATCCAGCCCACCCCCGCGGTCGCCCTCGGCGCTTATGAAATGACGCCCATTGACGTCGCCGCCGCCTACACTCCCTTCGCCACCAATGGCTTCCGCTCCGAGCCGCTTTTCCTGCGCAGCGTGCTCGCCGCCGATGGCACCGTCGAGGAAACCGCCGCGCCGCGCACCCGCGCCGTCCTCGACCCCCGCGTCGCGTTCTTGACCACCAGCATCATGGAAGACGTCATCAACCGCGGCACTGGCGTCACCGTCCGCTCCATGGGCTTCACTCCGGAAGCCGCAGGCAAGACCGGCACCTCGCGCGACGGCTGGTTCGCCGGCTTCACCTCCAATCTCCTTTGCGTCGTCTGGGTCGGCTTTGACGATAACCGCGACCTCGGTCTTTCCGGCAGCGAGTCCGCCGCCCCCATCTGGGCCGAATTCATGAAACGCGCTGTCGCGCTGCCGCAGTATAAAATGACGGAAGACTTCGACCCGCCGCCCGGCGTCATTGCCGAAACCATTGATCCGCAATCCGGTCAGCTCGCTACTCCGTCCTGTCCGGCGACCGTTCAGGAATATTTTATCGCCGGCAGCGAGCCCACCCAGATGTGCGAACTGCACGGCGGCCACTCCGCGGCGTCCCCCTCCAATTGGCTCGCCCACCTTTTTGGCCGGGGCAATAATCCGCCGCCTCCTCCCGCCGCGCCACCCAATTCGCCCAATGGCGCCGGCCAGGCCAATAAATCCCACCCCAATCCCGCCTCTCCCGGCGCTGCCCCCGCCGATCCCGACGCCGAAAAGAAAAAGGGGTTTTTGGACAAGATTTTTGGTATCTTTGGGTCAAGCAAGAAGCCTGCGGACAACCAGAAACCTCAGCCGTAGGTTCCGTGCGCGGAAAAGGAGTCGGGCCATGAGCCGATTGACTCTCTCTGCCATCGTGCTGGTTCTCGTTGTTGTTTCTTCTTCCCTCGCCAATCAATTCCCCGCAAAAGTCAGCGACACCGGCGGCAGCGCCGCTCCTCCGGCGACGCCGTTCTCCGCCATGACTCCGCGCGAAGTCGCCGAATTGCACGCGGACATCCTGATGGCCCGCAAGGAGTATATGGAGGCGGCCTCCGCGTATCTCCGGATTCTCGATGGCGAGCCCACTAACGCCGCGCTTCTCAATAAGATCGGCGTCGCCTACCAGCAGTTGGGCGACCTGGACCGCTCCGAGCGCTTCTACAAACGCGCCATGCGCGCCGATAAGAAATTCGCCAGCGCCGCCAATAATTGCGGCACCGTCGAATACGAAAAAAAGCATTACGGCAAGGCCATTCGTTTCTATGGCAAGGCCCTCGCCTTGCGCGGTGACATGCCCACGGTGTACAGCAACTTGGGCTACGCTTATTTCGCCGACAAGGAATATCCCGAAGCCATGAATTCGTTTCAGAAAGCCCTGGCGCTGGACCCCACTATCTTTGATCGCAAGGGTCTCGGCGGCACTCTGGTGCAGCAGCGCAGCATGCCCGACCCCGGACTGTTTTATTTCTTCGTCGCCAAAACCTATGCCCTGGCCGGCGACGCCGAGCGCGCTGCGCATTACCTGAAACTTGCGCGCGACGACGGCTACGGGGCGTTCCTCTCCGCCCAAACCGATCCCGCCTTCGCCAAGGTCATAAAAGATCCTGCCCTGCAGGAAGTGCTGCACTCGCCGCCCTCCTACGCGCGCAACTCTAAAAAGGTGATGCAGAACTGATCCTCATCGCCGCGGGAACCCAACAGTGACGGGCGAAGCCCAAGCTCAAACCCAAGCGTTTGCCTACCGGGACCTGCTCCTCTCGGCCTACGAAGCTTTCAACGAGCGCGATATTGATTTCGTTCTCCTGCTGATGCATCCCGACGTGGATTGGCCCAACGGCATGGAGGGCGGGCGCCTGCGCGGCCACGACGCCGTGCGCGATTACTGGACGCGCCAGTGGGACGTCGCCGATCCCCGCGTCCAGCCTCAGCGCTTCGAGCACCTCGACGACGGCAGAATCCTCGTCCACGTCCATCAGGTCGTCCGCGATCTCGAAGGCAATATCGTCCTCGACCAGATGGTCCAGCACGTCTATCTCCTGCGCGACGCCCAAATCCTTCGCATGGATATCAATCCCCACGAACAGCACTAGCGCGCTCCCTTGCTTGCGGCCTCCCGCCTCGCCGGAACTTTAGTGCTCCGGCGCTTTCTGTTGCTATAATGACGAACGAAATGTTCCCGCGCGCAGTTCGCCGCACTCTGCTGTTGGCCATCGTGCTCGCCGCATTCTCGCTGACTTTTTCGTCGCCGCCTTCCGCGCAATCCGCGCCGCCCGTCTCGCCCGCCGCCGCTTCCACCGTGTTCGAGCTGCACATTGATGGCGAAATCGAGCCCATCCTCGCCGAATACATCGTTCGTGGAATTGACGAAGCCAATCAGCAGCACGCCAGCCTCATCCTCATCACCATGAATACTCCGGGCGGCCTGGACTCCTCCATGCGCTCGATCATTCAGTCCATCCTGCGCTCGCCCGTTCCCGTCGTCACTTACGTGTATCCCACCGGCTCGCGCGCTGCTTCCGCCGGTTTCTTCATCCTGCTTTCGGCGGACGTCGCCGCCATGTCGCCCGGCACTGAAACCGGCGCCGCTTCGCCGCTCATCGAAATTGGCGGCTCTCCCGTGCAGATTGACGACACTCTGCGCAAGAAAATCGTCAACGACGCCACCGCCTACCTCCGCAGCTACACCAGCAAGCGCTCGCGCAATCCCGAGCTCGCCGCTACCGCCGTCACCGACGCCAAAGCTTTCAGCGATAAGGAAGCGCTGGACGGCAAGCTCATCGAAATCGTCACCGCCTCGAAAGAAGATCTTCTCGCGCAGCTCAATGGCCGCACCATCACCCGCTTCGACGGCTCGCAGTTGAAACTCTCGCTTCCGCATCCCGTGCTGGTCGTCCGCGAAATGACCGGCCGCGAAAAATTCCTCTCGCGCATCGTCCAGCCCGACGTCTTTTTCATCCTGCTGATCATCGGAGTCCTGGGCATCTACGTGGAGTTCACACATCCCGGCGCGTTCGCTCCCGGGGTGTTCGGCGCCATCGCCCTCTTGCTCGCGCTCTACGCCATGCACATGCTGCCCATCAATTTCGCGGGGCTGCTGCTCATTGTCTGCGCGTTCGTGCTGTTTATAATGGAGGCAAAATTTCCCACGCACGGCGTCCTCGGCGTGGGCGGAGTCATCGCCATGGTGCTCGGTGCGCTGTTCCTGATCAAGACGCCGCTCACCGGCATGGGCGTAAGCCTCTGGACCGCCCTCGCCGTGGTAATCCCCTTCGCCGTCATCGTCATCATCCTGATGCGCCTGGTGCTCCGTTCCCGCACCTGGAAAGTTTCCACCGGCAGGGAAGAGCTCGTCGGCGAAGTAGGCGAAGTGCGCGAAGCGGTCGGTTCCGGCGGAGCCGTAGGCAGCGTCTTCGTTCACGGCGAACTCTGGCGCGCCGCCTCCCTCCCGGGTCAAAGCATCCCGGCAGGCGCACGCGTCCGCGTAAAAAAAGTTCAAGGCCTCACGCTCGAAGTCGAGCCAGTAGAATCAAGGTAAGCTCTTGGGGTTGACTCGAGTGCTGCGGCCGCCCCGACGAATTTAGTAGCGCCGGCGTCCCGCCGGCTCGGTGCAGTTGAGGTAGGGACGCTGCGAGTTGCGCCCGGTTTTGCACTTGTAGGGGCCGGTTCAGCCTCACCGAACCGGGCCTGCCGTTGATTTTCGCTTTCGCAGCGGCCGGTGGGCGCCGTTGCTTTTGAATTTGCCGTGGCATTCGTGAATCGAATCGTCGGCTCGTTGAAGGAGACACCATGGATTTCGTGACAATTCTCATTGGCGTGGCCGTAGTCATCTTCCTTTTCTGGCTCGTCAATTCCGTGTACGTCATTAAGGAATGGGAACGCGGCGTCGTCCTCCGCCTTGGACGCATGCTTCCCGAGGCCAAAGGCGCCGGCCTGCAGCTGGTGTTCTTCCCCATTGATAAGCTCACTCGTATCTCCCTGCGCATCGAAACCCTCGACGTCCCTCCGCAAGACGTCATCACCCGCGACAACGTCTCCGTCAAGGTCAACGCCGTATGTTACTTCCGCGTAGTGGACGCCAATCTCGCCCTGTCCCAGGTCCAGAATTATCTATATGCTACTTCGCAGTTGGCTCAGACCACCCTGCGCAGCCTGGTCGGCCAGTTCGAGCTCGATGCCATTCTCTCCGAGCGCGAAAAGGTTAATGCCAAGCTGCAACAAATCCTTGACCAGGATACCGAGCCTTGGGGTATCAAGGTAACGAAGGTAGAAGTCAAGCAAGTGGATATTCCGGAGAATATGCAGCGCGCCATCGCCCGCCAGGCCGAAGCCGAACGCGAGCGCCGCGCCAAAGTCATCGCCGCCGAAGGTGAATTCCAAGCCTCGGCCAAATTGTCCGAGGCCGCGGCCGTGCTGCAGAAGGAACCGACTGCCATCCAGCTGCGTTATCTGCAAACGCTGGTCGAAATCGGCGTCGAGAAAAATACCACGGTGGTCTTCCCGCTGCCGGTGGACATCATTTCGCAGTGGATGAAGGCGCTGGAGTCCAAATAATCGCAATGGCGGCAAACGCAAGACGCGGCGGCGGCGACCGGGTTCTCGAAAGCCGGCATCTGGTAGGACTGTTTCTCGGCGTCGTCCTGCTCTGCGGAGTTTTCTTTACCCTCGGTTACGTTATGGGCCGCACTCAATACGGTGGCGCGGTGCACGCCTCCGATTCGCCGTTCCGCACGGCTCCCTCCGCTCCGCTTTCCGCCAAATCCAAAGACGTTCCCGCGGCCAAGCCCGCTCCCAGCGATCCCGGCTGGGATTTCTACGACAACAAAAAAACCGCGAGCGACCATCTCGAACCCGCTCCAGCCCCAGCCGCCGCGCCGGCCAAAAAATCGCCCGCATCCGTCCCGGCCGTCGCCACCAAATCGCCCAACTCCCCGCCCGCCGCGTCCGCCAGAAACGTAGCCGCCAGTCCCCGCCAGCCGGAGCGCTTCCAGCCTCCCGCGCTGGGCAAGAATTCCATCGTTCTGCAGGTCGCCGCCGTAAAAGTCCAGCGCGACGCCATGGAAATGGCCGACGCCATCCAGCAGAAAAAATTGCCTTCCTTCGTCGCCACCTCGCCCGCCGACAATTTCTACCACGTGCAAGTCGGCCCCTATCCCGATATGGCCGCCGCGGAAAATGCCAAGCGCGCCCTCGAACAATTGGGTTTCAAGCCTATAATAAAGCGTTAAATGAATTTGCCCCGCTACGCGCGAGTGTTGCTCGCCATCGGCAGTGGAGTCGCTCTCGGCCTCTCGTTCCCCAATTACAATTTATATCTGCTCGCCTGGATCGCCATGGGCATGCTCGTTCTGGCGTCCTGCGGCGCCCCGCTGAAAGAAGCGCCGCTCTACGGCTTCCTGCACGGACAGGTCTTCTACCCCGTCTGCCTGCCCTGGGTGGACACCGTCATGCGCCAGTACGGCAATATTGACCCGTGGATTTCTGCCGCCTTCGTCGGCCTCATCGGATTTATCGGCGGTCTCATCTGCACCATGTTTTCCACCGGCGTCGCGCTCGCCTCCCGCCGCAGCAAGCTCCTCGCCTGCGTCCTCGCACCCTTCCTCTGGACTGCCCTGGAATTCTTCCGCACCAATATTCCCATCATCGGCTCGTCGTGGGATTTATCCGGCTATCCCGCCGCCCGCAGTCTGGCTCTCGTGCAACTCACCTCCATCACCGGAATCTACGGCCTCTGCTTCCTGATCGCCGCCTTCGGCTCGCTCCTGGCTTACGCCGTGCTCGTAGATACGCGTCGCATCTGGCAGATCGCCGTGGCCGTCGCTCTCGCATTGATCCTGATTGGCGCCGTCGGCCCGCGCTTCATTCCCGCCGTCACTCCACGCTACATCGCCCATTTGGTGCAGACCAATTTTCCCCAGTCCGAAAGCTATCCGGTGGACTGGCTCGAGATCCACGCGGGCGAGCTGAACCAGCTCGAACGCATCAGCGTGGACGCCGCCACCCGCGTCCCTGGCATCATTATCTGGCCCGAAGTCCCCGCGCCCTTTTCCTTCATGGAGGCGCCCTTTGCCCAGCGCGCCGAGCGTATCGCTCAGAATTCTGGAAATTATTTTCTGGTTGGCGTCGTGGATTGGAAGCGTGATGCGGCCGGCAAATGGCTGGCTTCCAACAGCGCCGTGCTATTGAATCCCGCGGGCCAGCGCATCTTCGGCTACGACAAAATTCACCTGCTGCCTTTCGGCGAGTATGTCCCGTTGCGCGGCTGGCTCACTTTCGCGAAAAAACTCACCGCGGACATCTCCGACTTCACCCCCGGCTCCACCTACGGCGTCGCCCAGCTTCCCCAGGGAAAATTCGGCGTGTTCATCTGTTACGAAGCCATCTTTCCCAGCGAAGTCCGCCGCTTCACCGCCAACGGCGCGCAGTTGCTTGTTACCATTTCCAATGACGGTTGGTTTGGCCGTTCCTCCGCCCCTGAACAGCACATGGCCATGGCCCGCGTCCGCGCCGTCGAAAATCGCCGCTGGCTCCTGCGCGACACCAACAACGGCTACACCGAATCCATTGATCCCTACGGCCGCACCGCCGCCCAGTTGCAGTTGGACGTCCGCAGCCAGTTGGACGCCCCCTACGATTTTCGCAGCGACCTCACCCCCTACGTCCGCTTCGGCGACTGGTTCTCCTGGCTCTGCATAATAATCACAGCCGCGCTCCTCGCCATGTCCTTCGTACATCGCCCTCGCCCCAATTCACCCTGACATTCGACGACACCGAACATTTTGGGGTGCGGGAGCTTGCTCGTCTTGAGAGCCTGCCGATGGCAAGTTCGAAAGGCTCCCGCTGTCTCTTAGGCGAGGCTTGCCTCGGCTGTTTTGCTCGATCGCATCTACTGCGGTGGTACCGCGCACCGCGGATGACACCCGCCCCGAAATCATTTAGCATACATACACAAACAAAGGACCCAATGCCCGAACACATCGAAGACCTGCAGCAACGCTTCGCCGAGCTGAATAAACGCATCCAGCTTGTGCGGAGCTTTCTTTGACGCCGAATCCGCTCGCAAACAGCTCGCCGCTCTGGAAGAAAGAACCAGCGACCCTAATTTCTGGCAGGACCAGGAAAAGGCCCAGGCCACTCTCCAGGAACGCAAGCTGGTCGAAGACCGCGTAAACGCCGAATCCGCCCTCGACCGCCGCAAAAGCGACATCGAAACCTATCTCGGCCTCGCGCAGGAAGAGAAGGACGACGCCCAGCGCGACTCCCTCCTCGAAGACGTCGCCAAGGAACTCCTCGCCGCGGATAATTACGTCTCCGACTTGGAAACGAAAACACTCCTCGCCGGCGAAAACGATCGCCTCAACGCCATCGTCACCGTAAAACCCGGCGCCGGCGGCACCGAATCCCAGGACTGGGCCGAAATGCTCCTGCGCATGTATCTCCGCTGGGCCGAACAAAAGGGTTTTCGCGCCACCATTCTTGACTCCACCCCCGGTGAAGAAGCCGGCATCAAATCCGCCACGGTGCAGATCGAAGGCGAAAACGCCTATGGCATGCTAGCCGGCGAAAGCGGCGTCCATCGCCTGGTGCGCATCTCGCCTTTCGATCAGGCCGCCCGCCGCCACACTTCCTTCGCCTCCGTCTTCGTCATCCCCGAAATTGACGACCGCATCGAAATCAACATCAAGCCTGACGACCTGCGCATTGACACCTTCCGCGCCGGCGGCCACGGCGGCCAGAACGTCAACAAAGTGGAATCCGCTGTCCGCATCACCCACTTGCCGACCAATACCGTCGTGCAATGCCAGAACGAGCGCAGCCAGCACAAGAACCGCGAAATCGCCATGAAAGTTCTACGTTCCCAGCTCTACGAGCTCGAACTCGAGAAGCGCCGCGACGCCCTCAACAAGCTCGATGCCTCCAAACCCGAAATCAGCTTCGGCAGCCAGATCCGTTCCTACACCATGCAACCCTATCAACTGATAAAAGACCACCGCACCAAAGTCGAGCGCGGCGACGTGCAAAAAGTCCTCGACGGCGACCTAGACCCCTTCATCCGCGCCTACCTCCTCTACCGCCGCGACATGGCTTAGCCCAGTCCGCGTCCGTAGGCTTTGACCTTTCCTTTCTAGCAGCCGCCTTAGGCCGGAGCAGTTGCCGTTGGGGTAGGGGCGCTGCTTGCCTGCCTGCCGCAGGCAGGCTGCGCCTGGTGCTGCAGTTGCCGTTGACTTCGCCGTATCTTTCTCCGCGCGCTCCGCGTCTCAGCGGTAAATGTTTTTGCCGTAGAAGTTGAATCTGTAGGGGCCGGTTCAGCCTCATCGAACCGGGCCGTCTTCGCGCTCCCCACCTCGCATCGTCCAAGACGCCTCCCGTCGGCGCCGTCGGCATCTGCGCTCTGCTCCCCGCGCCAAAGATCCACCACCCACCCCGGCCGCGTCCTTTCCATAAAATGGCAATCAATCTCCCACGAGCCCACGTTTCGCCCCCGAGGCCCCGCAATTCCCCTGCGTTTAGCCGCCATTCAACTTCGATTTAAGGCCTTTCGATGCAAAAGTTTGACAGCACAAAACCCCCATGCTAGCCTGATTTTCGCGGTCTAATTCTCGATTTCGCTTCTAGGCCCTCGAATTGCCTTATTTCCGCTGGAGGATACTGTTTTGGCTCATTCTGACGAAAAGTTTCTCTTTACCTCGGAGTCCGTCACCGAGGGTCATCCCGACAAGATTGCCGACCAGATTTCCGACGCCGTCCTCGACGCCGTCGTGAAGGACGACCCCACCGGCCGCGTGGCCTGCGAAACTCTGGTCACCACCGGCCTCGTCGTTGTCGCCGGCGAGATCACCACCACCACTTACGTGGATTTCTCCGACCTCGCCCGCGAAGTCATCCGCGACGTCGGCTACACTCGCGCGAAATTCGGCTTCGACGCCGAAACCTGCGGCGTCATCTGCACCATTCACAAGCAATCCCCGGACATCGCCATGGGCGTGGATACCGGCGGCGCCGGCGACCAGGGCCTGATGTTCGGTTTCGCCTGCGATGAAACCCCCGAACTGATGCCCATGCCTATCCAACTCGCGCATCAGCTCACCCACAAGCTCGCCGAAGTCCGCAAGAAGAACGTCGTTGATTTCCTCCGCCCCGACGGAAAATCCCAGGTCACCATCGAATACGTGGATGGCCGCCCCGCGCGCGTGGATTGCGTGGTCATCTCCACGCAGCACAGCGAAAAAATTTCGCTCAAAGATCTCCAGCACGCCGTGCGCAAATACGTCATTGACCCTGTCCTCCCCGCAGCCATGGTGGATCGGAACACCAAGTATCACATCAACCCTACCGGCCGCTTTGTCACCGGTGGTCCCATGGGCGATGCCGGCCTTACCGGCCGCAAAATTATCGTGGACACCTACGGCGGCTACAGCCGTCACGGCGGCGGCGCGCTTTCCGGCAAGGACGCCACCAAAGTGGACCGCTCCGCCTGCTACATGGCGCGCTACGTGGCCAAGAATCTCGTCGCCGCCGGCCTCGCCACCAAGGTGGAAGTGCAGCTCGCTTACGCCATCGGCGTAGCCGAACCCGTTTCCGTCATGGCCGATACTTTCGGCACCGGCACGATTCCCAATTCGCAGATCACCGAATTGATTCGCGCCTTCTTTAAGCTGACGCCCAAGGGCATCATCGAGACGCTCGACCTGCGCCGCCCCATTTTCCGCCAGACCGCCTCCTACGGCCACTTCGGCCGCACCGGTCCCGGCTTCACCTGGGAGCGCACCGACAAAGCCGAAGCCATCCGCAAGGAAGCCGGCCAACGCGGCGCCGTAGCCGTCTCGCGCAGCTGAATCGCCCAAAGGGCGATTCACCCCGCGATTCGGCAGTGCCGAATCGCAGGGCCGCATCCGCGGCAAGCAAGGCCCGGTGTTGCAGTTCCCGTAGTCGCGCCCTCGGTGTTGCAGTTGCCGTAGGGGCGCTGCTTGCTGCGCCCGCTTTTGCCGTAGAAGTTGAATTTGTAGGTGGGCGCCGTAGCCGCTGAATCTGTAATTCGTCTGTGCTCTTGAACTTGTAGGGGCCGGTTCAGCCTCACCGAACCGGGCCTGCCGTAGCAGGACGTAACGGCAGCCACAGCCATGCGCACGATTTATCTTTCTCTGCGCGCTCAGCGTCTCTGCGCTAAATGTTTCGTCGTACTCTAAATCTAAAGGGAGTCCCCAGTGGAAACAGCAACCAAGCTAGCCGGCGACGTAAAAGACCTGGCCCTCGCCGAAAAGGGCAAACGCAAGATCGAATGGGCCAATCAGCAGATGCCCGTCCTGCAACTCATCCGCAAGCAATTCATCAAGGACCAGCCCCTCAAGGGCGTCCGCATGTCCGCGTGCCTGCACGTCACCAGCGAAACCGCCAATCTCGCCATCACCCTGCGCGATGGCGGCGCCGACCTGGTTCTCTGCGGCTCGAATCCTCTCTCCACTCAGGACGAAGTCGCCGCATCCCTCGTCAAGGATTACGGCATCCCCACCTACGCCATCAAGGGCGAGGACAACGCCACCTATTACGCGCACATCGCCGCCGCCATTGACCACAAGCCTCAAGTCACCATGGACGACGGCGCCGACCTCGTCACCCAGTTGCTCACCAAGCATCCGCAGCTCGTCCCCAACGTCATCGGCGGCACCGAAGAAACCACCACCGGCGTCATTCGCCTCCGCGCCATGGCCAAGGACGGCACTCTGAAATATCCCGTCATCGCCGTGAACGACGCGCTCACCAAGCATCTCTTCGACAATCGCTACGGCACCGGCCAATCCACTCTCGACGGCATCATTCGCGCCACCAACATGCTGCTCGCCGGCATGCGCGTGGTCGTCGCCGGCTACGGCTGGTGTGGCCGCGGCGTCGCCATGCGCGCTAAGGGTCACGGCGCAGACGTCATCGTCACCGAAATCAATCCCACTCGCGCCCTCGAAGCCATCATGGACGGTTTCCGCGTCATGCCCATGGCCGACGCCGCCCGCATCGGTGAAATTTTCGTCACCGTCACCGGCAACAAGTCCGTCATCGCCCAGGAACACTTCGAAAAAATGCAGGATGGCGCGGTGATCTGTAATTCCGGCCACTTCAACGTCGAAATTGACATCCCCGCCCTCGAAAAACTGGCCAGCTCCAAAAAGCCCGCCCGCCCCTTCGTGGATGAATACGCAATGAAAGACGGCCGCAAAATCTACCTTCTCGGCGAAGGCCGCCTCATCAACCTGGCCGCCGCCGAAGGCCACCCTGCGGTCGTCATGGACATGAGCTTCGCCAATCAAGCCCTGGCCTCCGAATACCTGGTCAAAAACGCCAAGGACCTCAAGCCCCAGGTGTACTCAGTCCCCGAGCCAATTGACCGCCAGATCGCCAAGCTGAAGTTGGAATCCATGGGCGTCCACGTGGACAAACTAACCGCCGAACAAGAGCACTACCTGGCCAGCTGGTCCGAAGGCACCTAGCCGCCACCGCAACCGCAAACCGGCCTGTGGTTTTTCCCTGTAGGGGCGCTGCTTGCTGCGCCCCAGCTTGCCACGATGCCAGCCCGGTGACGCACTGTAGGGGCGGGTCTCAGACCCGCCCCTTTTTTTTCCCCTGCCCGTCCCTTGCACAGCACGCCCGCGTGCGACCCCGCCCCACCGGCGTTACACTACTCCCATGCGGTCGCCGTTGCCGTTGAATTGGCCGTTGCCTTTGAACTTGTAGGGGCCGGTTCAGCCTCACCGAACCGGGCCTGCCGTTGCGAAGCGTTGCAGCCACCACCGCCCGGCGCGCGATTTTGCTTTAGTTTTCTCTGCCCAGTCTGTGTCTCAACTGAGCCCGCGGGTGGATCACGTCAGGGCAGATTATCTCCGTTGACTCTGCGTTCTTTCCTCTGCGCTCTCTGCGTTAAGTCTTTTGCATTGTTCAAACCTGCCGCGGCGCCCCGATGTACACACAGCACCATTTGCATTCCCCCACCCCTGTACTAGAATGCCCCGGTGCGCGCTCGACGCCTCCTCGTTGTCCTGCTCCTCTTCACCGCCCTCCCTCTGCCAGCGCAATCCACCTCCGACGGCGTCTGGCAAGGCTACGACGGCGAATGGCGCCACGTCTCTCAGCAACTCATCGCTCTTGCCGAAGCCACGCCCCCGGAAAAATTCTCCTGGCGCCCCGCCCCCGGCGTGCGCTCCACCAGCGAAGTGTACATGCACATCGTCACCGCGAATTTCTACCTGTTAAGCATCACCGGGCCCAAAATGCCGCCCGAACTCACCGACGACAGCGAAAAAACCGTCACCTCCAAACCGGAAGTCATCCGCTGGCTCAAGCGTTCGCTCGAAGCCGTCAAGCAAGCCCACCTCGCTGAAACCCCGCAAGATCTTCAGCGCAAAGTCCACATTGACGACGTAGAAACCAGCGTGGACGCGATGTATCTGCGCATCATCATCCGCGCCAACGAACACATGGGCCAGCTCGTCGCCTACGCCCGCATGACCGGCGTAGTCCCGCCCTGGTCGAAGTAGCAGCGCGCCCCGCGTTCCGTATGGCGGCGTCTCTCCACGAACCCCGCGTGCCTCCCGCCGCAGCCTCCCCGCTAACTCTTTTGCCTTCTTCCAGCATCCCGCCCCATCGCCAGTACACACAGCATCGTTTGCATTCTCCCACCCATATACTAAAATGTCCGGATGCGCATCGCGCTCAATGCCGCCACGCACTACCCGCGCCCCGTTCGCGGCCGGGGAGATCGCGCCTGCGCGTCGCTCCCCGATCCTCCCAGCCGCGCGACGACTTACGCGAGGCGGCCTGCCAGCAAGTCCGGCCGCGCCCTGTCAATCGCTACTGTCCGGAAATCGGAAACCGCCGTAACTCATTCAAAACAAAGCACGGCGACCCTCGTCAATCGCTATTTTTGGTCGCAACATTCTCCAGCCGCCGCGTCGCGGTCTCCCCGCCGCGCACCCTCGCACCCCAACGCTGCTAATCGCCCATTCATGCACGCTTCGGTCTCCGCAACCATCGCCAGCTCCGCTCCCAATTTTCAACCCATCCTCCGCTCCGGGACCCCCCGCGCATGATGCAAGACTGGGCCTCCTGGGCCATCGAAACCGCCAGGCGGCGCGGCGCCACCTACTCCGACGTGCGCGTTATGGACATCCGCCAGCGCGACATCGCCACCAAGAACGGCGAAGTAGGCACCTTGGTCGAATCGGAAACTCTGGGCATCGGCGTCCGCGTCATCGCCTCCGGTGCGTGGGGCTTTGCTTCCACCGACCGCCTCACCCGCGAAGGCATTCAAGCCTGCGCCGCGGAAGCCGTAGCCATCGCGAAGGCCTCCGCCCTCGCCAAGCGCGCAGATGTGGCCCTCGCTCCCGAGCAAGCTCACGTGGATACCTGGCAGAATCCGTTCCTCAAAGATCCCTTCCGAATCCCGGTCGAGCGGCAAATTGACTTGCTCCTCGCCGCGGACCGCGAAATGCGCCGCGTCAAGGGCGTCACCCTCGCGGAAGGTTCCATGAGCTTCAAGCGCGTTGACCAGCTTTTCGCCTCCAGCATCGGCTCGCTCATTCATCAGGTCAAGATGCACTCCGGCGCGGGGATTGTGGCCACCAGTTTTGCCGGAACTGAAATTCAAAAGCGCTCCTATCCCAATAGTTTCGGCGGCCAGCACGCCTTGCAGGGCTACGAGCTCGTCGAATCCTTCGACCTCGTCGGCAACGCGCAAAGGACCGCCGAAGAAGCGGTGGCGCTGCACTCCGCCGCGCAGTGTCCCGAAGGAACGAAAACCATCATCCTCGGCGGCTCGCAGCTCGGTCTGCAGATTCACGAATCCGTCGGCCATCCCATCGAGCTGGATCGCGTTCTCGGCCAGGAAGCCAATTTTGCCGGAATGAGTTTTCTGACCATCGAAAAGCTGCGCAAACTGAAATACGGCTCGGACATCGTGAACATCGTCGCCGATGCGCGGCTCGAGCATGGCCCGGGCCTGGGCACGTTCGCCTACGACGACGAAGGCGTTCCCGCGCAATGCACCCCGATCATCACCGATGGATTGTTCACCGGGTACCTCAGCAATCGCGAGCTTGCCTCTACCATCGGCGAAAATCGCTCCGGCGGCACCATGCGCACCGAATCCTGGAATCGCTTGCCCATGATTCGCATGACCAACATCAGCATCAATCCCGGCGCCTGGAATTACGACGACCTGATCGCCGATACCGACGACGCCATCTTCATGGAAACCAATCGTTCCTGGTCCATTGACGATCGCCGCTATCACTTTCAATTTTCCACGGAAATCGGCTGGGAAATCAAAGGCGGCAAGAAGGGCCGCATGATCAAGAATCCCAGCTACAGCGGCATCACCACCGAGTTCTGGAACAGCTGCGACGCCATCTGCTCGCGCGAGCACTGGACCCTCTGGGGCACGCCCAATTGCGGCAAAGGCCAGCCCATGCAAACCATGGGCACAGGCCACGGCGCCTCCCCAGCCCGTTTTCGCAACATAAAAGTAGGCGTAGCCTTCGCAAAATAAGCAAGGTGCCACAGAAGTGGCACAGCTCAAGATTTTGACTGAAGGTCTTGACGTAAGGTGTTGACTCAGGGTTTTGACGTAAGGTGTTGACTATGTAGGGCCCGGTTCGGCGAAGCCGAACCGGGCCTGCCGTTGCCTGACTCACGACTCGCGGCGCGGAAGGGCAGGCCTTCAGCCCCTGAAGCCGCGCATTCTGCTCGTCGCGGAATCTTCGCAAAGGAATTGCTGGTTGGCCCGGAACTAAAAATGAAACGAACCAAAAAACAATCCGCGAAGAAGCAACAGCGAATCTCCTCCGCGGCCCGATCCGCAAACCACCCCAGCGGCGCGCGCTTCACCGCCTCGGAACTCGAACACATCGCCGCGCGCATCCTGAAGCTCAGCGATGCCGAAGAAACCGAGGTCGAAATTGACGCGACCGTGGACGCGCTCACCCGCTTCGCCAACAACACCATTCATCAAAACGTTGCCGAGCACACTCTAAACATCTCCGTCCGCGTCGTCAGCGACGGCCGCACCGCCCGCGCCACCACCAATAAGACCGACGAAGAATCCCTGCGCCGCGTGATCGCCGCGGCCGTCAGCCTGGCGCGCAACCAGCCGGAAGATCCCGGCCTGCTAGCCATGCCCGGCCCGCAGAAATACCAGAAGGTCGCGCATTTCTTCCGCTCCACCGCCGCGGCCACTCCGCAGGATCGCGCCCGCGCCGTCACCCGCGTCTGCAAACTGGCCGCCGCCGGGGAACAGACCGCCGCCGGGATTTTCACCACCGGGTTCGTGCAGAACGTGCTGGCCAATTCCAAGGGACTTTTCGCCCGCCACGACCACACCCGCGCGGAATTTTCCGTCACCATCCTCGAGGGCGATTCCTCCGGCTGGGCCAAATCCAATTCCGCGGATATTCTGAATATTGATCCGGAAGCGCTCTTTGAAAGCGCCAGCGAAAAAGCCGCCGGCTCGCGCAAGCCGCGCGAGCTGGAGCCCGGGCGCTACACCGCGATCCTCGAACCGGCCGCCGTGCTCGATTTAATCGGCTCGATTTTCTACGATTTTGCCGGCACCGCCGTCCTCGACAAGCGCTCCTGCCTCAACGGCCGCTTGGGCAAAAAAATCTTCGGTGAGAACATTACCCTCTGGGACGACGTGTATCACCCGCTGCAAGTGGGGCCGCCGTGGGATGGCGAAGGCCTGCCGCGCCAGAAAGTGCTGCTTGTGGATCGCGGCGTGCCGAAAAATCTGGTGTACTCGCGCGCCACCGCCAGGAAAATGAAAACCAAGCCCACCGGCCACGGCTTCACCCTGCCCAACGAATACGGCGAAGCTCCCATGAACCTGGTTTTTGCCGGCGGCGATAAATCCGTGGACGAAATGATTCGCGCGACCGACCGCGGAATCCTGGTCACGCGCCTGTGGTACATCCGCGAAGTGGATCCCTACGAAAAAGTTTTGACGGGCATGACTCGCGACGGCACGTTCCTGGTCGAAAACGGACGCGTGGCCGGCGGCATCCGCAATTTCCGCTTCAATCAAAGCATCATCGAAGCGCTCGCGAACGTCGAGATGCTCGGCCCCGCCGTGCGCGCCGCCGGCGAAGAATCTTTCGAGATGGTGGTGCCGGCGATGAAAATCCGCAATTTCCATTTCAGCGAAGTCACGAAGTTCTGAAACGTCAAAATGTTCGGGCGCCGCGCGGGCTGAGTGCAACAGTCGTGCAAGGAAATTTTGGAGTGCGGCGGCTCGCCGCCGCTTTGCGGATCGAGCTCATCCGGCCAAGTCGCGCGGTCGGACGGCACTCCGACGAGGCAAGCCTCGCCTCGGCAAAGCGGAAGCAAGCTTCCGCTCTCCAAACGACGCTGCTAGGGCTTGGTGAATTGCAGGCTGGAAATGGTGCGCGAAATTACGTTCTCCTGAATCTGCACCAGGTCGGTGTCCGCCAGAGTCATCCCGAAAATCGTGTACACCCGCGCCCCGCGCGGAATGTAAACCACCACGCCGGACCAGTCGCGCTCGTCCACGCTGCCGCGGAAATGGTGCTCGGTGGCGCTCAAGCCGGAAATCGTCACATGCTTTTCGCCGAGCGGGCGGAAGTTATCCATCACCTCCCGCAGGCGCTGCTCCGTCGCGGCCATATCCGTCGCGAGCGATTGCCCCGCCGGTTGCTGCCCGATCAGCAAGTACGTGTTGTGGTCGTCCGTTCCTAGCGCGGTGATCGAGCCGGGCAGAATCGCGCGCGCTCCGGCGATCAGATTCCAATCCGGTGGCTTGTACATCTGGAAGCCGTAGGTTTCGTTGGTGTAGGTGTTGCCGCTCACTTCCTCGCGCATCGGTTCGGGCGCGGCGGGCTTCGGCGGCAGCGGCGCAGCGACCGGTGTCGCCGCGGGCGTCGCGGAAGCGGACTTCGCAGGTTGCGCGGAATTGCTCGCGGCGTTTGGCGCCGGCTCCGCGGGCGGCGCGGTCGTTTCCGGCGCCGGTGAATCCGTGTGCGGATATTCCACGGTCGCATCGTCCGCGGCAGGAGTCGGCTCCGCGGATTTTGCTTGCGCCGGAGCCGCGGCTGCGTGCTCGGTGTTGGCGCTGCTCGCGGGCGGTGGTGTTGGCGCTGCGGAGACGTGTTCGGAGCGTGCGGGTTTTGCGGGAGGCGGCGATGGCAACGACGGTGGCGCGGCTGCAGTTGCTTTGGTTGGCGCAGGCGCGGGTTTTTTTCCGCTGTCTGTTGCGGCGTTGCTCGCGGCGTCGGTGACCGTGATCGAAACGACCTGGTCCTTCTGCACGACGGCGAAACCGTAGCTGGTCTTTACCTTGAACGAATTGTCCTCGAAGCCGACGATCGTGCCGATGATCTTCGATCCGTCCTTGAGCTTGATTTCGTCCGCGCGCACGGAGCCGGCGCAGAGCAGGGCGGCGAGCGCGGCGGCGGCGACGGATGCGAGTGCGCGGTTCATGGGTTCGAGTATCGCGCCCGGGATGCCCGAGCGGCAAGTGCGCGCGCGCAGCGGTTGCCCGGTTAGTCAGCAAGAGGCGCGGAACGCGCGGCTCCTGATTGCGGGGATCATTTATGTTTCGGGCCGGGCTTGGATTTGGCGCGCGCTTGCGGTTTGGATTTGGGTTTGGTTTTTGGTTCGGCTTGGATGACGCGGAGTTGATTTTGGATCGCAGTTAGCTCGGATTCAAGGATGCTCAGCGCGTTTGCGGATTCGCGCAAATCTGCTGCGCGGCCCTGGGCTTCCAGGGTGCGGGCCGCGGAGACGGCTTGGGGCGCGCCGAAGATTGCGAGCGAGCCTTTGAGCAGATGGGCGGCCTTGGCTAGGTCCGCGGGGTCGCTTTTCGCGACGGCCTTACGGATGCGAGCCAGCACTTTGGGAGAGTCGGCGAGAAATGTGGCGGCCAGGGAACGCACGAGTTTTTCGTTTCCACCCGTAGCGCGGCGCAGGTGCGTGGCGACGTCTTCGCTTTCGACGGCAGCATCGGCGAGCGTTTGCGAGGTTGCGGTCTGCGGCGAAGCGGATTGCGGCGGAGACTGCGGCGACGCGGCGGGCGCGTGCGACAAGTTGATTTCTAGATGAGGCGCCGAAGCGGGCTGTGGCGCTGTCTCCGAGCCCATCTCCAAACCTCGCGTCTCCGCGGGCGACGAGGGCGTTGCGGATGATTGCTGACTTGGCTGCGCTGCCGGCTGCGCTCCCCGGGCTGCGGATTCGACGACCTGATAGAGCTTGGTCATGTCCACGGGCTTGGGGAGAGATGCGTCCATGCCCGCTGCGCGGAAACGCTGTTCGTCGTCTTCGGTGGAGTGGCCGGAGATGCCGACGATAATCTGATGTTTTCCGGTGGCGGCTTCGCGCTGGCGGATGGCGGCGGTGGTTTGCAGGCCGGTCATGTGCGGCATTTCTTCATCGAGTAGCAGCACGTCGAAAGTGTGGCGTTCGAGCGCGGCTAAGGCTTCGCGGCCGTCGGCCACGCCGTGCGCGACGTGCCCGCGCTTCTTCAACAGTTCGATGACCAGGTCGCGATTAATTTCGGCGTCGTCCGCGACGAGAATGCGCAGCGATTTTTCGGCCTTCTTCCTTCTGGACGGCCTTTCTTCCGCAGCGGATTTGTCTGGAGCGGCAAGCGCAGGCGCGGCGGCGGAATCCGTGGCGCGCGGCAAGCGGAACCAGAAGCGCGAGCCGCCGGACGCGCGAGTTTCCGCGCCGATGGCGCCTCCCCAGCGCTCGACAGTGATCTTGCAGAAATAAAGTCCCAGTCCGGCTTTTCCGGCATGGCTCTTGCCTTTGGCGAAAAGCGCGAAAAGCTGGTCGGGGCGCTGATCGGGCGGCAGGCCCGGACCTTCGTCATCCACAAAGGCGAGGACGAAAGCGCCCTGCTCCTCAAGACCGATGGTGACCGTGGAGCTTTTCGGCGCGTAACGCATGGAATTTTCGAGCAGGTTGCCGAAAATGCGATCGAGGCGGGACGAATCGCCGACGACGCGCCAACTGCGGGAACCGTCCACATGGGAATCCACGCGCAGGCGAATCTGGCGCTCGCGGAAAGCGGGCGAGAACGATGCGACGGCCTGCTTCGCGCAGGCCAGCAAATCCGGGGCTTCGGAGACGGTGGTTTCGCGGGCGCGTTGCGCGGCGAGATCGCCGGAGAAGGCTTCGAGAATGCCGCGAATCATCAGCTCCTGGCGCTGCGATTCGCGTTCACCGGCTTTCACGAATTTGCGCATGGCGGAGGGCAGAGGCTGGCGTTCGAGAAGGTGGAACACGCCGGTCATGGCGCTAAGCGGCTGGGTGAGGTCGTGCACGATGGTGTGCAGCAGGATTTCCTTCTTCTGAATTTCCTTGAGAAGTTTTTCGTGCACGAGGAGGGCATCGCGGGCGGTTTGATAGAGGGCCTGCTGCTGGGCGAAGGTCTGCGAAAGATTGCGAATCAGGAGAACGTTGCGGCCGGCGAAAGAATAGGCGGAGGCTTCGAGAGGGAGTTCTTCGCCCGCCGCGGCAGTTTCCACCCAACTTCCGGAATGAATCGAGTCTGCCGAGGGCGCACGCCAGAATTCGGCGGCATCGAAGAGGAAATTTTCGAGGAACGCGGAACGATCGCCGAGGCGAACGGGCTGCTCGTCTTCGGGCGGCGCGCCAAGAATGCGGCGGCACCAATCGGGCCACGGGCCAAGCGGACGGAACTCGCCTTCGCCGACAGATTCAAAGAGGGCATAACCCTGCGCGGCGATGAAGGATTCGAAGATGGAAGGCGCGGACATTTACATTTACGCTTGCGTTTGCCTTTACCTCTACTTCCACTTCCACTTCTACTTAGCGAGCATGGCTCGCGCGATGTCCAAGAAAACTTTTTCGACGGCGTCGCCGGTTTTCGCGCTGGTGCGCTGGATGGTCCAGCCGGCGCCGGCCAATTGCGATTCCTGGGCCGGCTCGATTTCCCATTGGTCGAGCAGGTCGCTTTTATTGAGCACGAGCACGACGGGAACCTTGCCGATTTCGCGCAGCACATGATCGCTCAGCGCGAGCGCTTCGTCGAGGGTCTGGCGGCGGGTGCCATCGGCGACGAGCAGATAACCGTGCATGCCGCGCAAATAGGACATCTGGATTTTCTGATAGATGTCCTCACCGTAGATGTCCCAGAGGACCAGGGTAACGTCCTGCCCGTCCGCATTCACTATTTTCTTATCCACTTTCACGTGGATGGTGGTTTCGTAGCCTTCCTGGAAAATGCTGCTGATGAAGCGGCGCACCAGGCTGGTCTTGCCGACGGAGAAGGTGCCGAGCATGCAGACTTTCTTCAGGAGCATGGCGGCGCCGCTCAGTTTCCAGAAGACGCGCCGGCGGCTGCGGGCGCGGGCACGGGAGTGAGGGAGATTTTGAAGGTAACGCTGCGATTGAGGCGGCGGCCTTCTTCGGTGCTTTCATCGTGCAGAGGCTGGGAAGTGCCGACACCGCGCGGCCGGAAGGTAGCGGATTTGATGCCGTTGCTGAAAAGCGCGGCCTGAATGCGATCGGCGCGCTGCTGGCTGAGAGGAAGGTTGGCGGCTTCGACGCCGGTGATGTCCGTGTGACCGACCAGCTCGATGGTGACTGCCTGGCGCAGGGGAGCGGCCTGGGCGATGAGAGCGTGAATCGTTTGTTCGGCGTCGGCGAGCCTGGTTTCCTGGCCCGCTTCCAGCTCGGCGCGGCCGAGGGGGAAGAGCAGGACGACGGATTCGATGGAGTTTTGCAAGGCGCGCAAGCGCAAGAGGTCGGAATTCCGGAGATGGGATTCATCCAGATTGCTGACACCGGCGATGAGCGGAGCCTTTTCCTCGAGCTGCACGATCCAGGATTGCGGGGCGGCGCCTTCGGGAGTGAGCGTGCCGTCTTTGGCGACGAGTTCCACACCGGCGGGAGGATGAAGCAGACGAGCGGCGCGTTTGGCGACCATGGCGTCGTCGAGAGAATAGTAGGGCGCGAGCTGCAAATCCGCGTGGGCGGGATCGAGACCGGCCTGGGCAATCAGTTTAGTGGGGTCCTCGGAGAGAGGGTCGCGGAATCCCTGGATATGAAAGGTGCGGCCATCTTTTTCGTAGGAGACGATGACGATGCCGGGCTGGGTGCGCAGGCCGTCCAGGAAGCGCGACCATTCGACCAGCAGATAGGTGGAGTAGCCGGCCCAGGCGAGGACCAGCGCGGCGACGACGGCCCCAGCGATGAGCGCGGCGCGCGGCCGTCTGGATTCCGGGGCCTTCTCGCGGTAATGAGTTTCGAGCAGGCGCGCGAGAGGTTCTTCGGCGGCGCGGAAAGGGCCGGCATCGCCCGTGAAGCTAGCGAGCGCGGAGCTATAGAGGCGCTGAATTTCTTCGAGCGCTTCGTTCATGGCGAGGTTGTAATCCTCGGGAGCGTGGCCGCGAATGGCCGCGGCGATGACGGCCTGCGGCCCGGTGACGATGCGGATCTGCAGCTCGTCGAAGGCGATATTGCCGAGGCTTTCGCCCTGGCCGGACTGGAAAGCGTCGCGGGCGAACTGCTGGATGGCGGAGAGCAGGCCGGCAACCATGTCCGCATCCTGGCTGGGGGCGGCCGGAGCGACGACGTGATTCAACACCAGGCCGGTTTCGCGATGGATGAGGAAAACCTGCTCGACGCGGTAGAGCAAGCTGTGCATCAGGACGATTTCTGCGAAGGGCTTTCCGGTGCGGAAGGCTTCGATGCGCCATTGAATGCCGCGCAGGGAAAGGCTGTGCTCAAGGGCTTCATTGAAGGATTCGAGCATGGAGCGCAGGGTTTCGGTGATGGACTTGCGGATGGCGGGGCCCATGACGGGGAAGAGCGCGTCGGCGAGAACGTGGGGGTCGCGGCGCACGGATTCGCGCAGAGTTTCCTGAATGGTGGGAGCCAGTGCGGAGGCGAGAGCACGGTCGTCGCCATTTTCGCGGCGCATCTCAATGGCTTCGGCGACGACGGCGCTGACGTCTTCGGTGCGCTTTTCCAGATCGTCGAGGCGGTCCTGAATCGCCGCGATGCCTTCCTGCTCGGGGGCGACGATCAAATGGCGCAACTCTTCGAAGGCGTGGTTATTGTCCGTCGGTTTTTCCTGGGCCTGCGCCTCGAAGGCGCGGCGTTGCGCTTGCTCGGCCATAAAGGGAGGACGAAGGTCCCGGCGCCGGGGCGGCTACGCGCGCCGGCCGGTGAGCCGCGCGCTACCGAAGCACTCGCCGGCTATTCTCCGGGCAGCTCGAATTTGTTCTTGAGGCGCAGGGAGAATTCGTTGAACAAGTCGGCGAGGCCGGCGCGGTCGGTTTTTTCGTCGCGCAGGACTTCGACCTCGCGGTTCAAGGCGGCGGTGGTATCGCGGCGCAGCTTATCAATTTCCGCGGACATGGACTTGGAATGTTCGAGGAGCTTGGCGCGCAATTCGGCGTGGCCGTCGGACATCTGGTCCTCGAGCTGGGAGAGCTTTTTCTCGACGATTTTGGCGCCGTCCTTGATTTCGCGAGTGACCTCCTTCAGGCCTTCAGCGCGCTCGGCTTTTTCGGACTTGAGGCGCTGGCCGAGAGAATCGGTCTCTTCCTTGATGTAGCCGCTGAGGGTGTCGAGGCGCTTGGTCATATCCTCGCGCAGGGTTTCGAGCGCCTTAGTGACGGTGTCTTCGAGGCGCACGAAGCGCTTCTCGTAATCGCGCATCTGGGAGCCGAATAAGATGTCGCGGATCTTATCAACATTGGCGCCTTCAGCATTTTCCTTGCCGGATGAATTGGGTAATTTCGCGTCCGCCGGGGATGCCATTTTCCTACGTCTCCTTTGCGTGCCCTTGACGCCATGGCGGGGGGACCGTCGCGTGGTAGGGCGGGCCATGCGCGGACATTACTACGAAAGGATGCTGGCCGCAATATACAGGTGATTAACAGAGGGTGAAGCGGGAGTAGTGGGAGTTCTAGAACAGGGCCGTGTTTCAAAATGAGACTGCGGCAGGAAATCTCAGCGGTCGAGGAAGGCGCGCAGGCGCTGGAAGCCGGCGCGGCTGACGGGAAGCTGGGCGCCGGTGGAGAGGACGGCAATATGGCTGTCTTTGGCGTAGGGTTCGACCTTTACGACGCGTTCGAGGTTGACGACGTAGGAGCGATGGATGCGCAGGAAGCGCGCGGGGTCGAGAGCGGATTCCAGGCTGGAGATGGTTTGCTGCTTGAGGTGCTTTTTGCCATCGGCGACGAGGGCGACGTAATCGTCCTGAGCTTCGGCGTAATCAAGCTTGGCGACGGGAATGATGAAGACGCGGGTGCCATCGCGCACGGCGATGCGGTCAACGAACTGGGCCGGGGGACGAGCGGCCGTGGCGAGCTCGGCGGCAGGCGGACGAGTTTCCGGAAGCTTGCCGGCAAGGCGCTCCTTGGCGCGGAGAAGGGCGGCTTCGAAGCGGTCGGCGCCGAAGGGTTTGAGGAGGTAGTCCACGGCGTGGACTTCGAAGGCTTTGATGGCGTAGCTATCGTAGGCCGTGACGAAAATTACGGCGGAGTGGTCGCCGATCAGCTCGAGGACTTCGAAGCCATCGAGCTTGGGCATCTGGATGTCCAGGAAGATCAGGTCGGGCTTCTGCTCGGTGACGATTTTGACGGCTTCGAAGCCGTTGGCGCATTCGGCGACGACTTCGATTTCGGGATGCGCGGAGATGAATTCGCGCAGGACCTGGCGGGCGAGCTCTTCGTCGTCCACAACGACGGCGCGGATTTTGGGGGCAGCGGATTCGCGGGTCATGCGGGTTGCGCCTCGCTTTCGGACGGCAGAGTGAGAGCGACGCGGTAGCGGTCGCCTTCGGTATTCACGGAAAATGTGGCGCGAGAGCCGTAGCGTGCCTGAAGACGCTGGCGGACGTTGGCGAGGCCGACGCCGCTCTTGCGGCGGGGAGGAGCTTCGGGGTCGAAACTATTTTCGACGGTGATGGCGAGGTCGCCGTTTTGGGAGTGGCAATCGAGACGGATCCAGCCGCCTTCGACCAGGTTGGCGATGCCGTGCACCACGGCGTTTTCGACGAGAGGTTGCAGGAGCAGCGGAGGCACGGGAACGTGGAGAGCGGCGGCGTCAATATTTTCTTCCATGTGAATGCGCGCGCCGAAGCGGACTTTTTCGACGGCGAGAAAGGCACGGATGAGGGAGAGTTCTTCTTCGAGAGGGATGGCGGATTTTTCTCCGAGGCCGAGAGTGCGGCGCAGGAAATCGCCGAGCAGGATGCACATCTCGCGGGCTTTGGAGGGATCGGAGCTGGTGAGGGCGCTGATGGAATTCAGGCTGTTGAAGAGGAAGTGCGGATTCACCTGGGCTTTCAGGGCGCGCAGCTCGGCGTCGCGGGCGAGGACGCTGGCTTTCATGACGCGGGCTTCGGCGTCGCGGGAGGCTTCGACGGCGAGGATCACATAGTAAAAGGCGACGGAGAGAAGATAGAGGAGCAGGCCGGTGCCGAAGATGAGGGGAATCTCCGGGCGGAAGCGGACGCCGAGGCCGGAGAAGGAGGGCATGCGGGAAAGGCCGCTGGCGAGGCCTGCGGCACCGAAGGACCAGATCAGGCTGGCGATGAACGCGGCGGTGACGTGGGTGGTGAGCAAGCGGCCGAGGCCGTATTGTTCGAGCGAATTGCCTTTGCAGGAATACCAGCAAGAAAGGCACATGAAGGCGTAGATGAGGCACAAGGGAATGGAGAGGATGACCGCTTCGCGCGCGGTGATTTTCCCGGGAATGGTGAGCAGGTAGGCGAGCAGCGCCGTGATGGGCGCCCACACGAGCAGGTAGAGGCCGAGGCGGCGAAGTTGGGTGAAGATCGGATGCATGCGCAGGTCCTAGTTTTTCACGACGACGCCGCCCATGATGGCGGCGCCTTTCACGACCAGACGTTTTTGTGGCGCGCCGGCGGGAGGAGGAATAGGGTCGGTTTCGTCCACGTAGCCGCCCATGAAGCCGATGCCTTCGACGGAAACGGACCAGGTGCTGGGGACCTTGATTTCGCCGCCGCCCATGAGGGCGATGGCTTCGATCATGGCGTACTCGCCTTCAATTTCCGCCTGGCGGAGGTCAATCTGAAAGCCGCCGAAAATGGTGAGTATTTTGCCGCCGCGAAAAGTCTTGGAAGTGGTGCGGCGTTTGAAGCCGCTGAAAATCGCGATGTGGTCGAATTCCGAGCCGGAGTCCGAGCCGCTGCTGCGGAGCCGTTCCCACCATTGGCCGCCGGGACCTCCCGGAATGGGAGGGCCCATGGCGCGCCAAATCATCAGGACGCCGCCGGCGATGATGATGAGGGGCCAGACGATTTCAAAGCGGATGTGCGCGAGGCCGAGATTTTCGAGGATCAGAAGCAATCCGACGGCGAACAGTCCCAAGCCCCAGATGCCTCGCCCGCCCTTGCCGCGGCAGTCTATGAGCATCGCGGTGCCGGCGGCCATGAACACGACGGGCCAGAAATAGCTGAAGACGCGGTCGGCGTTAATAAGACCTTGCTGGTCGAGCAGAAGCACGACTCCGGCGGCGACGATGAGGCCGCCGAAAACGAAGCTGCGATTGAAGGACCTGTGGATATTCGCCATGATTCCTAACTCCTCCGGGAAGCGGAGAAGCGATTTTCCTGAGTTGCGAGCAAGATCGCGAATCCCAAGCCCACGAGAAGCAGCGGCCAGTAGCGCAGCAATTCCGCCGCGGTGGGGATATTGAGCCGCACGGAGAGAATATTCCAAATGTCGGCGAGCATCATGGAAAAGAGCCAGAGGTTGTCTAAGCGTAGATGGCCGTAGCCAAGCTCGCCCAGTTGGAAGGCGATGCCCAGCACGATCAGCAGCGCCGCTCCGGCCACCGGGATGCGCACGCTGGAAAAGGTAGAGGTCAAGTGTGACTGACTGCTGGCGTTGGTCATTTGCTCATCTCCCGGTCGAACTTTGTTGCCGTTCATGGGGCGAGAATAGAGGAGGGGGAGAGCGGCGTCTTGGGTTATTCGGCGAATGGAGGGTGGGCACCGGCGAGTGGGGATTGGAGGCGGGAAATGGAGGAGGTATAGGAGGTGAAGGATGCTTAGGGAGTCGAGAACCTGGCTCGAGGGTTGAAAACTGAAACAGTCAGAGATAAATTAGCGGTCGCACGGGAGGTTTCAATGGAAATCCCGGCGAGGATGAGAAAATGAAAAAATCGGGCGCGAGCAAAGGCCAGCCGGCAGGGGAGCTCATCTCGAAAAGAATCGCGGAACTCGGGGACTGGCGCGGAGAAACGCTGAGCCGAATGCGCAAGCTCATAAAGGAGGCGGATCCGGAGGTCGTCGAGGAGTGGAAGTGGATGGGCACTCCGGTGTGGGCGCACGACGGCATCATCTGCACTGGCGAATCCTACAAGAAGGTGGTGAAGCTTACCTTCGCCAAGGGCGCGGCTCTGAAGGATCCGGCCCGTCTCTTCAACTCGAGTCTCGAGGGAAACGTGCGCCGCGCGATTGACATCCACGAAGGAGAGGAAGTTGACGAGTCCACATTCCAGGCGCTCGTTCGCCAAGCGGTCGCCCTCAACCATTCCAGCAAGTCGAAAGCTCCGAAGAAAGCGAAGTCCTAAGGAATTCCTGCCGTGAACAGGTCGGACATCGGGGTGGGGAGGTGAAGGATATGGAGGAGGCAAAGGATGCAAGGGAGGGGGAGGGGCATGGCCGCAAGGTGGGCCGGAGCGTGACCGCGCGGGTGATCTGGTCGCAGATGTGGTTGGCCGTGCGGTGCGGCTGGATGCTGGCCAGGGATTGGGATTTTGGTCAGGAAAGGGTCATACCGATCCAGAAGGCGGCGGTGAGGATGCCTGTGAGGATTAGCATGAGGCGGAGGCGTTTTTTGCGGACGGCTACGATGATGACGCCCATGGTGCAGAGCAGGAAACCCAGCTCGGGCCAGAACGTGGCCGAGTTGAAGACGCGGTCCGAGGCATCGCCTGCGTCCTGCAGCCAGAAGGCAGCGAACGAAGTGGCGGCGGTGAGCGAAACGGCAATCGCAGCCGCCAGCGCCATGCCCCTCGCCCAGTCAGGGACAACCCAGTCTTTTTTTGTGTCGCGCCAGTCCAGCCAGGTTTGCGCGACCACTAATGCTGCAACGACCAAAACGAACAGCGCCACGTCCCCCTCCCCAAGCACGCACCGTTTCCGCCCCTTGAAGACTTCCCGGCGCCGAAGCTAGCTTGCCCTGCGGGGCTAAGCTGACGGTGCTGGATAGGAGCGAAAGCGGCACGAGGGCCGTTGCTGCCGAGTGACACCCTCAGTACGCAGCCGCTTTTGCTTTCAGCGGCTTCGCTGTTTCGACAGACCCCTTCGCCTTTTCCGTTTTTTGCCGCGCTTCTTGCAGTTCGATTTCTTCCTGCGCCAAGCGCTGCAACATAGCCTGAATCACACTGCTGCCTTGCGGTGCCATTCCCAAGTCCCCTTATGGTGCTCCTACCAAATCAGCCGGCACAGATGCGGCGAGAGGGCCGCAGAGCCTATGACGGATTAAATTCGCCGCTCAAAATCATGCGTTCGCTCAAAAGACGCGCTTGGGTGAAGCGTTCAGTGGATTCTTCGGGCGCGCCGGCGGGAAGCTCGCGCAGAATGCGCTTCAACTCTTCGTCGAAAAGACGGGTCACAAGTTCGGGCGTGTGAGCGATGGGCTGGCCGCGCTCATCGAGCACCGCGACCGCGTCGCGATGGCGCAGGCGCTGCGCGATCATCAACCGGTAGATGCGGTCTGTGGCCAGATCTTCCATATAGCCATCGAGGAGGCTGGCGCCGCGCCCGCTCAGGACGCCGTGGCGATAGCGGATGACGGTGCGCACCGCGGCGCGCGTGCCGGCGAGAGTGCGCTGGCCGACGCCCGCGGGAACGGGACGAAGATCGGGATGCGTTTCGTGATTGGCCGGGCGCGCGTGCAACTGGTTGGGTGCGGGAAACTGTCGGACGGCGATTTCGTTCTGGTCGGGATGACCGGTCCAGGCGCCGTCCATGAGGGACATGGCCTCGTTCTTTTTGTCTTTTTCGAGGACGGAAACGGCGCGAGAGTTGAGTTCGGGATCTTCGCGGCTGGGGAAAAGCGCGGTCATGCCGCCGATGGCGAGCAGGCCGTGCTTGTGGCAGACCTCGGGAATCGCAGTGCGCAGATTCTGAAAGAAGGCGACATCGTGCGGAATGGTGTTGCGGTCCGGGAGCACCCAGCGCGGGTCGTGCAGGTTGAAATGGATGAGGCTGGCCATGTAATCCCAGCGGCCGAGATTGAGCGCGAGAAGATGGTCGCGCAGATTGTAAGCGAACTCCTCCATCTGATACGCGAGAGGGTGGGATTCCACCAGGGCCATGCACTTGATGTAGTTCTGCTGCCAGCCGCGGGCGCGGGCAATGGCGCGGAACAGGTCGCGCCACCAGAGAGCTTCCTCGGCGGACTCCGATTTCGGGATGTAGAAGGTGAGCGAATGCTTCAGGTCTTCCGGCTTGATTTGAAAAGCGAGCAGGGCGACGTCGAAGAGCGACGCGGGAAGTATCTCGCCATTGAGGATGCCGGCCTGGCGGAGGTGCAGGCCGCGCGGGCGGAGCGAGATGACGGTGCTCGCGGGCGCGATGGCGACGGTGCGATTGCGCTTGCGGTCGAAGTAGGTAAGGTCGCCGCGCAGCGCGGCGAGGATATTAGCGACGCCCTGCGTGAGGTGCGGCCAAGTATTGGCTATGGAATCTTCCAGGTCGAGCATGACGCCGGGAGCGCCGGAGTTCAACATCTTGACGACGAGCTCGGCGTCGTCGGCCGGGCCAGTCATTTGATTGCGCTGATCCCGGCACCAGGCCGGCAATTCGATCTGCCACGCGTCGGTGGTGGCGGGTGAAGGTGGCAAGTAGTTGGGGAGATGGCCCGCGTGCGCGGCTTCGAGGGCGGCGTCGCGGCGGGCGATGAGCTCGCGCTGCCGCGGAGTGAAGGCGCGATGCAGCGGCAGCAAGAACTCGATGAAGCCGACAGGCAGGTCGCGCGCGGCATCGAAGCCGGCGGGAGCAGTGTTCATCGCTTGCACGGGCTCGAGGTCAGGAGTCACTTTGGTTCTCGTGCTTGCCATAGATGCTAAGGTTTCGCCTTTCGATGCAACGAGTGCGCATTCCGCGGAGGAGGCTTGGGACTCGACCTTACCTGTGGAACGCCGCGGCCCGGCAGACGCCCGACGAATAAAGAACGCCGCGAGCGCCGCGGAGACGGCGAATAGGAAGTGGCAATCAGGGTTCCAAAGGGGCAGCGGTTGTGGATTGGCTGAGAGATGGCTAACTACTGACGGCGCTATGGGATACAGCGTGTCGGAGTGGGACGAAACGGGGCGCGTGGCGGGGCCAGCGCATTTCCTGCGCTGAAGGCGCGCGGGAAGCCAACACATTGTCCCAATTAGGAAAGATTTTGCATGACGGCGAGGCGCCGCAAGGATGGTCTTGTGCGCTGCGGCGGCGTGAAATCGCGGGTGAGCCCGGCCTGGCGCGGCTGAAAGATGCGTTGGCTTTGGGGTGCAACATCCATCACCGGCGCCGATTCGTTGTAACCGGGATGCAGGGGATGTCTGCTAGGATAGCCCTACTTATGCGAAAGCCGTGGGTGATCGCGCACCGTGGCGCTTCCGGACATGCGCCCGAAAACACGCTGGCGGCGTTCGAGCGGGCCGTGCAGCTGGGGGCGGGGTTCATCGAGACCGACCTGCACCTGACGCGCGACGCGCGCTTCGTGGCGATCCACGACGCGACGCTGGAGCGGACCACGAACGGGCGCGGGAACGTGCACGATTTCACGCTGGCGGAATTGCGCAAGCTGGACGCCGGGATGTGGTTCGACCGGGAATTCATGGGGCTGCGCACACCGACGCTGGAAGAGGTACTGGAATTTGCGAGCAAGCACGACGTGATTTTCTATCTGGAGGTGAAATACGACGCGGCGTGGGGCATGCACCATTCGCTGGTGGCGGCGCTGCACCGGTCGGAAAGCACGGCGCGGACGATCGTGATTTCCTTTGACGAGTCCACGCTGAGCGCGCTGCGGCAGGCGGATTCCTCGGTGATGATGGGGCTGCTGGTGGAGGAGCCGCGGGCGGATTATGCGAAGGCGGCCATCGAACTGGGCGTGCGGCAGCTCTGCCCGAGGGCCAATCTGGTTACGCCAGAACTGGTAGAGGAAGCGCACCGGCTGGATTTGCAGGTGGCGACCTGGACGGTGAATGAACCGAAAGTGATGCGCGCGGTGGCGGCCGCGGGCGTGGACGGCATTATGACGAATTTCCCCGACCGGCTGCAGGCCACCCTCGAAGAATCCTAACGCTGCGGACCCGCCGGTGTTTCCCGCGCGGGCTGCGACGACGACTCCTGATTTGCATCGCTAAACAAGTTGAGCGTAGAGCGCGGCGAATTGCGCGAGGGTGAGTTGTTCGGCGCGAGCGTCCGGACGGAGCTGCGCGGCGGCGAGAGCGGCGTGGATTTGGGCGTCGGCGGCGAGGCTTAGCAGGTTGTTGCGCAGGGTTTTGCGTTTTT
The DNA here is from genome assembly GCA_049300435.1 of Candidatus Acidiferrales bacterium. Classification (GTDB taxonomy): domain Bacteria; phylum Acidobacteriota; class Terriglobia; order Acidiferrales; family UBA7541; genus Palsa-295. Next base: position 29,251 of record JBAQJS010000034.1, on the reverse strand, counting down.
GGCCGAAGCAGGTCTGCACGAACTCCAGGAAACGATTTTCGTCGGCGATGCGGAGGTGCGCTTGCGCGCCCGGGAGAGTCATGCCTACCAGTGCGGATTTTACCTGGGGCGGCGGGCGAAACGCGCCGGGTGGGATGCGCAGGGCGATTTTGGGCTGGGCGTAAAACTGGCAGAGTGCGGAAAGATAGCCGTAATCGCGGACACCGGGTTGAGCGGTGATGCGCTCGGCGACTTCGAGCTGAATGACGATCTGGATGGAGGCGATTTGGGCGGCGCTGCGGAAGAGTTGGTGGAGGATGGGCGAGGTGATGTAGTAGGGGAGATTACCGTACACGTGAAATGTTCCGGTGATGAGTTCGCCGATGTTTGTTGCGAGGACGTCGGCGGAGATTATTTCGAGGTTCGGCCATTGGTGAGGTTGCGCGTCGCGGGTGGCGCGGAGATCTTCGGCCAGGCGGGGGTCGGCTTCGATGGCGATGATGCGGCGATCGGGTGCGGCAAGCAGTTGCGTCATTTCGCCATGGCCGGGGCCGATTTCGAGCCAAGTCTGGTTTGGGGCGAGGCGCAGGGTGGCCAGGATGCGCTGGCGCCATCCTGGATCGTGAAGGAAATGCTGGCCTAGGCGTTGTCGTGGCATGTGCGGTGGGAGTTTAGCAATGGGCGGGGGGAAACTGAAACATTGTGGGGGTTGGTGAAGAACGCAGATGGTGAAGTGGGCCGCGTTGGGGTGGCGGGCAAGTCAAAATCAAAGGCGCCGAGTTAAAGGTGACTGCTGCAGAGTCAAAACCTTCAAAGGAAAGAGCACAGGCAGGATTGCCGATGCCACGGCCGGCTGCTTGGGGGGTGGGCGGGGATTGGCTTGACTGAGGGGGAGGGTTCCGTTACCGTTTTCGTTCCTGTTGGCGCTTATGAAAATACTTTTTATATCGTCGGAAGGCTTGCCCTATTCGAAGACGGGCGGGCTGGCGGACGTGGTGGGGGCGCTGCCCAAGGCGCTGGCGGAGATGGGCCACGAAGTGGCAGTCCTGCTGCCGCGCTACCGGGGGAACAGGATCAGCTCGATACTGGTTTCCAGCGTGACGGTGACGCTGGGAGGCAAACTGCGCTTTCCGGCGATCGGCGAGGGAGCGGCGGTCGGCGGCGTGCGCTATTTTTTCGTGGACGATCGCGGGTATTTCGACCGCGAGCAATTGTACGGCGAGAAGGGCGCGGATTATCCGGACAACGCGGAGCGGTTCACGGAGTTTTCGCGGGTAGCCATCGAGTTCATGAAGCGGGTGTGGCTGCCGGACGTGGTGCATTGCAACGATTGGCAGACCGCGCTGGTGCCGCTGCTGCTGCGCACGCAACACGCGGAGGATCCGGTGGTGCGCGGGTTGCCGGTGGTGTTCACGATTCACAATATCGCGTACCAGGGATTATTTCCGCGGGAGGTGATGCGCACGATCGGGCTGCCGGAGACGTTTTTCACGATGGACCGGCTGGAATTCTACGGCAAGGTGAATTTTCTGAAGGGTGGGCTGCTGTACGCGGATTACCTTTCGACGGTGAGCCGGCGGTACGCGCAGGAAATTCAGACTCCGGAATTCGGAAACGGGCTGGAGGGGGTGATTCGCGGGCGCGCGGACCAGTTGGTGGGGATCCTGAACGGCGTGGACTATGCGGTGTGGAGCCCGGAGGTGGACACCTTCATCGCGCAGAATTATTCGGTGCACAATCTGGAAGGGAAGCGGGCGTGCAAGAGGGACCTGCTGCAACAATTCAAGCTGCCTGCGGACAAGCCGGAAAATCTGGAGCGGGCGGTGGTGGGAATCGTCTCGCGATTCGTGGATCAGAAAGGATTCGACCTGATCGCAGAGGTTGCCGGCGAGCTGCTGAAGGACAATCTGACGCTCGTGGCGGTAGGCGCGGGCCAGCCGGAATACGAGAGGTTTTTCAAGGAGCTGGCGGAAAAGAATCCGGGGCGGGTGGGGGTGAAGATCGGATACGACAATCCGCTGGCGCACAAAGTGGAGGCCGGGGCGGACATATTTCTGATGCCTTCCCGGTACGAGCCGTGCGGATTGAATCAGATATACAGCCTGCGCTATGGTACCGTGCCGGTGGTGCGGGCGACGGGCGGTCTGGACGACACGGTGCAGAACTACGACGCGAAGACGCATCACGGGACGGGTTTCAAGTTCGAGGAGTACGACGGGCAGGCTCTGCTGGGGTGTTTGCGCGGGGCGCTGAAGCTCAGGCGTGACGCGAAAGCCTGGCAAACCGTGCAGAAGAACGGGATGGCCAAGGATTTTTCGTGGAAGGCTTCGGCGGCGGCGTATGTCACACTGTATCAAGCGGCTAAGAGGTCGCGAATCCCGCGGGTTGCTGGTACATCTAAAGGATAGCGTCGAGGACCTGCCGGAGGTGTAAGGTGGGAGCGGCGCGACAAGGGAAACAAGGAAAAACATGTCAGAGAACATCCAGGCAGTGAACGACGCGAACTTCGAAAAAGACGTGCTGGAAGCCAGCAAAACCCAGCCGGTGATGGTGGATTTCTGGGCGGACTGGTGCCGGCCCTGCCACATGTTGACACCGACGGTGGAAGAGCTCGCGAAAGAGCACGCGGGCAAGCTGAAGGTGGTGAAACTCAACGTGGACGAGAACATCAACGCCGCGGGGAAGTTCAACATTCGCGGCATCCCCACGCTGCTGGTTTTCAAGGGCGGGCAGGTGGCGGACCAGATCGTCGGGGCAGTGCCAAAAGAACAGATCGAGAAAGTCATTCAGCGCCACATTACGCAGGCGTAATTCTCCGACAAGCCAGGTGAGTGCATGAGCGCCGCTCGCGCGGATTTACAACCGGCGGGAAGCGAGCCGCGGCAGAAGGCTTGCGCGGCTTGCGGGGAGACGTTTTCCTGCGGGTCGGGCGCGGCCGGCTGCTGGTGCGAGGAAGTGCAGGTGGCGCGCGAGGTGTTGAGCGAACTGCGCGCGCGCTACGCGGATTGTTTGTGCCGCCGTTGCCTTGGTGCAGCGGCGGCACGATCTGTTTCTGGAGGCGATTCCTATTCTGATTCGGGCAGGGACGAGAAAGCGCGGCGGGATTTGCCATGGGCGTGAAAGCGAAGAAGGAAGTGCGGCGCTGCCATTGGGCGCAGAAGCCGCTGATGGCGGAATACCACGACAAGGAATGGGGCCGGCCGGTACACGACGACCGGGTGCTGTTTGAATTTTTGATACTGGAGGGCGCGCAGGCGGGGTTGAGCTGGGAGACGATCCTGAACAAGCGCGAGAATTACCGGCGGGCGTTCGACGGATTCGACGCGGCGAAGATTGCGCGTTACGACGCGGCCAAGGTGCGGGAGTTGCTGGGTGATGCCGGGATTGTGCGCAACCGGCTGAAGATTGCGGCGACGATTTCGAATGCGGAGGCGTTCCTCGCGGTGCAGCGGGAGTTCGGAAGCTTCGACCGTTATATCTGGCAATTCGTGGGCGGGCGCACGAAGAAGAACCAATGGAGAGCTTCGCAACGGCTGCCGGCGCGTACGGTGGAATCGGACGCGATGAGCAAGGATTTGAAGCGGCGGGGATTCCGGTTCGTGGGCACGACGATTTGCTACGCGTTCATGCAAGCGACCGGGATGGTGAACGATCACTTCCGCGATTGCTTCCGTTATGGAATGACGCGCTAGGTTGCGCGCGTGAATGGGGGCTTGCGCTTGCTTCGCGGGCAGGCGGAGGCTAGAATCAGGTGTTAGAGTTTTCGCGTCAGCCCGCCTGTAGTGCATCTGGTGTCAACGAGAGCGGGCAAGTTGCGGCCTGACGAAGGGTGGGGCGGCGAAGGTGAGCGAGAAGGCGCGAACGAAGGCAATTTGTGTGGTTGGGGCGCAGTGGGGCGACGAGGGCAAGGGCAAGGTTGTAGATTACCTGGCACAGTCGTTCGATTACACGGCGCGTTATGCGGGCGGACACAACGCCGGCCATACCGTCATCTTCAACAATCACAAGTACATCCTGCAATTAATTCCCAGCGGCATTCTGCGACCGGATAAGAAAGCGGTGATCGGCGCGGGGACCGTGGTGGATCCTGCCGCATTGGTGGCGGAGCTGGAAAATCTGAAGCGGTCCGGCATCGAAGTGCGCGGACGGCTCTTTCTGAGCGACCGCGCGCACCTGATTTTTCCCTATCACCGAGAAATGGACAAAGCCGCGGAGGTGGCGCGCGGGGCGGCGGCCATCGGCACGACTTCACGCGGCATCGGGCCGGCGTATGAAGACAAGATGGCGCGGCGGGGCATACGCGTGTGCGACTTGTTCGATCCGGCGGGCTTCAAGGAAAAATTGGAGCGGGTCGTCGCGGAGAAGAATGCGATCAGCCGCGCAACGTACGGGCATCCGCTCGAAACCGCGGGTTTGTACGAGCAATATCTGGAAATCGCGGCGCACATTCACGGCCTGGTGACCGATACCGGGGTGCTGCTGAATCGCGCGATGGATAACGGCGAATCGGTGCTGTTCGAAGGCGCGCAGGGCACGATGCTGGATATAGATCACGGGACGTATCCTTACGTGACGTCTTCGAATGCGACCTCGGGCGGGGTGGCGACGGGCCTGGGCGTGGCGCCGACGCGGATTTGCGGAGTGGTGGGAGTGACCAAGGCGTACACGACGCGGGTGGGCAGCGGGCCGTTCCCGACGGAGATGCCGGATTTGGATGCCGAAGCGCTGCGCGAGCGCGGCCAGGAATTCGGCGCGGTGACGGGCCGGCCGCGACGCTGCGGCTGGCTGGACCTGGTGGTGCTGAAATACGCGAAGATGCTGAGCGGAATTGATTCGCTGGTGGTGACCAAGCTGGACGTCTATGACGCGCAACCGGAGATCAAGGTTTGCACCGGCTACAAATTCAAAGGGCAGAGCCTGACGCACATGCCGGCGGACGTGGAAACGCTGACGCAGGTGGAACCGGTGTACGTGACGCTGCCGGGGTGGCAAAAGCCCACGCCGGGAATCCGAGACGTGAAGGAATTGCCGGAGGCGGCGCGGAATTATCTGAATTTCATCGCGAAGGAGCTGCAGGTGGAGATCGGGATGATTTCCACCGGGCCGGAGCGCGATGCTACGATCGTGCCGCGGGATACGAGATTAGCCTCCTGGATCTGACGCTCTATGCTTTCCTACGAAGCAGGCCGCGCGAAGGTAATTGAAATCATCCGCGCGCGGCGGTGCGCGCCTCCTCCGCAGACGGAAACCATCGAATTCGGGCAGGATCCCTCGCGCGTGCTGGGACGCATTGCGGCCGAAGATGTGCGTGCCGACCGCAATTATCCGCCTTTCAATCGCGCGTCGCGGGATGGGTTCGCGGTGCGCGCGGCGGACGCGGCGCGGCCGGGCACGACGCTGCGGCTGATCGGCGAAAGCCGGGCGGGGGTGCCGTTCGACGGCGTGGTGGAGCCGGGAACGAGCGTGCAGATCATGACGGGCGCGCCGATGCCGCGCGGGGCGAATGCGATTGTGATGCTCGAGTACGCGCGGACGGAGGGCGAGTCCGTAGTGCTGGAGCAGGCGGCGCACGAAGGCGCGCATTTCGTCCTGGAAGGGCAGGAAACGCGCGTGGGTGAAAGCGTGATCGCACGCGGCAAGCGCATCAGTTATGCCGAGGTGGCGATGGCCGCGCAGGTGGGGCGGACACGGATGGCGGTGGCGAAGAAGCCCCGGGTTTCGATCCTTTCGACGGGCGACGAAGTGGTGCCGACGGACCAGGCGCCGAAGAGATTTCAGATACGCAACAGCAATAATGCGTCGCTGGCGGCGCAAATATCGTTGGCGGGCGGCGAACCGCAGATGCTGGGCAACGCGCCGGACAGCCCGGCGGAATTGCGCGCGCGGATCGAGCAGGCGCTGGATGCCGATATTGTGGCGCTGACCGGCGGCGTGTCGGTGGGAAAGTACGATTTGGTGGAGCAGGTGCTGCGCGAACTGGGCGCGGAGTTTTATTTCGATAGCGTGGCGATTCGTCCGGGAAAACCGGCGGTGTTCGGGTTCTGCAAGGGCAAGCCGGTGTTTGGATTGCCGGGGAATCCGGTCTCGACGATGGTGACGTTCGAGTTGTTCGTGGTTCCGGCGATCGAGCTGCTCGGCGGGAGAGCGCCGCAACCGTTGGCGCTGCTGAAGGCGCGGGTGGCGCATCCGCTGAATGAGAAGCCGCCGCTGGCGCATTTTTTGCCGGCCCGGGTGAGTTGGCCGGATGGCGAACCGACGGTGGAGGCGATTCATTGGGAAGGTTCCGGGGATATTGGAGCGGTGGTGCGCGGGAATTGTTTTTTGGTGGTGCATGAAGCGAAGTTGAGTTACGCGGCGGGTGAGATGGTGGATGTTTTGCTGCGGCGCGGGTTGTTTTAGAGGAGGCGGGGATGGGCGGTTCGTCCCGAAAGAAGTGGGGCGAAACGGGTCGTGCGACGGCAACAGCAGAGGCAAAGGCTTCGGTGGTTTGGTGGACGGTTGGCCCGCAGAACTGATGGCTAAGCTCTCCCATTACGACAACAAAGGGCGCGTGCGGATGGTGGACGTCACGGCGAAGCCTGCGACTTCGCGCACGGCGGAGGCGCATGCGTTCATTCGCATGAAAGCTGCGACGGTGCAGAGCGTGCGGCGGCTGAAATCGCCCAAGGGCAACCCGCTGGAGATCGCGCGGATCGCTGGAATTACCGCGGCGAAGCGCACGGCGGAGCTGATTCCACTTTGTCATCCCCTGGCTTTGACGCACGTAGATGTGAGCGCGAAGCTGTGCCAGAATGGAATTGAGCTGACAGCGGAGGCGACGGCTACCGGCCCGACCGGCGTCGAGATGGAAGCGCTGGTGGCGGCGTCGGTGGCGGCGCTGACGATTTACGACATGTGCAAGGCGCTGGAACGCGGAATGGAGATCAGCGAGCTGTACGTGGTGAAGAAAGCGGGCGGGCGCAGCGGCACATACGTGCGTCCTGGGAAGCGTGTGAAGCGATGACGCCGATGAAGGATGTAAAAGTCCTGGTGGTGGACGATAACGCGCTGATCCTCGACCTGTTGATGAAGGGATTGATGCCGCATTGCGATGCGCGGGCGGCCGCGGACGGGGCGGACGCGCTGCTGAAGATCGTGGACGATCCTCCGGACCTGGTCGTGTGCGACTACCGTATGCCGGGGCTGGACGGGCGGCAACTCTACGAAAAACTGCGCGGAAGGCAGCAGACCAAGGCGATTCCGTTTATTTTTCTGGCGAGCCGCAGCGACATCGAGGAGAAGCTGCGGCCGATCGTGGAGGGCGTGGAGGAATTCATCCCCAAGCCATTTTTTCTGAAGGATCTGGTGCGGCGCGCGAAGAAGGTGGTGGACCGGCTGCAGCTGGAGAAGCTGCAGAATCGCCAGGTGCGCCCGGGAGTGGTGCAGGGGCGGCTGGAAGAAATGTCCATCATGGATTTGATGCAGTCGCTGGAGATGGGTCAGAAATCCTGCCAGCTTTCGATTCGCCGCGGGGAAGAAAGCGGCGACCTGTATTTCGCGTCGGGGCAGTGCAAGGACGCGCGGGTGGGTGAGCTGGAAGGGGAAGCGGCGGTGTTCGAGGCGGTGCGCTGGCCCGAGGGCGAATTCGAGATTGATTTCAACCGCGCGCCGACGCGCGACATTATCACGCGCACCACCACAGGGCTGCTGATGGAGGCGCTGCGGCTGATGGATGAAGGGCAGCGCGACGGCGAGAGCGAAGACGCCGAAGTGACGGAAGGATAACGGCAGCGACGAACGATGCGCGTCTTCATTCTGACAGTGAGCGATTCGGTGGCCGCGGGAAAAAACGAGGACCGGTCGGGACCGGCCGTCGCGGGGCGGTGCAGGGAATTGGGCTGGGAAATCCTGAGCACGGCGATATTGGCGGATGACCGCGAGGCGATAGCGACGCTGCTGAAGAGAACAGCCGACGCGAAAGTTGTGGATTTAATTCTCACCACAGGCGGCACTGGCGTGGGACCGCGTGACGTGACGCCGGAAGCGACCATGGCCGCGGCGGAACGGCTGATTCCGGGATTCGCGGAACAGATGCGCGCCGAAGGAATGAAGAAGATGCCGCGCGCGATCCTGTCGCGAGCGGCCGCGGGGATTCGCGGCACGACGCTCATCGTAAACCTGCCGGGAAGTCCGACTGGCGCGGTGGAATCGCTGGACACAATCGCCGCGCTGCTGCCGCATGCCGTGGACGTGTTGCACGGAGCGCGGCACTAACGCGACCCGCCACAGAGAATCGCCAATCGTCCACCCGCTGCGCCGCGAGTTGTGGCGGATGATGCTGGCTGAGTCTTGGCTGCTGTGCTAGGATGCGCTGTTCGTGGGTCGTTGCCGATCCAGCGATGCCGAGCCAATACATTCCGATTTTGATCTACGCGCTGCTCGCCGCGGCTTTTCCCGCAGTCACTCTAATTATTTTCAAGTATATCCGTCCGGACAGCAAGGCTACGGGCGCGAAGCTGGAGCCATACGAATGTGGCGTGCCGCCAGAAGGCGCGGCGCGCGGGCGCTATTCGGTGCGGTTCTACATCGTGGCGATATTGTTTGTGATATTCGACGTGGAGACGATTTTCCTGTTTCCGTGGGCGATCCGGTACGGGCAGATGGGAATGTATGGATTGACGACCATGCTGGTGTTCCTGGGAATTTTGCTGGTCGGTTACGTGTGGCTGTACCGGAAGGGCGCGCTCGATTGGGTGTGAGCGGGCTGGCGCGGTTGAGCGCGCGCCGCGCGGAAACAGTGTCCGGGCGGAGTTGAAGTGACGTTGTTTTTTGGGGTGTCCTAAAAAGGCGGGCTGCGGACCGTTGGCGGGCGCGGAAGAGCGCCAGCAGCGGCCTCGAGCAGCCAATCGAACCGATGGCCAACGACCCCTCGGAAAAAGTCCCGGCCCCGCAGCCGCCGGAAGGCACGGCTGCAAATTCTTCTATTCCCTCCAAGCCCGCAGCACCTGCGGACACATCCAAACCCGCCGAAACGAATGCGGCGAAGCCCGCCGCAGCGCCACCCAAAGCGCCTGGCGCAGCGCCTGCGGCGAAGGAAGCGCCTCCGAAGCCCGTACCGCTGGAGAATGAGCTGGTCGCGCGGCTGAAAGCGCGGTTTGGCGACGGGATACGCGAAGCGTCGCTGGACCGCAAGCAGGCCATCGTGCTGATTGCAGTGGAGCAGTTGCGCGCAATCGCGCGCTACTGCCGCGACGAAGAAAAATTCGACATGCTGGTGGACTTGACCGCGGTGGATTGGCCGAAGCGCGAGAATAGATTCGACGTGGTGGTGAATTTGTATTCGTTCGGGAAAAACGAGCGGCTGCGAATGAAGGCGCACGCGGGAGAAAACGAGCCGGCGCCGAGCTTGTGCGAAATCTGGCCGGCGGCGAACTGGCTGGAGCGGGAATGCTACGACATGTTTGGAATTGTCTTTGAGGGCCACCCGGATTTGAAGCGCATTCTGCTGCCCGACGAGTGGCAGGGGCATCCCTTGCGCAAGGATTACGACATTTTGAAGCAGGATACGGATTGGGTCCGGGAAAATCTGGGGATCGAGAGCGGGCAATAGCGCCGCGACACGGCCAGGAACGAATGACGGACGAGCGCACCGAGCAGGGATTCGCGGGGATGGGCAACGCCAGCACCACAGTGCTGGGTGCGGATGAAATTATTCTGAATATGGGCCCGCAGCATCCTTCGACGCACGGCGTACTGCGCGTGAAATTGAAATTGGATGGGGAACGCGTGGCGGGTTCCGAATGCATCATCGGCTACCTGCACCGCGGCGTGGAGAAGATCGCCGAGCACCGCAGCTATCAGCAATTCGCGCCGTACGTGGACCGCATGGATTACGTGGCGGCGGTTTCGAACGGTCTGGGTTATTGCGAGGCGGTGGAGAAACTGCTGGGGGCGGAAGCGCCGCCGCGCGCGCGGGTGGTGCGCACCATCCTGACGGAATTGCAGCGCATCGCGAGCCACTTGCTGTGGCTGGGCACGCACGCGCTGGACATCGGCGCGCTGACGCCGGTGTTTTACTGCTTTCGCGAGCGCGAAGAGATCCTGAAGATTTTCGAGAAGTATTGCGGCGCGCGGCTCACGACGCATGCGTTCCGCATCGGCGGTCTGCAGTATGAGACGTACGACGGATTCGAGCAGGACGTGCGGCGGTTCTGCGACGATTTCAACGGCAAGATTGACGAGTACGAGACGCTGCTGACGGAAAATCGCATCTGGGTGGGGCGCACCAAGGGCGTGGGCGCGCTGAGCGCCGCAGACGCGATCGCGCTGGGGGTGACGGGTCCGGTGCTGCGCGCAAGCGGCGTGAAATGGGACCTGCGCAAAGCGCAGCCCTATGCGGCGTACGACCAGTACGAATTCGAAGTGCCGACGCGGCCGACGGGCGACACCTACGACCGTTACGTGGTGCGCATGGAGGAAATGCGGCAGTCGCGGCGCATCTGCCTGCAGGCAATCGAGAATATTCCCAGCGGGGCGATCATGGCGCGGATCGGGAAAGTGCTGAAGCCGCCGCCGGGCGAGGTGTACCACTCGATCGAGGCGCCCAAGGGCGAGTTGGGATATTACATCGTGAGCGACGGGACCACGCAGCCGTATCGCGTGCGGGTGCGGCCGCCTTCGTTCATCAATTTGCAGGCGTTCGACCGCATGGCGCGCGGCGCGCTGATCGCCGACGTGGTGGCAATTATCGGGACGATTGACATCGTGCTGGGGGAAGTGGACCGCTAAAAGATGGGCCATCTGATTCCGTCATCGGTCTTGCCTTTCTTGCTGCCGGTGCTGTACGCCGTGGTGATCGTGGCGGTGTTGCCGCTGCTGGCGGGTTACATCGTGCTGGTGGAACGCAAAGTGATGGCGGACATGCAGGCGCGGCTGGGACCGATGCGCGTGGGACCGCACGGGCTGCTGCAGCCCATCGCCGACGCGTTGAAGCTGCTGTTGAAGGAGGACATCGTTCCGGCGAATGCGGACCGGCTGATGTTCTGGCTGGCGCCGCTGGTGAGCGTGACGATGGCGCTGGTGGCCTATTCGGCGCTGCCTATCGGTCCGGTATTTCAGATCGCCGACCTGAATATCGGCTTGCTGTTTATTCTCGCGGTCAGCTCGCTGGGGATTTACGGAATTGTGCTGGGCGGGTGGGCGTCGAACAGCCATTATTCGCTGCTGGGAGCTTTGCGCAGCGCGGCGCAACTGGTGAGCTACGAAACCGCGGCGGGATTGGGATTGGTGTCCGTGCTGCTGCTGGCGGGCTCGCTTTCGATGAAGGACATTGTGCAGGCGCAACTGGACCAGGGAGTATGGTTCGTCTTCTCGGTGCCGTTCGGATTTTTCATTTACCTGGTGGGCTCGATCGCGGAAACGAATCGCGCGCCATTCGATTTGCCGGAAGCGGAATCGGAACTGGTGGCGGGCTACATGACGGAGTACAGCGGGTTTCGCTGGTCGCTCTATTTTCTGGCGGAATACGCGAACATGGTGATCGTTGCGGGTATCGCGACGACTTTATTTCTGGGCGGGTGGCTGCGGCCGTTCGCCAGCTATCACGAACATTTTCCGGGGACGTCCATCGAGTGGCTGAACGCGTTTCCGGCGCTGCTGCTGCTGGGCGTGGCGGCGTACTGCTTCTCGCTGGCGCCGAAGCAGCCGGTGAAGATACAGAAAATCGTGATGGGAATCGCGGCGCTGCTGTGCCTGATTCTAGCGGGAGTGCTGGCGGGGGCTCTGTTCGCGTCGCCGGGCGTGATGCTGGGAATTCACGGGGCGTTCTGGTTCATGGCCAAGGTTTTCGCGTACCTGTACGCGTTCCTGTGGATCCGGTTTACATTTCCGCGCTACCGCTTCGACCAATTGATGCGCCTGGGGTGGCAATTCCTGATCCCGCTGGCGCTGGTGAACGTGATCGGCGTGGGCGTGGCGATCGTGCTGCGGCAGCAGTTGGATTGGGGACCGGTGGTATCGCTGATACCCACGACGCTTGTGACGCTGGGGGTGGCGATGTGGCTGGCGAAGGATGACGCGCCGGGATCCACGGCGCAGACGGCGGATGGTGAATAGATGCACGCGCTGAACCTGGGACTGTTCCTATTTTTCGCGATACTGGCGGTGGCTTCCGCGATCCTGATGGTGACGCGGCGGAACATCGTGCACAGCGCGGTTTTCCTGATCACCACGCTGCTGGCGACGGCGGGAATCTTCCTGCAGCTGCAGGCGGAGTTCCTGTTCATCGTGCAGGTGATCCTGTACGTCGGCGGGATCATGGTGCTGTTCGTGTTTGTGATCATGCTGGTGAATCTGGACGTTTCGATGCGGCTGGTGCAGTTCAACCGGCAATGGTTCGTGGCCGGGGCGCTTACGCTGGTGCTGGCGGCGCAGATTTTGTTCGCGATCTGGGCCGGGAGGGCGGCGCTGCGCCTGCCGGCGATGCAGATGGAGATCGCGCCCAAGAATACCGAAGCGATAGCCGACGCGTTATTCAGCCACTACATGCTGCCGTTCGAGATCGCCTCCATCCTGCTGCTGGTGGCGATGATCGGGGCGGTGGTGATGGCCAAGCGGAGAGTGTGATGATTCCGGTGGATTACTACTTACTTTTGAGCCTGGCGCTTTTCACCATCGGCGTGATCGGGGTACTGACGCGGCGGAATGTGATCATCATGCTGATGTCCATCGAGCTGATTTTGAACGCGGTGAACATCAATTTGATGGCTTTTTCGCGAATGTGGGGACTGGTGGACGGGCAGGTGTTCGCGATTTTCATCATCACGGACGCGGCGGCGGAAGCGGCGGTGGGGCTGGGAATCATCCTGGCGTTCTTCCGGAATCGCGAGACGGTGCTGGCGGACGAAATGGACATCATGAAATGGTGAAGGGCTCCCGATGAATGCGCCGCAGCCGTTTTTCCTGGACCACATCTGGCTGATACCGCTATTCCCACTGGCGACGGCGGCGGTGATGCTGTTCATCGGCTGGCGGCTGGCGAAGGGCATCGTGAACGCGTTGTGCGTGGGCAGCGTATTCGTTTCCTTCCTTTTTTCCGTGGGCGCATTTTTCCAACTGATTGCCCGGCCCGAAGGCGAACGATTCTTCACGAAGGCGCTATTCGAGTGGCTGCCTAACGTGCCGTATCACATGTTCGGCGGCAAGCTGGCGTTTTTCCGTGCGCCCTGGGAATTTCAGATTGACGCGCTCACGGCGGTGATGATTCTGGTGGTCACCGGCGTGGGCTTGCTGATCCACGTGTATTCCACGGGATACATGGCGCACGAAGGCGGATATTACCGGTTCTTCGGGTACATGAACCTCTTCATGTTCGCGATGCTGGTTTTGGTGCTGGCGAATAATCTGGTGGTGATGTTCGTGGGTTGGGAAGGCGTGGGAACGTGCAGCTACCTGCTGATCGGATTTTACTTTCACCGAAAATCGGCAACGGACGCGGGAAAAAAGGCGTTCATCGTGAACCGCGTGGGCGATGCGGGCTTTCTGCTGGGAATATTCCTGACGTCGGCGGTGCTGGGAACGGTGCGTTTCAGCGATATCGGGCCGGCGCTGCAGGCGGGACACTTTCAGATGGGCGACCCGTGGCTGACGGCGATCGCGTTGCTGTTTTTCGTGGGCGCGACGGGCAAGTCGGCGCAGATTCCGCTGTACGTGTGGCTGCCGGACGCGATGGAAGGGCCCACGCCGGTGAGCGCGCTGATTCACGCGGCGACGATGGTGACCGCGGGCGTGTATATGGTCACGCGGACAAATGCGATTTATCAGTTGGCGCCGAAAGCCATGGCCGTGGTGGCCATGGTGGGCGCGATTACCGCGCTTTTCGCGGCGACGATTGGCGTGGTGCAGAACGACATCAAGAAGGTGCTGGCTTACTCGACGATTTCGCAACTGGGCTACATGTTTCTGGCGTGCGGCGTGGGCGCGTTTACCGCGGGAATTTTCCACCTGATGACCCACGCTTTCTTCAAGGGTTTGCTGTTCCTTGCGGCGGGCAGCGTGATCCACGCGCTCTCGGGCGAGCAGGACATGCGCAAGATGGGCGGGCTCGCGAAGAAAATTCCCATTACCTATTGGACCATGCTGATCGCGACGCTGGCCATCGCGGGGATTTTTCCCTTCGCCGGATTCATGAGCAAGGACCTGATCCTGGGCAAAGCGTACGAGAAGGATGCGCTGCTGTGGGCCATCGGATATTTCACGGCGGGCATCACCGCATTCTACATGTTCCGGCTGATTTTCATGACGTTCCACGGCGCGTCGCGCGTGGAGCATGAAGTGGAACACCACATCCACGAATCGCCGAGAGCGATGGTGATTCCGCTGATGATTCTGGCGGGACTTTCGGTGGTGGGAGGGTGGGTAAGCTGGCCGGAAGTGCTCGGCGGGAACAGCCGCTTCGTGCATTTTCTGGAGCCGGTGGTGGGCCTGGCGCACGAAGCGCGCACGCTGCCGGTGAAAGGCCCGAGTTCTTCGAGCGGCGAGATCCATTTGATGCTGCTATCGGAATCGCTGGTGGCGCTGGGAATCCTGTTCGCTTGGTATCTGTACGTCAAGCGCACGGAATTGCCGGAGAAAATTGCGCGGAAGCTGGGCGGATTCTACGAGTTGGTGTACCACAAATATTACGTGGATGAATTGTACGACGCGCTGTTCGTGAATCGCGCGAAGGACCTGGGGCTGGCGCTGGGATGGTTCGATGCCAGAGTCATCAACGGGGTGGGCGTGGACGGTGCGGGCTGGCTCACGCGGTTCGTCTCGCGCGTTTCGATATGGTGGGACAAGTGGATCGTGGACGGCTCGGTGAAATTCGGCGCGCGGATTGTGTGGGTTCTGAGTTTTCCGGTGCGCTTGATTCAGGACGGGCTGGTGCAGAGTTACATGCTGTTCATCGTAATCGGGTTGATCGGATTCATGGGGTATTACTTTTATCTGGCGCATCATGCGGCGCATTGATTTTGGGCGCGGCGGGCGCGGCGGCGTTGTGCGCTCCGGCGACGGGCCTGGACGGAAAATTGCCTTAGAACGCGAGGGAACGGATGCTCTTTTCCGATAGCCACATCTTAAGCACGATTCTTTTCACGCCGCTGGTGGGGGCGATCCTGATGCTGTTCATCCCGCGCGAGCGGGCGGACCTGCATCGCTGGATGGGCAACGTCTTCGGGTTTCTGGGGCTGCTGGTCTCGCTGCCGCTGATCTGGCGATTTCACAGCGGGCCGGACGCGCCGCAATTTCAATTTGTGACCAGCCTGAGCTGGATTCCTTCGCTGGGCGGCGGGCACGGACCCGGCGCGCAATTCACGCTGGGAATTGACGGCTTGAGCTTCCTGATGGTGATGTTGACGACAGTGCTGGGCGCGATTGCGATTTTGTCGTCCTGGTCGGCGATTCACAAACGCGAGAAGGAATATTACATTCTGCTGTTGCTGTTGCAGACGGGCATGCTGGGCGTCTTCATGTCCCTGGATTTCGTGCTGTTTTACGTTTTCTGGGAAGTGATGCTGGTGCCCATGTATTTCCTGATCGGCGTGTGGGGCAGCGAGCGGCGGCTGTACGCGGCGATTAAATTCTTCCTGTACACGCTGGCGGGGTCGGTGCTGATGCTGCTGGCGATCCTGGCGATTTATTATTACCGCGATACGTTCGACATGCGGGTGATCCTGGCGCATCCTTTTACGGCGCAATTCGGCTGGCTGCAGAAATGGCTCTTCTGGGGATTCTTCTTCGCGTTCGCGATCAAGGTTCCGATGTTTCCCTTTCACACCTGGCTGCCCGACGCGCACACCGAAGCGCCCACGGCGGGTTCGGTGATCCTGGCCGGCGTGCTGCTGAAAATGGGCACCTACGGATTTCTGCGCTTTTCGCTGCCGATGTTTCCGGACGCGACGGTGAAATACCGGGGAATCATCATCGTGCTCTCGCTGATCGGAATCATTTACGGCGCGCTGGTGTGCATGATGCAGAAGGACATGAAAAGGCTGATCGCGTATTCCTCGGTAAGCCACATGGGCTTCTGTACGCTGGGGATTTTTGTGCTGACGCCGCTGGGGTTATCCGGCAGCATCATCCAGCAAATCAACCATGGTATTTCCACCGGCGCGCTCTTCCTGATCGTGGGGGTGCTGTACGAGCGGCGGCACACGCGGCTGATTTCGGAATTTGGCGGGCTTTCCACGCCGATGCCGAATTTCGCGGCAGTGTACCTGATCGTGACGCTCAGCTCGCTGGGGATGCCGCTGCTGAACGGGTTCATCGGTGAATTTACGATATTGCGCGGGGTTTTCGAGGTGAGCTGGCAATGGGCCGCGTGGGGCGTGTTCGGGGTGGTTCTGGGCGCAGCGTACCTGCTATGGCTGTATCAGAGGGTGATGTTCGGCGCGGTGACGAATCCCGCGAACGAGCATTTGCCGGATTTGAACGGGCGCGAATTTGCGACGTTGATTCCGCTGGTGGCGCTGGCGTTCTGGATTGGAATTTATCCCGCGCCGCTTTTCCACGTGGTGGAGCAGCCAGTGCGGCGCCTGGTGGAGTGCGTCCATCCGGGCTATTACGCAGTGCCTCATTCGCCGGGCGAAGCGGCTGCGCCGGAATCCGGCGCGGCGATTCCGGCGGGAACGCCATCCGCCGCACAGGCCGGGGTGAAGTAGATGCCGTGGCAGAGGATCTTCGAGTTGGCGCGCGGCGATTTTTTCCTGGTATTGCCGGAAGCGATGCTGGTGTTTTTCGGGCTGGCGATTTTACTGACCGATTTTCTGCTGACCAAACAGCAGAAATCGTGGAACGCGTTCACGGCGATGCTGGGGGTGGTGTTCAGCGGCGGGTCGCTGTACATGCTGCGGGCGTATGCTTCGCCGCCGATTGGCCCGGTGGTGGGCTTCTATAATTGCATCATCATCGAGCCGTTTTTCATTTTCTTCGGATTCCTGTTTCTGGCGTCCACGGCGCTGGTGATTCTGCTTTCGACGCGCTACATGGAAATCGAGGACGAGCAGCACGGCGAGTATTACGCGCTGATGCTTTTCGCCACCGTGGGCATGATGTTTCTGGCTTGCGGGAACGATCTCACGGTGCTGTTCCTGGGCCTGGAGACCATGGCGCTGAGCTTTTACGTGCTGAGCGGATTCTTGCGCCGCAATCGCCGCTCGAACGAAGCCGCGATGAAGTACATGCTGATGGGTGCATTCAGCTCCGGCATCCTGGCGTATGGTTTTTCGATCCTGTACGGCATCGCGGGCTCGACGAACCTGGAGATCATTCAGGAAGCCGTCGAGCACCGCCGCGGGCAAAATCCCGGTGCGGATTTGCTGCTCTTTCTAGCGCTGGGGACAATCGCTGCGGGTGTCTTCTTCAAAATCGCCGGGGTGCCTTTTCATCAGTGGGCGCCGGACGTGTATGAAGGCGCGCCGACCGCGATCACCGCGTATATCAGCGGCGCATCGAAAGCGGCGAGCTTTGCGCTGCTGCTGCGCCTGTTCCTGACGGTGTTCTGGCCGCTGAATCTGGATTGGGTGCGAATCGTGGAGGCGGTGGCGGTGCTCTCGCTCACGGTGGGCACGCTGGCCGCAATCACGCAGACGAACATCAAGCGTCTGCTGGCATATTCCTCGATCGCACAGGTGGGCTACCTGCTGCTGGGGCTGGTGGCAGCGGTGAAACCGGACGGCACGTTGAATGAGCGGGGATTGCAGGCGACCGCGTTCTATCTTCTGGCGTACGTATTCTTCAACACCGGCGCATTCGCGGTGGTGATTTTGTTGCGGCGCAAGGGCATCATCGGCGACGAGATTGACGATTTGAACGGATTGATGGAGCGCAGCCCCGGCGCGGCGGTGCTGATGCTGATCTTCCTGCTCTCGCTTGCGGGGATTCCGCCGACGGCGGGGTTCGTGGCGAAGTTGCTGATCTTCTGGGCGCTGATCGAAACGCAGCACACGCTGCTGGCGGTTCTGGGAGTGCTCTACATTCTGCCGGCGGTGTATTACTATTTCCGGATGATCGCGGCAATGTGGGTGCGCGAGTCCAGCGATGTGGTGCGGCCGGTGATTACCTGGGCGCAGAAATTCGCGCTGGCCGCGATGGTGATCGTGACGCTGGCCGCGGGAATTTTTCCGGAGCAGTTTTTGCGCCTGGCGACGTACTCCATCCTTACTCCCTTTGGCCAATGAGCGCTGGCGGCGCATGAGCGCGCACGAAGGATAATGTCCGCGCCAAGTCCAACACCGCGCAAGCGCCCCAGCAGCGGCGCCACGCAAGTGGCGATGGCCATGGAGCTGCCGGTGATCATGATCGCCAGCATCGTGATTGGCGGCGGCGCAGGGTATTTGCTGGACCGCTGGCTGCACACCTCTCCATTGCTTACGCTAATTCTCGGGTTTCTGGGCTTCGGCGCGGGAGTGTGGGACATACTCCGGCGGCTTTTGCACGCGGACAAGTCGAACGGCGGCGGCGATGGCGGCGGATGAAGCGCTTTACGCCGCCGCGGAGCGCCGGATCGAGTGGCTCATTGCGGGCATCGGCGGGGCCGCCACCGCCGGCGCGGCGCTGATTTGGGGCGGAAGGGCAGCGGCGGGATTGGCAGCCGGCGCGATGCTTTCCTGGGTGAATTATCGCTGGATGAAGCAGGGGGTGGACACGCTGGCGCGGCTATCCACCGCGCAGGCCGGAACCGAGCGGGCACGAGTTCCAGCCAGTGTGTATCTGAAATTCCTGGGCCGCTACGTTTTGCTGATTGTGGCCGCCTATGCTATTCTGCGGGCCTTCAAACCTCCAGTAGCGAGCCTGCTGGCCGGTTTTTTCTCGGTGGTCGCCGCGGTCCTGGTGGAAATGGTGGGGCAGCTTTTCCGTAGCAGCCTGCCTCCAGACGCGAGTTCCTGAAAGGGTGGAAATGGCAGAGCGGTTACTGTGGATTACGATTCTGCTGAATCACTTGCTGGGCAGGCCTGTGAACGCGCTGCTCGGTTTGCTGCACGTCAAGCCGCAGAATCCCGAGTTTCCTATTCCCAACCACGTGACGGTGGAGCTCGTGGTGTTCGCGCTTTCCGCCGTTTTCTTTTTGTGGCTGAAGGCGCGAATTTCCGTGCATCGCCCCGGCGGGACGCAACAGTGCATGGAAGCGCTGCTGACGAATTCCATGGGAGTGGGCGTGCGCGACCTGCTGGATGACAACGTCGGGCACGACGGGTACAAATACGTGGCGATGCTGGGCAGCATCGGCATTTTCATACTGGGATGCAATCTGATCGGGTTGTTTCCCACGTTCATGTCGCCGACGGCGGTGGTTTCGGTGCCGCTGGGTTGCGCGATCGTGGTGTTCATCTATTACAACTGGACCGGCATCGTGAAGAATGGACCGCTCGGGCACGGGAAACGGTTTCTGGGTCCGGTGCTGGCGATGTCTCCGATCATGCTGCCGATCGAGATCGTCAGCAACCTTGCGCGGTTGCTGTCGCTCACCGTGCGTCTTTGGGTCAACATGCTGGTAAGCGAGACGCTGTATGTCTTATTTCTGGGACTGATGCTGGAGATGTATCTGTTCCTGGGGCATCTGGGGAAATGGGGCTACGTGGCGGCGGTGATTCCGCTGATTGGCCCGGTGCCGTTCATTCTGCTGCACATCTTTGTGGCCGTGCTGCAGGCGTTCGTGTTTACGATCCTGCCGGTAATTTACGTGGCGGGAGCGGTCGGGGAAGACCATTAATACGCGGAAATAATTTTTATTTCGGCATGATCGCTGCCAGTGTGATCCCGGCTGCTTGAGGATGACGGGAGCCACCGCCTGGCGGCAAATTCATAACGAGGAGAACACCATGAGAAGGTACGCGTTGTTTCTGCTGGGGGTGATTGCGGTAATCGCGTTCGCTCCGGCAGCGTTTGCGCAGGGAACGCCGGGAGAAGCTGCGGCGACGAACTGGGTGGCTATCACTTCCGGCTTCGCCATGGCGATTGCGTCGGCGGCGGGAGGGTACGCGCAGGCCAAGGCCACTGCGGCGGCTTGCGAAGGGCTGGCGCGCAATCCCGGAGCGGCGGCGGCGATCCGCTTCGCGCTGATTTTGGCGCTGGTGCTGATTGAATCCATGGCGCTGTACACGTTTGCCATCGTATTCCTCAAAGTAAAGTAAAGTTTCGGCAGGAATTCGCGGCCCGGAAGTTCGCTCTCGCGAGCGAGCTTCCGGGCTTTTTTGTATTTTGGGGCGTGATTCGAGAAGCGCCGGTGCTGCGTACGACATCCGGAGGGTTCACAACTGGGCAAGCTGCGGCGCAGCCTGCCTGCGGCAGGCAAGCAGCGCCCCTACGGGTTGCGCGCGACAAGAACAAATCGCAACGGCCAATTGCGATTAGTGCAGGGAGAGAGATTCGGCGGCGGTTCTGGCGTAGTCGAGGACTTGGCCGGGGCGGAGGCCGAGGTACAGCGTACCGGCGGCGGCGATGGCCAGCGCCAGCACGAGAGCGGGCGCGATTTTCGAGGGCGTGTAGTCCTTCGAGGGCTCCCAGAAATACATGGCGATGATTACGCGCAGGTAGTAGTAAGAGCCGATGACGCTGTTGACGGCGGCGATGACCACCAGCCAGACGATGCGCGAATCCAGCGCCGCCTGAAACGCGAAGAACTTCCCGAGGAAGCCGCCCGTGGCGGGCAATCCCAGCAAAGAGAACAGGAACAGCGTGAAGCATGCGGCTAGCACTGGCTGCTTGGTGGCAAGCCCGGCGTAATCGGTGATCTCGAGGCGCTTTTCTTCGCGCTGGCCGAGATGGGCGATCACCAGGAACGCGCCGACTTTCATCAAGGCGTAGGCGGCGAGATAAAAGAGCACGGCGGCGATGCCGTACACCGTGGATGCGGCGAAGGCGACCAGAATGTATCCGGCGTGCGCGATGGAGGAATAGGCCAGCATGCGCTTGACGTTGGTTTGCACCAGCGCGGCGAAATTGCCGACGCACATGGTGAGGACGGCGGAAATCCAGATGGCCCAGAACCACAGATTGCCGGCCGTGCCGAAGGACACGTAGAAAATGCGCAGCATCAGGGCAAAGGTGGCGGCTTTGGGCCCGGAGGCCAGCAGCGCCGTTACCGGCGTGGGCGCGCCTTCGTAAACGTCCGGCCCGTAAATCTGAAAGGGAGCGGCGACGACTTTGAAGCCCAGGCCGACAAACATCAGCGCCAGGCCCACGATGGAGAGCGACGGCAGGCGCCCCTGCTCGGCCAGCATCTTTTGCAGCGCGCTCTGCACCAGGTCCATGCGCGTGGTTCCGGTGGCGCCATACACCATGGCGATGCCGTACAGAAAGAATGCGGTGGCAAAGGAGCCCAGGATGAAATATTTCAGCGCGGCTTCATTGGATTTGGCGGCGCGGCGGCGAAAGCCGGCGAGGATGTAGGTGGAGATGGAGCTCATTTCCAGGCCGATGAAAGCGGTGACCAGCTCGTTCGCGCCCGCGAGTATGCCCATGCCAGCCGTGGCGAACAGAACCAGCGAATAGTATTCGCCGCGCTGGATGCCTTCGTCCTCGAGATACTGGAAGGAGCCGAGAATGGCCAGAGCCGCGGCACCGATGACCACCAAATGCACGAAAATACTGAAGTGATCGGCAGTGAGCAGATGGTTGTAGGCCGGTCCCGGATCGAGTGCCATGAGGCGGGTCGCGCCGAGCGCGAGCAGGGTGCCGATGAACGCCAGCCATCCCAGGAGGCGCTGTTTCGCGGGGGCGACGAACGGGTCCGCAACCATAATAATGATGCCGAAGAGGCAGAGAACAATTTCGGGTGCGAGGCGATGCAGATTCGCGAGCTGCTCGGCGGGGAAGCTGATCACGGCTGCACCGTCCGTGCCGTGGCAGCGGCGAGCGCAGCGTCATGCAGCGGCTGAGGCCGCGGCGGGGTGAGCACATACCCGCCGACGGGCGCGGGAAGCTCGAGGCGAGGCTGCGCCGCGTTCTGCGGGTGGCCCAGCGTCTGCTGGACCAGGTTGTCCGTGGAAGCCTGCATGCGGTGGGTGAACAGCGGCGAGGAGATGCCCATGAAAAGAATGGCCACGGCGACCGCGACGAGAATCAGGCGTTCGCGGCCGGAAGCATCGGGCAAGGTGCGGTTCTTATCGCTCGTGAGTTCTCCGAGCGCGACGCGCTGGTACGACCAGAGCAAGTAAATCGCCGAGAGGACCGCGCCGCTCGCTGCCCACGAAGCCCACGCGTGGTGATACTGAAAGACGCCAATCAGAATCAGGAATTCACCGATGAAGCCGTTCAGCGGCGGTAGCGCCAGCGACGAAAGGCATATAAACAGGAAGAAGGACATCAGCACGGGCATGGGATTCGCCAGGCCGCCGAATTCCTTGATTTCGTAGGTGTGGCGGCGGTCGTAAATCATGCCCAGGCCCAGGAAGAGTGCGCCGGTGGAGACGCCGTGGCTGATCATCTGAAAGATCGCGCCTTGAAAAGAAATCGTGGTGAAGGAAAAAATGGCCAGCACCACAAATCCCAGGTGGCTGACGGAAGTGTAGGCGATCAGGCGCTTGAAATTGGTCTGGACGGTGGCTACCAGCGCCCCGTAAATAATGCCGATGATCGCCAGCACGCCGATCAACGGGGCCATGCGGTGCGACGCGTCCGGGAAGAGCGGCAGGCAGAAACGCAACATGCCGTAGGTGCCCAGCTTCAGCATCACACCCGCGAGAATCACCGAGCCGGCGGTGGGCGCTTCGGTGTGCGCGTCCGGCAGCCAGGTGTGCAGCGGGAAGAGCGGGACTTTAATGGCGAAGGCCAGGAAGAACGCGCCGAAGAGCCACAGCTCGGTGTGCGGCGGGAGCAGGATGTAGCCCCTTTGCAGCCGCGCGGTCAGCTCTGGCAAATCGAAAGTGCGGATCAGCCCGTGCGTGCCGCTCAGGTTGTAGAGCCACAGAATCGCGACGAGCATCAGGATCGAGCCGAACATGGTGTACAGAATGAATTTCACGGCGGCGTAAATGCGGCGGCCATGGCCCCAGATGCCGATCAGGAAATACATGGGAATCAGCGTCATTTCCCAGAAGACGAAGAAGAGGAACAGGTCGAGGGAAACGAAGACGCCGATCATGGCCGTCTCGATGGCCAGCAGCGCGACGAAGAAACCCTTTACGTACTCATGAATCGAATTCCAGGAGCAGAGAATGGCGAGCGGCGTGAGGAAGGTGGTGAGCAGCACCAGGAACAGGCTGATGCCGTCCACGCCGATGTGGTACTGAATCGCGTCGCCAATCCAGCGGTGATTTTCGACGAACTGGTAACCAGGGCTGCCGGATTCGAACGTGGGCAGCAGGAAGGCCAGCGAAATGACGAATTCGGCGAGCGAAACCGCCAGGGCAATCCACCGGATCCAGGTGTGATCCTCCGAACGCAGCAGCAGCAACGCCGGCACGCCCAGCAGCGGCAGGAATATGATGACCGAAAGCACGTGAGATTGCATTTCCACGCTAGCGCACCATTCCCCAGAGTCCAAGCATCAGCACGGTAACGCCTACGGCGCCAATCACCACCCAGGTGGCGTAGCTGCGCGCGTTGCCGGATTGAATTTCGCGCAACTGGCCGCCGGATTCGCGGGCCACGCGGGCCACGCCGTTCACCGTGCCGTCAATCACGCCCTCGTCCACGAAGTGCCAGAGCACGTGGGTGGAAATCCACAGCAGCGGCTGGACGATCGCGGCGTTGTACAGTTCGTCCACAAAATACTTGTGCAGAACCAGCGTGTAAGGCGCGCGCAGGCTCTCCGCAAGCTTCTTGGGCGTTTGCGGGCTCTTGATGTAGAACCACCACGCAACCAGTAGTCCGAGGAGCGCGACGATTACCGGCCATCCGGTGAGCGCGTGCAGCAGCATGATTCCAGCGCCTGCGGAGGCTTCCGCGGCGACCTCGGCGCCGGCCGCGGCTGGCGGAGCGTACGCCGCAAAGACGGGATGCAGGAACCTTTCGAAGTAATCCGTGCCGCCGATGAGATGCGGCGCAGCGGCCCATCCACCGACGGTGGAAAGAAT
Organism: Candidatus Acidiferrales bacterium; assembly: GCA_049300435.1. Classification (GTDB taxonomy): domain Bacteria; phylum Acidobacteriota; class Terriglobia; order Acidiferrales; family UBA7541; genus Palsa-295. The sequence goes on along the minus strand of JBAQJS010000034.1, from coordinate 5,237 downwards.
CGCGAGGAAAATCAGCGGCACCGTCATGGTCTTGGGTGATTCGTGCACGTGAACTTTGTGCTCGTCGTAACGCGGCGCGCCGAAGAACGTGAGGAAAATCAGCCGGAACATATAGAACGAAGTGAGCGCGGCGCCGACCAGGCCGAGTAGCCAGAGCCAGATGTTGGCATTGGGGCCGGAGCGCGCGGCTTCCAGGATTTCGTCCTTGCTGAAAAACCCGGCGAAACCGGGGATGCCGGTAATGGCCAGGGTGGCGATGAGCATGGTCCAAAAGGTGACCGGAATCTTGCTGCGCAGGCCGCCCATGTGAGTCATTTCCTGGTCGCCGCCCATGGCGTGAATCACGCTGCCGGCCGCGAGGAATAGCAGGCCCTTGAAGAACGCGTGCGTCATCAGATGGAATACGCCGGCAGCGTAGGCCCCGACGCCCAGGCCCAGAAACATGTAGCCGAGCTGCGAGACGGTGGAATAGGCGAGAACTTTCTTGATGTCGGTTTGCACCAGGCCGATGGTGGCCGCATAAAACGCGGTAAGCGCGCCGACCAGAGCGACCACGAACATGGCAAGCGGCGCGCGCGAGAACAGCGGATTCATGCGCGCGACCATGTACACGCCGGCGGTAACCATCGTCGCCGCGTGAATCAAGGCGCTGACCGGCGTAGGGCCTTCCATCGCGTCCGGCAGCCAGACGTACAGCGGCAACTGTGCCGATTTGCCGACCGCTCCGGTGAACAGCAGCAAGCAGATTGTGGTGAGGACGGCGGTGGGGACGGCGGCTTCGGGCTGCGGGCTGGCGACTTGCCTGAAAATCGCGCCGAAGTCCACGGACTTGAACGTCCAGAAGAGCAGCAGGATGCCGATGGTGAATCCGAAATCGCCGATGCGCGTGGTGATGAAGGCTTTCTTGCCCGCGCTGATCGCGGACTGCTTCAGGAACCAGAAACCGATCAGCAGGTAGCTGCACAGGCCCACGCCTTCCCAACCGACGAACATCAGCACGATGTTGGCAGCGAGCACCAAGGTGAGCATGAAAAAGACGAACAGGTTCAGGTAGGAGAAGAAGCGGTAATAGCCCTCCTCGTGCGCCATGTAGCCGATGGAATAAATGTGCACCAGCAGGCCGACGAAGGTCACCACCCCCAGCATCACCACGGTGAGCTGGTCCACCTGCAGCGAGAAATTCACGGTGAACTGGCCGGCGGTGATCCAGGTGAAGTAGGTTTTCACCCAGGGAATCTGGCCGGCGGAAAGCTGCAGGAATTCGCGCACCAGTTCCGCGACGGAAAGGAATGCCAGCGCCACCGAGCCGACGCCTACGGTGTTCACCACCGGCTTGGAAAAGTTCTTGCCCAACAAGCCGTTGACGGCCGCGCCCAGCAGCGGCAGCGCGAGGATGATCCAGAGATGGTCGAGTAGGAACATTAAAGTTTGAGCAGATTGATACTTTCGATATTCAGAGTTTGGCGGTTCTGATACACGGTGATGACGATGGCCAGGCCCACGGCAGCTTCGGCGGCCGCCACCACAATCACGAAAAAGACGAACACCAGACCGTCGAGCTGGTTATGCGCGCGGGCGAACGCCACGAAAGCCAGATTCACGGCGTTGAGCATCAGCTCGATGGCCATGAAGATGGTGATGATATTGCGTTTGAATACAAACGCGACAATGCCGAGGCCGAAAAGAATCGCGCTCAGCACCAGGTAATACGAAATGGGAACAATGCTCATTCGTCCTTCTTTGCCAGAACCAGCGCGCCGAGAATGGCGATCAAGATGAGAATGGAAGTCGCTTCAAACGGAAACAGATATTTCTGAAAGAGCTGTGCGGAGAGGGCGCGCGTGGATACTCCGGCGTTGCTGCCGCCCAGGCCGTTGGCCACTTGGGCGCCGATCAACGAATGCGCCATCCAGTGCGCGAGTTCGAGCAGCAGGAAAATGGCCAGCGGCAAGCCGGCATATTTCGCGATCTTGCTGAAATCGGTGCGCTGTTCCACGCCGGCGTTCAGCAGCATGATGACGAAGACGAACAGCACCATAATCGCGCCGGCATACACGATGATCTGCACCGCTGCGATGAATTCCGCACCCAGCAGCAGGTACAGGACCGCGAGCGAGACCATCACCAGCACCAGAGCCAGCGCGCTGTGAATCGGCTCGTGCGCCAGAATCAGCGTGAGCGCGCCCGCCACGGCGATGAACGCGCAAACGAAGAATACGATGAAGGGAAGGCTCATCCGTGGTTCACCAGCAGCGGCCAGATTTTCACCAGAGCGGTCACCACCAGGTTGGCAAGCGAAACGGGCAGCAGGAATTTCCAGCCGAAGGACATGAGCTGGTCGTAACGGAAGCGCGGCAGCGTCGCGCGCGTCCAAACGTAAAAGAACATGATGAAGGCGACCTTCAGAAGGAACCAGAAGGGACCCTGAATCACGGCAAGGACCGCCGGATGCAGGCAGGCGAGGCCGATTACCAGCGCGCCGGTGGTGATGACCACAAGCTGCACGCGCGCAATCCCGTGCGCGAGCACCACGGTGTCATACGCAAGATAAATGGCCAGCGCCAGCAGGCCCGCGGCCGGAAGGTATTGCAGGAACGTCCAGGATTCCGGGAAGGGCGAGAGCCAGCCGCCGAGAAAAAGAATGGTCGCCAGGCACGATACGGTGATCATGTTGGCGTATTCCGCCATGAAAAACATGGCGAACTTGAAGCTGGAATATTCGGTGTGGAAGCCGCCGACCAGCTCAGTCTCGCCTTCGGGCAGATCGAAGGGAGCGCGATTGGTTTCGGCGACGGCCGAGGTGAAATAGCAGAGAAAGCCGACCACTTGCGGCACGATGTGCCAGCGGGGGATGAAATGGAGATAGTAGCCCCGCTGCGAGGAGATCATCTCGTTGAAGTCCAGCGTGCCGGCGAGCAGCACCACGCCGACGACGGCGAGGGTGAGCGAGACTTCGTAGCTGATCATTTGCGCGGAGCTGCGCAGGCCGCCCAGCAGCGGATATTTGCTGTTGGAGGACCAGCCGGCCAGAGCGACGCCGTAAACGCCCATCGAGGTGATGGCGAAGACGAACATCAGGCCGATGTCCACATTGGCCACAACCAGCGTGGACTGGCCCAGCCATTGCACGCTGGGCGGGCCGAAGGGAATCAGGGCCAGGGTGGTCATGGCGAGTGAAAGGGCCAGAACCGGCGCGAGGATGTACACGAAGCGGTCCGCGCCCGGCGGGGTGAGGTCTTCCTTGAATAGAAATTTGACGCCGTCGGCGAGCGGCTGCAGCAGACCGTGCGCGCCCACATAGTACGGCCCCCATCGCGATTGAATGTGCGCGATGACCTTGCGCTCGAACCAGGACAGGTACGCCAGAGTCGTCATCAACAGAAACATCAAAGCGACGATCTTGACTAGCGATACCACCAGGACTGGATGGTGGGCGATGAAATCCACGGAGTATCTTTTGCCTCTTTGGTAGAAGTGAGCTTCGAACAGTAACGCCCGAGTGAGCCGCTGGTAAAGAGAAAATCGTTCGCTGAAAAAATGTTTCCGACCGGCACGTCGTAAGAAGGTTCAGGCGATTTGCAAGTGGCGGCGGAATGCGGCGCGCCGCCGCCCAGCAGGCTGGAAACCGGCAGGTCGTAGCCCGGCACGTTCTGGCGAATTTCGTCAAAGGCGGCTTCCGGGGTGCGCAGGCGGATGGGCGCGCCGACTCCCAGCATGCCAAGCTGGTGCGAAAGAATGCGAAGCAGGTCGAAATCGCTGCGCGGGCCCTGCGGATCAATGGACCGGTGGGTCATCTGCACTTCGCCCGCGGTGTTGGTCAGCGTGCCGTCCTTTTCGTAGGAAGAGGCGGCGGGGAAGACCACGTCCGCGCGCTGCGCGGTTTCGGTCAAGAACAGGTCGTGCACCACCAGCAATTCCAGGCCGCCGAGCCTATCGGGCTGAGCCACGCCGAAGGTCTTCACCGGGTTCGCGCCGACGACGTATAGCGCTTTCAATTTCCCGCCGACGGCGGCTTCCATCATCGCGCGCGCCGTCAGACCGGGCGCGGACGGGATCTCGGCGCCCCAGATTTTTCCGTAGCGCGCTCGCTCGCCGGCGTCCGAGAGCGGAGCGTAGCCGGGCAGGCGGTCGGGCAGCACGCCCATATCCGCCGCGCCGCGCGAATTCGAATAATCGCCCAGAGCCATGAACTTGGTCTGGCCGCTGAGGCGAGCGGCAAAGGAAACCAGGTCGCGAATCGCCGCGCCTTGAATATCCGCGCCGAAGACGATCACGAGTTCCTTTTCGGCTTCCAGAGCGGCTTTCAGCTTCGTGAGCGACTCGGTGGCCGACGCTTCAAAACCGCCTTCGCCTACCGCGAGCCAGCGGACCGCCGCGCGTTCGCCGTCCTTGGGCGTTTCGACGAACTGCGCGGCCTGGCGATGAATTTTGCTTGCGCGACCGTTGATGACATAGAGGCGCGTCTGGTGATGGCGCACGCCGCTGCGAATCTGCCAGGCGACCAGCGGGTTTTGTTGCGTCACATCGTTGGCAATCAGCAGGACTGCCGGCGCGGTGTAAATGTCGGACATGGTGGCCAAGGCGCTGGTGGCGTTCGGGCCAAGAGCCGCGGCGAGCCCGGCGTAGTCCGCGGTGCGGTGATGGTCCAGGTTATTCGTGCCCAGCGTGGCGCGGGCGAAGCGATTGAGCAGGTAGTTTTCTTCGTTTGTCGTGTGATTTGAGCCGATCACGCCGATGGCATTCGCGCCATGTTTGTCGCGAACCTGCTTCAGCCGGCGCGCGACTTCCTCGAGCGCGTCTTCCCAGCTGGCCGGCTCGAGTTTGCCGTTGCGGCGCAGCAGAGGTTGGCGCACGCGCTCGGCGTTGCTGGTGAAGTCGAAACCGAAGCGGCCCTTGCCGCACAGGAATTCGCCGTTTACGCCGGAGGAATCGCGATTATTGGCGCGCAGGATTTCATTGTTGCGCACGCTGAGGGTGGTCTTGCAGCCGTTCGAGCAGTGCGCGCAGGGATTGGGAACGTATTGCATTTCCCACGGACGCGTCTGATAGCGATAGGTGCCGCTGGTAAGCGCGCCGACGGGGCAAACATCAATGCACATGCCGCATTCTTCGCAGGCGAGCTGGCCGGGCTCATTGGGAATGATCGCGGAATGCACGCCGCGCGCGCCGACGCCCAGCGCTTTTACGTCCATGCCTTCATCGCAGACGCGCACGCAACGGAAGCACAGGATGCAGCG